>DATAVZ010000036.1:0-43885 GCA_036267475.1 Occallatibacter sp.
GCCGGTAAAACGGCTTCCGGAGGCAAAAATAACAACAGAAATCGAACCAAAAAACAGGCTCAACTCGCGAAAATCTTTACCGAAAGCAATACTGAACCCAGATACACGAGTTTTTCCGCAGCCTGTTTAGCCCCTGAGGGACGATTTTTTGTCCACGTTCGACATCTCCTCAGAGTTCCTGGACAGGTTCTAAGAAAATGGCGCCTTGGGTAGTGTCTCAGTTTGAAAGATACATTCCCTCAGGGGTCCGTACTCGGCTTTGCACAAGAGGGGTCTCTTGCACAAAACCCCTGGAGTCTGCACAAGAACGCCCACCAGCACTAAGAGCAGCCAAGAATCGATGGTTTATCTGAAGTTGGGGTTTATCGAATCGCCGAGCGGCGAATCAAGTGAGGCAATCTTATTCCGCAGGTCCTTTGCATTTTCAAAACTCTCAAAGGACGACAACCGTCCTGAGACGATCAGACTGATTTCCTTCAACATCGACGATTCTAGTGCGCTTACGGTTTGATTGATCGCTACGGTGAATGGTACTTGCTCTAGGTATAAACTTGTAGTCTCCGAAGACAAGACATTACCAAGGATTTGTCGAATGCCTTTATCCTGTCGCCAGTCGGTTAACCGGCCCTTTTGAACGCCTCCGGAAAGGACTAATGCCAATCGGCACAGGAATGCCCGGTAGATGAAGAACTGTAACCAGAGTGTTTCTCCGAAGAATGGTCGCTCACTTTCAAGTTCGATGTTCCGCTGCAATTTTTCGGCTATTGACTGCACATTAAACTCGGCAATTTGGGCGACTAAGTCTTTTCGATCTCTGAGTATAGAATCGTATTCATCAGGCAAGATTAAGCTACAGAAAAACACCGCTTGAGAAAACTCCTCTCTTAGGCGGAGGACCTCAATCCATAACTTTTCTATCGCCGCGAGCCGCTTTGGCTGACCTGCGTCCTGCCCTGTTTGAAATCCTTTAGTAGCGCTTTCGAGAAGGAGTTTATCTCGCGCAAGAGCGCTACGGAGAATTTCTATCGTAGTTTGCTCATCTCTCCGCCATTTGGATACGATTCGCTCACTAATAAGTTGGCTTAGCCAACTGCTAACGCCCACGACCACTACAGACGAACCACCCCACAGTGCAACAAGCTGCCCCAGTGTAAAGCTCACAGACCCCATCTTCCCCTAGCCCTCGTTTACTTCTTCGAATGTCAGCATCCGGCCATCTTTCCAAGTGCAGCCGGGCTTCAAATCAGACTCGCGTGTTTCACACCAGTAGATAACCGACATATTTATATTCGATTCCTCGAAGCTAGCACTGGCCTTTCTTGTGCAATCGGTGATACTGCACTTTGCCATTTTCTTCCCCTCTGCCGATCATGGTATTAGGGAATGGGAAGTCGAGTATAGCGGTCACTCGGCTCGGGACTTGTATCATTGAATTCCTACCCGAGGTTCCTATCGAAGTAGACTCTGCATCATGCACAAAAACTCCCCATCCCGCACAAAAAGGCGATCGGATTCGAGGTTTTTTGTGCAAAGCCCCCGTACCCTTCAAACTGAGACACTACTGCGCCCTGCCCGATCTTCGCGATCCACAGATGGATGAAAGAGGAACTCTGATTGTGCTCTAAAGCGCCGCGCCGCAGGCGGAGCAGAACTTGGCGCCGGGCGGGTTGACGCGCTGGCAGCGCGGGCAGGCCAGCAGCGCGCCCGATTGCGTTCCAGTTTGCATGCCGAACTCCGGTGCGGCTGCGGAGGGCGCGTTCGCCGGTCCACTGAATGGTGGTGTGAACGGTGGGGTGAACGGCTGAGCGAATGGTTGTCCATAGGGCCGTACGGGCAGACCCCAGCCGGGAACCGGGATGCCCAGCGCGGCCGAGATGCCCGCCGCCTGGATGGCGTTGAACTCGCGCACCCGGCCAGGCATGAAGAAGCACTCGAAAAAGCCCAGGATGGCGGGAATGCCGGACCAGAAGAAGAAGCAGTAGAGTATGCCCAGGCCGGTGCGGCGCAGATAGAAGTGGTGGATGCCGAAGGTGCCGAGAAACAGGGCCAGAAGAACACCGACGATCTCGTCGCGGCGCACCACCTCATATTGCTGGTAGAAGATCGCCTCTGGATTGGGATACACCGCGCTGGTCATGGCTGCTGCTCCTTCCAGTTCTGCCAGAATAGTACGCGATGTGGCACCGGGTTGTTCCCACGCGCCTTGCCGCATTGTGACCTTATCGTCCCATATAGATGGGGCGCGGATGGCACCGGATAGCATCGAAGACAGTATGAATGGACCGTATGGATGGGCATTATGGATGCTTTGAGCGCAGGGCTGGGCGGAAGCTTCAAAATTGGCGGCGATCTGCCGGTGCATCGTCTTGGCTATGGAACCATGCGCCTAGTGGGCGACGGCGCGTGGGGCGAGCCGGCCGACCCCGAGCAGATGCGCCGCGTGCTGCGGCGGACCGTGGAGCTGGGTATTACGCTGATCGACACGGCCGATGCCTATGGGCCGGAGATTGCCGAACGGCTGATTGGCGAGGCGCTGGCGCCGTATGCGCCGGGTGTGGTGATCGCCACCAAGGGCGGCATTACACGCCAGGGGCCGGCCAAGACCGAATATGTGGGCCGCGCGGGCTATCTGATTCAATGTGTCGAGATGAGCCTGCGACGGCTCAAGCTGGAGCGCATCGATCTGTATCAACTGCACCGCATCGATCCGCGCACGCCGCTCGAAGAGAGCCTGGGCGCGCTGAAACGCATGCAGGAGCAGGGCAAAATCCGGCACATTGGATTAAGCGAAGTGACGCCGGCGGAGATTGAAGAGGCGGAAACGATCGTGCCGATTGCGACCATCCAGAACAAGTACAGCCTGGCGGAGCGCAAGCACGAGCAGACGCTGAAGTACTGCGAGCGGCGGGGCATCGGATTTTTGCCGTGGTATCCCATTGCGGGTGGCAAGCTGCTCAAGGCCGGGCAGCCGGGTGTGGAATCGCTGGCGGCGCTGGCCGCGCGGCACGGAGTTTTAGCGGCTCAGCTTTCGCTGGCGTGGCTGCTGCAGCGCTCACCGGTGATGCTGCCGATTCCGGGCACGGCGAAGATTGCGCACCTGGAAGAGAACGTGGACGCTGCGCAACTGAAGCTGAGCGCTGCGGAGTGGGCCGAGGTAGAGGCCGCGGTAAACGTCGAGCGGGATTGAACGGGCTTCGCGGGCTACGGCGTTTTCGGTTCGAGTCTTTAGGGTGTCGATGCTGCCGAGCGGCTCTTTCCTCACTGGCCCCTGACCGCTGTTCCCTGTCGACTGCTCACTGACCACTGCTCTTACACCGCGATCGCCCTGGTCGGCTTCGATCCCCACAGGCCGAACCAGGCGATGTAGACGTAGCAGACCATGGGAATGACAAAGGCGTGCTGGATGCCGACGCGGTCAGCCACGGCGCCGAGCAGCCAGGGGATGATGGAGCCGCCTACGATGGCGGTCATGATCAGGCCGGAGCCTTTGCTCGTCATGTGCCCCAGGCCCGCGATGCCCAGGGTGAAGATGTTGGGGAACATGATGGAGTTGAAGAAGCCGCACAGAACCAGTGTCCAGATGGCGACGTTGCCGGAGCTGAGCATGGATGCGGTGATGAGGATGGCGCCGAAGACTCCGAAGATTCCGAGCAGCTTGCCGGACTCAACTTTGGTGAGAATCCAGGAGCCGAGCAGGCGGCCGATGAGCGCGCCGAACCAGTAGAGCGAAACCAGGAAAGACGCGGTTTTGAGCGAGCTCATGCCCTGCTGGTGGAAGTAGTTCACGGCGATCGAGGCGAGGCCGACTTCAACGCCGACGTAGAAGAAGATGCCCACCGCGGCCAGCACCGTATGGCGGTAGCTCCAGATGCTGCGGCTTACCAGCAGGTCGTCGCCTTTGCCGGGGCGGAACTCCTGGGTGGCGGTGACCGGGGGCAGATGCGAGAAGGCCACCGCGAGGCCGAGAACCAGCAGGGCGGCGGCGATGGCGATGTAGGGTCCCCGCACGGTGTTGGCGATGGCTGCCCGGGTTTCGATCTTGGCGGGGTCGGCGAGAATGAATGCGCCGGCCACCAGTGGAGCCAGGCTGCCGCCAAGCGAGTTGAGCGCCTGGGCCAGGGTAAGGCGCACCGGGGCGCTGTGCTCGGGACCAAGAATGGCAACGTAGGGATTGGCCGATGTCTGCAGAGCGGTGATGCCCGCGCCTACGACGAATACCGCCGTGAGAAACAGCGGAAAGCTGACCAGTTTGGCCGCGGGAACAAACAGCAGGCAGCCCACAACCTGGATGAACAGCGAGACCACCATGGTGTGCTTGTAGCCGATCATCTCAATCAGTTTGGAAGCGGGCGAGGAGAAGACGAAGAAAGCCAGAAAGAAGGCCGACTCGGCCAGCATGGCCAGTCCATAGGGCAGGTTGAAGATGGAGCGCAGGTGCGGCACCAGGGCCATGTTCAGGTTGGTGATGAATCCGAAGACGAAGAACAGCGCCGTTACGGTGATGAAGGGAACAACGAATCCGGGTGACGTGAGCGCCCCGGAGGGTTTGGACTCGGCTGCCATAGAACCTCATTGTGGTGATGCGTAAAAGCCATGCGCGCCGCGCGTGTCTATCGTTACCATGCGGAAAAAACCGGCCTTCCCGACGCACTCAACACTATAGGTCGGACCCATGGGATGAAAAGAGAACGGGGAGGGCCGGCGCGGAACTTTAGCGGGTTGCGGCGGCTTGGGCTATGCTCATGGGAAAGCGAGGGAATCCACGATGCCGATCGCAATGCCGGGAGGCGCGCGCACACAGAAAATTCTTGCGGCGCTGGAGGCCAACTGGCAGGCCGAAACAGGCGGCTACCACACCTATAGAACACTGGCCGACCGCGATACCGATCCAGTGCGCGCGCAGGTGCTGCGTCACTTGGCGCAGGCGGAGATGGAGCACGCGACGTTGTGGGCGCAGCGGATCGTGGATCTGGGCGGGGCCGAGCCGGTCTATGGCGGCAGTCCGGGGGGCGATGCCGATTCGCTGGCCAGCCGGGCCGGCGGCATCCGCATGGCGCTGCGGCGGCTGGAGATCGAGGAGAGCCGCGACATTGCGCGCTACGGCGAACAACTGACGGCGTTGGGCGACGAGGGCTCGATGGCCATTCTCGAACATGTAATCGAGGATGAGAAAGAGCACTATCGCGAGCTGGGATCGCTGCTGCGCGGCCACTACTCCGCGCCAGCCGGAGCGCACCGGATTGACCCCAGGGCAGTGCTGGCGGAGCTGCTGGCCAAGCGCAGCCAGGGCCGCAAGCAGCCGGGCGCGTGGGTGGGCGATGCGATTTATGGCGTGAATGACGGCCTTGGAGCCATCTTCGGCATCGTCTCGGGTGTATCCGGCGCCACGCTGGGCGACCCGGCCCAGACCAGCCACTATGTGCTGCTGGCGGGGCTCTCGGGCATGATCGCATCCGCGCTTTCGATGGGCTCGGGAGCGTATCTGGCGGCCAAGAGCGAGCGCGAGATTTATATCGCCGAAGTGGAGCGGGAGCGCGAGGCCATCCGCATGAACGGACCCGAGGCCCGCGAGCTGCTCTCGCTCTACTACCAGGTAAAGGGACTGCCTGAGGAAGACGCCATCCACATGGTGAACCACATTGCCAGCGATCCGGAACAGTTGCTGCGCGCGCTGTCGAGCGAGCGGCTTGGCTCGTCGGAAGAAGCGCTCTCGAATCCTCTGGTTTCAGCCAGCTCTGGAGCGCTGTCGACGGCTGTGGGCGCCATTATTCCGGTGATTCCGTTCTTCTTTATGCAGGGCGTGCCGGCGGTGATTGCGGCTGCCGTGGTGTCGCTGGCGGCGCACTTTGCGGTGGGCGCGGCCAAGAGCCTGGTTACAGTGCGCTCGTGGTGGTCTTCTGGACTGGAGATGACGGTGGTGGGCGCGATTGAAGGCGCGGTGACCTACGGAATCGGCATTCTGCTGGGCAAAGGCGGCTTGTAGCCACCTCGAAGAGGGTCGATCTCATCCTGTTCAAATCGATTTCCAGGACGATAAAGACCCGTCGGCTACACCGGTGTAACCACTGAGGTTCACACAACTTACACGTTCATGGGATAGCCGGTGCCGTGGATCCCGCGGATACTTGTATCTGTGACCACGAAGCGTTGAAGATGACGCTCGAAAACCGGAGAGATCACCTTGAAAACAACCCTCGTCAACCTGTACTGGAAGATTCGCAACCTCGCCGCGCATGAAGAAGGCCAGGACCTGGTGGAGTATGCCCTGCTGATTACCATGGTGGCGCTGGCCGCGGTGACCGGTATGAAGCACGTGGCCTCGGCCATCAACACCGTCTTTTCGAACATCAGCAGCACGCTGGGATAGTGTTCCCGCCTGTGGGCGCCGGGCATGGAGCCCATGGAGCCCATGGCGCCCGCTTTTGCAGATCCTGAAAATTGAAGAAAACGCCTCGCGCCGCTACCCTCGGCGAGGGGCGAAGCTTTGTCTGAATCCTGGCCCGGAGCCGCGGCGTCCCACCGGCTGGTCCGCAAAGCTTGAAAATTGCGGGCGTCGGCTGCGCCGATTGTAAGATAAAGTCCAAGGATTTCCTGGTGCCCAACATGTCAGTCACCGCAACCGCATCCCGCCTGAGCTTGAGCGAGCTCGCCCCCGAAACCTTCCAGTCCGAGATTCGCGCCATGACGACTGAGTGCGATCGCATGGGCGGCATCAACCTTGCCCAGGGCGTGTGCGATACGCCGGTGCCGAAGGTGATTGAGGAAGCGGCCATCCGCGCCATCCGCGAGGGGCAGAATATCTACACGCGTTGCGACGGCATTGCGCGGCTGCGCGAGGCGATTGCAGCCAAGCAACTGCGCGACTACGGCATGGGCTACGATGCGGAGCGCGAAGTGCTGGTGGCCTCGGGCGCGACGGCGGGTTATCACGCCGCGGCCATGGCGCTCTTGAATCCGGGCGACGAGGTGATTGTGTTCGAGCCGTTTTACGGCTACCACGTGAACACGCTCAACTCAATGCGCGTGAACCCGGTGGTTGTGGGGCTGGCGGAGCCGGACTGGCAGCTCGACGCGGGCGCGCTGCGTGCGGCGATTACGCCCCGCACGCGCGCCATTCTGCTGAACACGCCGGCCAACCCGAGTGGCAAGATTTTTACCATGCCCGAGCTCGAAGAGGTGGCCGCGGTCTGCCGGCAGCACGACCTGTTTCTGATTACCGACGAGATCTACGAGTACTTTGTCTACGACGGCGCGCGGCACATCTGCCCGGCCACGCTGCCCGGCATGCGCGAGCGCACCATCGTGATTTCGGGATTCAGCAAGACGTTTTCAATTACCGGCTGGCGCATCGGCTATGCCGTGGCCGACGCGCGCTGGATGCCGGCGATGGGGCACTTCCACGACCTGACGTATGTGTGCGCGCCGGCGCCGCTGCAGGTGGCTGCGGCTGCGGGGCTGGAGCAGCTCGGGCCGGATTTCTACACGCGGATCGCGGCCGATCACCAGTCCAAGCGGGAGCGGATTGTGAACGCGCTGAAGGCGGCGGGCATGGAGCCGTCGATTCCTCCCGGAGCGTATTATGTGCTGGCCCGCGCTGCGCGACTGCCCGGCAAAACCGCTGCCGAGCGGGCTCGGTACCTGCTGGCTGCCACGGGCGTGGCCGCGGTGGCCGGCTCGGCATTCTTCCGTCCCGGCCGCGGCGAGGATCTGCTGCGGTTCTGCTTTGCCAAGAAGGATGCGGAGCTGGACGAGGCCTGCGAGCGGCTGCGCAAGCTGTAACTGCATGTAACAAGTAAATAACACAATGTAAGTTGGAAAATTCTTTCTTGACTTAGCGGAGTTATCTCTCGCGGCAAGTAAGTGAACGCGGGCGGCTTTTCAGAAAACTACAGAACAATTGATTTGACTTATCCGCATGGGCGGGGCCAGGATAGGTGCGCCCTTCATCGCTTTCGATTGCGCAGAACTCTGTGGAGGGTGAAACGTTCGCGCGCGAATTCCTACTATTGCAGTAGCTTGCAAAGGGCATTGCGGCAAGGAGAGAAGATGGCATCGACACCTCAAGTGGCGCTGAGCGGAGCGGCCTCGGCCGCGCTCAATTCAGACGGACGTCTGGAGATTTTTGGAATCGGAACCGACCACGCGCTGTGGCATATCTGGGAAGAGAATCCGCATGCCGGCCCATGGTCGGCGTGGTCGTCGCTGGGCGGGGTGGTAACCAGCGAGCCGGCGGCGGCGGTGAACTCCGACGGACGCATTGAAGTGTTTGCGCGCGGCACAGACGGGGCACTTTGGCACATCTGGCAGACGGCGCCGCATGCCGGTCCGTGGTCCACGTGGAGCTCGCTGGGCGGCTCGATCACCAGCGACCCCACGGTGGCGGTGAACTCCGATGGACGCATCGAGGTATTTGCGCGCGGCACGGACAATGCGTTGTGGCACATCTGGCAGGAGAATCCGCATGCGGGCCCATGGTCGGCGTGGTCATCGCTGGGCGGTGCGATCACCAGCGATGCGGCTGTGCAGGTGAACTCCGATGGGCGCATCGAAGTATTTGCGCGCGGCACGGACAACGCGTTGTGGCACATCTGGCAGGAGAATCCGGACGCCGGTCCGTGGTCGGCGTGGTCGTCTCTGGGCGGCGTGATTACCAGCACGCCGAGCGTGGCGGAGAACACCGATGGGCGGCTGGAGGTGTTTGCGCGCGGCACCGATTATGCGTTGTGGCACATCTGGCAGGACAATCCGGATGCGGCACCGTGGTCGGCGTGGTCGTCTCTGGGCGGCGCCATCAGCAGCGAGCCCTATGCGGCGGTGAATACCGACGGGCGCATCGAGGTGTTTGCGCGCGGCACGGATAGCGCATTGTGGCACATCTGGCAGGAGAATCCGCATGCTGGTCCGTGGTCGGGGTGGTCGTCGCTGGGCGGCGTGATTACCAGCGATCCTGCGGCACCGATCAACTCGGACGGGCGCATCGAGGTGTTCGCACGCGGCACGGACAATGCGTTGTGGCACATCTGGCAGGATAATCCGCACGCCGGTCCCTGGTCGGCATGGTCGTCGCTGGGCGGCATCCTGGTTTCGCCAGTGGTATACCTGGGGCTGAGCGAGCAGCATCAGCTTGAGACGGAGTGGTGCTGGTCGGCCTCGACGGTGAGTATTACGCTCTATTACAACCCGGCGGCGCCATGGACGCAGTGCTCGCTGGTGAATACCGACTTTCACCAGACGACCTGCTGCATCGACGGGAGCAGCAATGAGTGTAATCAGTCGGGGTATCCGGACCAGGCGCTGACAACGACCGGCCATCTGCTGTCCACGGCGATGAACAAGCCCACGCTGCAGACAGTGATGAACGAGCTCGAAAACGGATGCCCGGTTTCGATCAACATCCAGTGGAACGGCGGCGGCGGACACAATCCGGTGACCGACGGCTACGACAACCGTGACACCGCGAATCCGACCCTCGATATCCAGGACCCGTGGTATGGGCCGTCGACGCAGGATTTCAATTCGTTCCCCGGCAGCTATAACGGCGGCGCTTCGTGGTACGAGTCGTACTTTACCAAGTAACGCGCGAGCAAGGAGAGGACCATGGCAATTCATTACGCACAAGAGCCGGCGAACGGCACCGAACTGGTGCGCGCGGGGCTGGAAAAAGCGGCATCGCGGCCCAGCGCACTGACGGGCCGCGCGGCGGACCTCAGCGGACTCGAGCTTTCCGCTCCGCATCGCGTGTATGACCTGCGCGCCGACCAGATCGCCGGCGGCGCAGGGCTGGCTTCCGCAACCGAGACGGGCTTTCGCTACCTGGTGAGCAGCGGCGGCAGGCATGTGGCCGGGGCCGAAGTTCATGTAGACGCGAGCGGCGCGGCCAAGCTGCTGGCCAACATCAACTACGGGCCGTATGTTGAAGCCACCGCGCAGGCCATCGCGAAGGCCGGCGCACTGAGCGCCGTGGCCGCGGCCAGTTACGAGGCGCGGGTGCTGCGGTTCGCGGCCATCGGCGTGATGGCGCTGTGGCTCAGGCCGGACGCGGGCGGCGCGGACATTGTGTATCCAATGGCGCCCACGCCGGCGGGGCTGGAAGCGGAGCGGGCTTACACGGAAGCCGGGTTTCTGGCGGCGATCCGTCCACTGGCCGAGCGGCGGGCAGCGAAGAAAGATCCGGCGTCAGTGCCATAGGCAGCCCGCGCGAGTTGTCATTACGCGGCGACGATGTTCTCTCGGATTGAGTCGCGGAGATAGAGGGCAGGCGCGCTTCATGCGCGCCTGCCCTTCGGCTTGGAAATGGATTGAGAGTGCTTGTCTATGTAGTTCCGGATGAACTCCAGCAGCACCTCAGTCCTGTTCTCGCCTTGCGCTGCGGCGATGGGCCTCAAGCTGTATGTGAACCGCCGAATTGGCAACGATACGCGGCATCGCGTCAGATGTCCGGGAGAAATCCCGACAAGCGGCAAGCCACGTTCTCTGGCATCGATCTGGCCAATGCAGAAGGGGCTGGATCCGATTTTTTTCTGTGCAAATCATAGCTTTCTCTGGCACAATTCAGTGACTCCGCGGTGACGCGGCGCCCTCATGGTTGCACGGGAGCAGGATGAGCAACATTAACGGCAAGGTCTACGCGATGAACGCCATTACCCCCATGCGGCCGTGGAAGACCTGGATTCTGCGCGCGTTCTTCTTCGCCTTAGGGCATATCAAGCCGATGCAGTCCGACCTCGTCAATCTTTCATTCATTCATTTTGCGCGCTGGGTCATTATTCCGCGGCATCGTTTTCCGTATCTCGCTCAGACCCAGCGGC
Source organism: Occallatibacter sp. (assembly GCA_036267475.1). Lineage (GTDB taxonomy): Bacteria > Acidobacteriota > Terriglobia > Terriglobales > Acidobacteriaceae > Telmatobacter. The sequence goes on from DATAVZ010000036.1 coordinate 10,809, forward strand.
GAGAGGCCTTGAAGTACGACTACCTGCTCTTCTTCAGCAATTTCAACGGCACCTGGAACCAATATATCGATGCCTTCTCGGCCGTACTGAGCAGTGGTCTGAATCTGGTTTGGCGCTGGAGTGAGAAATTCCCCGGCTCGGTCCCGGTAACTCCGTTCAAGGAATACATCGCCCGCGTGCAGTTCGACACCGACTACTATTACACCGCCTATCCGCAGGCTTCGGCGAATGATGTGAAGTCTGCTCACATTGTGCAGAATGCGCTCGACGCTCTCAGCAACGGGGTCGAAAACCGCACCCCCGAAGAGTTCCGCGAGGCCTATCTGCGATTTGTCATCGCGGTGCAGTCGCATCTGAGCGATACCGGCGAAGCTCCGGCTGTCTTTTGACATATTACGAGGAACTGACCGATGCCCAACCAGAGCGGTAGCGTCTACGGCTTGACGCTGCTCTCACCCATCCTCAACGATGAGCGCGCCGTGCCATCGCACGACCTGCAGATCCGCAAGTATCTGGCGGCCCTGCCCACGGGCGCAGACAGCCCTTTTGCCATTGCGCCGGGCACACACCTGGCGCGACTGGTGGTGATGGATGACGTGATCTACGTCGGCATGCCTGCGTGCGAGGAGCACCTCCAATCCAAATACCTCGTCTTCGAATCGAATTGCGACGGCGATCTGGATACATACCTTGCCGGCCTGGCGAATAAGATTCCGCAGCACCTCGACGCCATCTGGAGTCATTGCACCGGCTATCCCGGCGCCAGCGATCTGCCTGCCTTTCTGCGATACATGAAGGCCTGCCAGCTTGAGACGACCTTCTTCTTTACCGCCGTGAACGACAAGAGCGTGACCGATACGCTCGTAGCCCTGCAGGCGCAGCGCGCCGTCGCCGATTTCGTCGTCACTCACCAGGGAGTGGATGCGGCGCAAACTCAGCGCGAGTTCATCGAATTCATCAAGATACTCAAGGCTGCTCCGCCGCCTGCGCCCGGCGCCATGCGGCCACATCGCAATGTCAAAACGGGTGGTCGAAATGAGTAAGCTGAATGCGACCGACATTCAGGGCTTTGTGCTGCGCGGCTACAACATGCCGTACGCCCGTTATTGCTTCCTTCATTTCGAAGATGGGCGTCGCGCCTGCGAGCTCATCCGCCGGCTGCTCCCGGTCGTCACCACCGGCCAGCTCTGGGATCAGGGCAAGCCGCAGAGCACGGTCAATATCGCCTTCACTCACCAGGGGCTCGTCCGCCTCGATTTACCCATCGCTACCCTCATCAGTTTTCCCGTCGAGTTTCAGCAGGGGATGCAAAAACGCGGTGGCATTCTGGGCGATACGGGAGTCAATTCCGCCGATAACTGGGACCAGGTCTGGCGCCAGGGCCACGTACACGCATGGCTCGGCATCCATGCCTTGTCGACCGAAGCGCTCGACGCCCGCAGCGCCGAGATGCAGTCGCTCATGGCGGAAACCGGCGGCGCGCGCCTGCTCCACAGCCAGGATGCGGCAGCAATCGTCATGGAAGGGAAGGTCACAGCCAAGGAACACTTTGGCTACACGGACGGCTTCGGCAACCCGGACTATCTCGGGGTCTGCCGCAGCACCCAGCCTGGGCAGGGCAAATTGATGTCCGACGGCACATGGGCGCCGCTTGCAACCGGCGAGTTGCTGCTCGGCTATGCCGACGAAGCCGGTGAACTGCCGGTCGCGCCCATACCGCATCTTCTGGCCAGCAACGGAACATTCATGGTCTACCGGAAACTGCATCAGAATGTCGGCACATTCCGCCACTTCCTGGATAAGTGGGGCGCGCGCTATGGCGCTGGAGATGCGTACGCGCGAGAGAAACTGGCATCCAAGTTTATCGGTCGCTGGAGAGATGGCACACCCGTCGAACGATCTCCCGACCACCCAGACCCCGCCATGACGCAGGATCCCAGCCAGAGCACCAACTTCACCTACGGCAACGATGCCGACGGCACGCGCTGCCCCATCGGCGCGCATATCCGCCGCGTCAACCCGCGGGACGCCTTCGGTTTCCAAGGCCGTCTCATCAACCGCCGCCGCATCACGCGCCGCGGCCTGCCGTACGGTCCTTTTTCACTCGAAGACAATGCGGCCGCCGAGCAAGATCCGTCAGAGCTCGACGCGATCGACCGAGGCGTCATCTTCATGGCGCTGAATGCGAGCATCTCGCGCCAATTCGAATTTGTGCAACAACAGTGGATCGCCTATGGAAACGATGCGCATCTCGGCAATGAAAAAGACTTGTTGATGGGCAGTCATTCGGAGGGTGAAAAGTACGCCATCCAGGGCGACGCCAGCCGCGCCAATCCGCCCTTTTTCTGCACCAGCCTGCCCAATTTCGTAGAGCTTCGCGGCGGGGAGTACTTTTTCCTGCCCAGCATCACCGCACTCGGAATGATTGCAATGAGCCTCGTCGACCCGCGTTGAGCCACAACCGTCGACAGGTCGCCGAAGCTGTTGCTGCTCGCCCTTGCGGTGTGTGCCATCGGCGTGGGCCTGTTGAGCGGATGCGCAGGAACGATTGAGAGCGCACGTTAATGTAAGCGCCCGGTAAAAATCCGCACATCCCGTCCTTTCCGCGCCTCTGGTCCGCACTTCCGATCCGCGCTTGTTGCCCGCGCTTCTTGCGGAAAGGACGGGATAGCGCAAACCTCAATCGGCGATGAGCGCGGCGCCGATGCTTTCGGCCTCCAGCCGCTCTATCTTCTGCCGCAACTCTTCATTGCTCTGGAGCAGCTCGCCGATCAGCTTCAGCAGACTGTCCTGCCGCGCCTCCAGCAAGACCCGCTCATCCGGAGCACGGTCAACTTCTCTCAACATGATGTTCGCGTACCTCGCTAAACCTCGTCGATCACCCGCGCAGCCGCGTCAATCGCCTCGGCAATTTTGCCTACCTGTTCGGCATTCAGGTCGCCGCGGCTCAGCCGCATCCTGAGTGCATATTTCAGATTCATGATCGCCCGCTTCACCTGCGGAGACCGCCCTCGGCCGAAGGCTTTGCCCGCCTCGTCAATCCGCCCGAAGATCGCCTTCAGAGACACCTTGTTGGCCTTCAGATATTCCTTGCCCTGCTCGGTGGCCGCGTAGAGCTTGCGGTTGCCCTCGGTGGAAGCCACCACGGCCAGGCCTTCCTCTTCGAGCAGCGTCAGCGTGGGATACACCACCCCCGGACTGGGCGCATAAGCCCCGGACAGCCGCTCCTCAATGGCCTTTATGATCTCGTAGCCGTAGCTCGGCTTCTCCGCAATGTGCTGCAGAATCACCAGGCGCAGGTTGCCATTGTCAAAAAAACGGTCGCGCGAGCCGCCGCCAAAGCCGCGCTCGAAACCTCCCCAATGGCCGCCAAACCCTCCGTGGCCGAAGCGATGGCGGCAACCATGCCGGCCGCTTTCCTCGTGCATTTCTTTCCAGTGTTCAAACATGTTGTTCTTCTCCGATCTATCAAAGATATATCTTAAGATATATCGAAATACATCGGATGTCAAATGGCATTCCGGCGGCGCCAGCCCGCCAGCCGGCTGAAAGCGCTGGGCCGCACCGTCGCAGGCCCACATGGCCCGGCATGCATCCGGCGCGCATTTTGTCCGGCACGCTATAATCTTTTCAGTGCAAAAGTCCGCCCAGCATCGTGTCTTTTCCACCCCGCACTCTTTCCGCGCGCGCGCGGCCCGTGCGGCGGCTGCGGCCGCCTAGAACTGTACTTCTCTCATCCACTCAATCTCAAATTGCTGTTTCCCGTTCAGGGTCCTCGCGCCCCTATACTTTCGTCTTTGGACCTGCAACGCCTTTACACTGGAGTCATCATGGACGAGTTCTCCCGCATTCAGCGCCTGCCCCCTTACGTGTTCAACATCACAGGCGAAATGAAGGTTTCCGCGCGCCGCCGCGGCGAAGACATCATCGATTTCGGCATGGGCAATCCCGACGGCGCCACGCCCCGGCACATTGTCGACAAGATGGTTGAGGCCGCGCTCAAGCCCGCCACGCATCGCTATTCGGTTTCAAAAGGCCTGCCGCGCCTGCGCAAGTCCATCTGCGCGTGGTACAAGACGCGCTACAACGTCGACCTCGATCCCGAGACGGAAGCCATCGTCACCATCGGCTCCAAGGAGGGCATCGCCCACCTCTGCCTGGCCATCCTCGACTCGCAGGACACGGTGGTTGTGCCCAACCCCAGCTACCCCATCCACATCTACGGTCCGGTCATCGCGGGCGCGCACGTGGTCAGCGTGCCGGTCCACGACCAGGACCAGTTTTTAGCGCAACTGGAGCAGTTGATCCCGCGCATGACGCCGCGGCCCAAGGCGCTCATCGTCAACTTCCCCTCCAACCCCACCACCGAGTGCGTCGAGTTGCCGTTTCTTGCCCGTCTGGTCGAAATGGCTCGCGAGTATGGCTTTCATCTCATCCACGACATCGCTTACGCCGACATCGCCTTTGACGGCTACAAGCCGCCCAGCGTGCTTGAAGTTCCCGGCGCCAAAGACGTCGCCGTCGAGTTCTTCACCCTGTCCAAGAGCTACAACATGCCCGGCTGGCGGGTCGGATTCATGGTCGGCAATGCCAAGCTGGTCAGCGCGCTCGGCCGCCTCAAGAGCTACTTCGACTACGGCACCTTCACGCCCATCCAGGTTGCGTCCATTGCCGCGCTCGAGGGCCCGCAGGAGTGCGTCCACGAGATCTGCGAAACCTATCGCAGCCGCCGCAATGTTCTGGTGGAAGGCCTGAACAAAGCCGGTTGGCAGGTCGCCAGCCCGCGCGCCACTATGTTCGTGTGGGCACGCATCCCCGAGCCCTACCGCGAGCTAAAATCGCTGGAGTTTTCCAAGCTCCTGCTCAACGAAGCCAAGGTAGCCGTATCACCGGGCATCGGCTTCGGCGACTACGGCGACGGCCATGTCCGCTTCGCGCTGATCGAAAATGAGGAACGGACCCGCCAGGCGCTGCGCGGCATCAAGGCAATGCTGGCCAGGGGCGTGGTGCCTGCGTAAGGCGTGATCCCGACAATTGTTCCGACGATCTGGTTCGCGCTCCCAGGTCTCAAGAACATTGCCGCGGTTTTATCGTCACAACGGTGGGACAGGCGTTCGACAGGAAAAACCGCTTCATCCCACAAAGAGCGCACTTTCACCTGTCCCGAGACACGTTTTCGCGCCGCTCGGTTGATTCTTGAAGTGCACAAGTGCACCCTTTTCAATGCAAGGAATCACTTCGAATCCGCAGTTGCACCAATCCTGGTGATATCCACAAATTAATCGACTTTTTGCACTTGCATGCACAGATTGAACGGGCGTAGTGTCTCATTCAACTGATGACCGCGTAGGTAATCGGGAGCAAGTTGAACGGGTAAGTCAAGCGGCTAAGTGAAGGCGCAAGCTGAAAGTTAGCCGGGAAACTTATCTGGAAGGATCGGCCATCGAAGGACGCTGGAAGTTGATCATCCGGTGCAAGCTGGATGAAGCAGCAACCGGCAGATGTCGAAAACCGACCGCCTGACAGACAAGATATGGCGCATACGGCGCAAGCCGAAGGTTTCATTTGAAAGTCTGGCCGGGGAAACTAACAAACGGCGCAAGCCGCGAGTTAGCCGAACCGGGATAACCGGCAGAAACGAGGAACGGCGCAAGCCGGGAGACGCGGAAACCGGGGCAAGCAGGAAGACAAGTTTCCGATCAACTGGATTTCGATCGTCGGTTGAACCACAGGATACTGAGTCCGGCGCAAGCTGGAAGCAGCCCGGTGGTTGAATCGAAGGACTCAGAACCGGACGGAAGCAGGATAGTGAAGGTCTCCGGCGCAAGCCGAAGGACGCATTATCAGGCTGAGGTCACGGGCTGGTCGCCAGCTTAGCCGGAGCGACACAGCAATTGGCGCAAGCCGAAAGCTGGGTTACCGGCGATGCCAAAGTCCATAGCGTCCGGCGCAGGCCGGGAGTTATGCGGCGGGCGAGTTGGAGATCGAAGTCTGGCGAAGGCCGAAGGTTGGCCGCCAATCCATGTGAAGAGTGTGGCAAACGGCGCGAGCCGAGGGCCGCATGATAAGCATGGCCGGAGTGACCCGAAAGTGGCGCGAGCCGCGAGTAAGTCATCCCGGGCAGCCGAAGGATAACATCCGGAGCAATCCGGAAGTTACTCCAAGGGTGGCACTGGAGGATGTAACTTACCGGAGCAATCCGGCAGGTTACAAACACGGGGCGACTGGACGCATAACATCCGGAGCAATCCGGGAGTTATGAAGCCAGCGCGGCTGGAGGATACGATAATCGGCGCAAGCTGGCTATCGCCCGCTGGCAAAGGAGCAGGAGCGAGCGTTCGGCGCAAGCCGGGAGCCCAATCCTGAGCCCGACCGAGGGACGCAACGCCGACCGATCTGCGAGATCACCAAGATATGAGGCGCCAGGGACCGCAAGGTTCCTGGCGTTTTCGTATTTCGGCGTCTTTTTTCTTGCCTCTCCCATAAACCTGCGGCCCACCCAGGCAGTTCTGCTGCGGCATGCGTGCTACGTAGTAGCATGAATTCGTCTGTCCTCAGACGGCGGACGGTAGACAAGCGCTTCCACAAGAAGGAGGCCGCGACCTGATGGGCGCCGCCGACGTTTCTCCACACTTTTCGCTCAACGCAGTCATCTTTGCAACCGACTTCTCGCCCTGCTCCACCAATGCCGGGCATTACGCGGCACTGCTGGCGCGCCAGTTCGACGCCGACATGCTCATCTGCCACGCGTTCGAGCTTACGCAGCCCGCCATGGAGGTGGAGGCGGAAAGCAAACCGGCGGTGAGCAGCGAGCAGCGCAAGGAGCAGCAGGCCGCACTTCGCGACGCCACCGAGCGATTCTGCGATGGCGCGCGATGCGTAGTACCAAAGCTGCTTGACGGCGATCCGCGCGAAAAGGTGCCGGAGCTGGGGCGAACGCTTGCGCCGTCGTTCCTGGTGCTGGGCACCGAAGGCCGGGGACGCATCGAGCGTGGACTTGTGGGCTCGGTGGCGGAAGGCATTCTGCGCTGCGCCTCCGTACCCGCCATCACGGTAGGGCCCAATGTGCCGCCTTTCGAACCCGGCAACAGGCCCTTTCGCCGCATTCTGTATGCCACCGGCCTGTCACCGGCCGCGGCCCGGGAGGCCGGCTACGCAGTGTCACTGGCGCGTGCCTCGCAGGCGGAACTGCAGGTACTCCACGTGATTCATCCCGAGGATGTGGAAGACGAAAAGCGTATGCAGACGATCCGCAGCCAGTTCAGCGCGATCATTGAAGAGATCGCTCCGGACCATGCTCATAGCATCGTCCATCCTGAAGGATTTGTGGAGGTAGGCAACGCGCATCAGCAGATACTGCACCATATCCGCGAGCTCTCCGCCGATCTGCTGGTGCTGGGCGTACGCAAAACATCGCACCTGTGGCTGGAAGCGCGCCGCTCCAGCGCATTTCAGATTATCGCGGAGGCGCCTTGCCCGGTGATGACCGTGCTGCGCTGACAACGGTGCACGATGGCCACGGTCTACTTCGGCGCAGTGGCGGCAGCGGCAGTGGTGGTAGCTGTCTGCGACTTGGAGAAGGAGCGGATATAAGTCACCAGGCTCCGCACATCGTCGTCCTTGGCGCGGTCCGGGGCTTCGGGCGGCATCTTGTCTTTGCCGTCGCGAATAATCTTGAACAGGTCGGCGTCTGACTTGTCGGCCAGGGTCTTCGGATCGGTCCAGTCGCCCAGCGTGAGGGTCATGCTGGTGGCCAGATCGGTTTTGCCGTTGCCGTTGTCTCCGTGACAGACGGCGCAGTCGATCTTGTAAATATCCTTTGCGCGCGCCAAAGGGTCGGCCGGAGGCTTTGCCGGTGTCTGTGTCGACGCCGCGGTGTGCGATGCGTGTGCGTGCGCTGAAGACGAGCGAGACTGGACGCCTTGAACACGAGCCGGAACAACAGCAACAAGGGTTCCCGCCACAAGCAGCAGGACCAATTTCGCCATGACAACCTCCCCAATCAGCGGTGTCAGAAAAAAGGCGTCTCGAAATGGACCGGATTTTCTCTGCCACGCATTATAGGCCGATTCACACGGATGGGAAGGGAAGTTGTGCGCGGGAAAGTCGAATCGCATGATGGGGCTGCGCACAAAGGCCTGAAAGACCCGTTGCGCGGAACATGGCGGCCCATTGCGGGAAGAGCTGTTTCAGGCTGCGGCTTAGCCGGCCACTCTCTTCGCATTCAGCGCGTGGCCCTGCGGCTCGTCTTGCAGCTTGTCTTGCAGCTTGCCTTGAAGCCTTATCGACACGTGCACCAGGCTGAGCGCCGCCGGCGTAACGCCGGGAATGCGGCTCGCCTGTCCAATCGTGCCGGGGCGCACGCGCTCGAGCTTTTCCTGCATCTCCCGCGAAAGGCCGCTGATGGCGCCGTATTGCAGCCACGCCGGAATCGCGACCGCTTCGGCGGATTTGAGCTTCTCGATCGACCGCTTCTGCTGGTCGAGATAGCCGGCGAACTTGATCTCGGTCTCCACGGCGCGGGCCTCGTTGCGCAGCGCAGTGCGTTCGAGTGCGGAGGCCGGCACAGCGGAGTCTGCCGCAACCGGCGGTGCGGATGCCGGCGCGATCGTGGAAGGCCAGTGCGCCAGCAGCGGCTCGGTGGCCAGCTCATCGCGAAGGGCCCGCAGCAGCGGCTCGATGGTGACTTCAGGGCGCTTGAGCAGTTGCGCCCAGCTCTGTCCGGCGGTCGCGGTCAGAGCGGCAAGCCCGGCACGCCCCAGCTTTTCCGGGCTGACTTTGCCGCCGGTCAGCAGGCGGGCAAGCGCGGCCATGCGCGCCTGCTTCTGCTCGTATTCGGTCCAGGCCTGGTCGCCGATCAGGCCCAGCCGGCGGCCGTGCGGCGTCAGCCGGCGGTCGGCGTTGTCGATGCGCAGGTGCAGCCGGAACTCGGCCCGCGACGTAAACATGCGATAGGGCTCGTTGGTTCCCTTCGAGATGAGGTCGTCGATCAGGATGCCGGTGTAGCCCTCGCTGCGGTCCATGGTGAAGGGCGGCTGGCCTTTGAGCCAGAGCGCCGCATTGATGCCGGCCATGATGCCCTGGCAAGCGGCTTCTTCATAGCCCGACGTGCCGTTGATTTGTCCCGCCAGATAAAGGCCTGTGAAGGCCTTGACCCGCAGCGAGCGGTCCAGCTCGGTGGCATCCACGCTGTCATATTCGATGGCATAGCCGGGGCGCAGCATCTCCGCGTCTTCCAGGCCTGGAATGGAATGAACAATCTGCCACTGCACCTCCATGGGCAACGATGTGGACATGCCGTTCACGTAAACTTCGTGGGTATTCAGGCCCTCGGGCTCCAGAAAGAACTGGTGCTGGGTCTTGTCAGGAAACTTGACGATCTTGTCCTCGATGGACGGGCAGTAGCGCGGCCCGATGCCTTCGATGCGGCCCGAATACATGGCCGAACGGTGTACGTTCTCGCGGATGAGCCGCAGCGTCTCCGGCGTGGTGAAGGCGATGTGGCAGCTCACCTGGGGCTGCGCGATCTTCTTCGTCCTGAAGCTGAAAGGCGTGGGATCGGCGTCGCCGGGCTGTTCCTCGAACTGTTCCCAGTGGATGGTGCGGCCGTCCAGCCGCGGCGGTGTTCCGGTCTTGAGGCGGCAGGTTCTCAGCCCCAGCGCCCGCAACGCCTCGCCCAGCAGCACACTGGCCGGCTCGCCGCTGCGCCCGGCCGGATACTGCTCCTCGCCGCAGTGAATCAACCCGTTCAAAAACGTGCCGGTGGTAATGATTGTTGCGCCGGCCATCAGATTGCGCCCGTCGCGCAGCTTCAATCCCAGAACCCGGCCGCGCCGTGCTGTTCCCTGGCCACTGTTTCCCGTTTCCTCTTCGACAACCAGGTTCACCACTTCGGCCTGGCGAATGTGCAATCCCGGCTGCGCCTCCAGCATCTCCCGCATCTTCACGCGGTAGAGCTGCTTGTCGCACTGCGCCCGCGGACTCCAGACAGCCGGGCCGCGCGAGGAGTTAAGCAGCCGGAACTGGATGCCGACCGCGTCCGCCACCTCGCCCATAATGCCGCCCAGCGCGTCGACCTCGCGCACCAGGTGTCCCTTGGCCACGCCGCCGATGGCCGGATTGCAGCTCATCTGCGCGATCAGGTCAAGGTTCATGGTGATCAGCGCGGTCTTCAGGCCCATGCGCGCCGCCGCCATGGCCGCCTCGCATCCGGCGTGGCCGGCGCCCACAATGGCTACATCGTATTGTTCGGTGAAGGGCATCCAGCTTTCATTTTACGGATTGTGGAGCCGCGTGACACCTTTGCGACACCGACCCGAGAAACATTTCCGCCAATACCTTCGGTTATGGCGGGTCGGAAGTGTACTCCCAGAACGGCCGCGTGGTGAGCTGGAAGATCGATCCGGCATGGCCGCTGCGGACAGGACCCCAATAAGCACAGGGCCACAATAAAAGAGTCACGGATAAAAAGAGTCGCGAAAAAGAGATATTACGCGGAGCGAAGCTCGAGGATGATCGCCGCGCCGTGCGGCTCGAGATTTACGGCGAGCGCCCTGCCGTTGTTGTCGCGCAAAATGGTGGCGCAGAGGCTCAGGCCCAGGGTGGCTGCTTCACCTTCCGCGCTGGCCGAGGCAAAAGGATCGAAGGCCCGCTCGGGGTTGGGAAATCCGAGCCCCGAGTGGCCCACGAGAATCTGCACCAGGTTGCCTTCGCTGGCGGCTTCCATGCGAATGGTCTTGGGTTCCCGCGCGGCATGGCGGTTGGGGGTGGGCGTATCGACCGCGTCCATGGCGAACTGCAGGCAGTGGCGCACCGCCTGGCGGAGCTGCTGCGCGCTGCACAGCACCCGCGGCAGCGCCGGCGCAATGCTGAGCCGGAACTCGATGGAGCGGCGCAGAAACTCGGTGCGGTGCAGCTCGCCCATGTCGCTGAGCAGCTCGGCCACTGAAACCGCGGCCAGCTCGTCGCCGTAGGGCCGCGAGATGCGGGCCAGGCTCTCGAGTGTGCCGCGCATGTGGCGGGCTTCAGTGAGAATGGCTTCAATGGCCTTGCGGTCCTGCGACTCGAGAGATGCGGTTTCTTCAAGCAGAGACGCGTAACCCAGCACCACGGTGAGCGGATTGTTCAACTGCTGGCTCACATTGCCGGCCAGTTGACCCAGGTGGGCGAACTTCTCCGAGTCAATGAGCTTCTCGAACATCATGGTCTGATTGCGGGTGGCCTGCAGGCGGCCCACCAGCAACTCGATGGGCAGCAGGTCGTCGGCCCGGAGCGGCTCCGGCTCGGCGCGCTTGCCGGCAATGGGCCGCAGACCGGAGAGCAGCAAAGCCCCCTCAATGGAGGAGCGGCTGGTCATGGGCACGGCGAGCGTCGAGGTAAAGTGCAGGCGCTTGAGGTCGTCGCCGGGCCACAGCCAGGGCGTAAGGTCCAGTCGCAGCGTCTGGCTCTGCTCTACCGCCGATGGCGCCGTGCCGTCCGCCAGAAAACCGGTGGCCGGAATGCGCGCGGCCATGCCGGAAAGCGCCTTGGCGGTGGCGCCATCCAGGCCGGCCGACCCGGCCAGCCGGTAGCGGCCGGAGCTGTGCAGCAGCAGAGCCGCCTGGGAAAAACGGCTGTGCTCGACCACGATCTCGCAGATCTCGCTGCCCTGCCGGTCGAACTCGTCCACCCGGCGGCGGGTGATCATGAGCTTGGAGTAGGCTTCCAGCTCGCGGCGGGCGCGTTGTTCGCGCTCCCGGGCCGCCTTGTTCACGGCCAGCTCGTCTTCAAGGATGAGCACGATCATGCCCAGCGCGGCCACCACCTTGCCCATCACGATGATGCGCACCAGATCGATGTCCAGGGAAGGGTTACCGGCCACTGCGGGAACGGCCTGAAAGAAGTAAAGCGACCACGCCAGCAGCCCGGTAACGCTCAGCAGCAGCCCCGGCGAAAAGCGCCGGAATACGAAGATCATGAGCAGCGCGGTCACCAGGAAGTTGGCGCAAACCACAAAAGACAGCGCCCAGCCGGTTCCCAGCGTGAACAGCGCCCAGAAGACCAGGCCGCCCATCATCACGCAGCCATACAGGCTCAGCCACCTGGGCAGAATGTGCTTGCGCGCGCACCAGAACACGGCGGTAATAAAGCAGACCGCGCCGAGAGCGTGAAAGATGAAATCCAGCGGCCGGGGTGGTTCAACTCCGCCAAAGACGCCATAAAACAGCACCGAGGCCACCACCAGCGGAAGCGCATAGGGGACGAAGTACCAGACCGGCAGCCTGCCCAGGCGAAAGCGTAGAGGCGAAAGCGAGGCAAGAAACAGCGCCGCGCTGATCTGCACTGAAGCCTGGCCGGTGGCCAGGAGCCACCGGTGCGGGTTTACGGACATGCCCCAGCCGCCCGCCACGTAGAAGCTCACCATGCCGCACAGCGAGAACAGAAAGCCCAGAAACCACAGCAGGGTGCGCGCATCCCGATAGCGCAGATAGAGATAGCCGAACGCCGGGAGCAGAAGCGCGGTGAGAATCAACGCCGGGACCTGATAATAATCGGGCATGAGAGCCAGGGTTCCCCTTCCGTCCGATTCAGCGAATCTGCAGAAATTGATCCTACATGACCCGTTGGATGCCTGAAGAGCCCAGATAATGTTCCGGCGGAGCCGGTTTTGCCGGACCGCCTGAGAAGAGTGTAGCGGCAAGCCGGGGGTAAGGTCTGCCAGTATAAATTCTGCAAATCACCCCAGGCGGCCGTCCATTCGTCTAAAGTTGCAGCGGGGCGGCAGTGTGCAGCGGGCGCGCCGGGACCCAAGGAGGCAGGGACAATGCGGAATCGCGGAGGGGTGGCGCTCATTTTGCTGCTGGCGCTGGCGGGCGTGGCGGACTCGCCGCGCCGGGCACAGGCCGCACAGAGCAACGACAGCTTTACCCCCATGCCGCTCGATGCCGGCTTTGGACGCATGGATCTGTCTCCGCCTTCCGTTCCGGTGGATCAGATCATCCAGCGGTTTGCGGCCAAGGAAACCGAGTTTCAAGCGGCGCTGAACCACTACACCTATCGACGCGAGGCGCGGGTGCAGACCATCGACGATGACGGCAAGGTGGATGGCGAGTGGTATGAAGTGGACGACGTAATCTTCGATCCTACCGGCACGCGCACCGAAAAAGTGGTCTTCGCTCCGGCCAGCACCCTCACCCGCGTCATGATGTCCCCGTCCGATCTTCAGGACATTCAGCACGGATATCCGTTTGTGCTGACCACGGCCGACCTGCCCGCGTACGACGTCAAGTATGTGGGCAAGCAGAGAGTGGATGAGGTTGACTGTTACGTCTTCGACGTGAGTCCCAAGGCGATCGAGAAGCACAAGCGCTATCTGGATGGACGCATCTGGGTCGACGCCACCGATCTGCAGATTGTGGTCACCAACGGCCGCATGGTTCCCGACGATACCAAGCGCGGCCAGGAAGATCTGCATCCGCCCTTCATGACCTGGCGGCAGCAGATCGACGGCCACTACTGGTTCCCGGTGTATACCAAGGGCGAGGGCGTTCTGCACTTCAGCGGCGGCTATGGGTACATGTCGCAGGACGTGCATATCCGCGATGTGGTGAAATACACCGACTACAAACGCTTCGGGTCCACCTCGACGATCATCTATGACGGGCAGGACATTACCAAGAATGGCCAGCAGCCGGCCGGGCAACAGAATGGGCAACAGAACGGACAGCCGGCCGGGCAGCCGAAGAAATAACCGCTTCCAGGCTACTACCCGTGCACAGCCGGCCGGACGATGCGCAACAATAGAATGACGTTGCCGAAATGACGTTGCCGCAAACGGACGCTGGACCGCCGCAGGCATTGCGCCTGCGATACGACCCGCGATTGGGTCGCGGCCTGCTGCTCAGTTGGCCACCTTCAGCACCTGAAAACTTCCCTTCACCGGCGTCTGCACCAGCGTGCCGATGCCGCCGGGGCGGTTTAAGTCCACGCCCAGATAATCGGTGACAAGATAGACCGCACCGCTGTCCGGATCGACGGCCAGAGTGCCGGCGCGCTGGCGCGTGGGCAGCGTCTGGATCACGTTGTAGGAGTCGGTCACATCCTGGCGGATGATGGTGAGGCTGCCTTCGGCGCCGCCGTTGGCGGTAAACAGCAATCCGTGCTCGCTGTCGTAGCCCACCGCCTCGACTCCCGGCCCGATGGGCAGCGACGTTACCTTTTCTCCGGTGCCGGCGTTGAGCACCAGCAGCCTGCGGTTGTTGCAGGCGGCAAACAGACGGGTATGCGCGCTGTCAACGGCCAGGCTGGTGGGTTCGGCGCATTCGGGAGCCAGGTTGAAGGTGGTCAGGTGGCCCTCGGTAGCGCTCTGCGGGCGCTGTCGGCCGCTCCAGTCCAGCGACACCCAGGGCGCGGCGGGCTTGGCAGCCGCGGAGGTGGAGGTCGCCGCAGGCGTGGCGGGGCTTTCCGTTGACTGTGCCGACGTCTGCGGCCTCAAGAGCGCGGCCACCGCCTGGGCGTCGAAGCGATACACCTGATCGCGGTCGGTTGCGGCGACATAGATCTGATCGTTCCGGTCACCTACCGCAAAGCCGAGCAGGCTGGGCAGCACGATCTCGCCGATCGCGGTGTCGGAGTTGGTGTCGATGACGGTGATGAAGGAGCGTGTGCCCGGCTCGGCAGCCGCCGTTTGCGACCCGGCAACGGGCCGGCGGCGGCTGTCGTGCCCGGCGCTGGCCTCCACTGGCGGGTTGGCGCGGACCACGAAAAGCAGCCTGGTTTCCGGATCGTAAACCAGCGAGCGGGGATTGGGGCCGGTGTCGATCTCGGCGGTTTTTTTTAGGCTCTGGCGGTCAAACACCACAACCTTGCCACGGCTGCCGTCGCTCACAAAGCCGAACTGGCCGGTATCGTCGAGGGCGACCTGCCGCGCCTCATACAGGCCGGTAATCTCGCCTGCCAGCGCGCCGGAATCCACGTCCACCGCCTGCATCGCCGTGCCGTGCGCAATGTAAAGCCGGCCCGCCTGCGGATCCATGGTGAGGTAGTCCCAGTTGCCCGCGCCGCCAATGTACCAGGTGGCCTTGATGAAGAACGGGTGGCTGGGCAGATCGGTGGCCTGCGGAACCGTCTGCGCCGGCAACGCGGCGCGCGCCAGCAGACCCAGGAGCAACACTTTGTTCATCGTGCGCACATCCTTGCCCATACAAGCGATTTACGTGCCCGGAGTTGTTGAACAGACCCCACTCGTTGATCTAAGATTTGAACACCTTCCTGATGTTTACTGCGCCCATCCCCGACGACGACTCGGCTCGCCTCGCGACCCTCTACAGCTATTCCATTCTCGACACGGCTCCGGAACAGGGTTACGACGATGTGACGGCGCTGGCCTGCTTCATCTGCGACACTCCGTTTTCAACCATCACGCTGGTCGACAAGGACCGGCAGTGGTTCAAATCCGAGGTGGGCTTCGGCACAAACCAGACCGGAAGAACAGACGGTTTCTGCGCCTGCGCCATTCTGCAGCCCGAGCCCCTGATTGTGCAGGATACATTGCTCGATCCGTGTTTTGCCGAGAATCCCTTCGTGCTTGGCGGCCCCAAAATCCGGTTTTACGCCGGAACCCCGCTGGTTGCGCCCAACGGGCATATTCTCGGCACCGTATGCGTCTTCGATACAAAACCGCGCGCGCTGAGCGCCCAGCAGGTAAGCGCTCTTGAAGCGCTTTCCAGGCAGGTGATGGCCCGCTTTGAAATCCGGCTCAGGATGGTCGAAGCCGAGAGAGCCGCGGCGGCTGTGATGCAAACCGAAAAGCTGGCAGCCGTTGGCCGTCTCGCCTCCAGCATGGCGCATGGAATCAACAATCCGCTCGAAGCCGTCACCAACCTTCTCTACCTCTCCCGGGAGCGGACTCAGGACTCCGATGTCCGGCGCTGGCTCGATCAGGCCGAGCAGGAGCTTCGCCGCGTCTCGTCCATCGCGAACCAGACCCTTCAATTTCACCGGCAGGCCATGAAGCCGCAGGTCGTCTCCTGCCTGGACCTGTGTTCGGCGACGCTCGGCGTTCACGAGGCGCGCTTGAAAAACGCGAACATCCGGGTGGAAACGCGGAAACGGGCAAATGAGCCGGTCGAATGTTTCGAGGGCGATATCCGCCAGGTTCTCGTCAATGTGATTTCCAACTCCATTGACGCCATGCCCGCGGGCGGACGGTTGATCGTCCGCAGCCGAAAGCATACCGATCTCAAGTCGGCGCGGGCGGGTTTGATGCTCACAATCGCCGACACCGGCGTCGGCATGGATCGAATCACACAGCGCCGATTATTCGAAGCGTTCTATTCGACCAAAGGGATTGGCGGAGTCGGCCTCGGCCTTTGGATTGCAGCGGACATCGTAAAGCGGCATCAGGGCCGGATTTCGGTTCGCAGCAGGCAGGGCAAGGAGCGGAGCGGCACGGTCGTAACCTTGTTTCTTCCCTTCGGAGCGAACTTGTCGCCCGACATTCAAAATGGCGCCGTGAAGTAATCCGAACAGTAATCCGATGCGCGCAAGGTCGTCTCTGAGCAAGTCGACGGCATGAAGGGTACCGGCTTCACGGTTGCGGAAAAACTCCAAAGGTTGCTGGAAAAGTCGATTTGAGATGAAAAAATTCGCCCAGCGGCTGAAGCCGGAGATTGATTGGGAAGCCTTTATCGGCACGACTGAAGTCGTGCCCTGACACTTCTTGCTTTTCCCGGAGAGTTTTTTCGCAGCCTGTTCAGCCCGTACAGCAAGCGCCCTAAATCCTCACCAGCTCGCGCTGAATTTTTCCGGTGACCCAGGCCTTGCCGGGCGCGGTCAGCATGTTCACTTCGCTGCGCACGCCAAACTCCGGCAGGTAGATGCCCGGCTCGACGGAAAAGCAGGTGTTGGGCAGGATGCGCCGGTCGTCGTGCGTCTCCAGATTGTCCAGATGCGCTCCGGAGCCGTGCAGCTCCTGCGCAATGTTGTGGCCGGTGCGGTGGGTAAAGTACTCGCCAAATCCGGCCGCGCGGATGACGGCACGGGCCGCATCGTCGGCCTCGAAGCCGCACAGGTCGCGCCCCTCGGCAAACGCCGACTCGACGGCGGCAATCGCCGCGTCACGCGCGGCGCGCACGGTTTCAAACACCCGCTGCTCGCGCCGAGAAGGTTCGCGGCCCACCACGCCGGTCCAGGTAATGTCGTAAAAAATGGTGCCCGGCGAGTTCACGCGGCCCCAGATGTCGATCAGCACGAAGTCGCCGTCGCGAATGTGCGCGGAGCTTTCGGCGGTGGGTTCGTAGTGCGAGTCGGAGCTGTTGGCGTTGGCGCTCACGTTGGGTCCGTTCTCCCACACCAGGCCCTCGCGGGTCATGGCCTCGCTGAGCCACACCACCATGTCGTACTCCGAGACCTCAGCCGCGGACGACCGCACCCGCCGGCCCATCTCCTTCCACCCTTCGGCGAGGATCGCGTCGATGGCCTGCTGTGCGGCAACATGGCTCACGATCTGTTCCTGGCTGAGCACGGCCTCGAACTGGCTGACCAGATTGGCCGAGCTCACAATCTCTTTGCCCAGCGAGCGCAGAAACTCGACCGTGCCCGCGTCCACCATCGACACGTACATGATGTCGTTGTTGGGCGAGTACTGCAGGGCGATGCGCCGCGCGCCGTGGAGCATGGACGCCAGCCCCGCGTGCAGCTCCTGCCAGCTTGAGTAGAGCGTCTTTACGCCGGGCAGTGCGTCCAGCCTGCCCTGTTCCACGCGGTGCACGAGCTTGTGCGGATCGCCGCCGGCGGGAATGAAGTAATACCAGCGCCGCGTGATGTGGGCCTTTTCATCCAGGCCAAGGATGCGCGCGGCAATGGGATCGCGGTGGTGATGATCGTAGAACAGCCAGCCGTCAAGGCCGGCATCGCGCAGCGCAGTTTGAATCGCGTCGAGTTGCATGGTGGAATGATAGCGCCGGGACAAACATCGCCGGCGATCCATCGCGATCCGTTGTCATTTTCCCGCGTGGCGCCGTTTCGCCCCATCGGGTGTCGCGTGGGCCTGTTGCCCACGCAGGATATGCAAAGGAAAGGCAGGCAGGTGGAAGACCGTTAAAGCGCGGCCAGCGCCTCTGGCTCGCTCGCAAACAGCCTGGCGTACTTGGTGATTCCCACCATG
Organism: Occallatibacter sp.; assembly: GCA_036267475.1. Taxonomy (GTDB): domain Bacteria; phylum Acidobacteriota; class Terriglobia; order Terriglobales; family Acidobacteriaceae; genus Telmatobacter. Next base: position 28,954 of record DATAVZ010000036.1, read on the forward strand.
GTGAAGACTTTTGTAAAGTGCGCCGAAAGCCCGAAGGCATAAACCTTCTGATCGAAGTTCGAGGCCTCGATGAGCATCTGAATCACCAGCGCAATGCCGCTCGAATTGATGTAGTCGACCTTGGTAAAGTCGAGCAGAATAAGCTTGTTGGTGGCCTTGGGCAGAGACTGGTATGCGCCCAGCACCGCGTCTTTCGACGTGCTGGCAATGTCGCCCTCAAAGCGCAGAACGGCGACAGAATGTCCGGCCGGTGTGGTTAGCTGGTCAGTGCGCGACTTGGTTTCGCTCTGCACGTTTCGATGGCCTCCGCGATTCGCTCGCCAGTGCTTATTCTATTCCGCGTCTTTATCGAGACGGATGACGAGCCGTACATAGCTGCTTTTTCCGTCGGTGCCCGAGACCCACTCGGCCTCGTCCACCAGCGCCTGGATCAGGAACATGCCCATGCCGCGCGGATCTTCCTCGCCATGCATCTTGCGGTCGATGTCCGGCTTGACCGGCTGCGCCTTGATGCCTTTGCCGTCGTCGATGACCTTGACTTCCAGCGCATCGTCCACGGCCGAAAGCACAACCACCACGGTGCGCTTTTCATTGAGCCGGTTGCCGTGTTCGATGGCGTTGATGCAGGCTTCGGCCAGGGCGGTCTTCAGATCTTCAATGCGGTCTTCGCGAAAGCCCTCCAGCCTGGCCACGGCTGCGGCCGCGCTCATGGCGACCTTTTCAAAGCCCATGCGCGAGGGCAGCCGCACTTCAACCGACGTAGGCTTGCTGCGGTTCATGCCGGCATCTCCGTCGAACCGGTTGCGCGGCCAGCCGAGGCGAGCGCCAGTGCGGTCATGTCGTCTCCCTGCGGGCTGCCCTCAGCAAAGTCTTCAATAGCCGTCCACAATGCATTGAGAATACCATCGGCATTTTCAGAAGGGCACGTAGAAAATTCCCGCAGCAGGCGCTCGGGGCCAAACTCTTCTTCGCCGCGAAAGACTTCGGTCAGTCCGTCGGTATAAAACAGCAGCCGCGCTCCGGCGGGCAGCCGGCCGCGCTCGATCGAGTAGCGCATCCCCGGCAGCAGCCCCAGCGGAGGTCCCGCGGCGTCAAACTGCCGCGGCCCCGCGCCGGGCACAATCAGGAATCCGGGATTATGTCCGGCGTTGACCACCTCGATCTCCCCGGCCTCCGGCTGCAGGCGCATGAAGATGGCGGTCACATAACGGCGGCGGGCCTCTTCGCCTTCTGCCCAGTGGTGCTGGTTCATGCGCGTGGCCAGCTCGTCCAAAGGCATTTGCGTGGTGGCCATGCCGCGAAAGGCGGCGCGAAAGCTGGCAGACATGAAGGCCGAGGCAAGGCCCTTGCCGGCCACATCGGCCACCACCATGAGCAGGCTGCCGTCCGGCTGCGAGACGATGTCCAGATAGTCGCCGCCCACCTCATAACAGGTATTGGAGCGGAAGCCGAGAGAGTAGCCGGAGATCTCGGGCAGATGCTGCGGCAGCAGGGAACGCTGAATCTGGCGGGCTGCCTCCAGGTCCTGCTGCACCCGCGCAAACTCCACGTTGCGCTTGTGGTTGCGCGCGCTCTCCAGAGCCACGGCGGCCTGCAGCACCAGTCCTTCCAGAAAGTCGGCTTCATAAAGGGTGAGGGTCCGGCCCTCGGGTGCGGCCACCCGCAACTCGGTCATGGCCTTGCCATCGCGGTCGGTCAGCGGATAGACCAGCAGGGCGATGCTGTTCGCATCCACCGTCATGCTGCCGTAGCTCAGGCCGGCATCAGCAAACGCGGCGCCGGCCATCTCCAGCTCCCGCACCACGATCCGCAGCACCTGTTCCAGCACTTCCTGCTCGTCGGTGGTGGAGTGAACCTGGCGCGAGGCCTCCAGCAGCGCCTGCAGCCGTGCTACCTGCTGCTGCAGGTCGATGGTCTCGCCATTGTCGGCAAGCTGCGCCCCACCTGCCATTTGCGCCCTCCGTGGATTCTCACTTTACCACGGCGCCGGGCAGGCGCGGCGTTACGATGCGGCGGCAATGCGCAGGTCGCGGGTCTCGAGAATATGTTTCGGGTATCCGCGACGCGCCACGTTCAGCATGGCCCGCCCGATCTCCCGCGTGGTCACGATCTGATTCGGCATGGCCCGGCGCAGCAGCGGCAGCAACGGCCTCATCAGGCCGTACAGCAGGCGGTAGGCCGCCGTCTTCGACCGGATGCCGTCGAGCGGCTGAATGATTCCGGGCCGGAACATCCATGCGTTGAGCGGCAGCCGCAGCAACGCATTCTCGGTGCGCCCCTTTACGCGGGCCCACATCACGCGTCCTTTTTCAGTTGAATCCGTGCCGGCGCCGGAGACGAAGACAAAGCTCATGCCGGGATTGAGCCGGCTGAGGGTTTCAGCCGCGGCCATGGTAAATCCGTATGTGACGCGCTCGTAATCGCGCTCCTTCATTCCGGCCGAAGAGACGCCCAGGCAGAAGAAGCAGGCGTCGAAGCCGCGCAGCCGGTCCTCAACGGAGGCGTAGCTGGCCAGGTCGGCGTGCACAATCTCGGTAAATCGAGCATGCCGGATGCCGGTCGCGCTCCGTCCGATGGCAGCCACCTGCTCGACATCCGCATCGCGCAGGCACTCGTGAAGCACGCCCTGGCCCACCATGCCGGTTGCGCCAAAGATAAGAACCTTCATCCGCTGCACTCGCCCTTCCGGCGCTTCATCTTTCCAGCTCTCCATCTTTTCAGCTCATGACGCCATGGTAAAGCCAGTCGTTGCCGCATCCGCGGCGGATTGCAACCTGGACTCCGGCTGAACTGGTGTAATCGTGCGCGCTGTCAGGTGTTTCGCAACCCGAAACTAAGGTTCGCAAGCCGCGGCAAATCTGTCGCGGCCGCAGCCCACCGGTGTGCTATTGTGGGACTTATCCCGATCAGCGAGCCTGGGATCTTCCCGGCGATTTGTCCGTCTGCCGCATTGCACAGTCCGGCGCTTAGCTCTACTTCTATCTTTCAGTTGCCTGCCACGCGATGCGCAGGTGTCGTTGTCCTCTTATTCAAACGAAAGGCGAAGGTACACCGATGAATCCCATCCAAGCCCCCACTGACGCCAATCTGGTTTTGACCCTGGAGGAGATTGCCAGTCTCGCTGAAGAAGTGGGCAAGCCGGCCGATACGCTCATGAACATCGTGGCGCTGATCGCCTCGCGCTTTCAGACCGATGTCTGTTCGGCCTATCTGCTGGAGCCGGATCGCGCCAACCTGGTGCTGGCCGCGTCTCTCGGCCTGCATCCGCGCTGCATCGGCACGCTGAGAATGCCGCTGCACGAGGGGCTTTCCGGACTGGCGGCCGAGCAGTTGCGGCCGGTGATGGTGGCCGATGCGCGCAATCACCCGCGCTACAAGTACTTCAAAGATTCAGGCGAAGAGGAATATCACTCGTTCCTGGGCGTTCCCATTGTGGACCGCGGCGTTCTGCAGGGCGTGCTGGTGGTTCAAACCAAGGAGCCGCGCACCTTTCGCGAAGCCGAGATCCGCATGCTGGCCGAGGCAGCCAGCCAGGTGGCGCCCATCATCAGTGAAGCCCGCACGCTCGACCGGTTCATTGCCCCGGCGCAGGAAAAGCTCTGGGAACTGGCGCGCAACGTGTGGTGGTGCTGGGACAACGACTGCGTAAGCCTGTTCCGCGACCTCAACCCGGTGCGCTTCCGCGAGCTTAACCAGAATCCCATCTCCTTGTTGAGCGAGATGCCGCTGGGCGAGATCGACCGGCGCGCCAGCGAGCTGCTGCTGCACAGCCGCATCAACTACGTGTATCGCCGCCAGCAGGAGTATTTGAAGGCCGATCGCACCTGGGGCGCAAACCATGCGGGCGTGCTGCGGCCGCGGCCAGTGGCCTATTTTTCCGCCGAGTTCGGCATGCACGAGTCGCTGCCCATTTACTCCGGCGGCCTGGGCGTGCTGGCCGGCGACCACATCAAGAGCGCCTCCGACCTGGACATTCCGCTGGTCGGCATTGGTCTCTTCTACGGGCAGGGCTACTTTCTGCAGCGGCTCGACGGGAGCGGCTGGCAGCGCGAAGAGTATCTGCAGACGGATGTGAATCAACTGCCCATGCAGCCGGCCATCGGCATCAACGGCGAGCCAGTGGTGGTGGAGATCGCCACGCGCGGCTCTACGATTCGCGCCAAGGTGTGGCGGGTAAAGGTGGGCCGGTGCGACCTGCTGCTGCTGGATTCCAATGTGGAAGGCAATGCGCCCGAAGATCTGGCTACCACGTCGCGGCTCTACGGCGGCGACGCGCGCACCCGCATTCGCCAGGAGCTGCTGCTGGGCGTGGGCGGCTTTCGCGCCCTGCGCGCCATGGGCATCTCCCCTGGCGTGCTCCACCTGAATGAAGGGCACAGCGGCTTCGCGGTCTTTGAGGCCATTCGCGCGCGCATGGAAGATGAGGGTCTGAACTTCTACGCCGCCGCCAGCCACATTCCACGCGAGGTCATCTTTACCACCCATACGCCGGTGCCTGCCGGCCATGACCGCTTCAGTCCCGACCTGATCGAGGAGCATCTTGGACCGCTGCGCGAGCAGCTCGGCATTACCCATGAGAACCTGATGGGGTTCGGGCGCGAATATCCGTCCGACAGCGGCGAGTCCTTCTGCATGACCGTGCTGGGCCTCAAGCTGGCGCGCCGCGTGAACGCGGTCAGCTCGCTCCACGGCGAGGTGTCGCGCGCCATGTGGAAGGGACTCTATCCCGGCCGGCCCGAGGATGCGGTGCCCATCGGCCACGTCACCAATGGCGTACACGTGCCTTCATGGCTGGCGCCGCAGATGGCCCGGCTCTATGACCGTCATCTCGGTGTCGGCTGGTTCCGGCAGAGCGGCGCAGACCACACCTGGTCCAACATCGAAAATGTGGACGACGGCGAGCTGTGGGAGACGCACCTGAGCCTGAAGGCTCAGTTGATCCACTTTGCCCGCCGCCGCGCGCGCGAGCAGGCCGAGCGCCGCAGCGAGTCGCCGGAAGCGCTCAAGCGCCTGGACAAAGTGCTCTCTCCCGATGCGCTCACCATCGGCTTTGCGCGGCGCTTTGCCACCTACAAGCGCGCCAATCTGGTGCTCAAGGACATTGAGCGGCTGGCCGTCATGGTCAATGACGCCAAGCGTCCCGTGCAGTTCCTCTTTGCCGGCAAAGCGCATCCGCACGACGAGCCGGGCAAGAAGGTGCTGCAGCAGATTGCGCAGTTGATGCGCGACTCCGACTTCGCCGACAAGTTCGTCTTTATTGAGGACTACGACATCAACGTGGGCCGTCACCTGGTGCAGGGTGTCGACGTGTGGCTCAACAACCCGCGCCGCCCACTGGAGGCATCGGGCACCAGCGGACAGAAGGTGGTGCTCAACGGCGGCCTCAATCTGTCCATCCTCGACGGCTGGTGGGCCGAGGCCTACGACGGCCTCAACGGCTTTGCCATCGGCAACGGCCGCACTCACTCCAGCATGGATGTGCATGACAGCCGCGACGGCAACGATCTGTATCGCGTGCTGCTCGAAGAGGTCGTTCCGCTCTACTATCAGGTGGACAAGGACGGTTTGCCGCGTGGCTGGATCAGGCGCATGAAGCGGACCATCCGCACCCTCGGCTGGCGTTTCAACGCCGACCGCATGGTGATGGATTACACCATGAAATGCTACGTCCCCGCCGCCGGCGGCACATCCAGCGAAATCCGCCAGTTGGGGTAGCAAAGCCGGTCAGGGTAACGGCGATTGAAGCGGGATCGGGCAGGAGGAGTTCCTGGTGCGCGGGTTGGAATGAAACTCCGCCTTGCACGATGCCGCGTACCGCATAGAAATTGGCGAAATGCCTTAATTCAGCAGCACAGCCTCGCGGTTGCGCAGCGTTTCGCGAATCGCATCCAGCCCGGCCTCGAGGCCGCTCATCGCCTCCAGCACCGGCATTCGAGCGCCCGGGCCGCAGCCGCATCTTAGATCGCGTAGGCCTCTTCTTCCACCTTCACGCGATCGAACAGTTTCTCGGGATAGTAGGCGTTGCGGTTGTACTGCTTCACCATGCGGTTGGTGTTGAAGTAGGAGCCGTTGAAGGCCAGCGTGGTGCGCATCAGGCGAGCCCACTTTTCCGGCCCTTCGCGATAGAGCGGCGCCACGGCCGTCTCCAGCTTGCGATAGAGCGCCTCGGCTTCCTGCTCGTCGTTGGCGCCGTCTTCAATGGCCCAGCCGGTAACGCCCTCGATGCAGCCTTCAATCCACCAGCCATCCAGAATCGAGAGGCTGGGCACGCCATTCATGGCGGCCTTCATGCCGCTGGTGCCGGAGGCTTCGTAAGGCCGCCGCGGGTTGTTCACCCACACGTCCACGCCGGCGGTCAGCTTGGCGCCCAGCTCCCAGGCATAGTCCTCAAGGTAGATGATGTGCAGCAGGTCGTTGGACGACCGCCCCGCCTCTTCAACCACTCGATGGATCAGTTCCTTGCCCGGCTGGTCGTGGGGATGCGCCTTTCCGGCGTAAAGAATCTGCAGGCCGCCGGCGGCACGCGCAATCTCCAGCAGCCGCTGCGGATCGGTGAACATGAGGGTGGCGCGCTTGTAGGTGGCCACGCGCCGCGCAAAGCCCAGCGTAAGCACCTTGGGGCTGAGCACCGTTCCGGTCCGCGAGCCCACCTCGGCCAGCAGTTCCTCTTTGGCGCGCGCGTGCGCAGCCAGTATCTTCGCATCGGGCAGATCGATGGCATTGCGCAGGTAGAGATTGTCGCGGCGCCAGGCGGGCAGGTGCTCGTCGAGCATCTGCTGAAAGGGCTCCGACATCCAGGTGGGCGCATGCACGCCATTGGTGATGGTGTCGATGGTGAACTCGGGGAACATCTGGCGCGAAACCTTGCCGTGCTGCAGCGCCACGCCGTTGGCATAGCGCGAAAAGCGCAGCGCCAGCATGGTCATGTTCAACAGCCCTTCGTGAAAGCAGCCATGCTTTTGCAGACGCGCGGTACGGTCGCCGCCCAGGATGCGGATGGACTGCTCGGTCGAAAAGCGGTCATGGCCGGCGGGAACCGGCGTGTGCGTGGTAAACACGCATTTGTTGCGCACCTGCTCAATGTCCGCATCGGTGGCCGAGCCGAGCGGTCCGCCGCCAAGCTGGCTTTCAAGCAACGCCAGGGTCAGCAGCGCCGCGTGGCCTTCGTTCATGTGGTAGACGTTTACACGCAGGCCCAGCGCGCCGGCCATGCGCACCCCGCCCATGCCGAGCACAATCTCCTGCTGCAGCCGGTAGTTCTCGTCGCCGCCGTAGAGGTGGTCGGTCAGGCCGCGGTCCCAGCCGGAGTTGGCTTCAAGATCGGTGTCGAGCAGGTAGATGGGAACCACGTGGCCAAAGCGGCCTTCGAGATCGTAGCGCCATGCCCGCACGGTGACAATGCGGTCCTCAATCTGCACGGTCACGCGTGCCGGCTCCTCGGTACAAAAGTCGGAAGGGTTCCAGGGCTGCACTTCTTCACTCTGCATGCCGGACGCGTCGAGATGCTGGTGAAAGTAGCCCTTGCGGTGCAGCAGGGTAAACGCTGCCAAAGGAACCCCAAGATCGGCTGCCGAGCGCAGCGTGTCGCCGGCCAGCACGCCCAGGCCGCCCGAGTAAGTAGGCATCGCCGGATGGATGGCGATCTCCATGGAAAAGTAAGCGACGTGGCCAGATGCGGGATAAGTTTCGTAGGAATAAGGCTTCATGGATGTCGAGTGCATGCTTGAATAACTCCGTTGCGCTTCCAGACCGGCGCGGCATTTCATAGTAAAAGCAGAGTTTCCGCACTGTAGCTCACGTGTGCAAGGCGGCTTTTATTGAGAAAAGCCACTCCACTGCATCGGCTTCACCTTACAGTAACTGTGCTTTTGCTATGCCGGCCGGAACCGCCGGCCAAAGAGAACGGCTCCTTCACACGGGCTGCCACGCGGACTGCATCGGGAAGAAACATCCTCCAAGTTTAACAAGGAACCATGGCGTGGCCAGTGGCACAGCAGTGTTACCTGCCATGAAACGGAATGCGTAATCCGCATCCGCGGAGAGTGTTTTTACCTGCTTCGAAATTAGATGCGGATTTATGGCTGGCTGAGCCGGTGCGCGCCGCCAGAGGCTCGGCAAATGTGCATTTCCGGCGCAATCCCCATTTTTGCCGCGTAGCGGCTTCCCAGCATGCGGGAAAATTCCGCGGCATCGCTGTGCTCCACCAGGTTGATGGTGCAGCCGCCAAAGCCGCCGCCGGTCAGTCGCGCGCCAATCAGTCCGGGCAGATCCTGGGCCAGCTCCACCATAGTGTCGGCTTCAATGCAACTGGCTTCAAAGTCTTTGCTATAGCTCCAGTGCGCCTCGGCCATAAGCCGGCCCAGCTCGGCCAGATCGCCGCGCAGCAGGGCTTCAGCGGCGGCCACCGTGCGCAGATTTTCGCTGATCACGTGGCGGGCGCGCATCAGAGACTTGGGCGCCATCTCCTGTCCATATTTTTCAAGGTCTTCCAGGGTGGCGTCGCGCAGGAACTTTACCTCTGGCCGGTGGCTGGCTATTACCGCGCAGGCGGCTTCTGACTCGGCGCGGCGGGTGGGGTAGTCGCCACCGGCCACCGAGTGTTTCACCATGGTATTGGCGATCACCAGGACCACATGGCCGGGAATGGGAGCCATCCGGAAGCTTAGGTCGCGGCAGTCAAGCAGCAGCGCGTGATCCTCCCGGCCGTTGGCCGAGATGAACTGGTCCATGATGCCGCAGCTTGCGCCAACATACTCATTTTCAGCGCGTTGGCAGAGCCGGGCGATGACCGGGCCCGGATAGTCGATGCCCACCAGCGACTCCACCGCCAGCGCCGTGGCCACTTCAAGAGCCGCGGAGCTCGAAAGGCCGGAGCCGACCGGAACATCGCCCCACAGGGTCAGGCTGAAGCCGGGAATCGTGTGCCCTTCGCCGGCCAGAATCTGAACCACCCCAAGCGGATAGTCGGTCCAGTGGCCGCTGGGCGCGGGCGGCACCGCGGCGGCGTCAAAGGTCTTCTCTTCGCCGCAGTTCTCTGAGTAAAGGACGATCTTGCCGTCGGCGCGCGGCGAAATGCCGGCCAAAGTAGCAAAGCTGATGGCCGCGGGCATCACAAAGCCTTCGGCATAGTCGGTATGTTCGCCAATCAGATTCACGCGGCCGGGAGCTACGAAGATAGCCGGTTCGGCGTGAAAGCGCTGCACGTGGAGCGAACGAAAAATGGCGGGATCATGCATTGCGGGTCAAAACCTCAGATTTATGCCGTGCCCGAGACGCCGGGGTCGCATAGCAACCGGTTCGCGGTGGAGAGAGAAACGCCATCCGTACCCTCGAAATCACGGCCTTTCATGCTTCCGGCCAAATGAGAACGTTTTCTGGCCTCGCCGGTTTCCTGCTCCAGGCAGACATTGCTATCCGGCTGCTGCATCCAGCCGCTCCCAGATCCGGTCAAGCCAGGCTTCGTGCTCGGGCTTCATCAGCACCGAGCGCAGGCAGGTAACCGCCGGCGCGTTCGCATCGATCGGGCTCCCGAACCAGGATTGCGGCAATTGTACAAGAGCCAGGTGCAGGTCGCGCTCGGCGCAGCCGTCGAAAATCTCATGGGCGCGCAGTGCAGCCTGCCCGACGCTCTGCGCGCGCGCCTTCCATACAACGATGTCCAGCTCCGGCGGCCCGGCGGCGAGCGTCTCAAAACGCGCATCCGCGCGCAGCCGGCGGTCCAGTTCGAGTGCCGCGCGCCGTCCGCAGGCCAGGCCGCGGGCAAAGTCACCCTCCGCGGCAAGCGGCAAAAGCTGCTGGGTGGCCCACAGAGCCACGGCCGCCGCGCCGGCACGGGAACACTCCAGGCTGATTTCGCCCAGGTGCAACTCCGCGGATGTGAAGTAGGTGTAGGGTGAATCGTGTTTGTAGAAGCGGCCCACGGCTGGATCGCGCAACAGCACGCAGCCGCATCCGTAGGGTTGCAGGCCGTGCTTGTGGGGATCGATGACGATGGAGTCGGCTTGCGCGACGGCCGCGTAGGCGCGCCGGGCAGGCTCATCCAGCTCGTTTGCAATGAGGCCGAAGTAACCGCCATAAGCGCCGTCCACGTGGATGCGGAAGTCATAGCGCTCGCGCAGAGCCAGAATCTGGTCAAGCGGATCCACCGCGCCCGTAGCCGTGGTGCCCAGGGTCGCCACCACCATGCCCACGTCTCCGGCGCGCAACTCGGTTTCGAGCGCCTCCAGATCCATGCGCCCGCGGCTGTCCGTGGCCACGCTTGCGTAGTCCAGGCGCAACACGCCGCAGACCCGGCGATGGGTGTAATGCGCCTGCGCGGAGCTGAGAATGCGCCGGCCGGGGGCGAGTTGGCCGGCCACCCACAGCGCCTCCAGGTTGGCCAGGGTGCCGCTTGAGGTAAGGTGGCCGAGAAACTCCGTCCAGCCGAACATGGCCGCAATCTGCCGGACGGCTTCCACCTCCATATCCGAGCTGGCGCGGCCGCCATCGCGGGCGTGGTTATTGGGATTGATCTTCATGGCCAGCGCATAGGCGGCACGGGCCACCGGGTGCGGCGGCTTGATCATCTGGCCGGCGTAAAGTGGATGAAAGTAGGGGTAGTTGTCTCCCATACGATGTGCCACGGTTGCCAGAACCTCATCCATGGCGGACTCGTCGAGAGCCGTGTCGTAGTCCGGCAGATGCGCAAATTCCCGCTCCAGAGACGGGGTGCAGCGTGCCAGCAGGCCGGGAATGGGATCGTATGCCATGACGACAAGCTACAGTATCACAATCGTTGGTGTAGATTTATCGCCAATATTTTCAACTATATAGATAATGAAAGCCCGGTGGACGAAATGCCCTGAAAATAAATAATGTCTCTTTTTTGACAGGGATGGTACACTATGGCCAGCGTTAGAACCGAACCGGGCGTGAGCAGCACTCGCCCAACCAAGCAAGATTCTGCCAGTGGTCGCTCCGATTCCTCCAGCGCAATTCAAACCAGGAAATACGATCAAAATGGAACAAGGTACTGTGAAGTGGTTTAATGACGCGAAGGGCTTCGGCTTTATCTCGCGTCAGAACGGCGAAGACGTCTTCGTGCATTACTCTGCAATCAACTCAAGTGGTTTCAAGAGCCTGCAAGAGGGTCAAGCCGTGCAGTTCAACGTTGTGAAGGGTCCCAAGGGATGGCAGGCTGCCGACGTGCAGCCCCTGTAAGCCCGCGGCCCGGATTCCGGCAGAATCTGGCACACAAAACACACAAGCGGGCTGGGGTCATTCCCGGCCCTTTGTGTCTGCGGTGACCGGCAGCCGGACACCTTTTGCATTTCAAAAAATCGGGTTTGCCTGGATTTTTTATTCGCCCAACCGCAAGGCAATTCGGGCGAACCGCCTGTCACACGCCGCTGAGGCGCTTTGCAAGGTTTGCAGGCTCAAAAATAAGAATCTCCCGTTGCCCTCGGCCGCCGAGACAACGGGAGACTGTCTGTCTAATAAATGTAATGCGGCCGGCTTATAGCGCCCCCCGAGGCGCATCCCCTCACTAAACTGCCCGGATCGTGGCGGGCTTAATCTATGGGATATTCAAACCCACGATCCGTCTGATTGAAACTTTAGCTGAACCTGAGAGCGAACGGTATTCCCAGGAATGGGTGTTGCGGCGGTCGATAGATGTAGGCAGCCATTCCCCCCTGGGGTAGCCTGCGGGTTACTACGCGGCGGCGCGGTAATGTAACCGAAAAAAATCGATGCCGGCAGCGATGGCCTCATAGGGCAAAGTCGCTGTCCGGCATCGCAAGGCTGCCGTTCTTTAAATAAGGTCCGGCGGCGCCTTGCGGCTGCGAGACGGACTCCAGGAAAACACCCCTTATAAGCTTTCAATAGTCAACTGACTCTAATGCAGCAATCTAAGTAAACTGCTTTCTATCTATATGCTTGCTGTATCGGCCCAGTCCGCGGGCCGTATAGTCCACCACCTGTACTAGCTTTCAGTCCAGCTATTCTTTCGTAATGAGCAGCCCTGGCTGTTTTGCCGCGGGCTGCCCGGCTCATTACGTTGCCGGCCTGTTGTGTCGCCGATAGCGGCTTCACACTTGCCGTATTCCGAAACCCCTTATAGCTCCCAGACAGGCACCCCGCCTGCCACTTCCGCCGGTTTCTGCGATCCCAATGTCTGCGGAGCCAGAAACCCATCCTGCGGATGAGCCTCGGGCCCGGGAGCGTTACGATGATGGCGGCGCATCGTCTCCCGCACTTCGCGCAGAATCTGCGCCCGCTCCGTGCGTAACTGCCGATCCCAGAACATCACAAAGCCCTGGCCGCATACGCAGCAGTGAAATTCAGCGTTTCCATTTGTCCTTCTGCACAACACCTGCATTGCTGCCCCTTGCCGGCTGGTGGTTTCCCCAGCCATGCATGCCACGATAGCCCCGCGTTTGCATCCCTGGCCATTCCACCTCGCGGCAGGGTCCGCGCTCTTTGGTGCCACCACCGGCTGGCCGGTTGGAGTGAGCCCATCTGTCACCAGCGGGATATCTCGAAAGCGGCGGTTTGTACGAGCGACCCGCAAACCGCGCCTTTCGCGTCTCTCTGTTTGCGCCGGTATATCCTAAAGTGTTGATCGAATCCTCCACGTTTCACCCATAGGAAACAACGAATACACATGAGTAAGCCCACAATCGCCATTCATCTGCCCGACGGTACCGTCCGCGAGGTGCCCGCGGGCACAACGCCGCTTGAAATTGCCAGCTCCATCTCGCCGCGGCTGGCTGCGGCCAGTGTTGTGGCGCGGCTTGCCCCGCTGCACGGCGGGTCGACAGGCGGGTCAACAGGTGGGTCAGCGGACGGCGCGGGACACGAAGCACCGGCCGAGGCCGCGATGTATGCGGCGCAGAATGCGTCCGCGACCCGGCTCGTCGATCTTTCCACGCCGCTTACCGAGGACACGCGCCTTGAACTGGTGACCGAGAAGGATCCAGAGGCGCTCAAAGTGGTGCGCCACTCGGCGGCGCACGTCATGGCCACGGCGGTGCTGGAGCTGTTTCCCGACACCAGGCTCGGCCACGGTCCGGCCACGGATTCGGGCTTCTTCTACGACTTTTATCGCGAGCAGCCGTTCACGCCCGAAGATCTTGTCCGCATTCAGGAGCGCATGATCGCCGTGGTTGAGCGCGACGAGCCGTTCCTGCACGAATTTGCTCCGCGCGAGAAAAGCCTGGAAGAGTTCGAGCACGACGGCGATTTCATGAAGGCGCATTTCGTGGGCAAATTCACGCAGCCGGGCGAGGAGATCAGCTTTTATCGCAATGGCCAATTCGTCGACTTCTGCCGCGGGCCGCATGTGCCGTCGACCGGACGCGTGAAAGCCTTCAAAGTGCTTTCGCTGGCCGGCGCATACTGGCTGGGCGACGAGAAAAATCCACAACTGCAGCGCATTTATGGCACCGCGTTTTTCTCCAGGAAAGATCTGGACGAGCACTTCACGCGGCTTGAAGAAGCGGCCAAACGCGACCACCGCGTGCTGGGCAAGCAGCTCGACCTGTTCAGCACTCAGGAACTGGCCGGCGCGGGGCTCATCTTCTGGCATCCCAAAGGCGCCATGATTCGCAAGATCATGGAAGACTGGATGCGCGACGAGTGCCTGCGGCGCGGCTATCAGCTTGTGTACACGCCGCACGTGGCGCGCGTAAATCTTTGGCAGACCTCGGGCCACGAGGGCTTTTACGCGGGCAACATGTTCACGCCCATGGAACTGGACGATGCGATGTATCGCATGAAGCCGATGAACTGTCCGTTCCACATCCTCATCTACAAGAACTCGCCCAAGAGCTATCGCGATCTGCCCGCGCGCTACGCCGAGTTGGGCAACGTCTACCGCTATGAGCGCTCCGGCACCATGCACGGCCTGCTGCGCGTGCGCGGATTCACCCAGGACGATGCGCACATCTTCTGCATGCCCTCGCAGATTGAGAGTGAAGTGGCCGCGTGCATCGACTTTGCCGAGGCGGTGCTCAAGACCTTTGGCTTTACCGAGTTCAAGGTCGAGCTCTCCACCTGGGACCCGAACGATCGCGCTCACTACGCCGGCTCAGACGAAAACTGGGACCTGGCCATTCGCTCGCTCGACAACGTGCTCAAGAGCAAGGGCATTCCCTATAAGACCATTGCCGGCGAGGCGGCGTTTTACGGCCCCAAGATCGATGTCAAGCTGGTCGATGTGCTTGGCCGCCTGTGGCAGCTTTCGACCGTGCAGTTCGACTTCAACCTGCCGGCGCGCTTCGAGCTCGAGTATGTGGGCGAGGACGGCGAGCGCCATCAACCGGTGATGGTACACCGCGCCCTCTTCGGCTCAGTGGAGCGCTTCTTCGGCGTGCTCATCGAGCACTACGCCGGCGCGTTCCCGCTGTGGCTGGCCCCGGTGCAGATCGGCCTGGTGCCCATCAGCGAGCGCCACGCCGCGTACGCCGCCAAAGTTGAAGAAGCGTTGCGGTCCGCGGGACTCCGCGTGGAAACCGACGGCCGCAACGAGAAGATGAACGCCAAAATCCGCGACCTCGCCAACCAGAAGACGCCCTACATTCTGGTCTTCGGCGACAAGGAAGCCGCTGCGGATACAGTAAGCGTGCGCACCCGCGGCAAAGGCGACCAGGGCTCCATGCCGCTGGCCGACTTCATCGCCAAAGCCAAGGGGCTGGTAGCAAGCCAGTCGACGGATCTATAAGAATCTGTCCAGAAACCATCCTTCTCAGAACCCTTTTGAAAGGGCACGGCTTCAGCCGTGCCGTAAAGAGCTGAAAATAGGTTGGGCTTTACAGGCTGCGGAAAAACTCAATTTTTCGGAAAGCGACAAAAACTGATCGCGCCACAGTGCCCCTAGAATCGATCCGTAGGACCTGGGTGATGATTTTGTATCCCCCAAATTTGGCCCTTTCGCTATCCATTCGGGGTTTTT
>DATAVZ010000037.1:0-53165 GCA_036267475.1 Occallatibacter sp.
CCGCCGAGAAGCCCACGCGTGAAACTGAAAGGCCCACATTCACGGCCGGCCGAATTCCGGAGTTGAAGAGGTCAGTTTCGAGGAAAATCTGGCCGTCGGTGATTGAAATGACATTGGTCGGGATGTAGGCCGAAACGTCCCCGGCCTGGGTCTCGATGACCGGCAGCGCCGTCAGCGATCCTCCGCCTCTTTCCTTGCTCATCTTCGAGGAGCGCTCCAGCAGCCTGGAGTGGAGATAGAACACATCGCCGGGATAAGCTTCGCGGCCCGGCGGCCGGCGCAGCAGCAGCGAAATTTCGCGGTAGGCCATGGCATGCTTGGAGAGATCGTCGTACATCACCAGCGCGTGACGGCCGGAGTCGCGGAAGAACTCGCCGATGGCCGTGGCGGCGTAGGGTGCGAGATACAACATGGGCGCCGGCTCGGAAGCTGAAGCGGCCACAATGATGGTGTGGCCCATAGCGCCGGCTTCGGTCAGCGTCTGCACTACTTGAGCAATGGACGACCGCTTCTGCCCGATGGCGCAATAGATGCAAATGAGGTTGTTCTTGGCGTTGTTGATGATGGTGTCAAGCAGCACGGCGGTTTTGCCGGTCTGACGGTCGCCGATGATCAGCTCGCGCTGGCCGCGGCCGATGGGAATCATGGCGTCGATGGCCTTGAGGCCGGTGGCCATGGGCTCGCGCACCGGCTGGCGGTCGATGATGCCCGGCGCCAGCCGCTCCACAGGCAGCGTTTCGGTGGTGGCAATGGGCCCCTTGTCGTCGATGGGCATGCCCAGCGCATTCACCACGCGGCCGATCATCGCGTCGCCCACCGGAACGGAGAGAATCTTGCCGGTGCGCTTGACCTCCTGGCCCTCTTTGAGCTCGGTAAAGTCGCCCAGAATCACGGCGCCCACCTGGTCTTCTTCCAGCGACAGCGCCAGGCCCGCAATGCCGTGCGGAAAGCTCAGCAGCTCGCCGGCCATGACCTTGTCCAGGCCGTGCAGCCGGGCAATGCCGTCGCCCAGCGATGTGATGGTCCCGACTTCGTCGACCTGGACCTTGGAGTCGTAGTTCGCGATCTGCTCGCGAAGAAGTTGTGTAATCTCGTCTGCTTTGATCTGAGCCATGTCTTTCCTTCTAAGTGGTCAGTGAACAGGGAACAGAATAAATTTCGCCCGCTCAGTCTGTTTCTTACTGACGACCCAATTCCGACTACTGAAAACTCATTGCAAAAAACTGTCCACTGACAACTGTTGACTGATCACTCTCCACTGATCACTAATCACCGATCAGCGAATCTTTCAGCCGTTCCAGCCGCCCACGCACCGAGCCGTCATAGACCGTGGAGCCGATGCGCACTACCGTGCCGCCCAGGATCGCCTGATCGAGGCGGAAGCTCGCGTCGATGCGCGCCCCGGCCAGTTTGCCCACTTCGGCCACCAGGCTTTCCTGCTCCGCAGGGCTCAGCGCGCGCGCGGTCACAATCTCCGCCGGCTTGATGCCGAGCTGCTCCTGCAGGATGCGGCGATAGGCCGCGGCCACCTCGCTTACGTGTCCAATGCGGTCGTTGTCGATCAGCACCGCGATCAGGTTGCGCAGCTCTTTCTGCATGCCGAGCTGCGCGTTCATCTTGTCCAGCACCGCAACCTTCTGCACAGCGGGCGTCGCCGGGTTGGTAAAAAACTCGCGCAGTTCGCGGCTGCCGTCCCAGGTGGCGAGAAAATCCGTCAACTGCCGGTCCAGGGCGCCGGTATCCAGGTGCGCCGCGGTCACAACCTCGGCAAAGGCGGTGGCATAGCGTGCAACAAAGGCGGGCATCTAGTTCGACCCCCCCTTGCTCACGCCGGCGATAAACTCGCCGATCAGCGCGCGGTCCACTTCGGGGGTCAGCGCCAGTTGCTTTTCGGCCTGGGCAATGGCCAGGTCGGCGGCAAAGTGGCGTAGCCCGCGCCGTGCCTGCGCGGCGGCCTGCGTAATCTCCTGCCCGGCAGCGGCCACAATGCGCTCGCTCTCTTCGCCCAGGCTCGCCTTGATCCGCGCCTCGTCCTGTTGGCTCTCCTGCTCGATCTGGGCGCGATACTTCTGGATCTCGGCGTCCAGGCCGGCCAGCTTTGCCTCGACGGCGCTCAGCCTGGCGTTGGCATCGGCGGTGGCCTCGCGCGCGGTCTGGATGTCGTGGCTCAGCGTCGCGGAGCGCTTGCGCAGCACTTTGGGCATAATGCGCATGACCGGAATCACGATGGCCACCAACAGGATGAGGAAATTGATGGCTTCAAAGATCCTGGCCGTGGCCTCCACGCTCAGGCCCATCTTGCGGCCGATCGTTTGTACGACCGAGGCATGGCGGTAGATGTCGAGATCCGCCTGCTCTTTGCTCTGGGCAGCCTGCGCGCCTTGCCTTTCAACAGGTTGGCTCGCGGCGGGCTGGCCCGCGTCTGCGGCCGGCGCCTGTGCGGCAGCCGCGTGCGGCGCGGAAAATCCGGCTGCAAGTAACACAAAAGCCAACAGAAGCAACGACAGTGGCCACGCAAAACCGCGTGCGGACGAAACGTGCATTTTCAACGGGTACCCCCGGCGGCCACCGGCAGAATGGCTCGAACCGCCTGGCTGGCCAGATCGGCGGCGGAGGCTTCAATGGACTGGCGCGCGCTGGCTGCCTCAGCATCCACCTCGGCTTTGGCCTTGCTCACCTTGTCCGCGGCAGTCTGCCGAGCCGCTTCCAGCGCTGTATCGCGTTCCGCGGTCCACTGCTTGACCCGCTGCTCGCGAATCCGGTAAGCCTCGGCCCGCGCCTGGCGAAGCTTTTCGCCGTATTCTGCGGTGCGCGCCTCAGCGTTTTCAATAGCTTTGCGGGCATCTTCCATGGCGCCCTGGGTCACGGCGCGCCGCTTCTTCAGGGTCTGGCTCAGCGGCCCCTGCACCAGGAACTCGTAGGCCACCACCACCACCAGAAACAGCGCGGCGGTGGGTAGGGCTCCGACCAGAAGTGCCCCGACTTGTTGGAATATCTCTTGCATGGTGTGTGGGGATTCGCTCCGGCTCTTCAGGCGGGTACAGCGTGGGTAGAACACACCTTTTGTATCAGGCGCGAAACACGCTAGTCAACGCGGACCGGACCCGTCGTACCGGCAGATGTGACAGCGGTTGCGAGGGGCGATAATTCCTGAAAAAATAGCTTGATTTTGTAGAAAACAAGCCTAAACTAACAATACCACCTAGACCCGGTCCAGGGTCCAGCGGGCATCCGGTTTCGGGAAGTCCTTCCACTCCCGACTCCGGAGGCCCGCTTCTTAATTTCCGGCCCATTCTGGCGTTCGTCAGGCCGCGCAAAAGCTGCGTTTCGACCTCTCACGGCCGTTCCGTGACTGCCGACTTGTCTATCGTCAGCAGCCCTTTTTCCCGCAGCCAGATTTCGAGCAGGTTGGGCCACTGGTCCAGCGCCTCATCCCCTTTGCCCAGTCCGCTGCCGTGCCCGCCATGGTCGAAGATGTGCAGCTCGGAGTCCACGCCGGCCTTCACCAGCGCCTCATAGAATCCCAGCGTCTGCTCCACGGGCACGGTCTGGTCGGTAAACGTGTGGTACATGAACGTGGGCGGCGTGTCTTTGGTCACGAAAAGATCGGGAGAATAGGCCTTGCGCAGTTCCTCGCAGCGGTCCATCACGTGAAACTCCTTGCAGTAGCTCAGGTGGGAGGTGTCGCTGGAGATGGCGCCGATCCAGGGATAGCCCAGCACCAGGTAGTCCGGCCGGCTGGAGACACGGTCGATGGGATCCTCGGCGTCCGGCTTGCCGGTCACGAATTGCGTGCCCGCCAGCGCCGCCAGGTGGCCGCCGGCGGAAAAGCCGATCACGACGATCCGGTCCGGCGCAATGTGATAATCGGCGGCCCGCGCGCGCACTGTCTGGATCGCCCGCCGCGCGTCGATGAGCGGCACCGGCAGCAGGTAGCCGTTCAATGAGAGCCGGTAGCTCAGGATGAAGGCGCGAAAGCCGCGCGCGGCGAACCAGTCCGCAAACTGCCGCCCTTCCAGATTGCCGGCCAGGTGGGCATAGCCTCCGCCGGGAAAAATGATCACCGCCGAGCCGTTGGCCGTTCCCGGATGCGGGTCGAAGATGGTCAGGGTGGGGATGTCGTTGCAGGTGTCGCCCTTGGCCTCGGGCGCCGGTCCCGGCCACAGCCGGATGGTCTGGATGCCGAGGAAGGCATTGTCGGTGCCGGCTACGGCGCAGGGAGAAAGCTGCGCATGCGCCGCCGAGACAGATAGCAGGCCAGCGGCCAGAATGGCAAAAAACGTTTTCATGAAAACCCCTCGCAAAGATTCGCGAGGATTATAAGGCAGGAGAGCGGAAGAGATCAGAGATCAGGGATCAGGGATCAGGGATCAGAGGTCAGGAGTCAGGGATCAGGGGTCAGTGAACAGTGATCTGGAGTCAGGGAGCAGTCGGCGGCTAATTTTCGAGGCGGTCCACATTGCGCAGGGGCGGCGGCAGAGCCCAAATTCCTCCGGCCACCATCCCTTTGCCTTTTTTCCGCCGAAAGCCTGGTAAAGCACGCCCGCAAATCCTGATCTCTGACGTCTGACCCCTGATCTCTGCTTCCCTCACAGCCAGATCGCCGTATGTCCAGGGCAGGCGTTCTCCGCCTGGCGGGCCACGGTCTCGATCAGCTCCAGTCCGTAGCGTGCAAGGTAGAACGCTGCCCCGTGCACCCGTTCCTGCATCACGCCGCCGGGAAACAGCGACTGGGCGATCACGTTGGCGTGGCGGGTGAGCGTGGATTCGCGCTGGAGCTGGAAGTTCGCCGCCAGCGTACGCAGCCGGTCCATCTGGTAGCGCATCTTGCTGGCCGCGGTCTCGGCCGACTGGCCCAGTCCCTTGTCCTGGGACTGCATCCAATCGACCAGCGTGGTGAGTTCCTCGTCGAGGGCATTGCCGGCCGCGGCCAGGTTGCGCTTGGTTTCAATGGGCATGGCGCGCGCCGCCAGCAGCCTGGCCAGCGATCCGGCATCCTCGGCAAAGATGCGATCCAGCGCGAGCTCGTGGCGGCGCAGCAGCTCGGCCGTCTGCGGCTCGATCAGAGTGGCAGAGAAGCGCGGCGCAGCCGGTGTCTGCCGCCCCAGAATGCGCTCGTAGAGCACCGCCGACTGCGCAAAGTACGCAATCTCCGCCGGGCCGCCGACGATCTGCGATGTCGAAAACAGATAGTCCTGAAATACCGGCCGCAGCAGCGCCGAAGGCGAAATCCGCTCCGGCTCGGCTTCCAGAATTCCCACCAGATCAGCCGTCGAACAGGTGTGTGCGCCCGCCTGCCACAGCCCATCCGGCTCGCTGGCCGAGGCCGGGGTCCGCTTCAGCGCCTGCCGCGCGCCGGTTTCGGAATCGATTAGAAACAGCAGGCTCGACTGATCCGCCACCGCCACCTGGGCGTGATAGCCGGCGGCCTCCAGCGCCTGGTTGCGCTCGATCAGTGCCCGGTGGAACTCGTCGGCGCGCTCGATGGCTGCCTGCAGCACCGGCGCGCCCAGCCGATGGAAGTCGCGGCCGCTCGCATCCACCACCAGCAGCCTCTGCGCGGCAAAAACCTTGCGGTAAAAGTCGGCGAACGCCTGCGCAAAAGTGCGACCCGGCCGGTAGGCCTCGGCCAGCGCGTCCATGGCATCGGATGCACCCAGAATCTCCGCCGCCCGGTCGACCAGCGCGGTAATCGACTCATCCAGCACCACGCCGCCCACCGGCACTGCTGCCGCCGGAGCCCCGGCCCGAGTGGGAGAATAGCTCAGCTTTACCAGCTCCCGCGCGGCGGGGAAAGTGACATGGTCGATTTCGGCAAAGTCGTGGTCTTCGCTGGCCAGCCAGAAGATGGCGGTGTGCGGATGTCCCGCGGCCGTGGCCTGGCGGGCCCTGGCAACCGCCGTGGCCGCTTTGAAGGGCGTAAACAGCGGGCCGCCGAAGAGCGAAACCTGCTGCCCGGTGACCACGGCTCCCGCGCCCTGCTCGAACGCGGCCACCTGCCCCGCCACTGCGGGCAGCGGATTCTGCCCAGCCACCAGCCGCGCCAGCTCCGCCCGGTGCGCCGGAACCGCCGGCTGCTGCTGCCAGTTGTGCTGCGCCGCCGAGGCACAGAACTTGAGCGCTGCCGGCTCGCTGGCGCAAAAGTCCATAAACAACCGGCTCAGCCCCGGCGCAAGGGACACGGGATAACAGTCTGCGGTCAAGGATTCAATCACTCGGACTCGTTTACCTGGGTTTGTTACTTCGATTTGTTCATTTGCATCTGGTTGGGCCGTTCTGTGGAAGGATTGCGATTCCGGCTCCAATAAAGGATGCCACGCCGGACCCAATCGATGCAGAACCAGTGGCCCGCAACCGCAGCCTGAACGGACGGTGCGGAGCCGGCAGCGCTGGGCGGCGGGTCGCCGCGGGTGCGTATACTTTTTTCATCCGGGCGCGATGCCGAGAGGTGGAGATGGCGAAGAAAGCAAAAGCAGAGGCGGAGCAGACGCAGACGCAGGTCAAGGCAGCGAAACAGCACGGGACTGCGGAAAAATCCGGCGGCGAATCCCCTGAAAAATCGGGCCTCAAAAAGTCGGGCCGGAAAGAATCGGGCAAAAAAAAATCAGGCCCCAAAAAATCAGGCAAGAAAAAATCCGGGGCGGCGCTTGAGCAGACGGTTGTGGAATGCGCGCGTGTCGTAAGCTCCAGGGTGGTTTACACCGGTCCGCTGTTTCGCGTGCTTCATGACAAGATCGTGGAGCCGGACGGAAGCCGCAACGAGCGCGACGTGATCCGCCACAATGGCAGCGTTGTCATTCTGGCGGTCGATAACTCGAAGAGCAAAAAGAATCCATGGATCGTGATCGAGCGGCAGTATCGTCACGCCGCCAACCAGTATCTATGGGAGCTGCCGGCGGGCAAGCTCGACCCCGGCGAGCAGCCACTGGCCGGCGCACAGCGCGAGCTGTCTGAGGAAACCGGCTACAGCGCCAGAAAATGGAAGCCGCTGGTGGAGTATTTTGCCAGTCCCGGATTTCTGGGCGAGTCGATGAAAGTGTTTCTGGCCGAAGGATTGCAAGCGGGCGATGCGCATCCTGAGGAAGACGAGCGGATCGAATTCCGCCTGGTCAAGCTGTCGGATGTGCTCAAGATGATTGAAAAAGGGGCTATTCTGGACGGCAAGACGCTCACCAGCGTGCTGCTCTACGCGCGCATGAAAGGGCTCTGAGAAAAGCCCACAGGGGCTGGCGTGGCGCCGGCGTCCTATTTTTTTGCCGCATTCAAGCCACGAAATCCACAGATCATTCTTTGCGGGCCGGGGATAATCCCCGGCCCGTTTCATTTTGTGGAACATTCGATGGAGTCCTTCAATCAACCTTTCCACGGTTATCTACGTCTTAAAAATGTAGTCGGTGAAAGAATCCCCTTCGATCACCAAGTCGATCACCAAAATTATTCAGGAATCAAAAGGAAGGCAGGAACCTGTGGCTCAGTACAAGGGAAAGGTCAAGTGGTTCAACAATGCCAAGGGCTACGGATTCATCGGACGCGACGACGGGCCGGATGTATTCGTTCACTATTCCGCAATCCAACTGGACGGGTACAAGACTCTGAAAGAGGGCGACGATGTCGAGTTCGATATCGTCGAGGGCCAGAAAGGACCGCAGGCGGACGCCGTTATCCGCTTCCGGGACGCTGCACATAGCGCGGCATAACCGCGAACCTAGCCGGGTGTTCACGCGCTGCTGCAAACGGGCAGACTTGTATCAGCCGACTTGTATCAACTGTGCTCCGGTTGAATTTTTCCCCATTTAATTTGTGAGTGCGACCCAGCGCACGCGTTTGTACAGTGCGTGTGGCACTGGTCCCGTGTGCCTCCCATGGCCGATACTGATTCCGACAGAACTGCTTGAAGTGGGCTCTGTGTGGGATGAAAGCAGCGGCAAGGGAAAGCTGTGCGAAAGCTGCATAGGGGAAAAGCTGCCATGGACAATCGTACGATGGCGCGGCTTCTGGAAGAGACCGCTGACCTGCTGGAGATCAGCGGTGCGGACAGCTTTCGTGTGCGCAGCTACCGCCGCGCGGCCGAGGCTGCCGAACAGACCACGGTGGACCTGGCGGCTGCCGCGTCCGATCCGGCGCGCCTGCTTGAGATTCCGGGCATTGGCAAGAGCATGGCCGCGCACCTGCAGGCCATTGCCGCCACCGGCACGCTGCCGCAGCGCGATGAGCTGCTGGCCCGCTACGGATCCGGGATTCTGGAGCTGCTCAAGCTGCCCGGCATGGGGTCCAAGACCATCGCGCTATTCTGGGACGCGGCGCAGATCGGCAGCATCGATCAGCTTGCCGAAGCCATTGAAGCCGGCCGCCTGGCCGAACTGCCGCGGATGGGCGCCAAACAGATAGAAAAGCTGCGCAAGGGCATTGAGGACTATCGCCGCTCCGCCGGCCGCTTTCGCATCGACGTGGCCGACGATTACGCCCGGCAGATCTCCGAATACCTGCTCCAGTTTCCGGGCATCGACCGCGTGACGCCGGCCGGCTCGCTGCGCCGCGGCCGCGAGACCGCCGGCGATCTGGATCTGCTGGCCACCGGTCCGGGCTGCGCGCCGGAACAGACCCACGCCGCGGTGGAACATATCGCGGCCTATCCGGGCATTCACGACATGATCGCCAAGGGCGAGAACAAGGTGAGCTTCCACGTGCAGCAGGGATTGCAGGTGGATGTGCGGCTGCTGCCCAGCGCATCCTACGGCGCTGCGCTGCAGTACTTCACCGGCTCCAAGGCGCACAACGTCTCGCTGCGGCAGCGCGCCCTCAAGATGGGCTACACGCTCAACGAGTGGGCCCTGGCGCGTCTGGACGACGGCACGCCGGTGGCCGCCGCTACCGAGGAGGAGATCTACGCCGCGCTGGGCATGGACTGGATGGAGCCCGAGATGCGCGAGAATCTCGGGGAAATCGAAGCCGCCGCTCGCCATGAGCTGCCGCGCGTGATTCAGGCCGCCGACCTGCGCGGCGACGTACACATGCACACCACCGCCAGCGACGGGCGCAACTCCATCCGCGAGATGGCCGACTCCGCGCTCGCCTGCGGCTACCAGTACATCGCCATCACCGACCACTCCAAAAATCTCGCCATGACCAACGGCCTCGACGAAAAGCGCGCTCTCGAACACATCGAGCGCACCCGCGCAGTGGACCGCGCAATGGAAGGAAAGCTGCGCGTCTTTGCGGGCATCGAGGTGGATATTCTGGCCGACGGCGCGCTCGATCTGGACGACGAAGTGCTGGCGCAGATGGAGGTGGTCATCGCCAGCGTACACACCCGCTTTGAGCAGAGCCGCGAGGAGATGACGGCCCGCGTGCTGCGCGCCATCGAGAACCCTTACACGCGCATCCTGGGCCATCCCACCGGCCGGCTGCTGCTGCGTCGCGAGCCTTTCGCGCTCGATACCGGCGCGGTGCTCAAGCGCGCCGCCGAGCTGGGCGTGGCTGTGGAGCACAACGCCGCTCCCGAGCGGCTGGACCTGAACGACCGCGACCTGCGCCTGGCCAAGGAAATGGGCTGCCGGATTGTGATGAACTCCGACTCGCACGACGCCCGCAATCTGGGCCGAATGGGCTATGGCCTGCGCCAGCTCAAGCGCGCCTGGCTTACTGCCGAGGATGTGCTGAACACCCGCGGCGCGGAGGGCTTTCTGGCTGCGCTGCGGGCGCGGCCGTAGCCGCTCCGGCAGCCAGGTTTCGCCCCGATTCTGCACAGAATTCCCGGCCTTCGCTGCAACATTTGATAGCCTGTTTTGCTCGCATCAGGCTAAGATAAGGGCGCTATGAGTCTGCTGCACCAGGAAACCCCGGACCAGTTGGATGACGCCGCCCGCGGCGAGGAGTTAACCAAGGGCACCAGCCACGTGGTTATCGCCGCCATCATCGCCACAGTGGTGGTTTCGATCGTGATCGCCATCTATGTCATCGCCGGGCAAAAGCCGCCGGTGGTCACCGGCGAGGTGGTCGCCGTATGGGCGCATCCAATGCATGCGGAGAGCAAGGGATTCGACGCCAACGGGGCGCCCATGCCGCAGGAGGAGTTCGACCAGGTGTACGTGTTTACCGAGGTGCGGCTGAAGAATCAGAGCCAGATGCCGCTGTTTCTTCTCAACGCCATGACCAACGCCACGCTGCCGGACAGCATTCACTCCAGCTACGCGGCCTCGGCGGGGGACTACGACCGTGTCTTTCTCGCTTATCCTCAAATGCCGGTGCCGCACAACAAACCGCTCGCGCTCGACACCACCATTCAGCCAGGCCAGACCGTGGAAGGCACCATCGTTTCGGCGTTCAAGCTCACCCGCGCGCAGTGGGACTCACGGAAGGACCTGAACTTTTCGTTCTCCTTCCGCTACCAGCCCCGCCTGGTGTTGACACCGAATGTGCCCATCACCGAGCAGTAGGCCGGACGCAGTCGCGGGCCCAGTCTCTCGCCCCACCGCCGCCGGTCAGTCCTGCGCACCCGGCGCCTGGTTGCTGCGCGATTACTCTCCCGTAGGCCCTGAAACCGGCGGCACCGGCGCGCTTTTGGGGGTGGAAAGATAACCGCTGATCTGGTTTTTTCCCCTGATCGTGTTCACCACAATCTCATAGAGCGCGGGGTCTTTGCCGCTATAGAACTGCAGCGGCTCGTTCACGTTGCGGTCCTTCTTTTCGTAGGTCTTGTCGTCGGCGTAGATATTGAGCGTGAACCGGCTCCGTTTCATGTCCGCCTTGCGCAGCTCCAGGCTCACGGTTCCCACTGGCGTTTTGTGGCCCTTGGTGAGCGTGAACTCGTAGTAGTTGCGGTCGCCGCGATGCTCGAGCTGCACCAGTTCGTCGTGGTTGCGGGCGATCACGCTGTTGGTGCCATTCAAGTCGCCGCGGACGGTCTGCAACTGGGTCAGCGCCGTTGCCACATCGGTCTTCGCCTTGCCCAGGTCGGTTTTTACGCCGCCCACGTCGGTTTTCACGTTCGACAGGTCGCTCGATACCGCGTTCACCTGCTGGGCCGTCTGCCGCTGCTGCGTCTGCAGCCGCGCATTGTCGGCCTGCTCGCGCCGGATAATCTGCTGAGCGCGCTCATCGAGCTGCTTCTGCGTCAGCCCCAGCGATTTGCCCAGCTCATCGGTGGTTACGCGCAGCCGTGCGTCGGTCTCGCGCAGTTCGGCGGACAGCTTGGAGTTGTCCTGCTTGGCTTCGGCCAGCTCCGCCTGCTGGGTGGTCAGGCGGCTGCCCAGCATGCCGCACCAGATCAGGCCGGCGACCGCGGCCAGCAGAGCCAGTGCCAGCACCGCCAGTAGCGCGCCGGAGTAGGTTCGGGGAGTATCGTCGATTTCGCTCATCGCTTGCCTTTCGCCCCCTGGCGGCCCCTGTGCCGGCCCGCTCCGGGTATTTGTGTTTAGACGTTTTTTCGCCGGAAGGAGCCTCGGGGTTTACCGCGGGAGCCGCGCTGCAACTCACGCCAGCCGCCGCAGATAAGCTCCGCCCTGAACTCCGGCTGATTGTACCCCGAAGGCCGCCACGGAGCCTACAGGATATTGAAACTCGAGGCGGCGCAGGGCACGGTGCAGAACCCGGCGCAGAAGTGGAACGTCTTTCCCGCATTATGCGCCATGGCCAGCAACCGGCCGT
The DNA here is from genome assembly GCA_036267475.1 of Occallatibacter sp. Taxonomy (GTDB): domain Bacteria; phylum Acidobacteriota; class Terriglobia; order Terriglobales; family Acidobacteriaceae; genus Telmatobacter. The sequence goes on from DATAVZ010000037.1 coordinate 11,647, forward strand.
CGCCAGCGCCGCGGCCGCCGTGACAAGCATTGAACCGCTCGTTTATAAACATCTTTGCTGCTCTTTTCGCTCGGGCGAGACATTCTGGCCTGGATCGGCTCGCCGAAAAGCATAAAAATCCATCGCTACAAAAAAGGGAGAATCGAAGGCTATGTCGACCGCTGTGATTGGGAAAGGCCTGGAAGGCATTGTCGCTGCCAACTCCGGAATCTGCTTTATCGACGGGGAAGCCGGCGTCCTGTCCTACCGAGGGATCGACATCCACGAGTTGGCCGAGCACTCGACCTTCGAGGAGACGACCTGCCTGCTGTGGAACGGCTGCCTGCCCAACCGGCCGTCGCTGGCCGAATTCTCAGCCCAGTTGGCCGCCGCCCGCGAGCTCGATCCGCGCGTCATTGAAATGCTGCGCAGCTTTCCCACCTCGGCCACGCCCATGGAGGTGCTGCGAACTACGGTGTCGGCGTTGAGCTTTTACGACGCCGATGAAAAGGACAACTCCCACGACGCAAACGTGCGCAAGGCGTTCCACCTCACCTCTCAGATTGCCATGATCGTCGCCATCTACGACCGCATCCGCAAAGGCAAAGACATTGTCCCGCCGGATCGCAAGCTCACCCACGCAGGCAACTTTTTGTGGATGCTCACTGGCGAAAAGCCCACCGAAACCGCCACCCGCACACTCGACATCGCGCTCATCCTGCACGCCGACCACGAGCTCAACGCCTCCACCTTCGCCGCCCGCGTTATCGCCGCCACGCTCTCTGACATTCACTCCGCCATTACCGGCGCCATCGGCGCGCTCAAGGGACCGCTCCATGGCGGCGCCAATGAAGCCGTGATGCGCCTGCTGCTGGCCGTGGACCAGGCCGGGGCCGATCCGGTGGAGTACGTGAAGGGCATGCTGGCGGCCAGGCAGAAGATCTCCGGCTTCGGCCATCGCGTGTACAAGACCGAAGACCCGCGCGCCACGCACCTGCGCCGCATGAGCGAAAAGCTCTGCAAAGACTCCGGCCAGCCCAAGTGGTTCGAGATGTCACGGGCCATCGAGCTGTATATCAACAAGGAAAAAAAGCTCAACGCCAACGTGGACTTCTACTCCGCCTCGACCTACACCGCGCTGGGCATCGACATCGATCTGTTCACGCCCATCTTCGCCGTCAGCCGCGTCTCCGGCTGGGCCGCGCACGTCATCGAGCAGCTCGACGACAACCGCCTGATCCGCCCGCGCGCCGAGTATGTCGGTCCGGCTTATCCTCGGCCGTGGGTTCCGGTGGCCGAGCGGGCGTAGGCATTCCGAATTACAGGTCGACATAGTTATGTCGTTTGTGACATAGTAATGTCATGGCAATCCGTACCACCGTCGATATACCCGAGCCGCTGCATGATCGCCTCCGAAGCCGGGCGGAAAGTACTGGCTCCTCCATCCGCTCGCTCATTGTGAACGCCATCGAGCAGGCTTACGCGGACTCAGGCAAGAAGGAGCCCGTGAACGGCCCGCTTGTTCATGGTTCCGGCAAGCTGGGTCCACGCTTCCCTCGGGACGAGAATCCGCATGACCTTGTTTTTTCCTGATCTAAATGTCTGGCTGGCGCTCTCGGTTGCGGGGCACTCCCACGGCGAAGACGCGTGGAACTGGGTGCGATCACTGCCTGGCGATGCACGGCTTGCCTTTTCACGCTATACGCAGATCGGCTTGCTGCGCCTGTTGACCAACAACGCTGTGATGGGCGCCCAGACATTGATCCTTGGCAACGCATGGGGTGTTTATGACCGCTGGCTCGAAGACCCGCGGGTGGAGTTTTATCCCGAACCGCGCGGAGCCGATGCCGCATTCCGCCAGGTTACGAGGCCCTTTGCCGGGCAGCCGGCGACCAAGCAGGTGGGTGACTGCTGGCTGTTGGCGTCCGCAAAAGATCTCGGGGCCACGCTGATCACATTTGACCGGGCATTGTATGAGTTTTCCCTCAAGCAAGGGCACTCAGCCGTGATTCCTGCCTGACTCGGCCACGCGCACTCAGGCCGCGCCCTGCCGCGCCTTCCACATCAGGTAAAGCCCCCACGCCGCCAGCGTGCAGCCGTCGCAGATCTTTCCATCGAGCATCCTCTGCTCGAACTCCGCGATGGGCATGGAGTGCGTGGTCAGGTCGTGCTCCTCGGCATCGGGATCGGTCTGGGCAGCCGTGAGGCCGGTGGCCAGAAATATGTGCTGCTTCTGGCGCGTGAAGCCGTAAGCGATCCACAGCATACCCAGGTAGCGCATCTCGGCCGCGTCGATGCCGATCTCTTCGCGCAGCTCGCCGCGCGCCAGCTCCTCAGGATGCTCGATCTCCATCTCCCATCCGCCCTGCGGCAGCTCCAGCGCCCGCTCTCCAATGGTGTAGCGGAACTGCTCCACCAGCCACACGTGCCCGTTGTCGATGGGGATAATGATGGCCGCGTCGTCCTTCTCCACCACGCCGTAAATGCCCTTCTGGCCGTTCGAGCGCAGAATCTCATCCTCGCGCAGGCGCATCCACCGGTTGCGATACACCTCGCGGCTGGACAATGTAGTAATCGTTCGGCCATTGTTCTCCATGGGATTCATGAGGTTCTCCTGGTTGACGCGAGACAGATTCCTGCGCGTTGCGAGATGGTTCAAGAAAAGGCGCGCAACAGCTCATCGTGCCGGCACTGCAAGAAACGGCCGCAGGCTATGCTCCCCGCAGACGAAACCGCCGCAACCGCCCCACCAGAGACGCCGGACCGCTTACCCGCACCGTCACCAGATTGCCTTCGTAGGCGCGCGCGTGGATCACCATGCCCGCCTCGATAGCTGCCAGCACCGCGCCCTCGTGCTGCGGCACGCGCAGTTCGGCCTCCACCACCGGATCGGAGTGCAGAGCCTGGTCGATGGCGCCAAGCAGCTCATCCAGACCCTCACCGCTGCGCGCCGAAACCGCCGCCTGGCCGCGTGCCGCCGCATGCCGGCGCAAAGCCTGCCGCTCGGCCTCGTCGAGAAGGTCGATCTTGTTCAGCACCTCGATGCGCGGCTTGGCCAGGGTCTCCAGCTCGCCCAGCACCTTTTCCACCTGCTCCTTCTGCTCGTCGCCATAGGTCGATGCGGCATCGCGCACGTGCAGCAGCACCTCGGCCTGGGCCACTTCTTCCAGCGTGGCGCGAAAGCTGGTGACCAGCGTGTGCGGCAGGTTGCGGATAAAGCCTACGGTGTCGGACAAGAGGACCTTGCGCCGGCTGGGCAGCTCAATGGCGCGGAGCTTGGGATCCAGCGTGGCGAACATGCGCGCCGACGACAGCACGTGCGCGCCGGTGAGCGCGTTAAACAGCGTGCTCTTGCCGGCGTTGGTATAGCCCACCAGCGCCACCGTGGGCACCGGCACGGCCTCGCGCCGCTGGCGCTGCTGCTTGCGCACCCGACGCACCGCTTCCAGATCGAGCTTGAGCTGGTCGATGCGCCGCTGAATCCGCCGGCGGTCGGTTTCGAGCTGGGTTTCGCCCGGTCCGCGCGTGCCGATGCCGCCGCCAAGCTGGGACATGGACTTGCCGCGCCCGGCCAGCCGCGGCAGCATGTACTGCAACTGCGCCAGCTCCACCTGCAACTGGCCCTCGCGCGTGCGCGCATGGCGCGCAAAGATGTCCAGAATGAGCTGCGTTCGGTCCAGCACGCGGCAGGGAAGCGCCGCTTCAAGGTTGCGCAACTGGGTGGGTGAAAGATCGTGGTCGAACAGAACCAGGTCGGCCTCGGTCGAGGCTGCCACGCCGGCAATCTCTTCCACCTTGCCGGCGCCAACCAGGGTGGCCGGTTCCGGCTGCGCACGGCGCTGCATCAACTCGGCGACCACCACGCCACCGGCGCTAACCACCAGCTCGCGAAACTCCGCCAGCGACTCTTCGGCAGTGAGCCCAGGCGCGTCCCAGGCTTGCCGAATGTAGCGAGCGTTGGCAGTTCCGCCGGTGTGGGGTTGATGGGACTCAGAGCCGACCGAATTGGCCGAGTCGTCTGAATCGGGTGAATCGGGCGAATCCGAATCGAAGCCCGGCTCGAAATACCCATGCGGACGCACCACCGCGTGCCGCGCCTGGGACGCGGTACGACGGCTACGGCTGAAGTCCACATCCACCAGGACCGCGCGCTCCGAGGAGCCGCGAACCCGCGTAACGGACCCGTCCGACTCCGTTTCCGCGCGGGATGAACTTGAACCGTAACCGCCTTGTGGGCGTTCCTCGCTTGCTGGCCGAGGATGCTTCCCGTTGGCTATCGCTGCTCCGCGATCTGTGGCACCGATGGCGCCGTGACAGGAGTTGGGCCCAGGCCGGTCGATACAGCCGACGGCCGATGCTCGCTGTGCATCACGCTCCGATTGCTTACCACAGTGGAAATGGCGTGTTTGAAAATCAACTGCTCCTGGCTGTTGTTTTCCAGAAGCACCGAATACTTATCGAAGGACCGGATTTTTCCGGTGAGCTTGACTCCGCTGACCAGATAAATCGTAATCGGGGTCTTGTCCTTCCGAACCGTGTTCAGAAAAGTATCCTGAATGTTTTGTGCCGGCTTGTTCTCCATGTGCCGATCTCCTGCGTTCTTCAATAGATTGCCCTGCAAGTGTGATTTCGTGAAGTTGCAATTACGCGGGAACGGCTCCGGAAATCCCGCCGCCGTCGGGGCCCGCAATGTGACCAAGATATAGAGGTTTGCCGCGCATTTCAACTCTGCCGTCCCGCAAACCGCCCGTCCAGCCCGTTTTGGAGTGCGCCGCCTGCCGGGAAAGCCTATGGGGCCCGTGACATGGGCGGCTTTTTGCCCGGCATTACTTTCATGCTGAGCTGCACTTGACCCTTTGCAGGACCCCTCGGTCCGCCGCTGCCGCCGCAGCTAATCCCGCTGCGGAGTGCGCTCTCAAGCTCGCTGTTAAGATAGATGCGTGCAAGACGCCATCCGCACCTCCCAGCCCATCCTCATGCTCGACCTCCGGCGCCAGTATGAGCCGCTCCATCAGGAGCTTATGGCCGCCCTGGAGCATGTGCTTCAGACGCAGCAGTTCATTCTTGGCGAGCAGGTAGCGGCTTTTGAGCAGGCGGCGTCGGCGCAGCTCGGCGTCGAGCACGCGATTGGCTGTTCTTCGGGCACCGACGCACTGTGGCTGGCTCTGGCCGCGGCCGGAATGGGTCCCGGCGATGCTGTTCTGACCACTCCCTTCAGCTTCTTTGCATCGGTCAGCGCCATTCTTCGCGCCGGAGCCACGCCGGTCCTGGCCGACATTGATCCGGTCAGCTTCAACCTCGCGCCGGCAGCCGTCCAGGCGGTTCTGGACAGCTCTCGCGGCAGTGCCGTGCGCGCTCTTTTGCCGGTGCATCTTTACGGTCAGGCCGCCGACTTCACTTTCTTTTCACGGCTTGAAAAAGAGCGCGGGCTGCTGGTGGTGGAGGACGCGGCGCAGGCCTGGGGCGCGGAGTGGAACGGCGTAAAGGCCGGCGCGCTCGGCATGGCCGCCGCATTCAGTTTTTATCCCACCAAAAACCTGAGCGCCGCCGGCGATGCGGGCATGGTGGCCACCAACTCGGCCCAGGTTGCCGAGCGCGTCCGATCCCTGCGCCAGCACGGCATGCGCCGCCGCTACTATCACGACGAGCTGGGCTGGAACGCGCGCATGGACGGCTTGCAGGCCGCGGTGCTCTCCGTCAAGCTGCGCCACATGGAGCGCTGGGACCAGTCGCGCCACCGCATTGCCGCACATTACGACAAACTGTTTCGTGCCGCCGGACTGGCTGAGCCGGGTCCGTTTCCACAGCGCGGCGTGGTGCTGCCGCGGGAGATGCCCGGCAGCCGCCACGCCTGGCACCAGTACGTTGTGCGCGCGCCGCGCCGTGACGAGCTGCGCGCCTTTCTCGCTGCACGCCAGATCGGCTCGGAGATCTATTACCCGGTCCCGCTCCACATGCAGGGCGCGCTCAAGGATCTCGGCTATCGTGAAGGCGACTTTCCTGAAGCCGAGCGCGCCGCCCGCGAAGTGCTCGCGCTGCCGCTGTTTCCCGAGCTGCGCGAAGACGAACAGCAGAGCGTGGTTTCCGCAATCGCAGAATTTTTCAGTTGAGCGGAGACAAAAGAACCCGACGCCGAAGCCCCGGGCTCAAGTTGGAAACCGCCGGTCGGGTTCCGCGGGGGTAACGCTCACGCCGTGGGAGCCTTGACCTCCACGCTCGACAATCCTTCCACAAACGTGGCGATTGCCGAGTGATCCAGGTCGCCCTTGCCGGTCCCGATCAGCGAGGACAGCATCTGCTGCACCAGCGCCGTAATCGGCAGGCATACGCGATTGGACTCAGCGGTCTGCAGCGCGTTGCGCAGGTCCTTTTGATGTAGATTGATCTTGAATCCCGGCTTGAAGTTGCGCGCAATCAGCATCGGCCCTTTGGCGTTGAGCACCGCACTGCCGGCCAGCCCGCCTTTGACCGCGTTCACCACCACTTCTGGATTGAGCCCGCAGCGCGTGGCCAGCGCGAGCGCCTCGCCCATGGCGGCAATGTTGCAGGCCACCATGATCTGGTTGGCGAGCTTGGTGGTGTTGCCCGCGCCCACCGGCCCGGTCAGCGTGACGCTCGAGCCCATGCACTTCAAAATCGGCTCGGCCTTCGCGAATGCCTCGTCACTTGCGCCCACCATGATCGCCAGCGTGCCTTCGATGGCCTTGGGTTCGCCGCCGCTCACCGGCGCATCCACAAACTCCACACCCTTGGCCGCGCAGGCTTTGGCAATCTTCTGCGACACCAGCGGATTGATCGAGCTCATGTCGATGATGAGCGTGCCGGCTTTGGCGCCGGCCAGGATTCCGTCCGCGCCCAGAACCACTTCCTCCACTTCCGGCCCGTCCGGCAGCATGGTGATGACGATGGACGCGCGCGCGCCCACATCGCTATTGGAAGCGCCGCGCTCGGCGCCCTCCTTCACGCATGCGTCGAGCTTGGCCGCGGTGCGCCCGTAGGCCACGACGGTGTGGCCGGCCTTCAGCAGGTTGTTCAGCATGGGACGGCCCATAATGCCGAGCCCGACGAATCCTAGCGTTGCCATAATGATTCTCCTTCAACTGTTCTCAAATTTTTCTGAATCGCGCGCTTTCCTGAACCTTGCCGCCACGCCTTCGGCGCCGCGCGCCAGAATGCCCACATCGCTGCCCGCGGCCGTGAAGTTGAAGCCCAGGTCGAACAGAAATTCCACGTCGTCGAGGCTGCCGGAAAGCGTGCCCGCCGACTTTCCGGTGGCGCGAATGCGCGTGGCCGCATCGCGGATGGCCGCCTGCACGTCCGCCTGCCTGGGATTGCCCAGGTGGCCGAAGTCCGCGGCCAGGTCGCTGGGCCCGATGAAGATGCCGTCGATGCCCTCGACCGCGGCAATTGCCTCGATCTGCGCAAGCGCCGCGCGGGTTTCGATCTGCACCAGCACGCAGGTGTCGAGATGCGCGTTGCGATGATAATTCTGCACCCGGCCAAAGTCATTGGCGCGCGGAGCCACCGACACACCGCGCATGCCCAGCGGCGGATAGCGCGTGGCCGCCACGGCGCGCTGGGCCTCTTCGACATTCTGCACAAAGGGAATCAGCAGCGAGCGCGCGCCTACATCGAGAGCCCGCTTGATGATGACCGGCTCGTTCCACGGCACGCGGAACACCGGTTCGGCCGTGCCGCCGCGCATGGCCTGCAGTTGCGGCAGCAGCGTGGAGATGTCGTTGGGCGCGTGCTCGCCGTCGATCACGATCCAGTCAAAGCCGGCCCCGGCCAGAATTTCGGCGCCGATGCTGCCCGCCAGTCCCGACCACAGGCCCACCTGCCGCTCGCACCGGGCGAGCGCCTGCTTGAACGCGTTGCGCGGAAGGTTTCCCGGCCACTCAGCCATGAGCGCTTCTCTCCTCGTCACTGTTAGCTTAAATTCCCGCCATGCGCATTCGCCACACTGCGCATCACGCCGCGCCGGCCGGCGCCAGCTCGATGCGCTTGATCTCGCCCACAATCGGTCCGTAGGCCACAATGGCGCAGAAGGCCACCAGCCCCACAAAGATCAGCGCTCCGTTGTAGGAGTGGGTTCGTTGCACAATGTAGCCGATGATCAGCGGCGTGGTGATGCCGGCCATGTTGCCGAATAGATTGAACAGGGCGCCGTTCATGCCCACCAGGCCCTTGGGCGACGTGTCGGAGATCACCGTCCAGCCCAGCGCGCCCACGCCCTTGCCGAAGAACGAGAGCGACATGAAGGCCAGCATCATGGTCTGCGAGTGCGCATAGTTGCAGGCGATGATGGTCATCGACAGCCCCATGCCGGCCATGATGGGCAGCTTGCGCGCAAAGCTCAGCGAGCAGCCGCCGCGCAGCAGCCGGTCGGAGAGAATGCCGCCGAGAATGCCGCCGAATCCACCGCACAGCCCCGGCACCGCCGCCGCCAGGCCCACCTTGAGCACCGACATGTGCCGCGCCTGCGACAGGTAGAGCGGGAACCACGTCAGGAAAAACCAGGTCAGCGTGGTAATGCAGTACTGGCCGATGTAAACGCCCACCAGCATGCGATAGCTGAGCAGCATCTTTACCGTGCCCCAGGTGAGCGTGTTCTTTTTTGCGCTGGCGCCGGCATCGGTGTTGACCAGGCCGCCGCCGCGCTCAATGAACTCGATCTCCGCCTGCGATATGCGTGGGTGATCCTTGACGCCGTAGATGGTTGTGGCCCACACCACGGTGAGTACCGCGCCCAGGCCGCCCAGAAACCAGAAGCAGCTTCGCCAGCCGGCGGTGTGAATCAGCCACCCGAATATGGGCGCAAAGATGGGCAGCGCGAAATACTGCGCTGAGTTGAAGATCGCCGAGGCGCGACCGCGCTCCGAGGTGGGAAACCACGCGGCCACAATGCGTCCGTTACCCGGAAACACCGGCGACTGCGCCAGTCCGGAAAGAATTCTCAGGATGAAGATGACCGTGAACACTTCGCTCGCCGCCGCATAGCCGGCGCAGCCGGTGAGGAACGCGAAGATGGACCACAACGCGATGCTGATGCCATACACGCGCTTGGAGCCGAAGCGGTCGAGCAGGCCGCCCGAGGGCAACTGTCCCAGCGCATAGGCCCAGCCGAAGGCGAACAGCAGGTAGCCCATCCGCTGCGGCGTCAGATTCATCGACTTCGGCATGGAGGCGACAGCCTGCGACAGCGCCGAGCGGTCTGCAAAGCTGAAGCAGCTCACCATGAATAGAACGGCGATAATCAGGTAGCGGATGCGGGTTTGCCGCGCTTCGGTCAAGATAGGGTGATTCCTTCCGCACAGTCAGCGCCTGCGCTGGTGGGGTCAGTGGTCGTTGCTGCGGCGATTGTTGCTGCGGCGGTCGTTGTTGCGGTGGCGCGGCGCGCCGTCAGGCCGACTCGCGCAGCGACTGGAGCAGCCCGCGGATATAGCCGTAGCAGAAGGCGAATGACTGCAGCGAACCGGGATCGTCGTGCGCCAGCGGCACATGATCGGGCATCAGCATGTAAGGATAACCCACCTCGCGATACACCTTGATCGCCTTGACGAAATCCACGTCGCCCTCATCGGGATACACCTCGATAAAGTCGTTGCGATGACCGCGAATGTTGCGGAAGTGCACATTGAAAATCTTCTTGCGGGTTCCGAAGTAGCGGATCACGTCGAAGATCTCCACGCCCGGATTTTCGAGATCCTCGGAGATGGTTCCCTGGCAGAAGTTCAGTCCGTGATAGGGGCTTTCCTGGATGGTGATGAACTTCTTCAGTCCATCGATGGTGCCCAACACGCGGTTCACGCCCTGGTAGCCTTCGGGTGGCACGCCGGGATCCTGCGGATGGCAGGCCATGCGAATCTTATACTCGTTGGCCACCGGAATCACGCGATCGAGAAAATACGTGATGCGCTCCCAGAACCGGTCGGCGTTGACTACGCCGGCGCGCGTCAGAGGCGTTTTGGGTTTTGCCTCCGAAAGCTTCCACTGGTGATAGAGCGCGTCGCCGCGTCCCGGCACGCGGCCGATGCGCAGCACGCCCAGGATGCTCATGTTGTATTTGATCGCCGGGATGCCGGCCTGCGCGCAGTTCTTGATCATGGTCTGCATCTGCTCAATGTCGCGATCGCGCTCCGGGCTTTCGGCCAGCATGATCGCCGGATGCTTTTCCGTATCGATGTACGACGAGGCCAGAAAGGGCGGCGCCAGGCAGTCGATGGCGATGCCGTATTTGGCGGCCATATCCATCATGCGCTTCAACTCGTCCACGGTCGCGTAAAGCCGGTCGCCGTCGATCTGCGGATAGCCGCAGACGTGGCGCACGCTGTAGCGCGCCAGGTAGGCAAGGTGCGTGTCGTTGGTGGGGGCCGACTGGTCGCCCAACTTCATCAGCACCGGTAGGGCGCTTGCCTGCGCCGTGGATGCAGCCGCTGCCGGCCGGGAAGAAGCCACGGATGCGGCCGCCAGTCCTGCCGCGCTGCTGGTAGTGAGAAATTGTCTACGGTTCATCTTTTTTGTCCTGTGAAACGGTGCTGTGCGCCGGGTTGGGTTCGATTTTGCTCGAACTTAGTCATAAACCTTGTATGCGAGCGCACGTGCCTTTGTAAAGTCCGCCGCGCGCCGGAAATTTAGCGCCCACTGCGGTGCTATGATGTGCCACAACGGGCAAAGCATGGCAGCGTTTACCAACACCGGCACTGCAAGCGAGCGATTCAACGCCGCGGGCCGCTCGCCGCGCATCGTATCCATGCGGGTTGTGCCGGTGGCCGGCCAGGACAGCATGCTGCTGAACCTGAGCGGCGCGCATGGCCCATATTTCACGCGCAATCTGATTCTTCTTGTCGACGAGGCCGGCAACACCGGCGTGGGCGAGGTGCCCGGCGGCGAAAAGATCCGCGCCGTTCTTGAGGAGTCGAAGCCGCTCGTGGTGGGCGGCCAGATCGCGTCGCTCCACGCCATCCTCAACGCGGTCGGCGCGCGCTTTGCCGGCCGCGACAGCGAGGGCCGCGGCCAGCAGACCTTCGATCTGCGCATTGCCATTCACGCCGTCACCGCCATTGAAGCCGCGCTGCTCGACCTGCTTGGCCAGTTCCTCGGCCAGCCCGTCGCGGCGCTGCTGGGCGAAGGGCAGCAGCGCTCCAGCGTGCCGGTGCTGGGCTATCTGTTCTTTGTGGGCGATAGCCGCAGGACCGGCCTCGCCTATCGCCGCGCCGCCGATTCGCCGGACTATCCCTCCGGCAATGGATGGTTCGCTCTGCGCAACGAGCCGGCGCTTACGCCGGAAGCGATTGTGAAACTGGCCGAGGCCGCGCATGAGCAGTACGGCTTTAACGACTTTAAGCTCAAAGGCGGCGTGCTGCCCGGCGTTGAAGAGATGGAAGCTGTCGAAGAACTCGCCGAGCGCTTTCCGCAGGCGCGCATTACACTCGACCCCAACGGCGCGTGGTCGCTCGAGGAGGCGATTGGGCTCTGCAAGGGACGGCGCGATGTGCTGGCCTACGCCGAAGACCCCTGCGGCGCAGAGCAGGGATTCTCCGGCCGCGAGATCATGGCCGAGTTTCGCCGCGCCACCGGATTGCCGACGGCCACCAACATGATCGCTACCGACTGGCGCCAGCTCAGCCACGCCATCCAGCTCCACGCGGTCGACATTCCGCTCGCCGATCCACACTTCTGGACCATGCAGGGTTCAGTGCGCGTGGCGCAGACCTGCCGCGATCACGGACTCACATGGGGCTCGCACTCCAACAACCATTTCGACATTTCGCTAGCCATGGTTACGCACGTGGCCGCCGCCGCGCCCGGCGCCATCACAGCCATTGACACGCACTGGATCTGGCAGGATGGCCAGCCGCTCACGCGCAACCCATTTCAAATTGAAGACGGCCTCATTACGGTTCCCGAGCGACCGGGTCTTGGCGTCGATCTCGATCTGGATGCCATCGAGCGCGCCCACCAGCTTTATAACGCCAACGGCCTTGGCGCGCGCGACGACGCCACCGCCATGCAGTTCCTCATTCCTGGCTGGCAGTTCGACCCCAGGAGGCCCTGCCTGGTGCGTTGATGCCACGCCCTGACTGCAAACGATGAGCACCTTGCTTCCACCTCGATACATTCGCGTTGACGAACGGGACAATGTGGCCGTGGTGGTGAACCCCGGCGGCTTGCCTGCCGGCAGCCGTTTTCCCTGCGGGCTGGTGCTCGTTGAAGCCATTCCTGAAGCGCACAAAGTCGCGCTCGCCGATCTCGCCGCCGGGGATGCCATCCTGCGCTACGGCGTTGTGATTGGCTGCGCCAGCCGCGCCAGCCCGCGCGGAAGCTGGGTCCACGAAGGCCTGATGACTCTGCCCGAGCCGCCCGCGCTCGACGATTGCCCGCTGGCTACAGCCGTTCCCGCGCCCCTGCCCGCGCTCGAAGGCTGCACCTTCGAAGGCTTCCGCAATGCCGACGGATCGGTGGGCACTAAAAATATTCTCGGCATCAGCACCACCGTTCAATGCGTGGCGGCCACTGTCGACTACGCCGTGCGGCGCATCAAGGCCGAGGTGCTGCCGCGCTATCCCAACGTGGATGACGTTGTGGCGATTACCCATCCCTACGGCTGCGGCGTGGCCATCGACGCGCCCGGCGCGGCTATTCCCATCCGCACGCTGCGCAACCTGAGCCTCAACCCCAACTTCGGCGGCGAAATTCTCATCGTGAGCCTCGGCTGCGAAAAGCTGCAACCGGCGCGGCTTATTCCCGCGAGCATGCTGCCGGTGCTTGAAGAGCAGCCCTCGGTGGCCGTGATGCAGGAGGCGCAGCACGGCTTTGGCGAGATCGTGGCCAACATCATGCAACTTGCCGAAAACAAGCTGCGAAAGTTGAATCGGCGCCAGCGCGTTCCGTGTCCCGCGTCCGATCTTGTGGTTGGATTGCAGTGCGGCGGCTCGGACGCGCTCTCCGGCGTCACCGCCAATCCGGCCGTGGGATTCGCGGCCGATCTGCTGGTGCGCGCCGGAGCCACGGTGATGTTTTCAGAAGTCACCGAAGTTCGCGACGCCGCGCACCTGCTCACCGCCCGCGCCGCCACGCCTGAAGTTGCGCGCGACTTTATCCGCGAGATGGCGTGGTATGACGAGTACCTGCGCCAGGGCGGAGCCGACCGCGCCGCCAATCCCACGCCCGGCAACAAGAAAGGCGGCCTTGCCAACGTGGTCGAGAAAGCGATGGGGTCCATTGCCAAATCCGGCACCACCGCGATCATGGCCGTCACCGGCCCCGGCGAGCGCGTCACCCAGAAGGGACTGGTGTTTGCCGCCACCCCGGCCAGCGACTTCATCTGCGGCACGCTGCAGCTTGCTGCCTGCATGAACGTACACATCTTTACCACTGGCCGCGGCACGCCCTATGGGCTGTCGGTTGCGCCGGTGATCAAAGTCTCAACCAACAGCGGACTCGCCGGCCGCTGGAGCGACCTGATCGACGTGGATGCGGGCAGGATTGCAACCGCCGATGCGACCGTGGAAGAAGTGGGCCGGGAGATTTTTTCGTTGATCCTGGATGTAGCGAGCGGCAGAAAAAAGACCTGGGCCGACCACTGGGGCCTGCACAACGAGTTTGTGCTGTTCAATCCGGGGCCGGTGACGTGAGGGAAGCGGAGTTAGCGCTGCTAGCGCAGTTAGCCGCGCTTCGCGCGTGTTAGCGGAGTTGCCATAATGCTGCTGGGCCTTCACTAACTCCGCAAACTCCGCTGACTCCGCTAACTCCGCTTTACTTCGTCTGCACCAGTGGCTCGCCGGGGATGTTCACGTCGATCCGGTAAATGCTGCCGCTGGCCGCGATATACAGCGTCTTGCGATCGGGTCCGCCAAAGGTCAGGTTGCCCACGCGCTCCGGCATCACAATCGTTCCCAGCGGCTTGCCTTCCGGCGAAAAGATCCATACCCCGCCCGGGCCCGCGCTGTAAATGTTGCCCTTCTCGTCCACCTTCATACCGTCGGGGGCGCCGGGCCGCGAGTCCTTGGTTGCGTCATAGAATACCTTGGCATCGGCGAGCGAGCCGTCGGGCTTCACGGTATAGCGCATCCAGAGTTTCTTCGGCTCGGAGCTATCCACGTAGAGATACTTTTCGCCCGGCGAAAAGGCGAGGCCGTTGGGCCGCGTAAGATTCTTCACCAGCAACTGCACATGCGCATTGTCGGGTGGCGCTCCGGCCTTGTGATCGAGCGCGTGTGGAATGCGAAAGACGCCGTTGAACTTGAGCTGCTTGAGCGGATCGTCGTCGTGCTGCGTGGGCAGTCCATAGGGCGGATCGGAAAAATAGAGCGATCCGTCGGACTTGTATACCAGGTCGTTGGGACTGTTGAAGCGCTTGCCCTGGTAGGAATCGGCCAGCACCGTGGGCGCCTGCGCGGCGTCGAACGACTCGAAGCGAAGGATGTCGCGCTGCGCGTGGCCGGCCACGGTGAGCCGTCCCTGGGCGTCGAGGGTCATGCCGTTGGTGCCCGGCTCAGGGCCGCCATAAGGCGTGGAGCCTTTGTAGCCGCTCGGCTGCAGCCAGATGCTCACGCCCTGTCCCGGCGTCCACTTGCGAATGCTGTCGGAGGGAATCTCGGCAAAGTACAGGCTGCCGTCCACCCACACCGGACCCTCCACCCATTTGAAGCCGGTGGCCACGCGCTCGAGCTTTGCGTCGGCGGGCAGGATGCTGTCGAGCGAGGGATCGAGCCGGTCTACCTTGAGCGGAATCGTGGTCACATCGCTGGCTGCATTGCTGGCCGCCGGAGCAGGCGCGGGCGTGGAGCTTTTGCAGCCCGCCGCGAGGACGCACGGCGCGAGCAGCGCGGCGATGGAAAGCAGCCGATAGGGCATTCGAGAGGACATGTTAATTTTCCTGAAAGGTGAGATCGGCGCTTCGAGCCTGTGCCGTGCCGTTGCGGATACAACGCGATCTACTTCCGCATTCCGGCGCAATCATCTTTAGCGGCGCGCCTTGCCGATGTCAAGATTCGATCGCGCCGCGCAGAAAGGCCTGAGCCGTTGCCGAGCTATTTTGCGGCCACGGCGGGCTGCGCGTCGAGGCGCGCGTACTCGATGCGCGCCTGCTTCAGCACCGGCACCTCGCCATCGGCGTCTTTCCACGCGGCCAGAAAGCGCTCGTATTCCGCGTGACTCTCGGCGGTTTTGTTGGCGTGCCGATAAGCCCGCGCCAGCCCCAGATGCGCCAGTGGATAGAGCGGCGAAAGCGGATCGACGCCCGAGTGGTCGAGGATGATTTTGTACTCGGCCGCGGCCCTGTCCGGTTGCGCGGCTTTCAGAAACGCTTCGGCAAACGCCTGTGGCAGCGCGTAGCCGGCCATCTCATACGGCCGCGCCGGCTCGAGCGCCGCAAGCGCCTTCAGCGGCCTGCCGCGCGCCATGGCCAGGCTGGCGTTTACCCGCGGAAGATCTACGCTGGCCAGCAGCGAGCCGCTTTCGGCATCGGCGCTGTGCGCAGCCACGAAGCGCATGGCCGCCGCCGGGTCGCCCAGCTCGACGCGCTCCACGGCCAGATCGGCGGAGTCGGCGTTGGCGTCGTGCAGCCGGCTCAGCGAGCTTCGCGCCGCCGCGGGCAGGCCATAAACTCGCTCCACCATGGCCTGAAAGATCAGGATGCGGTCGGCGGCCTCCAGCAGATTTTCGCGCTTCGCCGTCTCCCACGCGGTGTGGAACAAATTATCCGCCTGCGCGCGCTTGCCCGCGGACGCTGCCGCCTCGGCGCGCAGGAAGGGGAAGTACCATCGATACCAGCCGGTGTCGTGACTGGCCGCCCACCGTGTCTCGGCGGCCAGGGCGCTCGTATCGCCGCTGATCGCCGCCATCTCGTAGAGCGAAGCATGCAGACCGGCCGAATCCCGGCCGCGCTGCACGGCCTCGGCGGCCACCTGCCGCGCATCGTTGAAGCGGTTGGCGCGCTTGAGGGCTCTCACCAGCACCCGGTAGTTCATGGCGCGTTCGGGCTCCAGCGTCAGCGCCTGCTCGCCGGCGGCAATGGCCGGCGCATACTGGCCGATCTGCGTGTAGTCGTTGGCCAGGTCTGCCCACGGCGCCCCGTCGCTGGGATAGGTCGCCGTCCATTGCCGGTAGGTGTTGATGCCCTGCTCCATATCCTGCCGGTCGTCGGAGTAGTAGTGGGCCGCCAGAATCAGTTTTTCCCTGGCGCTCACCCGGTCGCTCAGCTCGAAGGCCTTCCTGTAAAACTGCTCCGCCAGATCCGGCTCGCTCAGGTTGTAGTACTCGTTGGCCATGGCGCCATAGGCCATGGCGAACTGCGGATCCAGCTCGACGGCGCGCTGGTAAAAGGGCAGCGTCTCGGTCTCGTTCTTTCCCTGCGCATCCATCAACTGCCCGATCGAGTAGGACCGCAGCGCATCGAGCGAGGCGGTGGTGGCCTGCATGATCCGCACCTGGTAGCCTTCCATCGACTTGTTCGGCTCGCCCAGTCCCTGGCGCACCCGGTCGGCCACCTCATCGAGCGCGGCAAGCACTTTTTCCTTGCTGTCCGCCTCGGCCTTGGCCGCAGTCAGTTGCCGGCCGGAGGCGCAGTCCGCGGCCTCTACGGTGAGCAGATACTCGCGGCCAATGGAAAGAATATTGCCTGTCAGCAGCACCTGGCGGTTGCTGCGTTCGCACAGCTCGCGGGCCACATCGGGCGATAGAACCGTGTCCGGGCCGCGGCCCATCAGTTCCAGCGTGCTCATGGCTTCGCGCTCGCTCATCACGTCGATGTAGGGCGTCTGTTCCAGATCGATTTCGAGAGCGCGCTTGAGCGTGTGGTCAAATGTGGCGTCGCCGGTGGAGTTGGCAAACTCGGCCACCAGCACTCGTCGCATCGCCGGCGGATGCTGCCAGCGCCGCCACGCGGACAGTCCTGCCACCGCCGCCGCGGCCAGCAGCACAGTCGAAGCTGAAATCCACGCCCAGCGCGGAACGGCGTGCGTAAGGTGCACCAGCCGGGATTGCCGACCGGCCTGTGTGGGCGCCTCTTCCGTCCCGTCTTGCAGGCCGGCGGCGCTTTCCAACTCGCCCGGGGTTACGACTACCGGCGGGGAGGCAATGACCTCGGCCGTGAACTGGTATCCACGCCCCGGAATGGTGACGATAAATCCGGCCCGGTCTGTAAGCGCCTTGCGCAGCAGCGAAATGTGCTGGGTGAGATTGTTCTCCTCGACAAAAGACTCCGGCCACACCGCTTTGAGAATCTCGTCCTTGGTCACCGCCCGTCCGGGGTTGCCCACCAGGCAGCAGAGCACCTCAAACGTCTTGGGCAGCAGCGCAACCGGCTGGCCGTTGCGCAGCAGGGTGCGCCGCGAGCGGCTCAGTTCAAAGTCGTCGAATCGGTACAAATCATTGTGGAGGAGGGACATGGCGAGCCTTCATCTATCTTCAGTTCATTTCAGGCCGGTTTTGAGGACTTTGCTCAGTCGTGTGTGCTGCAGTAAAACTGGTAGCCTAGCTGCGGAAATGACGGCCTGCATCCAGGCAGGCGAGCGGATGTCTGTCTCATGATGTACCGATAGCGGAATTTCTGGCAAACCGGTTTGCCGTTACGCGGTACGCCCCGCGGCCGCGGCCGGGCTGTGCAAGCACCGGCACAAGCGCCTACAATGCTTTCTGTTATGGCTGCTGCAAAGTCGAAAATCTTCGAAGTGGCGTGTCCCGACTGTGGGGCCATGCTCAAGATCGACGCGGGCACCGGGCTGGTGGTGAGCCACACGTCCGCGCCACGCAAACGCACGTTCGAGGACCTGGAGACGGCCGCCCGCGCCATGCGCGAGCAGGACGATCGCAAAGAGTCCATCTTTCGCCAGAGCGTGGACGCGGAGCGCAACAAGGCCGACCTGCTGGAAAAAAAGTTTGCCGAGGCGCTGCGCAAGGCCAAGGACGCGCCGGAGGGCAGGCCCTTGCGGGAGTTCGACCTGGACTAAGCGAAAGCGGGAATGTGCAAAGCGTGAGCGCCGGGAAAAAATGCGCGGTTTTTTCAACCTGGTGCTATTTGTGAGTTCGCCAACCGCATCAAAAAACTCAAGGAGCAGCAATGGTGGTTGTCCCTCTTTCTTCATCTGCCGGTAATTCGGCTGAAGCGCCGCGTGGCTGCGGCTCCAGATCCTTCGCCAACGGATCCATGACCTGGATCTCGCTTGCCGCGGCCGGAACCCTGGCCGCCAGCGGCGCCCTGCTGGCGAGCGGCCAGCGCCGCGCCGGCTTGGTAACCGCCGCGGCAGGCACAGCCCTGGCCGCGCTGGACCAGCAGGAGGCGGTGAGCCGCTGGTGGAACGCGCTGCCCGCCTACCTGGCTGAAGCCGAGAACGTGCTTACACGCGTGCAGGCCGCCATCGACGACATCTCAGCCCAGCGCGACCGTCTGCATAAAATATTGTCGAAGTAGCATTGTCGAAGGCGCGCGGAGTCCGCCGTCTAAAGGCCTAGCTGGCTGCGCCCCGCCGCGCTGATCCGGTGCGGTGTCCACTTCGGCTCCCACACCAGGTTTACTTCCACCTTGCCGATGTCGGCAATCCCCGCCAGCCGGTTGTTGACCTGTTCGAAGATGAGCCCCGAAGCCGGGCACTGCGGAGTGGTGAGCGTCATGGTCACCCTCACCCACTGTCGCGGCCACTTCGGCGTCGAGTCCGGATCGGGTCCCGTCTCGATCCGATAAATCAGTCCCAGATCCACGAGATTCAGCTTCACTTCGGGATCGAAGCAGTCGCGCAGCGCGGTTTCGATGTCGGATTCGGTGAGCATCAATTCTAGTTTTTCCGCTCCACCAGGTAGCGCGCCACGGACTTCAATCCCTCCGCGCGACTGCCATACGGTTCCAGCGCCGCAAAGGCCTCTTCGATCAACTGCGCCGCATCGCGCCGGCTCTGATCCACACCGTAGACAGCCGGCCAGGTGGCTTTTTCGGTAGCCTGGTCCTTGCCCGCGGTCTTGCCCAATTGCGCCGAATCGACGGTCATGTCCAGCACGTCGTCGACAATCTGGAAGGCGAGGCCGGCCTTGCGCCCGAAGCGGTCGAGACGGGCCACGTCGTCTGTGTTCGCGCCCGCATACACGCCGCCCGCCACCACGCTCACCCGGATCAGCGCGCCGGTCTTGGCGCGATGAATCGCTTCGACCAGCTCCGGCGTGGGTTTGCGGCCTTCGCTTTCGATATCCAGCACCTGGCCGCCGATCATTCCGTCCACCGTGCCCACCGCATTGGCGATCAGGCCCACAATCTGCACGGTTGCCGCCGCGGGAGAATCGAGCCCGGCCAGCACCTCGAAGGCCCGGGTCTGCAGCGCATCGCCAGCCAGAATGGCGATGGCTTCCCCATAGACCACGTGGCAGGTGGGCTGTCCGCGGCGCAGGTCGTCGTTGTCCAGCGCCGGCAGATCGTCATGGATGAGCGAGTAGGTATGCAGCATCTCCAGGGCCGCACCCAGCCGCTCAATGCCGCCGGGCAGCGCGCCGGCAAGGGTGACGCCCGCCTGCATGGCCAGCACCGGCCGCAGCCGCTTACCGCCCGCGAAGGTGGAGTGGCGCATGGCCGCATGGATCGATGCGGGTATCGCCTCGGCGCCGGGAAGCAGCGCTTCGAGCGCCCGGTCGGTCAGCTCGGCGCCCTCTTGCAGAAGCGATTTTACGTCAACTGGCATACCCTTCCATGATAGACGAGCGGCGGTCTCAGTTTGGCTCCCGGTTTCGGTCTCCGTTTGTCGACGGTTGCTTCCAGCGGCGCTCGATCGTGAAAAGCATCGCCAGCAGCAGCGCGCATACCAGGCTGATCCAGCGGCTCGCCGTCACATCCGGAGTGGTCGTCCAGTCCGCGGTCACGGTCAACTGCCCGGCCTCGACGGGAAAAGCAGTCAGCCCATCGGCGCGCTGGGTCGGCGCAGATGCGCGGCCCGCGGCGAGCGGCCGGCCATTCACCACGATGCGCCATGCCGGATAACGCAGCAGCCGCAGCACCAGGTATCCGGCGCGCGGCGCCACGACGTGCAGCCGCATGTGTTCCGGGTCGGAGCGCGGATCGCTGGCCGCGCCAAAGGTTGCCACGCAGCTTTTCTGGCCGGGGTTCCAGACCAGGTTATCGTCGTCGTCCAACTCACCCAGCTTCGTCTCTGGATCGGTCAGCAGGCAGGCCGCGGGCAGTCCCATCGGAATCAATGCGTGGTTCGAGTCGGGAGGCTGATACTCAGCCATGCCTTCAAAGCCGGTCGCCGAGTTGTAATCGTTCAACGTGGAAGCAACCGTATCCTCCGGATGGCACACGGTGAAAAAGTGCGCGTTGGTATACAGCATGGCCGCGGTAAACAGCGCCGCGCATCCGCCCGCCGCCGCCCATTGCCATCGCCTGAGCGCGGGCCATATTGCCGCGGCAAAAAAGATCGCCATCGGCGCTTCCACGGCCTCAAGCCAGCGCCACGGATACTGCACGAACCGCCACTCCGGCAGCAGCCGCCACAACGGCCGCGATACCGGAAACAGCAGCACCAGCACTATTGCGGGAATCGGCGCCAGCGCCATCCACCAGCGTTGCGAGCGGCTGCTTTTTCCGGCCGCGAACACACCGCGCCGCCAGCATACGGCAAGGCACGCCAGCGCCACGGCAATCATGGTCACGCCGATGACCGAGGCCTGGCGCAGCACTACATCGTGCAGGGCCAGCGCCGGGTCCGCGTGCCGCGCAAACGCCCAGTTGTTCTCGAAGTTGTAGCCGGGGTCGCGATAGGCGGTGCGAATGTCCACCCAGGCGCGCTCGAATGCCGCGGGCAGCAGGTAAACAGCGATAGTGCCCATGCCCAATGCCGCCGCCACCGACGCACGCACCACCGGCGCCCAGGATTTGCGCAGCACTGCGGCCAGCAATGCAACGGCGGCCAGCAGATAGCTGGCGATCACGCCCAGCGGCGCATTCGACAGCCACGCGGCGGCCAGCACCAGCGTAAGCGGCGCCGCCGAGCCGTCCAGCGCGTGCCCGAGCAGCGGGTTCGCGCGGCTCCGATCATGCAGCGAATAGTCGCGCAGCGCATATTTGAGCAGCAGCGGCAGCCACACTCCGCCCATGAACTCAGGAAACGCCGACCGCTCATAGGCGGTAAACAGCGCGAAGCCGGAAAAGATGGCCGCGCAGCCGGCCAGCGTGGCCACCGCGTCGCAACAAGCCTCCAGCGCCAGCGCGCGCGTTGCCAGTCCGGTTCCAGCCAGAATGAGAAACGTGAGCGCGATGGGAACGACCCACCACGGAAACACCAGTCCCAGCGCAGCGCCCGCCATCCATGTGAGCGGTGGATAGAAGACGAATCGCGGCTCGCCCGCTCCGTAGTTGGCGCCCGGTGTCCAGTGCGGATAGAACAGCCCATGCTTCCAGGCGTTGACGCAATCCAGCCACGAGACCAGGTGCACGTCGAAGTCGTGCCCGCAGGAGTTGCCGCGCACCAGTTGCGGCACAATGGCCGCCAGCGCCGCCAGCAAAATAATCCCCGGACCGGCGAGCTTCCCAGGTCTCAAAAGCGAGACCTGGGGCACCCGAAGTCCCTCGGTCGTCCCTGATCCCTGACCCCGGTCGAGGTGGCCGTTTCCCGGTGCCTGATCCCTGTTCCCTGCCCCCTGTTCTTTCATGGCATGAGCCGCAGCGTGTGCCGGGTCTGCGCGGCTACCGCTGGCGGGGTAAAGGGCAGTGCGAAGGTTGTGCCGTTATACCAGTCGCTCCACTGGTCCATGAAATAAGGACTGAGCGGATTGCCGCTCTCGCCCAGCACGATATTTTCCGTCGATCCATCCACGTTGCTCCAGTCCATGGTGAACCGTTGCGACGGAACCACATCGTTGCCGACCTGCTTCACCGTTGTGGCGTCGCCGCTCATCGGCTGCGGGCCGGTGCCCAGCATGTGTCCCGGCAACGGCAGAAACCGCGCCAGCGGATGCTCGATGTCGATGGTGTGCCAGCTTCCGTATTTCCAATCGGCAACGTCGGCCGGCGCATGGCCGTCTTCCATGGCCTTCTTTACCGCCGCCGTCAGCAGCGCATTCCAATTGCTGTAGCCGGGGGGCAGCCAGTCCGCTTTGGCGTGCATCACGATCTCTTCTTCGGCAAAATTCTTCTCGCCCCAATGGTAGTCGGACATCGTGTTGCCGAGTTTCGGCTTGAGAATCATCGGCCACAGCACGGCGCGCGTCCGGGTCACAATCGACGCGGCTGCCGAGTCCGTGGTCAGCCGGCCATCCCAGCTTCGCATCAGGTCGGCGGCCTTGCGCAGGCGCGCGTCCGCGCCCGGCGTCTGGTCGATTGCGTAGGCCAGGCGCTGGCCCATCTCCTGATCCACTTCGCTGTAGATGTCGGTCTGCGTCGACAGCATGTCCTGTGGCGTCAACTGGTCGCGCCCGTCGAGCAGCTTGTAGATGCGCTCCACGCGGTAGGGATCGATCCATTCCAACGTGAGCGGATACGGCGACTGCGGCGTGGTGACGCGCGAGTTGGCGGTGGCCAGAAAATCCGAGGGGGGATCGACCGCGTGCGGCATGTCCGCAAAGGGAATATAGCCCTGCCACTGGTGCGCGTTGTCGTCGATGGGCACGCCGGACAGCCCCGCCGGCCGCAGCGGCACGCGTCCGATGGCCTGGTAGGCAATGTGCCCCTGGTCGTCGGCGTAGACCAGATTTTGCGCCGGCCAGCACCACTGCGCCAGCGCCGCGGAAAACTCCGTCCAGTTCGACGCCGTGTTCATTTCGTAGAGCGGCAGCGTCTGCAGCGTTGGATCGTAGAGGTTCCACTGGAGCGCGATCGTCCGCGTCTCGCTGCTGGTCAAAATCGGATTCACAATGGGCCCGTGGTCGGTGGACTCGACGTTGAGGGTTACATCCTTGCCGCCGCGCACGTGAATCGTCTCGCGACCCACGCTCAGCGGCGTCCACTCTCCATTCGCGGCCAGGTAGTTGCCCTTGCCGTCGAGCTTTTCCACGTAAAGATCCTGGACATCGGCCATCAGCGCGGTGAATCCCCACGCCACATGCTCGTTGTGTCCGGCGACGATCAGCGGAAAGCCGGGAAGCGTGACGCCGGCGGCATGAAATCCCGGCGCGCGCAGATCGGCCATGTACCACACCCCCGGCACCGAGAAGCCCAGGTGCATATCGTTTGAGAGCAGCGGCTTGCCGCTGGCGGTGCGGGAGCCGGCAATCACCCACTCGTTCGAGCCCGCCGCGCATCCGTCGCAGATGGGCAGCCCCAGCAGTTTGAGCAGCGCCGTCATCCCGCCCGGCGTATCGGCAAACGGGGTCAGGCGGGTTTCGGTGGGCGGGTCCTGGTCGTCATCACTGGGTGGCGGCTCCGGATGCGGCGCGCTCAGGTCCACGTCGATGCCCGTCGGCGGATGGTCGCGCCACGAGCCCACCGGATACAGATCGGCCTCGAGCTTAGGATTGTGCAGCTTTGCGGCCACGTGGCTGCGGCCCAACTTGGCAGCCGCGTGGGTGTCCAGCGTCTGCACCATCATCAGCCCCACGGCGACTGAGTCCGCGCCGGTCCAGGGCCGCGGGCGATAGCGCAGCAAACGGAACTCCGGCGGCAGAGAGTTCTCATGCTGCGCGATGAACAGGTTCACCCCGCGCGCGTAATCGTCGATGCACGCGCGTTCCAGCGCCGGCAGATGCGCATAAATCCGCTGCGCCGCGCGGCCCATCCCCAGCACCCGCTGCGTCTTGTCGTGCGCAACCAGCGAGCTGCCCATTACCTCGGCCAACTCGCCCTCGGAGTTGCGCCGGAAGATGTCCATCTGCCACAGCCGATCCTGCGCCGTGACGTAACCCTGCGCCATAAACAGGTCGCTCTGGGTGGCTGCGTCCATGTGCGGCACGCCATGCGCATCGCGCCGCACCGTCACCGGCGCTGAAAGCCCTGCGACGCGCACATCGCCGTTGAGCACCGGCAGCGCCGCCCGCGCGGCCGAGCGCAGCCACAGCAGAAAGCCGCACCCGCACAGCAAAAGCAGAACCAGAAGCCCGGCGCACAGCCACAGCGCACTGCGCAGCCAGCGGCGTTTGCTCACAGGTTGCGAAGAACCTCTGGAAGAAGACGGATCGAATGCATTTGGGAAGGACATCAGTCAGGTACAGGATAACTCTGTGCCAGGGTGGCCCTGGCCAGGCTGGCCTTGCGTCTGCCGTATAGCAGCAGCGCCAGGCCCAGCAGAGCCACCACGGCCATTGCCAGCAGGCTGCCCTCGGGGCCGTCCGCGCCGCCGCTCAGCAGCGGATTGCCCGCCGGGCCAGTCGTGAGCAGGTGGCCCTGCGCGGGCAGACCGCTGTCGGCCGTGCCATACACAAACGTCTCCGCCCAGTCCCAGGCTGCGTGGCAGCCGATTGCCCACCACACTGAGCCGGTGACGCGCAGGCTGGCGCAGAATATAAATCCCATGCACGCCGCCGTCAGGATACCTGTCCAGTTCTCTCCGCCGTTGAAGGTATGCACCATGCCGAACCAGGTGGACGAAACCCAGGCGGCCTGCCAGAACGCGCTGCCATCGGCGCTTTTGCGGTGCAGCAGCAGGCACGGGAAGAGACCCAGCGCGGCGGCCGCGTAAACGCCGTACACTCCGTTGCCGCTGGCGTAGACAGACGCATACGCGCACAGCCCGGCTTCTGCCGCCAACGCCCACCAGAAGTTGAGTCCGCGGGTGAGCGTGAACTGCAGATAGCAGCGAAACAGCCCCTCTTCCACGCAGGCCACCAGCAGATAGGTGCATGCCCACAGCGCGGCGAAGCGCAGAATCTGCGCGCCCGCCAGCGCCGGGGCGCCAAAGCGCAGCCAGCCGCCCGCGGCCAGTCCGCCAACGAGCGCCGACAGCGCCACAATTCCCGCGCCCGCGCCCATCGCAAGTCGCCGCAGCGGCCGCGCGTCGGCCAGATTGTAATCAAGCAAGCGCCGCTGCTCGATGGTGGCCATGAGCACTCCGGCGCACAGGATTGCCAGCAGCGGGACTGACTCGATCACGAGCATTCTGCCCGGCGCGTAGTCGTTCTCGTTGCCGGCCAGTCGGGTAGTGACAAAGATCGTTCCCACCACCATGCGGAAGAAGTAAAACAGCGCATACGCCAGCAGCAGCGCCCAGCCCGCGCGCAATCCATGCTCGCCGACAAAAACCCACTCCGTGTCGCGGCTTCGCGGCGCTTGATGCGCGGGCTCCATGGGCGGTTGTGGGCCGATGCTCATTCCTCAAACATTCTACGGAACCGCGAGCCGGCGCGCCGCGCAGCAGTCTTCGCCATGACACAGTCGCGGCCTGGAAGAAGCAGCGTCAAAACGCAAAAACGGCCCCGGCCGCGCATCGCTGCGCACGCCGGAGCCGCTTTCACTTTTTCCGTGCCCTGCCTGATGGCTTACCGCTGGCTTACTTCTTCATTTCCCCTGGCTGGTTCGCCACTTCGATGTAGTTCTTCACACTGAATACGCCTGGTACCGTGTTGGCGCGGATATTGGCGGCATCCTTGTCGGCCTCCGAGTCAACCACGCCGTACAGTTCCACGTGACCGTTCTGCACCGCAATGCGGATCGGTCTGGCCGGATTGAGGGCGTACTTGTTCAGGGTGGGGAAGCTGTAGATCGCGCGGGCCACGTCCATGCGAACGCGGTTGTCCATCATGGAGACCGGATCGACCTCGATGTTGTCCTGCACGTCTCTTACGCCGGGCGTGGTGGAGACGATGGCCACGGCCGAGTTGCGATCCACGTAGTCATGCGTGTGTCCGCCCAGCGTGACCACTCCGTTGGCCACGCGAATCGTGATGGCGTCAAACATCCGTCCATACGCATCCGGATCGTAGGTCAGATCCGCACTCAGCTTTTTCTGCAGGTCCTGGTCCGAAACGCTCGCCCCCCCCACCTGCACCTCATTGCGCACCGCGGTTACGCCCTTGGCATGCATCACGCGGTTTTCCGCGTCCGCCTTGTCCTGGTACATGGCCACGGAGCCAGTCAGGGTGGCAACGCCGTTGTCCACTGTGACCTTCACGTCCTTGAATCGCTTGTTGCCTAAACGCGCTGTTGCCGCGTCCGTTACGTTGTCCTGCTGCGGCTGCGCGGCAGCACCGGAGATCCTCGCCCCCGGTCCAGATGCCGCATGCACCTGGGGCAGAGCCAGGAGTGCTCCGGCAAATCCCGCAACCAGAACTGCCCTCAATCGAACCGTGCGCTTCATGCGGATTCTCCTCTCACAATTCTCTTATCGCATCGCTTTCTCTTCAACGCGATCGATGGATTGCACTCTCCGGGCCAGCGATCATTCCCATCAGGCCCTTCAAGCGCACTCAGGTAGACACACAATATGGGGCAAAGGTTGCGTGCCAGCAGAAAAACGCAAAGGAAAAGTGCGATGAGCGCGCGTAAATCCATCAAGAATCCATCGAGGGCTGGCTGCAAACAACTCGCGCAGGCCGCTGCACATCCTAGAGGCCAGACGGGGGTGTGTCCCATTCGACGGTCTATTCTCTTTTCCCACTGGCGAGTCTTCGCCGCTGTTGTCGTAGTGCTGGCGGCAGCTTCGGCCTGTGCGCTGGCCGAGCCAGTGCCCGCCACTTACAAGCAGGGTTCGCTGCACGGCTTTCTGCTACTCAAATCGCGTGGCGGAAGGCTGCTGGCCACCGGTGAACAGACCAACGTCGTACACGGAGACGTGATTGATTCCGAACTGGTCTTTCACTTTCGCGACGGCTCCATCGACGACGAGGTTTGCGAGTATCGCCAGGGCGACGTCTTCAAGCTCATCCGCGACCACCACGTGCAAAAAGGCCCGTCGTTCCCGCATCCGCTGGACATGACCATCGACGCCGCCAATGGACAAGTGACCTGGCAGCAGACCAAGGACGGAAAGACCGAGGCCAAGTCGCAGCACATGGATCTGCCGGACGATCTGGCCAATGGAATGATCCCGCTGCTCGTCGAGGACTTTCCCGCCAAAGCGGCCGAGTTGAAAGTCTCCTATGTGGCGGCCGATCCGAGTCCGCGCATTGTCACCTTTTCGGTCAAGCCGGATGGCGATGCCGGCGTTCGTGTGGGCGGGCTGCGGCGGCGGGCAAACCAGTTCACCGTCCACATCGAGATTGGCGGACTCGCCGGAATGATCGCGCCCATGATCGGCAAGAAGCCTACAGATCTTCACATATGGGCCATGGGCGGCGACGCGCCGGTCTTCATCCGGATGGAAGGCGCGCTCTATCCGCAGGGCCCGATCTGGACCATGGCTCTCACCAGCCCAACCTGGCCGTCTGTGTCGGCGAGTAAGTCGTCGCATAAATCGCCGGCCAAATCTTCAGGTAAATAACTTTTCTCTACTGGCGGCGCGCAGGTTTCAGAGGACTTGTTTATGTGCCATCTCTGCACCATGCGCGCGATTTATCGATAGCGCCGCGTCGCCTTGATCACCATCGAGAAAACTCCCGACTCGTCGCGTGCCACCACCAGCGACACGTGGTGATTGATGGCGACTTCGGCCTGCAGAAGCTGCTGGCCGGTGGTGTTCACGTCCGTCGCGTAGGTGAGCACCACGTTGCGCCCCAACTGCTCCTGCACGGTAATGCGCGAGGTGGAGTTGCCGAAAGCGCCCAGGTAGTTGGGGTCCACTTTCACCGAGCCCGCGCCAAACAACTTTTGCACGCGGCTGCTCACGGTGGCGTTGAGCGCGCCGCCCAGCAGCGCGTCGGTGGCGGGATTGGCCAGCGCCTGCTCCTGCTGTTGCGTGTAAAGCCGCTGCTGGCTTTCGGTGTGTCCCAGCGCCAGCAGCGACACCACATCGGCCTCGGGCATGGGCGGATCGCTGCGATAGGTCACCGCCAGTTTGTTGGGTGTGCCGTGCAGCCCCAGCGTAATGTCGTAGTCCTCAACGTGAGCCGTTGCCGTCAGGTCGATCACCGGCTCAATGCGCACCGGGTTGGTAAAGGTGATGTCGCCGCGCTGCAGCTCGTAGCGCGTGCCCGCAATCAGCGCGTTGCCCTGCGTGATCGAAACCCGCCCCAGCAGCGATGGCGAGGCCAGGGTGCCGCGCAGCCGCAGGTCCACATCGCCGGCCAGCTTGGCAAAAGCATTCTGGAAGTTCAACTGCGGCGACGAGACCACGTGCACATCCAGCCGCACGTGATTCGAAGGCGCATCCGGCGCGGTGACCGGCTGCACCGCGTTGGCCTGCGCCGCCAGCGCGGCAATGTCCAGATCGGCGCCGGCGGTGAACCGCGTAATGAGCACGTTGCCCGACAGCAGCAGGTTCGACTGCGAGCCTTCCAGGCGCAGCGCCGCGTCGGCCAGCGAGCTTACCCCCTGCGGATAGCGGATGCGGATGCCTTTGCCGGTCACCGAAAGATTGGCATACAGCCCGTGCTGATAAGCCAGCCATCCGCCCACGCTGAGCAGGCCGCCGCCGCTCATCGCGGTGAGTGTCTTCACCTCCAGCCGGTTCTGGTTGAACTCCAGCGTGCCGTGCAGTTGGCTCAACCCGTTGGGCAGGTCTTCGAGCGACAGCGAGCTGTTTTCAAAATCGATGCGACCCTGCAGCCCCGGATCGCGCAGCGGCCCATGCGCTTCCACGCGAAAGGTCGTCGTCCCGCTGGCCGTCAGGTCCGGGTCGAGCGTCTCGGCCAGCTTCAGGTTGATGGACCCGTTGGCGGCCAGGTCCAGTTGCCGCTTGCCGCTCAGCTCCAGCGAGCCCCGCGCGCGCAGGTCGGTATTTTCGCCGGTAATGTGCAGCGGGTCCAGATGAATGCGTCCGTCGGCCAGGGTGGCATGCACGCCGCCTTCGCTGGTCAGGTGGACGCCGGCCACCGTCGCCGCCAACTCCTTGAGCCGCGCCTCGCCGATCATGCGCTCCGGATGCCGCAGCGGCCCGGCCACGGTCATGGAGCCGGCCAGCGACGAGCTGCCGCTGATGGCCTGCACGTGCGCCAGCCTCAGCAACGCGCCAATGTCGAACCGCGAAAAGTCGAGCTGCGCCTGCGTCCCGTAGTCGCCGCGCAGCACCGTTTGCCCGTGCAGGGCCAGCTGCGCGCCTTCCAGGCTGGTGGTCGCGTCGTAGTTCAGCCGCTCGCCGGCAGTGTGGGCCACAAACTGGAGCCCGCCAATGCGCTCGTCGCCCAGCGCCAGATCGGTGAGTGTGGCGCGGCTCTCGATGCGCGGATCGTCCAGCGTGCCCGAGCCGGTGAGCGACAGGCTCAGCTTGCCCGTCGCATCCAGATCCTGGCGGCGCAGCCATTCCATCCGCGCCACGTCGAAGTCGTTGCCGTGCGCCTCGGCAGTAAAGGCCTTCGAGCCGAGATCGTAGCTGCCTGAGCCGCTCATCGTGCCGCCTTCGGCGCTCAGACTCACTTCGTCGAGCTTGACGACCCTGTTGTTGAGCGCGCCCTGCACCCGCAGCCGCGTCACCGGCTCGCCATACAGGGTTCCGCCATCAAGCTGCGCCCATCCCGAGCCGGACAGATCGCGCACCGGCCCGTCGGCTTGAATCCGCGCGCCGAGCGCACCGGTGACCGGCAGCGGATAGGCAACAAACCGCTGCACGTCCGCCGCGCTCAGGCCCGCGGCCTGCGCGTGCAGATGCATCACCGAGTCTTCATCGAACGAAAGCTCGCCATTGTCGGACGCATCGAGCGTTCCGTTGAAGACGATCCTGGACTTGCCCCGCACTGCCGTCGCATGCTGCACCGTGATCCGCTGCGCGGCATAGCTGCCGTCGGCCTCGATCGAATCCACGTGTACCAGGCGCGGCTGGTCTGGCGCACTCGCGGCGGACGGCATCTCCAGGTTGAGGTCCGTGCCTGACAGGTGGCCGGCGAGCCTTGGCCGCACCAGCGAACCGGCCCAGCTTCCGTCAAAATCGGTTTGCCCGGCGGTTGAAACCGGCAGCGCCGCCGCTCCGCTTTTGCCATTGAGCCTTAGTCCAAGATCGCGCAGCAGGGTATCGAATTCGCCCAGGTTGCGCGAGCGGAAATCCACCATCAGCGCCGTGGGGCTGGTAAGCGGATACGCCCCCAGTTGCCCGTGCGCCTCAATCTCGCTCTGCGGCAGGTGCAGCTCCAGTTGCCGCACCTCGACGGCGCCGTCGCGCTGCGTATAGGTCGCGTCGATAGCTCCATCGGTCGGCGCCTCCTGCGGCGCGGCCGGTGGCGGCGCATTCAGGCCGAGCTTGGCGGACACGGTCACGGTCTTGGCGTCACCCTTCACCCAGGAGGCCAGCGCCGTTCCGTTCAACCGCGTGTCCAGGCCCAGGCGCTGAAACGGCGGCTCACTCACCATGTCCAGAATCGTGTCCAGAGAGACGCCCTTGAACTCCGCCCTCACCTTTCCGTTTACAGGAATGGTGTCATTCGCCGCATGCGCCATCCCATGCCGCAGCGCCACGCGCGCCACGTGCGGGCTGGCCTGCGTCAGCACCGGCATTTTCGATGACACCGGGAGCCACGGGGCAAGGTCCACTACGCCTTCGATCTGGCCGCCCTGATGGAGCCTCGCCACAATGCCGCCGATCAGCAGCCGTCCCTGATCGGCATGAACCCGCGCATCGAGATCGACGCCGTGCTCCACCACGCCCGTGCCCACATAGGCGCCGCCGTCCACGTGCACCGGCCCGTCAATGCGGAACACGCCTTCGTGTCCGGCCGCCGCCAGGTCCAGGTGCGCAATCCCCTCCGGCGCGTAGGGATAGCCGGTGACGGGTTCGAGCAGCCGCATGTCCAGGTCGCCGGCAATCCGCGCCTGCCAGCTTGGATCGGAAAAGTTTTTGAGCCTGCCGGTCACTTCCAGCGAGCGCTCTTTGCCATCGGGTCCGCGCGCGGTCACGCGCAGGCTGGTGAGCCTGGCCACGTTGTGCATCAGATCGAGCGTTGCGCTCAGCCTGCCATGCACCGCCTGCGCCGGGCGCCTGGACGGAGTGCGCGCCAGGTTCAAATCCGTTGCGCCCGCTTCCACGTGAAAGCTCTCCGGCTCATTGCCGTGCGCGGCTGCGTCGCGCATCGAGAGCGATACATCGCTGGCGGTGAAGTTGAGCGGCGCGCGGCGATCCTGAAAGTCGAACGACGAGGCGCGGTTGTCGTAGTCGAACACGCCATCCACCACCGCAACGTGCCCGGCGTGCAGATCGAAGAGCTGGTCGAGCATCGGCTTGCCGTGCCGCCGCGGCCGCCGCGGATGCGGCTGGTTGGTTCGTCCGCCGGGATACACGATGAGGTGAAGCTCAGGCCGCGTCACCGTCAGGTCGGTCAGCAGCACGCGCGGACTCATCACGCCCAGCACGCTGAAGTCCACGCGCAGGTGTCCGATGCGCGCATACGGCGCTTCGCCCGGCCCCTCCAGTCCGTGAATCGTCACATTGTCCACGTCGGCTTCGAGATCCAGCAGCCGCCAGCGGAACGAGCCAATCTCCACGCGCCCGCCGGTCATGCTGCGGATGGTCGCTATCAGCCGTCCGCGCATCAGGTTCTCAAATCCCGTCGAGCTCATGTAGAAGTACGCGCCCACCGCGGCCAGCGCCAGCAGCACCGTGAGCCCGGCAATCGAGAAGGGAAGATGGCGCAGAAAGAAGCGGCGCAGCCGGCTGCGCTTGCGCGGCGCGTGGGGCTGCGGCTCACTCTGTGGCTCGCTCTGCGGACTCAGATCTTCTTCGCTCACCGGCCTGCCTTTCCGCCGCTCTGGCCGGCCGCGGCTGCAAGCGCCGGGTCGAGAATCTCCACGTCGCCCTGCTTGCGCAGATTCGCCAGCCAGTCGTCGAACAGTGCGTTCACCTGCTGCTCCAGCAGAATCTCCTGGATGCGCGGCGCAACCTGGGCCAGCGTGGGCGCCGCCTCGCCCGGCGCGTACTGCGGCAGCAGCGTGTCGGTATAGTAGGTCGCAATCTGCTGCTGCGAAATCTGGATTCCCTGGCGGAAGCGCTGCTCGATGAACCGCAGAACCTCCAGCCGGCGCAGCATGTACGTCTCCACGCGCTGCGGGGTAAGCCCGTGCGCGGCCAGAAACGCCTTCCATCCCGCGTCGCTGGCGCAGTTGGCGCGCACGCAGGCCGGCAACTGGACGCGAATCTCATGCAGCCGCGCCGCAATCTCGTTCGGAGGCGGCTCCGCGGTCTGCTCATCCTCCTGCCGGATCTGCTGCTCGATCAGCGCCCGGCTGATCAACTGTTCGAGCGCCCGCTGCCGGGTGGGCTTTTGCCGGCCGGCGGGGTCCGCGGCATGACTGGGTTCGAGCACCGAGAGCTGCATTTCGGCCTCCACATCGCTGGCCAGAATCACGCGCCGGTTCACCACCGCCACCACGCGGTCTAGCACCACCGTGTGAGCCTGATTCTCATCAGGCGGCCGCTGCGCAGATCCTGGCGCCGAGAACAGGCTCGTACACAGCGCCGCCAACAGGCCCGCGCACAGCGCCCCGATCCGGATTGCACGCCGCATGCTCATCAAAACGCCTGCCCCAGACTGAAGACAAAGTTGAAGTGCGGCGCCGCGCCGACATAAGGGTTCGTATAGTCCGGCACTTTCGAGTAATCGATGTTCACCGGGTAAATGGGCGGATTCAGGTTGTAGCTGAAATCGAAGCGAATGGGCCCGACCGGCGTATGGTAGCGCAGTCCGATTCCCGGGGCGTGCGAAAAATAATTGAAGCTGCACTGGCCTTGTCTTCCGGTCGAAGTATCCTGCCCGCCGGGAACCGGGTCTGGCACCGAGCCCTGTGCCGTATCCCGGTTCAAAACCCTGCACCCATCCCGGTCCGGCTGATGAAGGCGCGTGGCGCTGATCCACGCATCGCCGGCGTTGGTAAACACGTTGCCCATGTCGTGAAACAGCACAAAGCTGAGCGAGTTGCCGAAGAAGGGCAGCGTGGGCGGAGGCAGGCGCAGCTCGGTGCTCTCGATCAGCGCCCCCGCGCCGCCGATGGGAAAACCCGTCTCCGGATCGCGGGGCCCGGCGGCATTGAACGGAAACCCGCGCAGCGACGTGGGTCCGCCCGCATAGAGCCTCTCGGGCAGTGGAATCAGCTCGCTCGATCCGGTGCCGAAGGCTCGGATCTGTCCGTAGCGCGTATCCCGCGCCAGCACAAACTTGTCCTTATCGAAGGCGTAGTAGCTGGAGTTGGTTACGTCGATGCGGTTGAACTCGGCCTGCGCGCCGAACGCATGGTAGGAGAAGAATTCCTGAAAGCTGGTGTAGGTGCCGCGGCGCGCATCCATGGGCTGATCGCGGGTGTCGCGAATCCAGGTGAACGATGGCCCGCCTACGCGGGTTGCCGTGGCCAGCGCCGGAATTTCGCCGGGATACACCTGCAGCGTATCGGAAGCCACCTTGACCCGCCGGAAGTTGAGCTCGTAGATGAAGGTGTTGGCTTTTGAAAAGAACGATCCCGGCGTAAGAAAGTTCTGCGTGAACCGGAAGCCGGCCGAGAGCCGCGCCGCCACATACGTGGCCACATCTTCGCTGTTGGCATAGCCGCCCGAAAAGCTGAAGCCGAAGTTCTGCGCGCCCTCAAAGTGCGGAATCTGGTAGAGCAGCCCTACGCTCTGCTCCAGCAGTCCATAGGTTCCCTGCAGCGACGCCGACTGCTCGCGGCCGAACAGGCTGTTGCGGGTAATGTCGGCCAGCACCCGCGGGCTTACGCCGGTTTTGCCGTTGGGATTGCACGCAATGCCGCCGGCCCGGGCGCCGGCGCAGTTGTTCTGCGGCTGTCCGGTCTGCACCTCGAAGCCGAAGCCGTAAGTAAGCGTCCAGCGCCGGGCTTCGGTAAACTGCAGCATCACGGTCTTCTCCGGCTCCCCGCCGGTGGGGTTTTCAACCGCCGTATTCACCTCGTTGAACAACGCGTAGTTGTACAGGTTGCGCTGCGTGTCCACAATCGCGGTCTGGCTCAGCGGATCGCCGGCATGGAGAGTGATGGCCCGCTCCACTGTGTCCGGCCGCGTGAAGTGCAGTCCGGTCAGCAGCACCTTGCGCACAAACACCTGCTCGCCCTCGTCCACCTGAAACAGCACGTCCACTTTGTGCGCATCGGACGCTTCAATCTTCTGGATCACCCTCACATCCACCTGATCGAAGCCGTGGCTCATGTAGGCGGTCACGATCGCGTCGCGGTCGCCGGCCAGGTTCTCAGGAGAAAGCAGTTGCCCCGCGGTGGTGTTCAGCATCGGCGTCAGGGCGGCGTCCGCAATGTGAGTGTCGCCCTCAATGGCCACCGCGCCCACGCGCATCTGCTCGCCTTCTTCAATGTGGTAGGTAACGGCCAGCGGCGCAGTCTTCGGCGCGGTTGGGGTCTGGCCGCCGCTCACCGGCCGGGTGTCGTCCAGAATCGTATTCGGAGTGCTGGTGGCGGCCGTCATCTTCACATCGGCAAAGCCGTTGTTCTGATAGACCGATTCGAGCGCCGCAATATCGGCCGCCAGCAGCGACTGGCTGTAGGAGCCGTGCCGGTCCAGCGTGTCGGCCGCGTGTACGCTGAGCAGGTCTTTCAGCGTGGCCGTGTCGAAGTAGCGGTTGCCGGCGATCTTGACCTGCTCCACCCGCCGCCGCGGCCCCAACATCACGTGATAGAGAATGCTCACCTGCTCGGTGTTGCCGGTCTGCTGCTCATGGGTGACTTTCACGTCAAAGTAGCCCAGCCGCTGGTAGTAGTCGCGCAGCCGCCGGTTGCCCTCGTTCAACAGGTCCTCGTCGACTGTGCCCTCCTGATAAACCGGAATCAGCCGCTTGACCCGCTCGCCACCGATCCTGGCGCCGTCCACCAGCACCTTGACCACCGGCCCACGGGTTGCAGTGAAGCGATAGCTCATGGCGTGCGTGGCCGCATCGTACTCCGCCGACTCCAGCTTCACGTCGGCTTCCAGCCGGTCCTGGCTCTGATAGTGCTTCAGCACCCCTTCCAGAGCGCGGTTGACCGTGTCATGGTCCACGTGCGCGCCGGAGCGCAGGTGCGCGTAGCGCCGAAACTCCTCCACGCTCATGCCCGAGTCGCCGGTTACCGTGATGCTGCCCACGCGCGCCTGCAGGCCCGAGGTCACGTGAAACACGATGTCCACAAGCTGGTCGGCGGGATGGCGCGTCAGGGCCGGAACAATGGTGGGCTGGTGATAGCCGTTCTCAGCCAGAGTCTGGCGCATCTGGGCAAACGCCCGGTCCATTTTTTCCTGTGTGAATCGCGTGCCCGGCGCAAGCTGGCTGGCCCGGTCCAGTTGGGTGTTGATGGTGGAGCCCACGGCGCCGTACACGCTCGAGGCGCCGATGAACAGGCGCGGAGTTCCGCGGAAGATAAGCGCCAAGCCGCCCGGCTCGCGTCTGGCTTCGGCATCCACGTCGTCGTAAAGGCCGGTCGAGTAGAGCATGCGCAAACTGTTTTGCAGTGCATCCGCGCTGAACGGCTCGCCCGATCTCTGCGGCAGATGGCCGGCAACCCGGCTCAGGCGGCTGGCCGGCACCCCCTCAAACGAAATGCTCTGGACCACGATTCCCGCCCAGGCCTGCTCGGCTCCCGACGCAGTTTCAGAACCCGACGCAGTTTCGGAGCCAGAGGCCAATTCAGAGTCTGCGGCTACTGGATTGCCTTGCGCCGTGTTTTGCGCCCGCGCCGCACCGGACCCCGCCTGGCGAGCCAGTGCCGGCGTAGCCGCCAGCAACAGGGCCATCAACACGGCCGTCAACAAAACAGCCGACAACAAGGTCCGGCCGGCAAGCGGCCAGGATGTGAGACTGGCAAGCGAACGAGCGCGCGCCATGGGTCGCGGCCGCGCCGCGGAGATCGATTCCACGGAATCGCCGACTGTGGGATGGCCCACTGGCCGGGCCTGTCGGCGCTCCGCTGCCGGCTTTTTCCGCAAACTCAATCTCCCTGCAAGCCCGTGCCGAACCGGCTTCCGCACCTCAGGCTTCCGCACTTCAAGCATATGGGACGATCCAGCGGCCGCGGACGTTTGCAGCTCTTCGCGATTGCTTCAGCACCTGTCACGGCTCCCATCGCGTATTCTCTTGACGGCTGCCTTTCCGCCGGGTCGAAAAGACTCAGCCGCCGGATTGCACTGCCCCAAAATGCGCTCTGTGGCAGATTTTCCACACCAGTCTCTGGCCTCTTGAAGGCTAACCAACAGGTTGTAATGCATTTCTCCTCGTTCCGCAGTCTAAGAAGAACTACGGATTCGGAGCATCTTGCAAAGTAAATGGCGCTCTCAAGCAACCTAAAACCGTTCTGCGCCTTCTTTTTAAAGTGAAGCGCCGTCGAAAAAATCGCCAGTACCTCCTCGTATACTAGCGAGGCAGGTAATTGAGCGCACCAATACTCCGGTTTTGACGCCGGACCGAAGGAAGCGCATGTCTGATTCTCCCGCCCCTACTCCACTTAGCAGATCCGCACCCGGTGGCCATGACGCGTCACCCCCTCCCACGGATAGCGCGAGCCGACCACGCACTTATACGCCGGCCAATCCGCCCGATCCGGGCGAGGCGCAGGTGCTTTTACGCGCCCAGGCCGGCGACCATCACGCATTCGCACAACTGTACTCCATCCATAAGCGGCGCATCTATTCCCTGTGCCTGCGCATGGTGGGCAACATTGCCGAAGCCGAGGACCTGACCCAGGAGGCATTTCTGCAGCTCCACCGCAAGATCGCCACCTTTCGCGGCGACTCGGCGTTTTCCACCTGGCTGCACCGGCTGGCCATCAACGTGGTGTTGATGCAGTTGCGCAAAAAAGGCCTGTCGCTCATCTCGCTCGACGAGGCGATGGAGCCGGCCCCGGAAGACGGTCCCGGGCGCAGCTTTGGCGCACCCGATCTCACTCTCTCAGGAGCCATCGACAGGTTGGCTCTGGAACGCGCCGTAGCCGATCTCCCCGCCGGCTATAGACTCATTTTTATCCTTCACGATGTGGAAGGTTTCGAACATAATGAGATTGCCTCAATGCTGGACTGTTCGATCGGCAACAGCAAATCTCAATTACATAAGGCCCGCCTCAAACTGCGTGAAGCCTTGCGTTCCAATACTCAGGAGGCGCGCTCATGACCGATAATCTCAGCAAAATGAGTTGTGACGAATTCCAGGCGCACCTGCCCGAACTGGTGGCTGCGGGCGGCAACGTCGCCGACCACGAACATGTGAAAAGCTGCGATCTGTGCCG
Organism: Occallatibacter sp.; assembly: GCA_036267475.1. Taxonomy (GTDB): domain Bacteria; phylum Acidobacteriota; class Terriglobia; order Terriglobales; family Acidobacteriaceae; genus Telmatobacter. Next base: position 48,758 of record DATAVZ010000037.1, read on the forward strand.
GGCTCTGCTCGCCGATCTGGAAACCATCGCCGAGGCCGCGCGCCAGCTCTTTCCCAGCGTCGAGCCGCCCGACAAGCTGTGGGCCAAGATCGAGTCGGCCATCAAGAGCGGAGACGAGCCAGACCCGAAAGTCGATCTTCCCGCCCGATTGGCGCCACAGCACGAATAAGGCGCCCGCCAGAGACCGAGCCGGCCGCTCCCACCAGGCCGGTTCTGAGGCTGGTTTTGTGGCCGGTTTTGCCACAACGCTCTCACTTCCGGAGCAGCGTAACGCCAGTCCCTGCCGGACAGAGCCGGTGCGCTTGAACCGGGCCTGAAAACGGGCTTGGACTCGGTCTGGAGCGGGTCTGGCCGCGGCTCATCCCCAAAAAGCGCCAAAGCTCCTAACTCTTTTGCGGCTACTGCCGATACACCCACAAATGGACGTCTGCCATCCAAGTCAGCAGCGGATTCGCCTCCGCGCCCGGCAGCCGCACTGCCTGCGTCAGCTGTCCGCAGGCTGCACCTCTCCCTCTCGTCTCCACCCAACTGCGGAACACGCTTTAATCCGATTTCGTAATTGCTGGTTCGTAAATGCCGGCACGGCAGGCAGTTCACACCGGAATGCCGGTTGTCGAAGGCGGTCGGCCATTGCACCAGGGCAATTGCGCCAGTCTGATCGATGAATCTTTTCGATTTCTTCGCTGTCTAATGTAGGAAAGCTGATAAAAGGACACTCAATGTCGACCCAGTCTTCCACTCCATCGCAAGAACCCGTCAGCAATAGTGCCGGAATACGGAGAATTCCCGTCCTGCCGGTAAGAGAAACCGTCCTGTTTCCGCATGCAGTTCTTCCGCTGACGGTTGGCCGCGAAAGCTCTATCCAACTGATCGAGTCGCTGGGCGAGGAGAGGACCATTGCAGTGGTGGCGCAGCTGGACGCGCGGCTGGACCTGCCCAAACCCGAAGACATGCACACCGTGGGCACCGTTGCCACCGTTCACAAGGTGGTGCGCATGCCCAACCAGAGCCGCTTTGTGTTTACCGAGGGCGTGGGCAGGGTGCGCCTGCTGCGCTTTGTCCAGACCGAGCCGTTCATGGTTGCCGAGTTTGAAACCCTCGAGGATATCGAGCCGGGCGCCTCATCCAACTCCGAGGCGCTGGCGCGAAATGTGGTCGGCCAGTTCCAGCAGATCGTCACCGAGTCGCCTACTCTATCAGACGAGCTGAGGACCATTGCCGCCAATATCGACGAGCCTGCGCGGCTGGTGGACTTTGTGGCCTCTTCGCTGCCGTTCCTGACCACCGACGACAAGCAGCAGTTGCTCGAAACCCAGGGAGTATCCGAGCGGCTGGATCAGCTGACCAAGTTGCTGGCCCGGGAGATCGAGGTGCAGCAGTTGCGCGCCAAGATCCAGAACGAGGTCCAGGACCAGGTGCAGCAGTCGCAGCGCGACTACTATCTGCGCGAGCAGATGAAGGCCATCCAGAAGGAGCTGGGCGAGCAGGACGAGGGCCAGCGCGAAGTGGACGAGCTGCGCAAGAAGATTGACGATGCGGGCATGCCCGAGGACGTGAAGAAAGAGGCGCTGAAAGAGTTGAACCGCCTTGGCCGCATGTCTCCCATGGCCGCCGACTACTCGCTCACCCGCAACTACATCGAGTGGCTGGCGGTGCTGCCCTGGACCACAAGCTCGGGCACCAAGATCGACATCGGCAAGGCCCGCGACATTCTGGACCAGGATCACTATGAGCTGAAGAAGGTGAAAGACCGCATTCTCGACTACCTGAGCGTGCTTGAGCTCAAGCCGGACATGAAGGGACCGATTCTTTGCTTTGTCGGGCCTCCGGGCGTGGGCAAAACCAGCCTTGGCCGGTCCATTGCGCGCGCGCTGGGCCGCAAGTTCCAGCGCATCTCGCTGGGCGGCATGCACGATGAGGCCGAGATTCGCGGCCATCGCCGGACGTATATCGGCGCGTTGCCGGGCCAGATCATCCAGAGCATTCGCCGGGCGGAAACCAACGACCCGGTGATCATGCTGGATGAAGTGGACAAGCTGGGCCGCGACTTCCGCGGCGATCCGGCGTCGGCGCTGCTGGAGACGCTCGATCCGGAGCAGAACGCAACCTTCCGGGACAACTACCTGGATGTGCCGTTCGATCTTTCGAAGGTGCTGTTCATCTGCACGGCGAACATGCTGGACCCGGTGCCGGCGCCATTGCTCGACAGAATGGAGCTGATCCCGCTGCACGGCTACAGCGAAGAGGAGAAGGTGCACATTGCCAACCGCTATCTGGTTCCGCGGCAGGTGAAGGAAAACGGGATCACGCCGGAGCAGATCGAGTTTCCTGACGAGGCGATCCGCCACATCGTGCGCCACTATACGCGCGAGGCGGGGGTCCGCAAGCTCGAGCAGGTGCTGGGTACGGTTTGCCGCAAGCAGGCGCGGCGCGTGGTCGAAGGACATTCCGAAAAGCTCGTCGTAAACCGCGAGACGCTCAGGGAGTTCCTGGGCGGCATCCAGGTGCGCGTCGAAACGGAAGTGGCTCAGCGCGTGAAGCGTCCGGGCGTGGCCGTAGGCCTGGCCTGGACGCCGGCCGGCGGCGACATCCTCTTCATCGAGGCCAACAAGATGAAGGGGAAAGGCGGCTTTACGATGACCGGCCAGATCGGCGAGGTGATGCAGGAATCCATGCAGGCCGCGCTGACCTGGGTGCGCTCGAACTGCGACCGTCTCGGCCTGCCGGAGGACTTCAACCGTGACATCGACCTGCACATTCACGTGCCCGCAGGCGCGATTCCCAAGGATGGTCCCTCGGCCGGCGTTACCATGGCCACGGTTCTGGCCTCGCTGCTGACTGAGACCCCGGTGCGTCCGCTGACCGCGATGACCGGCGAGATCACGCTGAGCGGCAATGTGCTTCCCGTGGGCGGCATCAAGGAGAAGTTCCTGGCGGCGCGCCGGGCAGGCGTGGAAACCATCATCCTGCCAGCCGAAAACCGCCAGAGCGTCGAGGAGGACCTCACGCCCGAGATGATGGAGGGCGTGACCGTGCACTACGCTAACCACGTTGAGGACGTGCTTGCCGTCGCCCTCCCGCTTCTGAAGGCGCGGCCGGATGCCGAACCCGCCGCGCCTGAGCTCGTACAGAGCGAAGCGGCATAAGCGGAATCAAACCGATCCCCAGAAAGGCCGGCAAACTCGCCGGCCTTTTTCTTGCGCACTGAAATCCGCGCCCCATCTTCTGGCCCCGATCTCTGACTCCCCATCTCTGTTCCCTGGTCTCGGACCGCTGATCCCGGACCGCTGATCTCGCTTCTGCCGCGTCTAAATTGAAAGGCGGTATTCTGGCTTCAGTGATGCAGATAAATGTGATCCCCTTTGGGGTATTGAAAGACTGGCTGGGTACGGCGCCGGTCACTGTCGAACTCCGCGAGGGCGCCTCGGTGGCCGAACTGCTCGAACAGCTCGGAGCGCGCGTCTCCGCACCGGTCCTTCACGGCATCGCCGTAAGCGTCAACGCCGAATACGCGACCGCCGCGCAGATTCTCCGCGAGGGGGACGAAGTCGGCCTGCTTCCGCCCGTCTCCGGCGGCGCTCCGCGCAGTACTGCGGGTACGGCGAAGGTTTTGGATCAGAAGGCGGCAGAGCCGGCGGTGGTGGTCGCGCTCACCCGCGAGCCTATTGACGCGGAGAAGCTGGTCGCTACAGCCAAGCATGGGGAAGATGGCGCGGTCGTCGTCTTTGACGGCATTGTCCGCGACAACTCGCGCGGGCGCAAGACGCTCCACCTCGACTATGAAGCCTATGAAGAGATGGCCGTGCGGCAGATGCGGGAACTGGCCGCGCAGGCGCGGGAACGCTTCGGCGTGCGCCAGGTCGCGATCGTCCATCGCCTGGGCCGGCTGGAGGTCGGCGCAACCAGCGTACTGATCATTGTGGCCTCGGCGCACCGCGCGCAGGCCTTCGATGCCTGCCGCTGGCTGATCGACACACTCAAGCAAACCGTACCCATCTGGAAGAAAGAGACGTTTGTGGATGGGGCCGTGTGGGCAGCCGGCGAGCCCTTCCCCGAGGGCCTAGCCCTGGACCCTGCAGAGGCGGAACATGAATCCTAGCGCGCCGCCGATCCCGGGTGCCCCAGGTCTCGATTTTGAGACCTGGGATCGCACGAACCAAAATTGGCTGAGTGCCCCTTCCTTGGCCCGTTTTTTGCGCAAAGGGTGGAAGAGCACGATCTATCTCTTGCCTGCGCTCATGATTCTCGCTCCTCTCTCGTTGCATGCGCAGGAAACCACCCTGCACGTCGATGTCAAGCTGGTGAACCTGTTCGTGAACGTGACCGACCACAACGGCGCCCTCGTAGGCAGCCTCACGCGCGACGACTTCGCGGTCTACGAAGACGGCCACCAGCAACAGATCGCCCT
>DATAVZ010000038.1:0-14050 GCA_036267475.1 Occallatibacter sp.
GAGCCCCACACGGCTCACTTCGAGTGCGTATAGAAGCCCGAGATGAATCCAAAAGACAACCGCAACCGCAAAAACAAAAACACCAATGAGGAAAAAAACAAAAACACCTTGACTACAGCAGCCGTCTCATAGAAGCCTCTGAGGGAATGCGTGGGATGAAATTAGGACACTACCGTCGTCGCTGCAATAGGTCTTCAGGTGGCGAGAGCGCGACAAACGCAAACAGCCGAAGGAAATCCTCCGGCTGTTTGGTGCGAATGGATTATTCCTGCTGCCCGGGCGCTTACGCCTTGGCGGTCGCCAGAGCCTTCAGCCTGGCGTTCAGGCGGCTCTTGTAGCGGGAGGCGGTGTTGTCGTGCAGAATGCCCTTCTGTACGCTCTTGTCCAGGATGGAAACGGTGCTGCGGTACTGGGTTTGCGCCGCCTTCACGTCTCCGGCTGTCAGCGCCTCGCGAAGGGCGCGCAGGCTGGTGCGTACACGGCTGCGGTTGGCGCGGTTGACGGCGCTGCGGGTCTCGGTCTGGCGGGCGCGCTTCAGCGCCGATACATGGTTTGCCATGGTTTTTCCTTAATCTCTTGGGCTTAATCTCTTGGGAATGATGCGGTTAAGAATGCAACCCGAGCCGCACCCCTCGCAATTACTTAGTTTACGGGAATTCCGGTTACGGGTCAATCGGCATGTAGTGGTACAACTCCACCGCGCCAAACGCGAATCGAAGCAAGAAGGAGAAGCCATGAACAAAATTTCCAAAGCAGTAGCTCTTACAGCTCTGGCTGCCTTTATGTCCAGTGGCGCGGTTTTCGCCCAGGATCACCATGACAACCGCAACGACAACCACCACCACTATGTGCACCACTCCGAGTGGAGGAAGGGCCAGCACATCCAGCCTGGCGACTGGAACCGGGGCGACCACATCGATTACCGCCAGTATCATCTGCACGCGCCGCAGCGCGGCTACGAATGGCGCGAGGTGGACGGCAACTTCGTCATGGCCGCCGTGGCCACCGGGGTGATTGCCTCCGTCGTGGTTGACTCCACCATTCACTAGACCCCCGCATGGGCATACCGCGCCCACCAGCCCAGAACAACAGCCGCCGGAGCAACGCTTCGGCGGCTGTTTCCGTCCTGCGGCGCCCTCAAAGCTGCAACTTGCTTCGAGCTTCCACTGCCTGCCGTAAACTGGAGCGGAGCCGCATCATGAAAAACGTGCCGGGGAAAAACCTGCCGGAGCTAGACTATTACATCGTCGATGTCTTCACCGCATCCGCGCTGGCTGGCAATCCGCTGGCCGTAGTCATGAACACCGCCGCTCTGACCACCGGACACATGCAGTCGATTGCGCGCGAGTTCAATCTCTCCGAGACCACATTCGTCGAGCGCGGCCCCATCGATGCCGAGCATTCTGAAGGAGTGCGCGTCCGCATCTTCACCACCCAGGAAGAGCTGAACTTCGCCGGCCATCCCACCCTGGGCACGGCCAGCGTGCTGCGGCTGGTGGCGCCGGAAACCGCCGCTGGAGACACGATCCGGCTCAAGCTCCATGCTGGCACCATCCCGGTGCGCTTCGAAGGCCAAGGTCTGTACGGCGAGATGACGCAAAACAACCCGGAGTTCGGCGCCGAGCTCGACCGCGCGGAAGTGGCGCGGCTGTGCGGCCTGCACCCGGACGATCTCCATCCCGCGCTGCCGCCGCAGGTCGTCTCCACCGGCACAGCCTTTGCCGTTGTGGCGCTGCGCGCAGTGGAGGCTCTCGGCCGCCTCAGAGTAAATCACGAGCAGGCCACGCCCTGGCTGCGTGCATGCGGAGCGCGGTGGTTCTACGTGCTTGCCCAGGTCGACGATGTCGATGATGTCGACCCGAGCGATATGCCGCATCCCGCGTTCCGCGCGCGCATGCAATTTGATGGCGGCGAAGATCCTGCCACTGGCTCGGCGGCCGGATGTGCGATAAGCTATCTGGCATCGCGCGGCGCGGTCGCCTCGGGTGAAACCATTCTGCTGCGCCAGGGTGTTGAAATCGGCCGCCCCAGCGATCTGCGCCTGAGCGCGCGGCGGTCAAATGCCAGTGCCGAAATGCCAGTTGACGCGAAGATCACCGATGTTCGCGTAGGCGGTAGCACTGTTCTTGTAGCAAAGGGCCGCCTTTTCCTGCCGTGATGCACATGCTTTCAACAGATATTCATCATCGCAAGTGGCGGAATATCTTTCCACTACCGGATTTCCATCTGTTTCAGTTGGATTTTCAGCGCTGTCTTCGCCACCCTTTCCCTCTATCGCCCGGTCGCCGAGACTCGTAATCTTCCCATTCATTGAGGGAACAATTGACCGGAATTTTACCGGGCATCCCGATGCGGTTACGAACGCCGGTGCGTTCAGCCGCCAGTGAGGGTTGACCTTTACGCGAAGTGCGGCGCGCGCTGCTGCCTCGGTTGCGGCGCAGTTGGCTGCAACACTTCGCGGTAGGCGGCCGTCAGTCTGATTTCCAAGTTGCCGGGGGTAGCGGAACAGCCTCGCGCGCTGCGCTTGCAAGCAGCGGCCGGGCCTTCTGTTGCTGCCCGACGGCGCAAAACGGTCAGGGCCACGTGGCCCCGAGCAACACCATCCAGAGCAGCACAGCCCGAGCAACACGGCAAGGAGCAGGTTCCCACATCATGCGTCCCAAGAAGGTAATTCTCTGCGTAGACGACAACGAACAAGAGCTATCGGTACTCAAGTTCATGCTCACCACCAACGGATACAAGGTGATCTCCGCCTCGACCGGCCAGGATGCGATCAGCGCATTTTCCGTCAACCAGATCGACCTGGTGCTGGCCGACTTCAACATGCAGCCCATGAAAGGCGACCAGCTCGTGAACCGGCTCAAGGCCATTGCGGGCCATGTGCCCATGATCCTGATGGGCGATCCGCAGATGATCGGCAGCGAAATTCACGTGGCCGATGCGCTGCTCGCCAAAAAGAACTGCTCCACCCAGGATCTGCTGGAACGCGTCAAGCTCATGAGCGCCCGCAAGCGCGGTCCGCGCAAGGGTGCGCAACGCGTGGCTCCGCCCGCGCAACTGGCTGCCGCGTCTTAAAGGCAGGGAGCAGGGAACAGTGAGCAGGAAACAGGGAACAGGGAACAGGAAGTCAGAGGCAGATGAGCTTCAGATCCTGATTCTTTGACTGCTTGTTTTCGCACCACTGCGGGGTGCCCCATCCTTGACGCAGCTTCATCGCGGCAAGGGTGGGAAAGCACAAATTCACACGGTTGGAAACCTGGCCCTGATTTCGTGCCCCTGACGCCGGCTGTTCCGGTTGGCTCACCTCTTCAACCTGATCCCTGCCCTCCCTTTCCACTTGACGACTGTAAGCGGCTGTGGGCATACTCGCCAATTATGTTTGGGCTGGCCTTCTTTCCTGTGAGCCGGCGCGAGTTGGCCTTATGGATCTCATACTGATTCGGCTTCTTTTTGTCGTCATCTTTGCCGCCATCTGTTATTTCCTTCGTCCCTTTGGATTGACCAATGGATGGGAAGCGGCAATTGCGGGAGCGTTGGCGGCCGGCGCTGTCATCGTCTTTGAACTGCGGGTGCGCGCCGTCAGTCTTCGCCGGCTCATCGGCGCTGTGGCCGGCAGCGTGCTCGGCATCTTTGGCGCCGCGCTGTTTTGCCTGGTGCTGCGTTCTGCGCCGCTGGCCCGCGTGAACTCGGCCGTGCTGCAGATCTTTGTGCTGCTGCTCATGACCTACGTGGGCCTGCTGGTGGGCGCCAGCAAAGGCGAGCTGCTCAATCCCGCGGCGCTGGGCACCCTGTTCACCGGCGACCGGCCCACGCGCCGCAGCGCCAAGGTGCTCGACACCAGCGTCATCATCGACGGCCGCATCGCCGACATTGCCGAAGCCGGCTTTGTCGACGGCGTGATCGTGGTTCCGGAGTTCGTGGTCCGCGAGCTGCAGGTGGTTGCCGATTCCACTGACTCGTCCAAACGCCAGCGCGGACGCCGCGGCCTCGACATGCTGCAGCGCATGCAATCCAATACCAACCTGCGCATCGAGATCGTTTCCGACGACTTTCCCTCCATCCGCGAAGTGGATTTGAAGCTGCTTGAGCTGGCCAAGAAGTGGGAAGCCAAGGTCGTCACCAACGACTTCAACCTCAACAAGGTTGCCCACCTGCATCACGTCGAGGTGCTCAACATCAATGACCTGGCCAACGCGCTCAAGCCCGTGGTGCTGCCCGGCGAGCGCATGAGCGTGGTGGTGCTCAAGGAAGGCAAGGAATACAACCAGGGCGTCGGTTACCTTGACGACGGCACCATGGTGGTGGTCGATCATGCCCGCCGCATGATCGGCAAGGCGGTGGACATCTCGGTCACCAGCGTGCTGCAAACCGCCAGCGGCAAAATGATCTTTGGCAAGGTGGACGAGAACAGCCGCATGAGCGAAACCGCCTGATCGCGGTTGCCATCCTCGCCGCAGCAAAAGCTGAATCCAGCCCGCTATCGGCGGCGGCTTCTTTTTCCTGAAGCGGTACCGATCCCGCGGCGAGACGCCGGCGCGCATCCCACCGCGCATTGCAGGCCACGGCGGCGGTGTGCGAGATTGGAATCAGGGCTGCCAGCCTGTCTGCGCTCGGTTCGCTTCCTCCGTCGCAGGTTCAGGCGCCAACCCGTCACATCCGCCCGCTCCTCCGCAGCCTGGAAGACCGTGCAGACTGGAAGACTGGCATGAAGAAGAAATCCAGCCACCCCGACTTCGACCAGACGCTCGATCTGTTGCGCTCCCATTCGTTCGAGGTCGTTCCTTTTCCAGCCATCCCCGGCGGCATGCTGGTCAGCAAGCATGGAGCGGGTGCGGTTCTGGTCGCCGCCGGAGATGCGCCGGCCGATGCGCCGGCGGCCTTTGCCGTGAGCCCCGGCCTGCTGGTCAGGGGCGAAGTGGGCCGCCTGCTCGATCGCGGCTATCAGAAATTTATCAAGACCTCTCAATACGAAATCCCCGCCTCTGCCACGCAGTTACAAGCCATCCACGCATTCAGCGAAGAGCTAAAGCAGGTCAGCGGCGCCATCAGCCTTTACAACGAGTCGCTGGGAACCACCAGCGATCTCTATGAGTACGACCGGCTCAACGGCCGGGAGCACGCGGACCCGCCGGCCGCGCGGCCGTGGGAACTCGCGGACGGCCACTGATTCCAGGCTTGCCGATGCGCTTGCGAGCCAGACGATCAGAAAGATCGATCAGAAAGATCCATAAAAAAGATCGATAAAAAGAGCGGCAGGAAAAATCGGCGCAGCGAAAAAATCAAAGGTCCCGCTGCTCTACCGCAGCCGTGCGCGCTGTCGCTGCAGCTCCCGGTAAAGCTCGCTCTTGGACTGCCCCATCTCGCGCGCCAGCCGCTTCAGCGCTTCCTTTTCATCCAGGCCGGCCTCGGCCTGCAGCCGCGCCAGCCGCTGCTGAAGATTTTCTCCGCGCGCCGCCAAGCCGGTTGCTGCGTTTTGCGCTTCCGGCGCTATCAGCAGCGTGATCTCTCCGCGAATGCGATCGCGGCCGGCCAGCTCGCGGCGCACCTCGGCCACGGTTCCGCGCAGAAACTCCTCGTGGAGCTTGGTCAGTTCGCGGGCCACTACGATACGCAGCTCCGCACCCCACACCGCTTCCAGATCGCCCAGCGTGTCTGCAATGCGGTGAGGCGCTTCATACACAATGATGGTGCGCCGCGGGTCCTGCGGTTCGCGCGCAAGCTCTTCCAGCCGGGTTCGGCGCGCTCCGGCTTTCTCGGGCAGAAAACCCACAAAATGAAACTCGGCCGAAGGCAGGCCCGACGCCACCAGCGCGCTCAGCGCCGCATTGGCGCCGGGAATGGGAAACACCGGCACGCCGGCTGCAATGGCCGCCCCGGCCAGCCACGCGCCCGGATCGCTGATGCCCGGCATTCCGGCGTCGGAGACCAGCGCAATGCGCCCGCCTGCCTGGAGCGCCTCCACCAGCTCGCCGGCCCGCTCGCGCTCGTTGTGCTGGTGGCAGCTTACCGTGGGAGTCGTAATCTGAAAGTGGTTGAGCAGCTTCTGCGTCTGGCGCGTATCCTCGCAGGCAATGCGATCCACGCCGCGCAGCACGTCCAGCGCGCGGATCGTAATGTCGCCCAGGTTGCCGATAGGCGTGGCTACAAGATAGAGACCCGGAGCGAGCTGGGATTGTGTCCCATCCATCGGCGCGCTCAGTCTCCCGACTCCTGCCGTTCCAGCCGCCGTTGTTCGGCCAGCAGAGACATGGAGCTCATCAGGTTCTGCACGCTCACAATGCCCACCACGCGCCCGCTCTCGGTCACCGGAATCAGCGCCAGTCCGTGGCCCGCGGTGAGCCGGCGAATCGTGGTGCCCAACGTGTCCTCGGGCCGGGCCACCTGAAAGGCCCGCGACATCACCGACTGGATATAGCCGTTGCCCTCATTGCGCAGCGCATCCACAATCCGCTGCCGCGAAACAATGCCCACCAGTTGCGGCCCGCGCACTACCGGAAAGTCCTCCTGCAGCGAGTGAACACAGCGGATGAGCGCGTCGGCCAAAGTATCGGAAGGTGAGAGCGTGGCAAAGTCCGTCAACATCACTTCCCGCATGTGTACCGTGTCCACCACTGACTGGAAAAAGACCCCCTGGTCTTCGATCTGCGCGCCCACCATGATGAACAGTCCGGCAATGGTCAGCCAGTAGTCGTGCAGCAGCATGCCCCCCAGCATGGCGGCCAGCGCCAGCGCCTGGCCCAGCCCCGCGGCCGCGCGTCCCGCCGAAGCATAACCGTGCTTGCGCGCAAAGCCGGTGCGAACCAGCCGCCCGCAGTCCAGCGGATAGGCCGGCAGCAGGTGCAGCAGGCCCAGAAACATCTGCATCCACACCATACCGCGCAGCAGGTGCGCTGAGCTGATGAGCGGATAGGTGAAGAGCTGTACGCTGCTGCTTGCGCCCAGAATGGCGGCCATCAGAATCAGCGAAGTCGCCCAGTTGGCCACCGGTCCGGCCAGCGCTAGCGCATAACGGCCCGGGCCGCTGCTGGCGTTTTCCTGGCTCTCCGGATTGGCGTATGCAAACAGCCCGCCGATGGGCAGCAGCAGAACCGCCCGCAGCCGCAGCCCCATCCACGCCGCCACCATCAGCCGCGCGGTCTCGCGCGTGGCCACCGCGGCCACCAACAGCAGAAACAGTCCCAGGCTGCGCGGCCAGCCGTCGCTGGCGCCGATGCCCAGAAAAACAAAGGCCAGCAGCGGGAAAAAGATATGGATGCGCATCTCCACGCCCATCCATCGTCCCAGCGGAATTGACCAGCCTCGCATTCTCCGATTGTACGGGTTCGCCGGGCAGCCGCGCGCGAATTCTCCCGGTTGATATGCTGGTGGTCGATGCGGATCATTGCGGGAACGTACCGGTCGCGTGTGCTGGCCGCGCCGCCGGGTATGGCCACCCGGCCCAGCAGCGACCGCCTGCGCGAAACCCTCTTCAACGTGCTCGCCGCGCGCATTGCCGGCGCCGCGCTGCTCGATCTCTACGCCGGCTCCGGCGCGGTGGGCCTTGAGGCGCTCAGCCGCGGCGCGGCCTCGGCAATCTTCGTCGAGCGAGCCCAGCCGGCGCTCAAGACCCTGCGCGCCAACCTGGCCTCCCTGGGCATCGAGCAGGGCTTCGGCGTGCAGGCCGGCCCGGTTGCGGCATTTCTCCGCGCCGGCCGCGGCATGGCCTTCGACCTGGTTTTTCTCGATCCACCCTATGACGACTCCGCGGAATACGAGTCCACGCTGAACCTGCTGGGCGGCGCTGCTCAAGCCATGCTGGCTCCGGACGCGATCGTAATCGCCGAGCACCGCCGCAAGCAGCGGCTCGAAGACCGCTACGGAGCCCTGGCGCGAACCCGCCTGCTCCAGCAGGGAGATGCCGCGCTGAGTTTTTACGGGTTCGGCAGTGAAGCCGAAGAAGCCGTCGAATGAAAGCATGAGACAGCCGCATCGCACCCGCAGGACAGTCGCATGAACGCATTTTGTTGGCGAGTTACATTCTGTCTGGGCGTATCAAGCAGAGTCACGGTCGATTTTGTCCCGGAGGGACGGGCAGACAATAGCCCATGGACAAGCGAAGCGCAGTACTGGGGAGGGGAAACCTCAGGACAAGGCAGCCCCGGAGGGGCGGCGCGAAACCTTTGCACAGTTCTTCCCGCGTTCATGCGATTGCCCTGATCGCGCCCCTGATCGCATCCATGATCGCCCATGATTTTGCGCACCGCCGCGGCGCCGTGCGGCTACAATGGGCGGCATGATCAGGAAGGCATATTTTCTCGGGATCGCACTTTTGGCGCTGGCATTGACCGGCGCATTCATCGCGCGCACGCAGACTCCGCCGTCCACCGCTTCCCCGCAGCTCGTGCTTCTCGACACCGACATCGGCGACGACATCGACGACGCTTTTGCGCTGGCGCTGGTGCTGCGCAGTCCGGAGCTGCATCTGCTCGGCATCACCACCGCGTTTGGCGATACCGGGTTGCGCGCCCGCCTGGTCGACCGCTATCTGGCCGCGGTTGGCCGCACCGATATCCCGGTTGCCGTCGGCGTAACCACCGATGCGCCCAACCACTTTACCCAGGCGGCTTATGCCCGCGGCGGCCCAGACCGCAAACACCGCGACGGGGTCGACTTCCTGCTCGCGCAGATTCGCGCCCACCCCGGCCAGATCACGCTGATCGGCATCGGCCCGCTGGTCAACGTGCAGGCGGCCATTGAGCGCGACCCGGCAACCTTCCGCAAGCTCCGGCGCGTAGTAATCATGGGCGGCAGCATCTACCGCGGATATGACGGCGGCAACCCCGGCGCACATCGTCCGCCCGACCCGGAGTGGAACATCAAGTGCGATCCGGCGGGGCTCAAGGCGCTGCTGGCGGTGGGCGTGCCGGTGTTCATGATGCCGCTCGACTCCACCCAGATCCATCTCCCCCTGCCGCAGCTTCGGTCGATCGTCTCCCATGGCTCGCCGCTTACCCAGCAGTTGACCCAGCTCTACCACCAGTGGGCCGGCAACCGCGAGTGGCCCTTGCCCACGCTCTATGATCCGGTGGCCGTTACCTATACCTTTCGCCCCGATCTCTGCCCCGCCACTCCCATGCGCATTGAAGTCGATGACCAGGGCGACACCAGGCCGGTGGCCGGAGCCCCCAACGCGCAGGTCTGCCTCCATTCCAACGAGAAAGGATTTCTTGGCCTGTTGACGGGTCGCATCTTGAAGTAGCCGTCCCGGCCTTCACCCATCCCGTTTGTTTCCTGTTTCTTTCCCGTTTCTGCCATGGACGTCAAACATTGACATCGAGCATTGACATCGGGGCCGATCAGGAGAAAAATGGCGGGTCAAGACAAATCAAGCCATCGGATGTTGTCTAGAACTCGCACTGAGGGGGAAAACGTGAAAAGCAGAGGGAAGTTGCACATTTTGGGAGCGGCGGTCCTTTTAGGGGCGGGACTGCTGGCCTCCGGCTGCAAGTCGGCTCCGCCGCTTTCGCAGGCCGACGCGCTCAAGATGATTCAGACCAAGTACGATCAGGCCGCGCCGTCCACTACCGATATCGTGGTCAACGATCTGGGCATGCGCGAAGGCGTCACGGACAAGTACTGGGAAGGCGTCAGGAAATATCCCAACGGCTACTGGGCGGATTTCAAGCTGACCCCCGATGGGGCGAAACTGATCAAGCTGGCCAGCGGCGGCGACGTCATTGAGTGGCGTCCCGACGGGCCCGCTGCCCCGAACTACTCCATCACCATCACCACCGTGGCGACCAACCATCTTAAGGCGGGTAACATTCACGATATAGAGGATGTTGGCAGTAGCAAAACCGCTGGATACACAGAGGATGTGGATCTCAGCGGGCTTCCGGACCCGCTCCAGGCCATTGCCCAGAACCCGGGCAATCAGCTCAGCAGCGACCACACCGCGACCTTTACTCTCAATAATGGAGCGTGGACGTTGCAATCGACCCAATAGAGCTTCCAGCAAAAATCCTCCCAAAATCCTGACAGGCGGGGTCAAAATCGTTTGACCCCGCTCGCGTTTCTTGTTATGGTAGGAAGGTTCCGCAAGAGCGCCTCTGTGCGTGTATTCAACGCCGGGAGCGCATGGGCAACTCTGACCGGCAGCCGCAAGGCTGTTGGGGCTGGCGGCCGAAGGGTTGCTGGATAAAGCTTTCGGGAAGTTCGAGAGCAAAAACAGGGTTGGTCCCCGCGGTCAGGTAAACGGGCAGTTGACCGTAAACCGGCCGCACAGGTCCCGGAATGAGCTCTCTTCTTGCGGAGGGCAGGGACACATCGCATCGGTGCCCGCGCGTTTCTCCACCTTGGAGGGCTATGCGGGCCGGAATCGGCGAAACGGAGTCGGCTTTTCCCTGGATAGCAAGGGAGGACGCGCGGCCACCGTCGCGGTTCTCGTCTGGGATTGGAACGAAGGCAGACGCGAAGCAGCCACTCGGAGCTTCTGTGTGTTTTGGGGCGATGTGCTGCTCCAGAAGCGGAAGGTCCGGAGGGCGCGCGGCTGCGAAATCGAGTGTTTGGGTTTGAGTGCAGTAAGGAGCTTTTGCTTTGCCTACATTTAACCAGCTTGTCCGCAAGGGGCGCACCGCCCCACGTTACAAGACCGCATCGCCCGCGTTGCAGGCTTCGCCGCAGCGGCGCGGCGTTTGCACCCGCGTGTACACCCAGACGCCCAAGAAGCCGAACTCGGCTTTGCGCAAGGTGGCCCGCGTGCGGCTCACCAACGGCATCGAGGTGACCACCTACATTCCCGGCATCGGCCACAACCTGCAGGAGCACTCGATCGTGCTGATCCGCGGTGGCCGTGTCAAGGATCTGCCCGGCGTCCGCTACCACGTGGTGCGCGGCACGCTGGACTCGGTGGGCGTTGCCAACCGCTCGCAGAGCCGGTCGAAGTACGGAACCAAGCGCGCCAAGGCCGGAGCAGCGCCGACCAAGGGCAAGAAATAGTTTTCGGTTCCCGGACGAAGTATCTGGACCGGGACTGGGGCAGTGAGCGGAGCGCCATGGGCGTTCGAGGATTTTGAGGAATTATGCCGAGAAAAGGGCACATTGCAAAGCGGGAAGTGGCAGCCGACCCGGTCTACGGGTCCACGCTGGTCACCAAGTTCGTGAACTCGATGATGTGGGGCGGCAAGAAGTCGACCGCTCAGTCCATCTTCTACAAGGCGATGAAGAATCTTGAAGAGCGCGGCGGCGGCGACGACGCCCTCAAGCTGTTCAAGAAGGCCGTCGAGAACTGCAAGCCCCTGCTTGAGGTCAAGACCCGCCGCGTGGGCGGCGCCAACTATCAGGTGCCGATCGAGGTCAACCCCGAGCGCCGTACCTCGCTGGCCATCCGCTGGCTGATCACCTACGGCCGCAACCGCGGGGAAAAGGGCATGACCGACAAGCTGTCCAATGAGCTGCTCGACGCAGCCAACGGACGCGGCGCGGCCATGAAGAAGAAGGAAGACGTGCATCGCATGGCTGAGGCCAACAAGGCCTTCGCTCACTACCGCTGGTAGCGCGTTCCTGGGCTCCGTGTTGAGAGCTGAGCGTTGAGGGGGTCCGGAGATCCGGATCCATTTGAGATTGGATTGAACCGCGGGCTTCGGCCCGCAAGGAAAATGACCGTGGCTCGCACCGTACCTCTGAATCGTTGCCGGAACATCGGAATCATGGCGCACATCGACGCCGGAAAAACGACAGCGACAGAGCGCATCCTGTTCTATACCGGCATCACGCACCGCATCGGCGAAGTGCATGAAGGCACGGCGACCATGGACTACATGGAGCAGGAGCAGGAGCGCGGCATCACCATTACCTCGGCTGCCACCACCTGCATGTGGCGCGACATCCGCATCAATATTATCGATACGCCGGGCCACGTCGACTTTACCGCCGAAGTGGAGCGCTCGCTGCGCGTTCTCGACGGCGCGGTCGCGGTCTTCGATTCGGTTTCCGGCGTGCAGCCGCAGACTGAGACCGTGTGGCGCCAGGGCGACAAGTACAAGGTGCCGCGCATCTGCTTCGTCAACAAGATGGACAAGAACGGCGCGGACTTCGAGCATGTTCTTGAAACCATCCGCAAGCGGCTGGGCGCGCGCCCGGTGGCGCTGCAGATTCCCATCGGCGCCGAATCTCACTTCCGGGGTGTGATCGACCTGATCGAGATGAAGGCCATCCTGTGGCACGACGAGACCATGGGCGCCGAGTACGATGTCGAAGAGATTCCCGCCGAGTTGCTGAAGAAGGCCGAAGCCTTCCGCATGCAGTTAATCGAAGTCATTGCCGAAACCGACGACGTGCTGCTTGAAAAGTTCCTCGAAGGCGAGACACCCTCGATCGCCGAGCTGAAAGCCGGCATCCGCCAGGCCACTATCGATCTCAAGGTCTTCCCGGTCATCTGCGGAAGCGCATTCAAGAACAAGGGCGTGCAGACGCTGCTCGACGCCGTGGTCGACTACCTGCCCAGCCCGCTCGACAAGCCGGCGATCGAGGGCATCAACCCTTCCAATCACGCCGAGACCTTCATTCGCAAGCCCGACGACAGCGAGCCGCTTTCGGCCCTGGCCTTTAAGCTCATCAACGATCCCTTCGGCAAGCTCTCCTTCGTTCGCGTCTATTCCGGCTCGCTCAAGACCGGCGACACGGTGCTCAACCCGCGCACCGGCAAGACCGAGCGCGTGGGCCGTCTGGTCAAGATGCACGCCAACAAGCGCGAGGACATTACCGAGACTCTGGCCGGCGATATCTGCGCCTGCGTGGGTCTGAGGGATCTGAAGACCGGCGATACGCTCTGCTCGCCGCAGCATCCGATCGCGCTCGGCGCCATCACCTTCCCCGAGCCGGTCATCTCGGTGGCCATCGAGCCCCGCACCAAGGCTGACCAGGAAAAGATGGGCATCGCCCTGTCCCGGCTGGCCGACGAAGACCCGACCTTCAAGGTCCGCACCGACGAGGATTCGGGCCAGACCATCATCAGCGGCATGGGCGAGCTGCACCTTGAGATTCTGGTCGACCGCATGAAGCGCGAGCACAAGGTCGAGGCCAATGTGGGCGAGCCCAAGGTGGCTTTCCGCGAGACCATCCGCAAGCGTGCCGAGGCTGAGGGCAAGTACATCCGCCAGACCGGCGGCTCGGGCAACTACGGCCACTGCTGGCTGCGCATCGAGCCCAACGAGCCGGGCAAAGGCTACGAGTTCATCAACGACATCAAGGGCGGCGTGGTGCCCAGGGAGTACATCAAGCCCATCGATCAGGGTGTGCAGGGCGCGCTCGAGCTGGGCATCCTGGCCGGCTTCCCGATCGTGGACGTGAAGGTGACCCTGTTCGACGGCAGCTACCACGACGTTGACTCGAACGAAATGGCCTTCAAGGTGGCCGGCTCGCTGGCCTTCAAGGAAGCCGCCCGCAAGGCGTCTCCGGTGCTTCTGGAGCCGGTGATGGCTGTCGAAGTGACGGTGCCCGAGGAGTTCATGGGCACGATCATCGGCGACATCAACTCCCGCCGCGGCCGCATCGAGGGCATGGAGCACGCGGCCGGCTCGCAGGTGATCAAGGCGATCGTGCCGCTCAAGGAGATGTTTGGCTACGTGAACGACATTCGCTCCTCCACGCAGGGCCGCGCGTCGTACTCGATGCAGTTTGCAAGATATGAAGAGGCTCCGCGCATGATTGCCGACGAGATCATTGGCCGGGCGCAGGGCAAGTAGGGCAAGTGGCTGGCGGGCAGTGGTCGGCTTGCGCGTGGAATCGATGAAAGTCGATGCGGCAAGCGCAGCGGGACGAAACGGATCGCTGAACGCTGACAACTGAATTTGTGGGGCTGGAGCCGGATCGCCGGCGCCCCTGGGTGGAAACAGGCAGTACGAGCTACGAAAGGTTTTTGGGAACTTTTATGGCGAAGGAAAAATTTGATCGTACGAAGCCGCACGTGAACGTTGGGACGATCGGACACATCGATCACGGCAAGACGACGTTGACGGCGGCCATCACGAAGGTGCTGTCCAAGCACAACCCGAAGATCCAGTTCCGTTCG
>DATAVZ010000039.1:0-18283 GCA_036267475.1 Occallatibacter sp.
GATTTCTCCCAGCTTGCGCAGCAGCGGGCTCATGGTGAGGCCCTGCACGAACAAAGTGAAGGCTACCACGCCGAAGCTGATGGTAATGATCTCTTCGCGCATGGGCAGTTGAGCGGGAAGGCCCAGGGCCAGAGCCAGGGCCAGCGCGCCGCGCAGTCCGCCCCAGAACAGAACGTGCTGGTGCGGAGCCGAGACGCGCAGCGACGATCGCGAGAAGGCGAAGCAGCAACCGTAGACCGCGACGGCGCGGCCCAGCAGGACGAAGCCGATCGCGGCGGCCGTGGTGAGCCACACCGCCAGAAAGTTGTGATGGCTCTGCTGAATGCCGATGAGCAGAAAGACCATGGAAGTGGCGACGAAGCCGGCATATTCCCAGAAGCTGTGGATGGCTTCGCGGCCGTGCGGCGAGATTCCGTCCAGCGATTTGAGGTTGCTCATGACCAGCCCGGCGGTAATGGTGGCCAGCACGCCGGAGAGGCCGAAGTGGTCGGCCAGCAGGAAGGAGCCGTAAGCGGCCACGGTGGTGAAGGTGATCTCGACAAGGTGATCGGTGGTGCGGCCCATCAGCAGCAGCGAGACCACGGCGACCGCGGCGCCGCAGGCCACGCCGCCGCCGATGGTCTGCACCAGCAGGACGGCAATGTGCGCGGGAGCGAACTGCTGCCCGGCGGTGAGCGCGGCAACCACGCCGAAAGCCACCGCAGCGGTGCCGTCGTTGAAGAGGCTTTCGGCCTCGATGAGCACCAGCAGGCGGCCGTGAACGCCGGCTTCCTTGAATGTGGCAATCACCGAGACCGGATCGGTGGCGGCGATCAGCGCGCCGAAGATCAGCGCGTCGGTCCACTGCCAGCCCATGGCGTAATGCATGCCGGCGGCGGTCACCGATGCGGAGAGAATGACGCCGACGGTGGCCAGGACTCCGATCACGAGCGCGTTGCGGCGCAGCCAGTCCCAGTGGATGTGGAAGGCGGAATCGAAGAGCAGCGGCGGAAGCAGCGCGGTGAAGAGGAAGTCCTTGGTGAGCTGGACGGGAGGCGCAAAGGGGAGCACGGCCAGGCAGAAGCCCGCCGTCACCAGCCCGACACTGTAGGGCAGGCGCAGCCGCTTGCTGAGCATGGCCACAACGGCGGCAATGAGCAGCAGCAGCGTTCCGGTTTGAAAGTCGATTACCATCTTGCGGACCGGTTTGAGCCGGAAGCCGTACGGGTGCTGCGATGAAACGGGAAACCGGCGGGATGCCGGAGTGCGGCAGCCGCTCCGGCAGGCAACGCGCCCGGCGTGTATGGCCGGGGTAAGCGCAGTGGCCGAATCGCCTGACCGGACACCTGTACATGTTAGAGGATCAGGGGTTGGCTTTCGCTTTGGCTGCTTTGGCGCGATTGCGACAGTGGATGCGGGGATGGATGCGGCGCTGCCTGTCGGTGGCTCAAAAGCCTATAATCAGCCTGTTGTGCAGATATTTTCTTTCCTTCGACCTTGCCTGAAGCGGCGAGCCGCCGGCCGCGCCGGAATCGCATTCCTGCTGATTCTTTTTTCTTTTGCCGCACTGCCGACGGGCGCGCAGACGCCGCCGGAAAGCGGCGCATCGGCGGCCGACCACGGACGCATCCTGCTGGTTCTGCCCTTCGACAACCGCACCGGCCAGCCCAGCCTGGAGTGGATTCGCGAGGCCGCGGCCAACCTGCTCAGCAGCCGTTTTGCGTCGGCGGGTTTTGCGCCCATGACCAGGGCCGACCGCATGTACGCGCTCGACCACCTGGGACTTCCGCAGAGTTTTCAGCCGTCGCGGGCCAGCTCGCTCAAGCTGGCCCAGACGCTGGACGCCGACTCGATCGTGGTGGGCAGCTTTACGATGGACGGCACCCAGATTCTGGCCGAGGCGCAGGTGGTGAACGTGCCGCGCCTGCGCATGAGCGCGCCGGTAACCGCGAGCGGCGCGATGAGCCAGATGATCGCCGTGTTTGACTCGCTGGCCTGGAAGCTGACCCGGCAGCTCGACCCGTCTTTCAGCGGCACCGAGCAGACCTTCATCGCGGCGGGCAGCAGTCTGCGTCTGGACGCCTATGAGCAGTACATCCGCGGCATCACCGAACCGGACCACTCCGAGCGGCTGCGGCACCTGGAGCAGTCAGTCAAGCTGAGCCCCGCCTTCAGTCCGGCGTGGATGGCGCTGGGCCGCGAATATTATCAGGGCCAGCAATATGATCAGGCGGCGAAGGCCTTTGCAAAGGTGGATCACGCCGGACCGGACAGGCTGGAGGCCGGCTTCTACGGCGGGCTTTCGCTGCTGTTTTCCGGCGACTATCCGCACGCCGAGCAGGCCTTTGCGCAGGTGGCGCGGATTCTTCCACTGGCCGAGGTGCTGAATAACCAGGGCGTAGCCATAAGCCGGCAGGGACATGACGGCACCGCGCTGTTTGTGCAGGCCGCATCGGCCGACCCCAACGCCGCCGACTATCACTTCAACCTGGCCGTGAGCCTGAAGCAGCACGGAAAGACCGCTGCCGCTCTGAATGAGATTGCGCTGTGCCTGAAGCTGCGGCCAAGTGATAGCGAGGCCCAGTCGCTGCAGGCGGCGTGGAAGGCTCCGGCGATGGTTCCGGCGTCCACGGGCGCGAATCCGGCAGCCGATCCGGCAGCGGCTCCCGACCCGCTGGTGCGGATTGTGCGGACCTTCGACGCGGCCGCCTTCCGGCAGGCTTCGTTCCTGCTGGACCAGATGAACGCCACCCGGCTGGCGGCGCTTTCGCCGCGGGAGCGCGCGCTGCGGCTTTCGGCGCAGGCCAAAGGCTACCTGGACCGCGGCCTGCTGCTCGAGGCCGAGCGGCTTTACCAGTCGGCCCTGGCGGCCGACGCGCACGTGGCTGAGGCGCACCTGGGCCTGGCGCTGGTGCGCGAGCGGACCGGCAACGCGGCCGATGCCCGCCGGGAAGCGCAGGCGGCGCTGGAACTGACTCCCTCAACGGATGCGTATCTGGTGTTGTGCCGGCTGGACCTGGCGGAGAATCATCTCAGCGCGGCCCAGGACGACGCCGGCAATGCCCTCAAGCTGGAACCCGGCAGTCCGGCTGCGCAGGAGATGTTGCGGCAGGTGCGGGAGCGCACCAGCCCGAGCAAGTAGGGCCTTTTTGCCGTGGGCCCTGAAGGAGCAAGTCATGCTTCAGCGAGCTGTCGGATTCAGGCTTTCCCTTGCCGCCGGTTTGCTGGCCGCGGCAGCCCTGGTCACGATTTTCGGCCAGATGGCCGCCGGCGCGGCCACCCAGCCCCTGGTTGAGAAATTCGTGCTCGACGACACCATTCAGCCGGTGAGCGCCGACGAGTTGAAACGGGCGGTCGCGCACGCCTCATCCAGCGGAGCGCAGGCGCTGCTGATCCAGATGGACACTCCCGGCGGGCTGGTGGACTCCATGCGCGCCATGGCCGGCGCAATCCTGGGCTCGCGGGTGCCGGTGATTGTGTATGTGGCGCCCACCGGCGCACGCGCCGGCTCAGCGGGATTCTTTCTGCTGGAAGCGGCCGATGTGGCCGCCATGGCGCCGGGCACCGAGGCCGGCGCGGCCCACGTGGTCTTCTCGATGGGCAAGCCCGACGCCACCGAGATGCAGAAGGTGGAAAATGACGCCGAGGCGTTTTTGCGCTCCTATGTGTCCCGGCGCAACCGCAATGTGGATGCGGCTGTGGCCGCGCTCCAGTCGTCGCACTCCTACACGCCGGAAGAGGCGCTGAATCAGCACCTGATCGACCTGGTGGCCAACAATGAATCGCAACTGCTGGCCGCGCTCGACGGCCGCCAGATTACTCGCTTCGACGGCAGCAAACAGACGCTGCACCTGGCCGGAGCGCGGATTGAAACGGTGCGCACAACGCTGCGCGACGAGCTGCTGGGCTGGCTGGTGAATCCCAACATCGCGCTGCTGTTTCTGGTGGGCGGAGCTTTGCTCATCTACCTCGAATTCAACACGCCGGGCACCATTGTTCCCGGCGCGCTGGGCACCCTGATGGTGCTGCTGGCGGTGTTTGCGCTCAACCTGCTGCCGATTCGCTACACGGCGGTGCTGCTGCTGGTGGCAGCCTTTGTGCTGCTGCTGCTGGAAGCCAAATTCGGCGGTCACGGCGCGCTGGCGATCGCTGGCATCGCCTGCCTGACTTTGGGATTGCTCACGCTGGTGGCCGCGCCCATTTCGCAGATGGCGGTGAGCCCGCTGGTGGCCATCGCCATCAGCGCGGCCTTTGGGGCGATTACGGTGTTCCTGGTCCGGCTGGCCATCCGTGCGCGCGAGCGCAAGACGCGCATGGGCGCAGATGCGCTGGTGGGGGCGCGGGCCACGGCCATGGAGCCGATTGCGACCCACGGCCACACCCCCCAAGGCCACATCCTGGTGGAAGGCGAGATTTGGGATGCCGTCGCCAGCCAGCCCATTCCGGCCGGCGCCGCGCTGCTGGTCACCGGCCATGACCAGATGGTGCTGCGCGTCGAACCGCTCGCCGTGGCGCAGTCCTCGCCCACGACCGCATAACCCGGCTGGAGTACAATCCCTGCTGAGTGAGGTAAGTTCATGCCCGATCTATCGCTGCCGCTTCTCATCTTTTTCGCCATCCTTGTTCTTTACCTGCTCAATTCCATCAAGATTCTGCGCGAGTATGAGCGGGGCGTCATCTTCCGGCTGGGCCGCGCGCTGGCCTCGCCCAAGGGTCCGGGCGTCATCCTGGTCTTCAAGCCGTTCGATCAGATGATCCGCCTGTCGCTGCGCCAGGAGGTGCTGGAAGTGCCGCCGCAGGATGTGATCACGCGCGACAACGTGACCATCAAGGTAAACGCCGTGGTCACGCTCTATGTGGTCAGCCCCAACGATGCAGCCATCAAAGTGGCCAACTATGTTTACCAGACCTCGCAGTTCGCGCAGACCACGCTGCGCTCGGTGCTGGGCGAGGTGGAACTGGACGAACTGCTCAGCCATCGCGACAAACTGAATCTGCGCATCCAGACCATCATCGACCAGCGCACCGAGCCGTTTGGCGTGAAGGTGGTCTCGGTAGAGGTGAAGCAGGTGGACCTGCCGGAGCAGATGCTGCGCGCAATGGCCAAGCAGGCCGAGGCCGAGCGGGAAAAGCGGTCCAAGATCATCCACGCCGAGGGTGAGTTCAACGCGGCACAAAAGCTGGTGGACGCCGCCGCCCTGATGGCCACGCAGCCCATGGCGCTGCAACTGCGTTATTTGCAGACCCTGGCCGACATTGGCGTGGAAAAAAATACGACGGTTGTGTTCCCGCTGCCGGTAGAGCTGCTCTCGCTGCTGGGCCGGATGGGCGGAGAGCCAAAGACGGTTACTGGCGAGTAAGGCCCGGATGACTAAGGAACTGATGACCAATGCGCGTAGCTGTGGTCGAATGAAAGATGGAAGAAAACCACCGGAGCTGGCCCCGGAATCGATGCAGATTCAGAGACGCGATAAAAAGGAAGGCGCATGAGAGGGGTCTTCGACGACGAAGAACTGGTGCCGGCCCCGGCCCGGCGCGATACCGAGTTGACGCTGGGCTCGGGGATGCTGCTGGCCATCTTTTTCGGCCTGGTGCTTTTGTGCGGGCTGTGCTTCGGGTTGGGCTACGCTGTCGCCCATCGTGGTTCCCAACCGCTCGCCATGGGCGACGGGCAGACTTCGCCGGGCGTTTTGCCGGCTCAATCGGGCAGCTCTCTCGCCAAACCTTCGGCCACACAGCAGACGCCTGCCGCTGCTCCCGCTGCGGACGCATTGGCCGCATCGGGCACACCAGATGGCTCGAACGCGCAGCCTGCCGCGACTTCTTCTGGCATTGCTCCCACGGCGGCAGCCGAAACGCTGCCCGCGGCGGTGCAGGCGAGTAACGGCGCCGGCCAGCCGCTGGTTCGCCCGGCGCTGACGTCCGCTGTTGCGGTGAGCCAGGGGGGGCAGACGATAGCGGCCGGCGCCCGTTCCGCATTTGCGCCGGTATCGGCCACTTTGCCGGCCAGCGGACTCATGGTGCAGATTGCCGCCGTCTCCAATTCGGAAGATGCCGCGGTGCTGACCGGCGCGCTGCGCAAGCGGGGCTATGCGGTGACGGTTCGCCGCGACCCGGCCGACAACCTGGTCCATGTGCGCATCGGGCCTTTTGCCACCGTGGCCGAGGCCAACACCTGGAAGACCAAGCTGCTCAACGACGGCTATAACGCGATCGTACAGCCGTAAGGCACGCGGTCATTACCCGCGCGGCATTTACCCACGCATCCAGTCCGGCAGCCCGGCGGCAATGGCCGCACGCACCGCATCCTGCAAATCGTCGCGCGTCTGATAGCGGTCAGGCAAAAGCGGCGCATGAAAGACGATGTGCGCCGTGCCGCGGCGAATCTTGAGGCTTCCCTTGGCCATCAGCGCCTCAGTCCCATAAATGGATACCGGGATGCACGGAGCGCCGGCGTCTTTGGCCAGGTAGAACGGGCCTTTCTTGAAGGGCAGCATCCGCCCGTCGGCGGAGCGCGTGCCTTCCACGAAGATGGTGATGTGCAGCCCTTTTTCAAGCACTCGCCGCGCCGCGGCAACGCTCTGCTGCGCGCTTTCCACGCGGCCGTCGCGGTCGACGGGAACAAACTCGCCCAGCCGGAACGCGTAGCCGAGCACCGGAATCTTCATCAGCGAGCGCTTGAGGAATCCGGAGGTGCGCCCCGGAATGCGTGGAATCAGCGCCGGCGGATCGAGATTCGACACGTGATTGGACATGAAGATGCACGCTGTGCCTGCCGGAATGTGCTCGCGGCCGGCGATCTCCACGCCAACCCCGGCAAGGAAGAATGCGGCGCGGGCGATCTTCTGCGCGATGTTATAGAGCGCGGTCGCGTCGCCGGTGAGCACCGTCCAGGGAATCAACACGAGGGCCGCTGGAAGCCCAAGCGCGACCAGGGTGGCCAGCATGATAAGTGTGGAGATCATGTGCGGGTCACGGTGCGGGTTTTGGCTCGGCTTGCGGCTCGGATTGCGGCGCGAATTGGCCGGTTGCGTCCAGGCGCTCCCGCAGGCGCGCGGGCAGCTTCTCGTAGATGCCGTCGAATCCGCCGTTGGAAAGAATGGCGATCACGTCTCCGGGCGCGGCCTGCGGTGCAACTTCGCGTGCAATGGCATCGGCATCGGGCAGCAGTTGGGTCGGGGTGCCGCGCGCGTTCAGCGCATGCACCACGTCTTCGGGATGCAGCCGCTCGGCATCCGGAATGCGCTGCTGCTGATAGACGCCGGCCAGCACAACGCGATCCGCCAGGCGCAGGCTCTCCACAAGGTCGGCTTCAAGCACCTTGCGCCGCAGCGTGTTCGAGCGCGGCTCCAGCACCGCCCACAGCCTGGCCGCAGGATAGACCGAGCGCAGCGCGCGCAGGGTTTCGCGGATGGCGGTGGGATGATGCGCAAAATCTTCGATCACCGTGACGCCGCCGATTTCCGCGCGCACTTCGAGCCGCCGCTTGACGCTCTTGAAGCTGGCCAGCGCCGCCACAATTGCCTCCCGGCTTACGCCCTGCCCCCACGCAAGAGCCGCCGCCGCGGTTGCATTGAGCGCGTTGTGCTCGCCGGCCAGGGACATGGCAAGATCGGCCCAGCGCGAGCCGCCATGCCACACCTCCCACAACGTGCGGCCCGACTCGTGGCGCAGATTGCGAAGCTGCCAGTCGGCGGATTCTGAAAAGCCGTAGCGCTCCACGCGGCACAGCGCGCGGTCCACGCACTCGGTCACGTTGGCGCTGCCATCGTAAGCCACGATCAGTCCACGCCGCGGCACCAGATTGACCAGCCGCTTGAACGCCGTCTTCACGGCCTCAAGATCGGCATAAATATCGGCGTGATCGAACTCGACGTGGGTGAGAATCAGCGCGTCGGGAAAGTAGTGAAGAAACTTTGGACCCTTGTCGAAAAAGGCAGTGTCGTACTCGTCGCCTTCCACGATGAAGGTGCGGGTGGGCCGCAGTTGAAAGCTCGATCCAAAGTTCTCGGCCACGCCGCCGATCAGAAACGAGGGCTCAAGCTCCGGCGTGTGGCGCGAAGCCGTCTGATAGATCCACGCCAGCATGCTGGTGGTGGTGGTCTTGCCATGGGTGCCGGCCACCACCAGCGGCTCGCGGCCTTTCAAAAACTCGTCGTGCAACAGCGCGGCCATTGAAGTGAAAGCCATGCGCTCGTCCAGCACGCGCTCCACCTCGGGATTGCCGCGCGAAAGCGCATTGCCGATCACCACCAGATCCGGCGCCGGATCGAGGTTGGCCTCCGCATACGGCTCCATCACCGGAATGCCGAGCGAGCGCAGCAGACCGCTCATGGGCGGATAGGCTGCTTTATCGGAGCCGGTGATGCGGTGGCCCTGCAACTGCAACAGGCCGGCGAGCGAGGCCATAGCCGTACCGCAGATGCCGCTCAGGTGAACATGCCGGGGTTGAATCGGCTGGGACGACGAAGTCATTGCGCCTCCATAGGCGAAAACGGTTGGGGCGAGAACCGTTGGGCCGGCGACGGCTGTGGCGGGAACAGATGCAGATGCGTCTGCTGGCCGGATGTCAATTCCGCCTCCGCGCCAAAACGCAGCGTCACATTCTGCCGCGAAACATGGCCGCTGCGCAGTCCCATGGCTATGGGGCCGTCGAAGCCGTCCAGCGCGCTGAGAATGGCCTCTTCGAGCAACCCGGGAGCCGCTCCGGGCGAGACGCAGTCCAGCATCTCGCCAAAAACAATGCCTGGCACGCCGTCCAGTTTGCCCGCCTTGCGCAGTTGCCACAGCATGCGGTCGACCTGATACGGCTTGACGCCCACGTCTTCGAGAAACAGCAGCCGGCCTTCTGTCCGCGGCTCCCACGGCGTTCCGAGCAGCGAGACCACGATGCTGAGGCATCCGCCGTACAGCATTCCGCGCGCGGAGCCCAGTTGCAACGCGCGCAATCCCTCTTCCTCGCCCGCGCTGTAGGCATCGCCGCGCAGTGCGGCAACAAAACTGGGCAGGTGCACGCCATCGTCGAAACAAAAATCGGCGGCAAGCATGGGACCGTGAAACGCAATGAGCCCGATGGCGTCGAGCAGGCGGAGCTGAACGCCGGTCAGGTCGCTGTAGGCGAAAAACGGCTTGGGATGGCGGGCGATCTTTTCGATATCGAGCCCGTCGAGCAGGTAGTTTGAGCCGTAGCCGCCGCGCAGGCTCATCACCACGCCGGCGGCGGGGTCTTCAAATGCAGCGTGCAGGCCAGCCAGTCGTCGCGCAGCGGTTCCGGCAAAGTAGAGCGGTCCGCGTTCGGCGGCGCCGGCGCCGAGCTTTGGCGCATAGCCGAGCGCGTGGAGCGCAGCCAGGCCGCGCTCCACGCGCTCCTCTCGGGCAAAGCTGGCCGGCGCAATGACGGCTATGCCCGCGCCGGGCTCGACCGGCGGCATTTGGATCAGGCTGGTGGGCCGGGCCATTGCCTAGTATGCCTCGCCGCGCGCAATCAGCGCCGCCGGGCCGGTGAGATACAGTTCCGTGCCCGGACCCTGCCATGCAACGGTCTGCGCGCCGCCGGGCGCAACCACGGTGAGCGGCGACTTGCACGCGTGCATGGCAATGGCCGCGGTTGCCGATGCCGACGTTCCCGTGCCCGACGATGCGGTTGGCCCCACGCCACGCTCGAAGATGCGAATGTGAATCTCGCTGTCACCGGTCACGCGCACAAACTCGACGTTGGTCTGGCCCGGAAAATCCCGGTGTACGCAGATCTCGGCGCCGATGGTCTGCCACAATCTTCCGGCTACGGTGAACGCGGTCTCTTCCGCAGCGATCACAAAATGCGGATTGCCGGTGGAAACATCGACGCCGGCAATTTCAGTTCCGTCCGCCAGTGTGACGATGCGCGGCGCAAAGCTCGGAATGCCCATGCCGGTGGTCACGTCCACCTCGAATCCGCCGCTTGCGCGCACGCTGTTTACGCGGCACACGCGCAGCCCGGCGTCGGTCTCGATGGAAAGGCTGTCGCCGGCCTGCGCGCCCAGCGCTTCGGCCATCCACGCGGCCACGCAGCGCGTGCCGTTGCCGCTGATCTCGGCCACCGAACCGTCCGCGTTATGCAGACGGATGGCGCCCGAGCAGGGTCCGGTCCAGCGAAAAAACTCGATGCCGTCGGCTCCCACGCCGGTGTTGCGGGCGCAGAGCCGGCGCGTGAGTGCCGCCCAATCCTGGCTGGCGACGGCCTCTTCCGTAACGATGAGAAAGTCGTTGCCGCAGGCATGTGCTTTGGTAAATGAGATCAATCTTCCTCCGGATCGCGGAAGGTTTTGAGCGCGTCGATAGCCGGCTCAGCCAGCAGTCTGGTGCGCAGCCGCTCGTGCTGCTTCTTGGTTGCGGTCAGTTGAAAGCTCACCCGTTGCAGCGCGCCGATAGCATCGCGATCCACGCTCGCCAGCCGCTCGCCGGCCGCATCCATGGCGTCCAGAATCGAGCTGAGCATGAGCGTCTGATCGAGCCCGCGCGCTTCGTACACCAGTGGATACAGCTTGAGATTGGCGCGGCGCTCGAGAAAGCCGACCAGTTCGAGCGAGACAACGACGACCAGCGCCGCAATCACCGCCGCCGCGTAAAGACCCGCGCCGCAGGCCATGCCGATGGAGGCAACCACAAAGACGCTGGCCGCGCTGGTAAGGCCGCTCACGCGGCTGCGGTTGTGCAGGATCAGTCCCGCGCCCAGAAAGCCGATGCCCTGCACGATGTTCGACGCCACGCGGCCCTTGTCGGGGTTGGCGTCGCCGGCCAGCACCGCGGAAAGCAGCGTGAAGAAGGCGCAGCCCATGCAGATGAGCAGGTTGGTGCGCACGCCGGCGGCTTTGCGGTTGATCTCGCGCTCCAGGCCGATGGCGCCGCCCAGCGCACAGGCCAGCAGCAGCCGCCCGATGGCATGGTCCATCACAACCATCTGCTGCAGGCTGTCGAAGTGAAACGGTTGCGCGATCTGTGCCAGTGGCGCGGTCATGCGGTTCCTTGCCCGATGCTATCACTGCCTGCGCGGGGTTGTTGAGGCTGACTCCGACTCCCGACCGGGTCTATCGATTCGGCCAGGTATCGGAGATATAAATCGTGCCGGAAGGCTGGCCTTTGGCCACATATCTCCCCACCGCTTTCAGGCCTTCAGGATGCGCCTTGACGGCATCGTCAACCTGGTCGCCGTCAAAGGCCAGCACAATGGCCGCGTGGGCAGCGGGCGCTGCCAGCGCGTCGCGATAGATGTACTGGTCGCTCTCGTTGATGGTCTGGCGCAGCGGGATGCCGGCAAAAGCGACCAGCTCGGGATAGACCGAGGTGTTCATCAGCAGCGCGCCGCCCGGGCGTTCGGCAAGCAGCCTGCGCAGAACCGGCGGAATGATCTCATCGAAGGGCCGGCGGGCATCGATATTTTTGGTTCCTTCGACATAGGTGAGCGGCCGCGCGCGCATCATGGCCCATGCGTTCAGGCCGATCAGCGCGCCCAGCGCTGCGGCGGCGATCTTTGTCCACCGCGGCTTGAATTCATGCACCGCGCTCAGGACAAGCTGCGCCACGAAGCCCAGGCCCAGCGCAAGCGCGGGCAGAAGCTCCATTCCGTAGCGCGTGTTGTACCAGGAGTGCGGCCACCATATCGGAATAAAGATGGGCACCGACCCGTAGGCCACCGAATACGCATAGAACGGAACGGGAATCCACAGAATCAGCGACCATGCGAAGGCGCGGCGGCGCGCAGCCAGCCACGCGCCCAGCGTGCCGAGCACGCCGAGCGCCAGCATGGTTCTGGGCCACGCCTTCGAGGCCGCATCCAGCTCCGACACCTTGATGAAATATTTGAGCGCGATGCGTGGATTGTGCCAGCCGGGATGCAGCGGTCCTGAGCCATTCGATGCGGTGCGCAGCTCTATGGCTCTGGCCGAATAGGGTCCGCGCGCGAAGTCCAGCCAGTCGCCGAACTGGGTTGCGTTGTAGACAAACCACAGCACCGGGGCGGCGGCAAGCGCCGCGCTGCACAACCAGAAACTCCTGGAGCGAAGCGTGCCGCGGCGAAGCCGGGTGATGGCCACGGCAATCCAGGCCAGCAGCGCGATCACCCACCCGTCGTAGCGGGTCCACACCTCGGCGATGAGGACCACAGTGATCCACATCTGCAGTCGGCCGGAGCGCTCCGGATCGGCGTCCAGGCTGGTGCGCCATGCCACCAGCAGGTCGGCGGCCCAGATCACCTCGCATAGAAAGAGCGGCTCGGTCATGGCCGTGGTCTGCAGGTAAAGCAGATTGGGGTTGAGCGCGAAAAAAGCGAGCGCGAGTGCAGCCGCGGAGGGCGTAAGCCAGCGGCGCGCCAGCCGGTAGAGCCCGACGCAGGCTGCCAGGTAGGCGAGCGCGGAAGGAATGGCGCCGGCGATGCCGTTGGCCCACCACGAGTAGACCTGCACAAAGGGCAGCATGAGCAGGTGCGGCAGCGGCAGCCACACCGATCCCAGCTCGCCGAGCGAATGGAAGCGGCAATCGACAAAGCGCCGCGCGATGTGCAGATGCGCGATAGCATCGCCGTAGTTGAGCAGCGCGTGGTTGCGCCAGCTCCAGATAATTGCCGCGAGCGAGGCGGCGGCGCACAAGGCCAGCACCGCACATAACTCGGCGCGCATCGCACGCATGGACTGGGATGCGTCCACGGCGGCGATGCGCGTTTGTTTCTCAGTCAAGGTGAGTCAGCTCGCGGAAGAGATTGAATCGCGCGTCGATATCGGTGCGCGCAATCTGCTGCAGCCGCTCGGTGCCGAAGCGCTCGCAGGCAAACGAGCCCATCACACTGCCGTAGAACATGGCGTGCCGGAACGAGGCCGGCGTGAGCTGCTTTTGCGAGGCGAGATAGCCGAAGAATCCGCCGGCAAAGCTGTCGCCGGCGCCGGTCGGGTCCACCACTTCTTCAAGCGGCAGCGCCGGGGCACGAAAGGTGCGCGCCGCGCTTGTACCGTCTGGGCCGGAACCGTGGAAGAGCGTGGCTCCGTACTCGCCATGCTTGACGACCAGAAAGCGCGGGCCCAGCGACATGACGCCGCGCGCGGCCTTCACCAGGTTGTTGTCGCCGGCCAGCATGCGCGCCTCGGTATCGTTGATCAGCAGCACGTCGAGCCCTTTGAGCACTTCAAGCAGAGCGGGGCGATGATCGTTGATCCAGTAGTTCATGGTATCGCCGGCTACCAGCTTCACATCGGGCATCTGCTCGCGCACGCGGCGCTGCAGCACCGGATCGATGTTGGCCAGAAACAGAAACTCGGAGTCGCGGTAGGCCTCGGGAATCTTGGGCTGGAACGAAGCGAAGACGTTCAGTTCTGTGTTGTGGGTTTTGGCCTCGTTGAGATTGTCGAGATACGAGCCTTCCCAGAAAAAGCTTTTGCCGGCGGTGTGCTCAATGCCCCGCGTGTCGATGTGGCGCGCCTTGAAGACCGCTTCCTGCTCCGGCCCAAAGTCCTCGCCCACGACGGCGATTACGCGCACATCGCAAAAGAAGCTGGCGGCCAGCGAAAAGTAAGTTGCGGCGCCGCCCAGGCAGCGGTCGCGCCGGCCCGCGGGCGTCTCAATGGAGTCATAAGCTACGCTGCCGACTACTGTAATTGTCATCGTGTGTCCTCTTGTTCCTTCGTGAATGAGCGGTGAACAAATAACCATTCGAACCCAGTTATTTTTTACCTCGGGTGAAACTCCCGATGCCGGCTTCGAATCTCGATAAGGCTCTCTCAACATCCGCTCTGCGGTCTCTCATCTCCTTCGAGTTTGCAACGGCTCTGAATTTGTACATGGCGGAATGTTCCACTTCCCAGAACAGTCCAAGCAGCATTGGCACGATCTGGTACTCGCCGCGTACTTTGGTACGTGCACCCTCGCAATACCCGTGATACTTCGGCGCAAGGATGGAGCCGCTATCATCTTTTACGGGCTTGGATGTCCAGTGCTCAAATCGAGAGCGGAGAGACTCGTCGACCTCAATCAGTCTGCTATTCGGAAACACCAGGACGCGAACGCCAGCTAAATCCGGCAGGTTCAGTATGGAATAGTCCGCGGGCCTTTCAGGGTCAAATTTTCTACCCTCGCTCCTGCGATCTTCATCCCTCGTCCCGGCGTCGCGGGCGATGGTCTTCAATGCACTTTCGCAATCCTTAACCCGCGACTTCACGAGTAATTGCTCGTGAGCCTCAAGGTCATGCAGGATCGGAAGGGTGAGAAAACGAATCTCCGCTTCGAGCTGCCATACTACGCGACGAATTTCTGGAAGAAGATCGAAATATTCCTCCCGCAGCCGGTCTTCAATGGTGCGCTCAGGCATTATCCCCGCACGCTCTCAAGATCCTTTTCCAGTTCACGCCTCACGCCATCGGAAGGAGGAAAATTAAAGTAGAACTTCCATTCTCGGCCATCGGTATTTTCTAGAATCCTCTGGCGCAGTTCCTCTTTGGGATGATCGTCGACGAACTCCAGGCTGAAGGCTTTTTTTGCCGATTCGTTCACATAGAGGTCCCGATCAAAGTTATATCTATAATGGGCTTCCCACAGGATGTCCGATTTTTCCATTTCAGCCTCCTGAAGCACGGGGCTTAGCACTAGAAATTATAACTGAATTCCTTCTCCTGATTACAGTGTAGCTACCAACCGAAATATTTGCCGTACAAAAGCTTGAGCCGCTCTTTGGCTGCGGCTGGAATTGCATCGGGCTGGGTGAGCACCGCGTATTGCGCCGCCGATGCGCAGTTGCAGGTTCGCTCGCGCGGCATGGCGGCTACGGCGGCCTTGACCACCCTGCAGGCGTTCTCGGCGTTCTGGTGCAGCACGGCCACAATCTCTTCGATGGTGACCGCGTCATGGCCTTCGCGCCAGCAGTCGTAGTCTGTGACCATGGCCACGGTGGCGTAGCAGATCTCGGCTTCGCGGGCCAGCTTGGCCTCCTGCAGATTGGTCATGCCGATCACGTCGGCGCCCCAGCTCCGGTAGAGGTTCGACTCCGCCCTGGTGGAAAACTGCGGGCCTTCCATGCAGACGTAGGTGCCGCCCGGCTTGCCCACCACGTCGACCGCACTGCACCCCGCCGCGGCGGCCTTTGCCACCGTGGCGCAGACCGGATCGCCAAAGGCCACGTGGCCCACGATGCCGTCACCAAAGAAGGTTGAGATGCGATGGAAGGTGCGGTCGATGAACTGGTCGGGAATCACAAAGTCGGTGGGCTTGTGCTCTTCCTTGAGCGAGCCCACGGCAGAGATGGACACAATGCGCTCCACGCCGAGTTTTTTGAAGGCATAGATGTTGGCACGGAAGTTCAGCTCCGAGGGCAGAATTCGATGGCCGCGGCCATGACGGGCAAGAAAAGCCACCTTGCGGCCTTCGAGCTCGCCCAGCACAAATGCCTCCGACGGGTCGCCGAAGGGCGTCTCCACGCGCTCTTCCTGCGTGTTGGTAAAGCCGGGCATGGAGTAGAGCCCGCTGCCGCCGATGATGCCAATCTCTGCCTGTGCCAATCTTCGCTCCTGAGTTTTTTGGCGGATTGCTGCCGTGCCGCCGATCGTCTTATCGCCGATCTTCTTAGCGCTGATCGTCTTATCGCTGATCGATTAGGCGAATGGTTTCCAGAATCACGTCGCCATCGATCCTGAGACTATGGCCGCTGACTTTATCCATCGTGTCCTGCGCGGTGTGGTGGTAGCTGTTGTTGGGGCCGTAGTCCAGATCGATGATGTCGATGGACGGCACGCCGCGTTCGACGAAAGGCAGATGATCGTCTTCGACGGCCATGTCTTTCTGGAAGAAGTAGCGTTCGTAGCCGAACTTTTTTGCCGCCTGCGCCACGAGCGCGATCAGCCATGGCGTGGAGTTGGTTTCGCGCTGGATGTCGAGATCCCTGTCGCCGATCATGTCAGTGAGAATGAATGCCTTGATTTTGCCCAGCGTTCCATCGCCACCCCAGCGCGCGGCCAGGTGCCGGCTGCCATAGGTGGAGTCGGTGCTCGACCAGCTTTGGATTGCTTCTTCTCCGTCGAAGAACACCAGCCACACGGAGTAGCCGTCGAGCTTTTTGCCGTGCGCGGTTTCTTCGCGCAGCCGATCTGCAATGGCCATCAACAGGCCGGTGGTGGCTGCGCCGTCATTGGCGCCGACAAAGTAGATATTCTTGAGCGGGTAATTGGTTTCGTAGTGGGTAGCGAGAACGATCACGCCGGGCCGGGAGCCGGGAAAACGCACAATGAAGTTGCGCATCGGCACCGCGCCGATGGGAGTGTCGGCAATAAAGGTATCTTCTTCGCGCTGGTCGTGGAGAAAGTGACTGTGCAGAAACTCTTCGGCCTTGACGTGCCCAGGGCCAGTGGGCCAGCGCGGCCCGATGGCAGCAAACTCACGGGCGTACTCGTAGGCCTTTGCTCCGTCGAAGTGCTGCGCCTGCGCGGCCAGCGGAAGCAGCAGCGCCGCGGCCGCAAGCGTGCGCGCGCACAGCCGCAGGGCCCGCCGCAGAGACGCAAAGGCTGAGAAGCTCATGGCTGGGCGGCCTCTTTGGCTTTTCTGCGCGACGGATGTACCCACCACGCCACGGCGATGCCGATCAGGTAAAGCGCCAGCATGGGAATCGCGTAGATGCACATCGTCCATGGATCGGGGCTGGGGGTGATGATGGCAGCCACCAGAAAGACCGCAAGGATGGCGTAGCGGATGTTCTTCCACAAAAACCGCGGGCTGACGATGCCGAACATGGCCAGAAAGAAGATGAGGATGGGCATCTCAAAGCTGATGCCGAGGCCAAGAATGATGGAGAGAAAGAAGCTGGTGTAGTCCTCGATGGTGACCATCGACGTGTAGTTGTGGCCGAAGTCCACCACCAGAATCTTGATGGCGCCGGGCAGCACCCAGAAGTAGCCGAAGGCCGCGCCGGAGAGAAACAGTCCCACGGTGGCCGCCATGAAGGGTATGACAAACCGCCTTTCCTTCTGGTAAAGCCCCGGCGCAATGAACAGCCACACCTGATAAAGAATGAAGGGCGACGCCAGGATGGCGCCCGCGACCAGCGCTGCCTGCAGGTCGAGGTTGAGCGGGTCCATGGGATGGGTGAAGACCAGCGACTTGCCGATATGGATCAGCGGCGCCTGAAAGGCCTGCACGATGCGATCGTGAAAGATCCACGATACTGCAAAGCCGAGGCCCAGATAAATCGCCGAGTGGACGATGCGCTTGCGCAACTCGTCGAGATGCTCCATCAGGCTCATCCCTGGGAGTTCCACGCGCTCGCTGACTGTTTTGCGCGCCTTGTCTATCGCATCAACGGGATCAACCATTGTGGGCTGCTGGCTCCGTCACCGCGCCGTGCTGGTCGGCTGCGGCTTCTATCTGTGCGGAATCTGTCTCCGGCGGCGCGGCAGGGGTGGGCTCGGGCGCCACGGTGCCCGGCCTGATGGCGGCCACCTGCTCGCCGGTGGAGGGCGGCAGAATGCGCGGATAGGTGGCTTCAACCACCTTGCCGGCAGCGGCCGGCTCGGGCAGCGCCGCCTGCGGGCTCGCGTCTGGTTGTGGGACTTCGGCCAGACCGGCTTCGTGCGGTTCGGCTTCGTACTGACCGGCTTCGTACTGACCGGCCTCGTACGGAGCAGCTTCGGACAGAACCGCCTCGGACGGCGCAGCTTCATACGGTGCGGCTTCATATGGGCTGGCTTGCTGCGCAACCGCCTCTGTCGGGCTGGTCTCCGTCGGATTGGCTTCTGTCGAGCTGGCTTCGGTCGACGTGGTTTCCGCGGCCAGGGCCAGCCGCTGCTGGCGCTCGGCCTCTTCGCGGCGCCGGCGGTCGGCGTCCTCGGAGTTGCGCAACTCTTCTTCCATCTGGAACTTGAAGTCGTTGGACGCCTTGCGGAACTCGTACATCAGCTTGCCAATCTGGCGGCCGATCTGCGGCAGACGCCGCGGCCCGAAGACGACCAGAGCCAGCACCATCAGGATGAGCGAATCGGCCATTCCCAGGTTTGCAACTTCAATTGGAGGCGATGTGAACATTCAAAGACATGATACCTGTACGCGCTCGACGCTCACAATCCTTGTAGTGACTTCGTTTGAAGGAGACGAGACATTGCCTCAGGGGCTTCTTCTATGAGACGGCTGCTGTAGTCAAGGTGTTTTTGTTTTTTTCCTCATTGGTGTTTTTGTTTTTGCGGTTGCGGTTGTCTTTTGGATTCATCTCGGGCTTCTATACGCACTCGAAGTGAGCCGTGTGGGGCTCGGTGCCAGTTGGGACCCGATGGTGATCAATTGGGTGCTGCTATCTAAAGCACGG
>DATAVZ010000040.1:0-88193 GCA_036267475.1 Occallatibacter sp.
AAGCAGGAAACGTTAAACTGCATACGGTGGGATCGCTCCGCGAATCTATGGTGTGGAAACCAGATTCTAAAGCATGCGATTCCCACCCCTACCCACTAAATCAACCATCCCGCGGATTTTTGCAAGAGGCTCCCAGGTCTCACTTTCGGGGGTCACTCCAGACTACAAACATTCGCGGTCGCAGTACTAATTCACAGTGACCGTGAAAGTTCCTGATCCAGCGGTGCTGGCCGCGTCGCTGCCCTGGCCGCTGACGGTGAAGGTGTAGGTGCCGGCAGATGTGGCGCTGCTTCCGCCACCGCCGCCGCTGTTAATAGAGCCTCCGCCGCAGGCCGACAGGCCGCCCAGAGCCGCCAGCAGCACCACCATTCCCAGCAGGCCGCGCCAACTGCGCCGCTTTGCCGGGATTCCCAGGAAAACCAGGAAGGCCAGCATCGCGCCGCCGCCGGTTCTTAGCCAGCCCTTGCCGCCGGGCATGGTGTCCAACATGGCAACGTTGCCAGTGGTGGTCACCGTGGCCGTACCGCTGCCGGTGGCCGCGCCCGCCGCGAAAGTAATGCTTCCGGAGACGGTGCAGTTTGGCGGACTGGTCGGGCTGGTGACGCTTGACGAGGTCATGGTGCAGGTCTTAAGGGTTACGGTTCCGGTGTAGCCCGTGCTGCTGGTCTGGCCGGTAATGGTGGATGTGGCGGTTGCGCCGGGAGCCACCGCGGCCGGAGCGGATCCGGTGAGCGCATACACCGACTGAGTGACGGTGATGTTTGCCGTGCCCGTCTTGCCAAGGTAGTCGCCGTCGCCGCTGTAAGTAGCCGTCAGCGTTACTTGGCCATAGGTGGTGAACGAGCCGGCCGGAATGGTGAAGGCGTAGGCGCCATTGGCGAGCGTCTCAACCGCCGAACTGTAGCCGCCGCCGGCCAGCGAGATGGTTCCGGTGGCTATGCCATTGGTGCCGGCCACGGCCACGGTCACGTTCAGGCTTTGCGCGGAGTTCACCGTACTCGATGCTGGAGTGACGGTAACCACCGGCGCCACAACCGCGATGTAGGTGACGAGGACGGAACTGGAGCCGCTGCCCGTGGTGTAGGTGGTGTCGCCGCTATAGGCCACGTTGAGCGCCACAGCGCCGCTACTGAGGAAGGTGTTCTGCGGAATGGTGAATTTGTAGGTGCCGTTGCTGAGCGTCGCGGCCGAAGATGTGTAGCTGCCAGCGGTCAGGGTCACGGTTCCGGTGGGAGTTCCGCCCGTTCCGGCCACGGTGACCGAAACGTCGAAGGGAACATTGGAGTTGGTCGCGCTGGCTGCGGGAGTCACGGTCACCGTGGGAGCCAGCTTGGTCACCGTTACGTCGGCTGTGCCTGTGGCCCCGGCGTAGGTTGCGTCGCCGGTGTAGCTCGCCGTGAGCGTCACGGAGAAGGTGTTGCCGGTGCCGGTAAAGCTGCTGGCCGGGATGACGATAGTGGCCGCGCCGTTGGTAAGCGCCGTAGCCGCCGAGGTGTAGCCGCTGCCGGAGAGAGTTACGTTTCCGGTGGGCTGTCCGCTGCTGCCAGCTACGGTGATGGTCACGCTCAAGGATTGATTGGCCGTGATGCTGCTGGATGCCGGCTGCACGGTGACCGTCGCCGCCGTGGTGCCCACCAGCGCCCACACGCTCGAGTTGTTGGCCACGTTGGCCACGTTGAGCGAGCCCAGGCCGGTAGCCATGTTGTAGCCCGCCGTCGCGTTGTAGGCCGGCGTGGTGCCAGAGCTGATCAGCGTCCCAATGACGTCACCGGAGTTGATGGCCGTGCAGTTAGACGAATTGGCGCCCGCGTAGGTGCCGGTTAGGGACCATTCGTTGTTGCCTTCGTAGGTAATGCCGCCTTCGGAGACTTCTCCGGTATTGCAGGGCATGGCGTTGGTGCCTTGGTCGATGCCCTGGAAGTAGCAACTGCTGGATGTGGCCACCGACTCGGCGCTGCAGCTCGAGTAGGTCTGCATGGCGGCCAGTTGGTAGAGCTGCTTGTTGGGCAGTCCCTGGTTGCCCCACTTCTGGTCGATCAGCGCCATCACGCCGGCCATCTCCGGCGAGGCAACCGAGGTGCCGCCGATCTCGAGCGCGGTGGTCGATGCGTTGCCGCTGGTGCAGCTCACGCCGGAGCTGGCCGCCGCAAGGCAGATCAGGGTGGCGCTGTCCAGCCCGCCGTCGCCGGAAAAGAAGCTCACGTCGGGAACCGCACGCGCGGTCAGCCCGCTGGTTCCGGGCACTCCGGTCTGCCATGAGGGCAGGCTCCAGCCGTCGTGCGACAGGGTTACGCTGCCGTTGGCGGTAGTAACCGACGTGGCCGACGAGTTGCAGGTTCCTGCGGTCGTCCCGGCGGTGGTGTTGACCACGCAGTTGCTCTGGCCCCCGCCGGTGCCTACGGTGTCCACATACCCGGCGATGACCGCGTTCTGGGTTTCATAGAGGTTGTACCAGTTCTCCTCGACGTAGCTGCAGGCCTCTTCCGGGGTAGATACGCCGGTAGTGCCCAGGAACGTGGCTACGCTTTCGAGATATGCGGCCCAGATGGGGTTCTCGCAGGTATCGTTCCAGGGTATTTCGGGCACATAGCCCTTGGCGCTCGATAAGTTCGTGGCGTTGGAAGCGTTCCAGTAGGGGCTGGCGTTGGTGGCCGCGCATCCGGTGGCATTGCCCTCGTTGGAGCCGGTCTGGATGATCGTCGGATTGCACCAACTGAAGTCCGTGCCGCCGACAGCGGTGTTGAACGGCGTGGAGGCAACGCCGCTTACTCCCAGCCCATACTGCGCGGCGTAGGGAACGCCGTAGCTATCCTGTCCCTGATCGCAGGCGGGCGAGCCGGCATCGCCGGAGGCCGTGAACACGGCCAGGCCCTCGGCTGCGGCGGTCTGCCACAGGTTGTAATAGCTCACGTTACCCGAGGTGCCTTCATACAGCTCGCACAGGCCGTAGCTCACGCTCATGGAGTGGGCGCCGTAGACCGAAGAGGAAGCAACGGCGACGTTGTCCTCGATCCACTTGGCGGAGTCGTAAATGGCGTCGTTGGTAGCCAGGTTGGCATTGGCATTGTTGTAGCCGGAGGTGACCAGCACCACTTGCGCGCCCGTAGCCACGCCGCCCGAGACTTCCACGTCGAGAGTATTTTCCTCCAGGTCGCCGATGGTGCAGGAGGCGGTGGTGGAGGTGGAGGTGCAAACGCCGGGATTGTAGCCGTTGACACCGGGCTGGATGATGGGAGCGCTGCCCGCGGGCAGGCCGAAGGTGGTCTTGTAGCTGCTCACATCGCTGAGATTGATGTTGCTGGTGCCTACGATGACGATCTTTTGCCCGGTTCCGGTGATGTTGCTGCTCCACAGCGGCTGGACATTATAAATGGTGGCGAAGTCGTTGGGCGTAACGTCGTCTTCGACAAAACCGTTGCTGGTGCTGGTAAACAACGGACGCGGCCGGGCGGCCTGGGCCCCCGAGGCGGTCGCGTTCAATGCAGTCGAACCCGGCGTCGACGAACCGAGCGCCAGCGGGCTCAACACCGCGCTGCCGCCCACCGGACTGCCGGTGCGCTGCCAGCCGCCCAGCTCCTGGTTGTACTGGACCAGGCTGCCGACGCGGTGCAGCGGGTGCGGATGGAAGTCGTGGAGCTGCTTGATGCCCATCACCACCGGCGCCAGCGCGGCGGGAATCTCCGGATTGGTCATGTTGGCAAGATGGGCCACGCCGTTCACCGAGAGATTGTGAATCGAGGTGTGGAAGGTGGTCTCCACCTGGCCGGCGGTACCGCTGAAGGTGATCGACATGCGGTCTTTGGATGCGCCGGTCACGGCGAAGCCCTGGCTGGAGAGCCAGTTGCTCACGGTGGCGATGTCGGCCAGCGACGGGCCGAAGCGGTTGCCGATCTCGTCGGGAGTCAGCCACTGGTGAAAGTCCGGCGAGCTGGAATCGTATTCGTTCTGCACATAGGCGTCGAAGGCGGCCTGCTGCTCGGGGCTGCGGCTCAACACCAGCACCAGATCCCGCATGGGCAGCGAATCGCTCACCGGTCCGCGGTCATTCTTCGCGTTCGCCGCAGGCAGTACGTTCCCTTTGAGCGTCACCAACTCCGTATTGTCGATCGGACCGGCGATGCGGACGTCGGGCGCGGTCTGCTGCGCGTGGACGGTCGTGACGCATGCCGCGGCAAACAGGATGCCGGCAAGCACGGACAGGGAGAGCGATCGCATTTGAGTTCGCATTTCAATCCGCATTTCAATCATGGTGGCGTTCCTGGTCGTCTTTCACGGGATAAACCCCCGGGGTTGGAAAAAGTTGTGTCTCTATAGCCGTAAACAACCATCACGGCACTCCATCGCACGGCAATCCATCGCACGGCAATCCATCGCACGGCAATCCAGAGCGGCAATCTTGAATCCGCAGCTTCCAGTTGCAGGCGCTCGCGCCATGCACGGCAATCGGCCCCGAACCAGAACTGCGCGCACTACCGCATGGGCACCAGATGGTACGCTCTCGATCCTTGCCGCGCAATCCAGCACGCCTGGAGCAAAAATAAATCAGGAGGAGCAGAATCAAGGATGCAACTTTAGAGGTAAGCGCGTTCGTGCCCTGGACAGCTTAGACGAAACCTGGGGTCGAACGTTGACGGTCTCAAGGCAAAACGCGCAGCGCCAGGCTCGCTTGCCGATGCGCTCCCAGCACGGCGGGGCTTGGTGATTGCAATAGACAATTCATTTCAGATTCTATATTATTCGTTTTCCTGATGATGCCGGGAGCACCGTGATGCGCGCCTCGATTTTTATTACATGCTATAACGATACTCTGTTTCCCGAGACGGGACGCGCAGTGGTTAATCTGCTGGAAAGGCTGGGAATTGAGCTTGATTTTCACCCCGGCCAGACCTGCTGCGGGCAGATGCACGCCAACACCGGTTTCCGGGCCGAAGCGTTCAGCCAGGCCAAGCGGTTTGTGCGGCTCTATCAGGACGCCGAAGCGGTGGTAATTCCTTCCTCGTCGTGCGTCGCCATGATCCGGGAGCAGTATGCGGGACTGTTCGAGGAACTGGGAAACGAGACCCTGCGCGGGCAACTGACCGCGCTGCTGCCGCGGGTCTATGAGCTGAGCGAGTTCCTGGTGGACCGGGTGGCGGTGGACGATGTGGGCGCCTATTTTCCGCATCGGGTGACCTACCACGCCAGTTGCCATGGTCTGCGCAGCCTGCACTTGGGCGACCGACCGGCGCGGCTGCTGGCCAGGGTGCGGGGGCTGGACTTGGTTCCGCTGCCCAATCTGGACCGCTGCTGCGGCTTCGGCGGCACGTTTTCGATCAAGAACGGCGAGGTTTCATCGGCCATGCTGGCGGTCAAGCTGCAGGATGTGGCCGCCACGCGGGCCGAGTTCTGCACCGCGCTGGATAACAGTTGCCTGATGCACCTGGGCGGGGCCATGCACCGGCAGTACGCGGGCATGAGGACCATTCACATGGCCGAAATTCTGGCCAGCACGGAGCAGGCTCCTGCAGAGGCGTTTCTGTGACCAGCCATGCGGTGCTGGACCCCGCCACCGCGCCTCCGTTTCCGGTGGCGGCGCTGCCGGTTCTGCGCAATCCGCAACTGCGCAAGAATGTGGCCCACGCCATCGACGTGATCCAGGCCAAGCGCGGCCGGCTGGTTGAGGAAAAAACCGACTGGCAGGCATTGCGCGAGGCCGCGGCGGACATCCGCGAACATGCGCTTGAAAATCTGGGCGCCTATCTCGAACAGTTCGAAGAGCGTTGCACGGCGGCCGGCGGCGTGGTGCACTGGGCTGTGGATGCGGCCGATGCGCGCCGCATTGTGCTCGAAATCCTGCGTGAAGAAAAAGCCTCCGAGGTCATCAAGATCAAGAGCATGACCACGGCGGAGGTGCAGCTCAACCCGCATCTTGAAGCCGCCGGGGTGAAGGTCTTTGAGACCGATCTGGCGGAGATTATTCTGCAACTGGGCAATGAGGAACCTTCGCACATCGTGGTTCCGGCCCTGCACGTGAACCGCAGCCAGGTGCGGGAGATTTTTGCCCGCAGCATGGGCATCGAGAACCTGTCTGACGATCCGCACGCGCTGGCCGAGGCGGCGCGTCATTATCTGCGCCGCAAGTTTCTCACCGTGCCCACGGCCATTGGCGGGGCGAATTTTCTGGTAGCGGAGACCGGCGCGGTCTCGGTAGTGGAGTCGGAGGGCAACGGACGGATGTGCCTGACGCTTCCGCGCGCCATGATCACGCTGGCCGGCATCGAGAAGGTGCTGCCGCGCTATCAGGACCTGGAAGTGATGCTGCAGGTGCTGGCGCGCTCGGCCACCGGCGAGCGCATGAATCCCTACACGTCGCTGTGGACCGGGGTAACGCCCGGCGACGGGCCCGAGCGTTTTCATGTGATCCTGCTCGACAACGGACGCTCGGGAATTCTGGGCCGCAAGACGGAGCGGCAGACGCTGCGCTGCATTCGCTGCGCGGCCTGCATGAACGCCTGCCCGGTCTACCGGCAGACCGGCGGCCACGCCTACGGGTCGGTGTATCCGGGGCCGATCGGCGCCATTCTCACGCCGCAACTCATGCAGATGCATCACGGGCAGTCGCTTCCGTACGCCTCCTCGCTGTGCGGGGCCTGCTACGAGGTATGCCCGGTCAAGATCAATATTCCCGAGGTGCTGATCGAGCTGCGCGCGCAGGTGACCGATCAGGAACGCAAACAGGCGCGCCGGTTTTTCGATCCCATGTACCTGGGCATGCGCGTGGCGGCGCTGCTGTTGTCGCG
Source organism: Occallatibacter sp. (assembly GCA_036267475.1). GTDB lineage: Bacteria > Acidobacteriota > Terriglobia > Terriglobales > Acidobacteriaceae > Telmatobacter. The sequence continues at coordinate 6,780 of DATAVZ010000040.1, forward strand.
AGCCTGGCTGCTGCACGCTGCGCAGCGGATGGGGCGCGTGGGGCTGGGCTTCTTTACCGGCAAGGATGGATGGATTCATCGGCTGCCGGGCCTGGGCGCGCAATGGACGCAGACCCGCGACCTGCGCGGCCTGCCTGAGGAGACCTTCCACGAGTGGTGGGCGGCGCGGAAAAAGGAGGCGCGATGAACGCCGTGGCGTCGTCGCGCCAGCGGGTGCTGGACCGCATTTGTGCGGCCACGCGGAGCGGGGCAGCGACCGCCGCACAGGCGGCCGGCTCGTATGCGCTGCTGAGCCGCGACTACGTGCGCCGCGGAGCCCTGCCTGCCGAGTCGCGCATCGAGCTGATGCTGGAGCGGCTGCGCGAGTATGACGCCGAGGTGACCGAGTGCGCTCCGGAGAATCTGGAGGCGGCCATTGCGGCGCAGTTGCGGGCCAGCGGCCGGCACAGCTTTGTGGCTCCCGCCGGCCTGCCCGCCGAGTGGCGGTCGCTGGAGTTCGAGTGGAAGATGGACCGTGACGGCCTGCCGGCGGACGAGATTGAACAGGCCGAAGGTGTGGTCACCGCCTGCTTTTGCGCCGTGGCCGACTCGGGCACCATCGTGCTCCATCATTCGCCGGCGGAGGGTCGGCGCGTGCTCTCGCTGCTGCCCGACTGGTACCTTTGCATCCTGCGCGCCAGTCAGATTGTCGAGACACTGCCGGAGTATTTCAGCCTTTGTGAGCAGCCGCCCGCGCTGGTTACCTGGATCTCAGGGCCAAGCGCGACCGCGGATATTGAAATGACCCGCGTCAAGGGTGTGCATGGGCCGCGATTCCTGCACGTGATTCTCGTCCGCGACGTTGTCGCCGACGCAACTTCGCATTGAGACCGGCGCAACCAAACCAGGCCGGCTGGAGAAATGGCATGAAGCTTTCCGATTCTCAAAACCGCGATCCGGAGCGCGACCTGGCCTCCGATCAGGCGACCGAGTTCGCATTTAATGCTCTCGATGCGTTTCAGATCGAGATTCCCTCCTGGGGATTTGCCAATACCGGCACGCGCTTTGGCAAGTTTGTGCAGTCCGCCGCAGCCACCACCATCGAGGAAAAGTTCGCCGACGCGGCCGAGGTGAACCGCCTGACCGGCGCAACGCCCACCATGGCGCTGCACGTGCTGTGGGACCTGCCCAGCGGCTTGAAGGACGTGGCCAGGGTGCGCGAGCTCGAGCAGCGCTTCGGCATCCGCTCCGGCTCCATCAATCCGAATCTGTTTCAGGATCAGGAGTACAAGTTCGGCTCGCTCTGCAATCCCTCGGCGGCCATCCGCGAGCAGGCGCTCGAACACATGTTCGTATCCATCGAGATCGGCAAGGCACTGGACTCGCGCGATGTCTCGCTGTGGATGGCCGACGGCTCGAACTATCCCGGCACGCAGAGCATCCGCAATCGCATCGGCTGGCTTGAGGATGCGCTGCGCGCCTGTCATGGGCGGCTGGCGACCACCCAGCGGCTGCTGGTGGAGTACAAGCCTTTCGAGCCGGCTTTCTATCACACCGATATCGCCGACTGGGGCATGTCGTCGCACTTTGCGCGCCACGCCGGGCCGCAGGCTTGCGTACTGGTGGATACCGGCCATCATTATTCGGCCCAGAATATCGAACAGATTGTGGCCTGGCTGCTGCACACCGGCATGCTGGGCGGATTCCACTTCAACGACCGCCGCTACGCCGACGACGATCTCACGCTCGGCTCGATCGATCCCTACCAGATCTTCCGCATCTTCCATGAGATTCACCAGGCCGCCGGCGAGGGAGTGGCGCTGGACGTGGCCTACATGATTGACCAGAGTCACAACCTGAAGGGCAAGATCGAGGCCATGGTGCAGACCGTGGTGACAGCGCAGGAGCTGTATCTGAAGGCGGCGCTGGTAGACCGCGAGCGGCTGGCCGGATATCAGCAGTCATGCGACCTGGTGGGCGCCGAGGAGCTCTATCGCGGCGCGTTCTGGCGCGACGTGCGTCCGCTCGCCGCCGCCTGGCGCGCATCGCGCGGGCTGGCCGCCGATCCGCTTGCCGCGCTGCGCGCCGGCGGCTACTTGGAACGCATCGCCGCGGAGCGGGGCAGCCGCAGCTCGGCGGTGAGCAGTTACGCCTGAGCGCCGGGCAATCGCATGAACGCCTTTTGTTGGCGAATTACATTCTGTCTGGGCGTATCAAGCAGAGTCATGGTCGTTTTCGTCCCGGAGGGACGGGCCGAGAATAGCCCAGGACAAGCGAAGCGCAGTCCTGGGAAGGCGAAATCGCAGAACAAGGCCGCCCCGTAGGGGCGGCGCGAACCCATTGCACAATTCTTCCCACCTTCATGCGATTGCCCTGGCCTGAGAGCCGGGAACCATCTTCCATCGGGAACGATGTTCTATGATGTTGGTCGCGTCTGACCGGGCAGGATGGGCGACGCGGGAGGCGCACGGTTGGCCAAGGCGAAGATCAAGCGGCTTTACCTGATTCCGATTCTTTCCAAGGCGCTCGATGTGATCGAGCTGCTGGAGCGGGACCACGCGCCGCTGACGCTGGAAGACGTCTATCAGAAGACCAGCATCTCCAAGACCAGTGTCTACCGCATCTTGAAGACGCTGGTGCACCGCGGCTATCTGGCGCAGACCCAGAGCGGCCAGTACCGGCTGGTTTCGCGGCCGCGGCGGTTGCACTTCGGCTTCGCGATGCAGAGCGCGGAGATGCCGTTTTCACAGGCCGTGGCGCAGAGCGTGACCGCCGCCGCCGCCGCTTCGGGCGTGGAGCTGATTACCCTCGACAATCGTTACGATCCCGACATGGCGGTGCGCAATGCCGAGGAGTTTGTGGAAAAGCGGGTCGACCTGGTGCTGGAATTTCAGGTGGAAGAAGCCGTGGCGCCGCGCGTGGCGCACATCTTCAAGAAAGCCGACATTCCCCTGGTGGCCATCGACGTGCCACATCCCAACGCCACTTATTTTGGCGTGGATAACTTCGACGTGGGCCACGAGGCGGGTTCGCTGCTGGCCCACTATGCGCAGCGCAAGTGGAAGGGCAATGTGGACCGCGTGCTGGGCGTGGGCTTCAGCGAAGCGGGCAGCTTTGTGCAGAGCCGCGTGACCGGCGCCTTCGACGGAATCCGCGAAGGGTTGCCCGGGCTGGGCGCGGACCGTTTTCATCAGATCGAGGGCCGTGGCATGCGCGAGCCCAGCCGCCGCGCCATGGCGGAATTTTTGAGCACGGCGCGGGCGGGCGAGCACACACTGGTGGCTGCGGCTACTGACTCCAGTGCGCTCGGAGCGCTCGATGCCATCCGCGAGGCCGGGCAGGAGCCGAACTTCGCCATCGTGGGCCAGGACTGCATTCCCGAGGCGCTTGAGGAGATGCGCAAAGAGGCCAGCGCACTGATCGGATCCATTTCGCACGAGGCGGAAAGCTATGGGCCGCGGCTCATCCAGTTGGGCATTGCGCTGTTGCGCGGCTACAGCGTTCCGCCCTACAACTATGTGCATCATCGCGCAGTGACGGCGGAGACGCTTGCCTCCGGTCAGAGCGGGGGTGGCGCTGCCGGCGCGGCCCTGGCGCAGCGCGCGGCAACCTCTGCCGATTCGGTTTGAGCCAGGATTCTCGATTGTTTCAAGCTGTATGATAGTAGGTGAGATTTGCAACAAACTTCCCTTCAAAGACTGGTTCTTTTATGACAACGGCAACGGCAGTAACTCCCGCATTGAAATTTCTTGAAGACCGCTGGGACGACAGCGTCGCGGCAACCCTGGATGAACCGGAGCTTTTGCGCTACCGGTCAAATCTGCTCGGCTCCGATCTGCGCCTGACCAACTTTGCCGGCGGCAACACCAGCTCCAAGATCATGGAGCCCGATCCGCTCACCGGCGAGCCGGTAGAGGTGCTGTGGGTAAAAGGTTCGGGCGGCGATCTGGGCAGCATCAAGCGCTCCGGCCTTGCCACCCTCTACCTGGAAAAGCTGCTGGCGCTCGAGCGCAGCTACAAGGGCGCGGACACCGAAGACGATATGGTGGCGATGTACGCGCTGTGCGCCTTCCGCAACAACCCGGTAGCCGCTTCCATCGACACGCCGCTGCACGGATTTCTGCCCTATCCGCATGTGGACCATCTGCACCCGGACTGGGGGATTGCGCTGGCTGCTTCGGCCAACGGCAAGACCAAGATGGAAGAGTTCAACCGCGAGTTTGGCCGCCATCTGGTCTGGCTGCCCTGGCAGCGCCCCGGCTTCGAGCTGGCCATGATGATGAAGCGCGCCATCGCCGACAATCCCGGCTGCGACGGCATTGTGCTGGGCGGCCATGGACTGTTTACCTGGGGCCAGACGCAGCGTGAGTGCTACCTGAACACGATCACCGTCATTGACAGCATTGGCCAGTTTATTGAGCGCCATGGCAGCGGCAAAATCCGCTTCGGCGGCGAGGCAGTGGCATCGCGTGAAGATCGCCGCGCACTGGCCGTCCGCATCGCGCCCTATCTGCGCGGACGCATCAGCGCGCAGCGCCGCTGGATCGCCAGCTTCTCCGACGCGCCCGACGTGCTCCAGTTTGTGAACTCGGCGCACGCCAGGGATCTGGCCTTTCTGGGCACCAGTTGTCCCGATCACTTTATCCGCACCAAGATCCGCCCGCTGTTTATTCCCTGGGCCGCGGACGAAGGAATCGACGCGCTGCGCCAGCAAATCGAGCGCTCGCTGGCCGAGTATCGCAAGCAGTACCGCGCCTACTATCGCGCCTTTGCCACGCCCGCCTCGCCCGCCATTCGCGACGCCAGCCCGACCGTGGTTCTCATTCCCGGGCTGGGCATGTTCAGCTTTGGAAAGAACAAGACTGAAGCCCGCATTACCGGCGAGTTTTACACCAACGCCATGCACGTGATGGAAGGCGCAAGCCTGCTAGGTGAGGGCGAGATTAGCGGTCCGGTTCCGCAGTGCCAGCCGGGCATGGACCCGGCCAGCTTCAAGGTCCACAGCAACTATGTGGCGCTGCCGGCGCTGGAAGCCTTCAAGATCGAATACTGGGCTCTGGAAGAAGCCAAGATCCGCCGCCAGCCGCCGGAAAAAGAACTGAGCAGGCGCGTGGCGCTCATCATCGGCGGAGCCAGCGGCATTGGCCGCGAAGTGGCGCGATTGGCTGCGGCGCGTGGCGCCCATGTGGTGGTTGCCGACCGCGATGCGGATGGCACGGCGCGGGTGGCCGAAGAACTGGCCGCTGTGACCTCGGCGGAGTTTGTCATCGGCACTTCGGTCGACATTCGCAGCCGCGATGCGATTCGCGCCGCCATTGACGCGGCTACGGCGGCCTTTGGCGGCGTGGACATTCTGGTCAATACTGCGGCGCTGTTTCCGTCTTCGCCCGACGGCGTGATCTCCGACAGCATGTGGACCGCCACGCTGGACATCAATGTGACAGCCAATTACCTGCTGGCCACCGAGATCGCCAAGCTGTTTGAGGATCAGGGCCTGCACGGCAACATCGTGCTCACCAGCTCAGCCAACGCGGTGGTGTCCAAGCGCGGCAGCGAGGCGTACGACGTGAGCAAGGCGGCGCTGTCGCACCTGGTGCGCGAACTGGCCGTGGGCCTGGCGCCGAATGTCCGCGTGAACGCCATCAGCCCGGCAACCGTGGTCAAAGGCTCCACGATGTTTCCGCGCGACCGGGTACGCGCTTCGCTCAAAAAGTACAACATTCCTTTTCAGGAGTCGTTCAGCGACGAGGAGCTGCGCAGCCGCCTGGCCGCCTTTTACGCCGAGCGCACGCTCACCCTCAAAACCATCGATCCGGCCGACTGCGCCGAGGCCATCCTGTTTCTGGCCAGTCCGCGCGCCCGTTGTACCACCGGCCACGTCATTCCGGTGGACGGCGGCCTAGCCGACGCTTTCCTGCGGTGAGCGCTTCCGCTCCCTAATCCGTTGGGTGCCCCACCCTTGGCGCGTCTTTGTTTTTTGCGCCAAGGGTGGGATAGTACGGCCGATCGATTTACAATCAGCCATTGCGGCGATAAATAAGCAGATACGGAGTTCAACTTCCGCCATGCAACAACCTGCGCGCGTCGCCATTGATTTAGGCGCTGAAAGCTGCCGTGTTTCGCTTCTCCGCTGGAACAGCGGCAAGCCGGGCATCGATCTTGTTCATCGCATTCCCAACGGCCCGGTGCATCGCGGCGCATCGCTGCACTGGCCCATCGCAACCATTCTTGCCGGCCTGGAAGAAGGTCTGCGCAAGGCCGCGGCGGCAGCGCCCGAGGGCATCGCGTCGATTGCCGTCGATAGCTGGTCAGTGGATTACATGCGCCTGGCGCCGGATGGCAGCCTGCTGGGCGAGCCGTTCTGCTATCGCGACGAGCGCACCATCGCCAGCAAGGAAAAAGCTGACGCCATCCTTGCGCCGCTGGCGCTGTTTCAACGCACCGGCACACTCCCGCACCGCATCAACACCGTTTATCAACTCATGGCCGACCCCGCGGCGGGCATCGATGCGCGCGCGCCGTGGGTCATGTTTCCCGAGTACGTTCTCTACTGGCTCAGCGGCAGGCGCGTGGGCGAGTACACCAATGCCACCCACACCGGCCTGGTGAACCTGAAGACCGGCGACTGGGATGCGGAGGTTTTTCGCGAGCTTGGGCTGGACCTGGATGCCGCTCCGCCGCTGGTTGCAACCGGGACCGTTCTTGGTCCGCTCAAGGATCCGCTAACGGCGCTCGATGCCTACCGGCACACGCAGATTATTGCGCCCGCTACCCATGACACGGCCGCGGCCATCGCCGGCATACCCAGCGAGATGGCCACCACGGCCTACATCAGCTCCGGCACCTGGTCGCTGGTGGGCGCCGTGACCGCGGTCCCCGTCACCACGCAGAACGCGCTCGACGCCGGCCACACCAATATCGGCGCAGCGGGCGGCAATCTGCTGTTTCACTCGCTCATCAACAGCATGTGGGTGCTGAAGCAGTGTATGGACGGATGGGCGGCGCAAGGGCGCGCGTGGCCTATCGACGATCTTGTGCGCGAGGCCGCCGCCTGTAGCACCGCCTGTGTGCTCGACATGGACGCCGAGGCACTGATGCTGGACAGCGAGATGCCGCGGCGCATCAACGGCGAGCTGGCACGGCGCGGGTTTACGGCGATTGCCGATGTGGCTGGCAATGAGCCGGTGTTTGCGCGGGTGATCTTCGAGAGTCTGGCGGTGCGCTATGCGGCGGCGCTGGCCAATCTCGAAAATATGCTCGACCGCAAGCTGGAGCGCATCCACATGATCGGCGGCGCCACGCGCAACAAGCTGCTGGTGAGTCTTACCGAGCAGCGCACCGGTTTGCCGGTCGAAATCGGCCAGGGTGAAAGCTCGACGGTGGGCAACCTGGCGGTGCAACTCGCAGCCGGTGAAGCCGACGGAGCCACTGTAACTCCAGAAGCGATTCGCCGCTGGGCGAAGCTGTTGTGCACCCACTGCTAGCTCTCTGACCGTTTGTTTTAGCACCACAATGAGGTGCCCTATCCTTGGCGCAGCTTCATCGCGGCAACGGTGGGAAGGCACGCACCCACATGCGGCAGCAAGCCGGCATTCCACGATCTCCGGCTTACGCGAAGAACGCGATCATAGCCGGGCTGCCCACTGGCGCATATTTTCCCGTGAACGTGAGCATGCCGGTGGCGCGATCCACGTGGAAGGACGCAATCGAGTCGCTGCGCTGCGCGCAGGCAAACAGCAGGCTGCCGCCGGGCTCAATGCCGAAGTAGCGCGGATAATCGCCCATGCTGGATTGCTCGCCGAGCAGCGTGAGCTGGCCGTCGCTGGCAATCGAGCAGATAGAGATCGTGTTGTGCAGCCGGTTGCCGCTGTACAGAAATTTTCCGTCCGCCGAGATCTGAATCTCCGCGCCGAAGCTGGTTCCCGCAAACCCCGCGGGTAGAGCGGAGATGGTCTGCACGGCGGTGAGCGTTTCATGCGCGGCGTCAAAGTGAAACAAGACCAGCGTCGAGGACTCTTCGCAGACCAGGTAGAGCCACCGCCCATTGGGATGAAAGACAAAGTGACGTGGACCGTCGCCCGAGGGCAGGGAAACCGGCGCGTCGTTGGGCGTGAGCTTTCCGGTTGCCGCGTCCAGGCGGTAGATATAGATGCGGTCCTGGCCGAGATCGGTATTGAGCACGAATTTGTTGCTCGGGTCGGCGGCGATCATGTGCGCGTGCGGCTTGTCGTGGCCGCTGATGGCGAAGTTGCCGCGCGGCCCGCTCGACGGGTGCAGCGCGCCCACCGAGCCAGTGTCCTGGTGAACGTCCACGGCGTCGCCGAGCCGGCCGTCGTCATCGATAGGCAGCACGGCAATGCTGCCGCCCACGTAATTGGCCACGAAAGCGAATTTGCCGCTGGCGTCCAGGCTCATGTGCGCCGGTCCGGCGCCGGCTGAGCTCACGGTGTTGAGCGGGGCCAGATCGCCGCTTGCCGCATCGATGCTGAAGGCGCTCACCGACCCGTTGCCGCCGGCAAAGTTGGCGACTTCATTGATGGCGTAGAGATATTTCTTGGAAGGATGAATCGAGATCCATGAAGGATTGGTAGTTTTGGCCACCAGCCTGCGGTTCGACAGCTCTCCGGCCTGGGTATCGACATCGAACAGGTAGATGCCTTCGCCGTTGCCGTTGCCGTCGGTAGGCGTGGTATAGGTGCCGACGTATGCGCGCAGTTTACCCGCGGTCTGCTGTGCATGCAGCGCATGGCTGCCCATAATCGATTCTGCCATGACCATCGCTCCCGTATTCTTCAAAAAATCTCTTCGCAACATGCTTCGCCCTCATTCCGTTTTATGATGCAAAATGCCAGAGAATCGCCGTGAAGAACAGCCCCAGCACGGCGATGATCGTCTCGCATACCGACCACGTCTTCATGGTCTGGCCCACGCTCATGTTGAAGTACTCCTTCACCAGCCAGAAGCCGCCGTCGTTGACGTGCGAGAAGATGAGCGCGCCGGCGCCGGTGGCGATGGCCAGCAGCTCGGGATGCACTCCGGCGGAGTGCAGCGCGATGGGCGCAACGATGCCGGCCGCCGTGGTCATGGCCACGGTGGACGAGCCGGTGGCCAGCCGGATCAGCGCCGCCAGCAGCCACGCAAGCAGCAGCAGCGGCACGTGGGCGCCGAGCGCCACGGTCATGATGGCCTTCGATACGCCGCAGTCCTGCAGCACCCGGCCAAAACCGCCGCCGGCGCCGATCAGCAGCGTAATGGCGGCCGTGGGCGCCAGGCATTCGGTGCTGAAGCGCAGAATGGTTTCGCGCGAAAATCCACGCATGGAGCCCAGCGTCACAAAGCTGAACAGCGCGCCGATCAGCAGCGCCATGTCGTCGTTGCCCAGCAGGCGCAGCGTGTTGTTGAGCCCGGAGCCGGGCGCGGCGAACTTGTCTGCCCAACTGCCCACCAGCATGAGGAACACCGGCAGCACGATGGTGAGCACGCTTAGCCAGAAGCCAGGCAGCTTGCGGCGTTCATCGTGGCCGGAAAGCTCCTCGGCCATGGGGTTTACCGCGGGCAACGGGATGTGCGGCGCGATCAGCCGTGCATAGAGCGGTCCGGCGACGATGGCCGTGGGCACGCCCACCAGCAGCGCATAAAAAATGGTTCGGCCCACATTGGCTCCGTACGCCGTAACCGCCAGCATGGCCGCCGGATGCGGAGGCACCAGGCCGTGTACGACCGAGAGGCCGGCCACCATGGGAATGCCGGCCAGCACCAGCGATGTGTTGGTGCGCTTGGCCACGGTGAACAGGATGGGCACCAGCAGCACGAAGCCGACTTCAAAGAATGCGGGCAGACCGACGATAAGCGCGATGACCACCATGGCCCAGGGCACGTTCTTTTCGCCAAAAACGCGGATGAGCGTGAAGGCGATGCGGTCGGATGCGCCGGACTCGGCCATCATTTTGCCCAGCATGGTGCCCAGCCCCACAATGATGGCGATGTGGCCAAGCACGCCGCCCACGCCGGTTTCAAAGGAGTGAATGACCTGCGGCATCGGCATGCCGGTCACTACCGCCAGAGCCAGCGCGGTGACAAACAGCGTGATCACCGGGTTGAGCTTGACTACGGCGATCAGAACGATGAGCCCGATGACCGAGACCAGCGCGGCAATAAGCAGAAACATGCTGTGAGGATCGATGACCGGCATGGAAAAGAGCTGGCTCCTGTGGCTGCTACGAATGGAGAGAAGAGAATCGAAGAAGGATCGCGTTCACCTGGTCTGTCCTTCTTCAGGATGTCGCCGGCATCTGGCTTTTGCGCTTCTTCGGCAGTATAGGAGACGACACCGCACATTCACCATCGAATGCGCAAATGAGCCCACAGCGCTGCCGGTGTAATTGAATGAACGCTTTTTGTTAGTGAGCCAGGTTCTGACTAAGCGTACTAAGCAGTGCCACGGTGAGTGTCACGTTCGATTTCGTCCCGGAGGGACGGGTCGAAAATAGCCCAGGACAAGCGAAGCGCAGTCCTGGGAAAGCGAAATCGCAAAACAAACCCGCCCCGGAGGGGCGGCGCGAACCTGCGTAGTTCTTCTCACGTTCATGCGATTGCCCTGCGCGCGCCGTCCGGTGCGCAGACGCGATGACCATGCAGCCTGGTGCCATTGCGCCTTACGTTTTACCATTGCAGTGCGGGTGGAGTGCCGGCGATGGATAAAATTCTTGCGGTGCGGGCTGCGAATCCGGTGACAATTTCTCCCCTGCACAAGGGACTGGGTCCCATGGACGGTCCGCTGGCGGCGAGCGAAATTGCGGCACGCGGATGGAACCTGCTGAACGAGGACCTGAGCCTGCCGGTAGCGGTGCTTTACCAGGACCGGCTCAATCACAATCTGCACTGGATGCAGCAGTTCATTGACGCGTATGGGCTGCGGCTGGCGCCGCACGGCAAAACCACCATGGCCCCGCGGCTGTTTCAGATGCAGCTCGATGCCGGCGCCTGGGGCATTACGCTGGCCACCGCGCACCAGACCCAGGCGGCGTATCGCCATGGCGTGCGCCGCGTGCTGATGGCGAATCAGCTTGTGGGCCGCCAGAACATGAGCCTGATCGCGCAGATGATTCAAGATCCCGGCTTCTCCTATTACTGCCTGGTGGATTCGGCTGATGGGGTGAATCTGCTGGGAGAGTTTTTCCGCCAGCGCGGCCTACGGTTAGAAGTGCTGCTGGAGCTTGGCGTGGAGGGCGGCCGCAGCGGCGTGCGCGACGAGGCGCAGCTCGAATCGGTGCTGGAGGCGCTGTCGCGTTGGCCCGATTCGCTGGCCCTGGCCGGGCTTGAGGTGTACGAGGGCATCCTCAGCGATGAGGCAGCGGTGCGCGGGTTTCTCGAGCGGGCAGTCGGCGTGGCGCGGCGGCTTGCGAAAGGGAAGCGGTTTCAGCACGCGCCGTTTCTGCTCTCCGGGGCCGGCTCGGTCTGGTACGACGTGGTGGCGGAGGTCTTTGCCGCGGCCGGCTTTGGTCCGGACGCCGAGATTGTTCTGCGGCCGGGCTGCTATCTCACCCACGACGTGGGCGCCTATCGCGAGGCCCAGGCCAGAATTCTGGAGCGCAATCCGGTGGCGCGGCGCACGCAGGCGGGGCTCACGCCGGCCCTTCACCTGTGGGCGTATGTCCACTCGGTTCCCGAGCCGGGCCGGGCGATTGTGGGCCTGGGCAAACGCGATGCGGCCTTCGACTCTGGCCTGCCCACGCCGGCGCTCTGCTTCCGTCCGGGGCAGGCGCAACCCGCCACACCCATACCCGTGCCGGCTCACTGGGCGCTCTCCAAAATGATGGATCAGCACGCTTATCTGGACATCGCTCCCGGAGATTCGATCCGGCCCGGCGACATGATCGGCTTCGACATCTCCCACCCCTGCCTTACCTTCGACAAGTGGCGCGTGCTGCCGGTGCTCGACGGCCGATATCAGGTCGTCGATCTGGTCGAGACTTTCTTCTAAAAGCCGAACGCTTCCGATAGTCGTTCCGACTCGCCGCTTCCACAGGACGGGCGCGGCCGCCGCCTGTTCACCTGGCTGGGTGCAGCGGTGTGCGGGCCTGTTTCTGTCCCACTACGCCTGCAGGCGGCAAGAACAAATGACGGCGCGCGTGCCATCCGTTGGCTACCAAAGCAAAGCCAAATCGTTTCGTGCGGATCGTTTGCAGGCGTGCAGCGGCAGTGGGGGAGAATTCAGAAAATTTCACTTGCATTCAGGAATGGGCTCTTCTTACAGTCCATCTCAACCTGAAGGCGGAAACACTTATTTCGATCCAGCCGATCCCGGTTTGCTTGCGGCAGCCTCCGGTAGACATTTAGAAGTCCGATGCGCGGCCGGAGTTCCCGGCAAACGCCAGCGCGACTTTCAAGCCTTTAGCCAAGAGCGGGGATCATCCCGGTGATCTCCGCTCCTTTTTTTTTCTAATACAGCCTTGCCGCTCATGCCATCTTCCTTGCCAAGCTGCCTTTATCGAATGCCTTCTTCTATACTCGAGGCAAGGGAAGCGATCGTTACTCGCACCACCTGACTCGCGCTCCCTGACTCGAATTGCCCGCGTCCTGCCGCCTATGCTCGCACCGCTTCGTTTTATCTGGAACGCCACCCGCGGCCACCGGCTTACGCCGTGGCGCAGCGAGTATCTGCGCTGGCGCGTGGAAACCTACTCCGGCCAGCGCGCCGAGACCCTGACGGCCGCGGCGGTGCTTGGTTTTATCTGGGCCACGCGCTGGGACCTGCTCAGCTTTCTGGGCTGGACGCACAGCATGGAGCGGGAAACCCGCCGCCAGCAGTGACCTGCGGCTCCAGTCCGCGTCTGACTGGAGACAGACTTTTTCAGCCCGATCGCCTTACCGCCGGTTCACCCTCCCGATCGCCTATCATGAATTGCTGGAGCCTTTGCTGGATCGCATCTGGATGAGATTTGCCAATTTTCCTTTGCGCGCAGTTGCGCTTGCGGCGCTGCTGGGTCCGTCGCTGGCCTGGGCGCAGACGCTTCCGCCCATCACCGCGCCCGAGCCCATGCCCAGCGCGCAGGGCCCGGCGCCTACGCTGAGCGTTACCACCACCGAAGTGCTGGTGCCCACGCTGGTTGAAAAGCGCGATGGCCAGATCATCTACGGACTGAAGCAGGGCGACTTCATCCTGGAAGACAACGGCTTGCCGCAAAAAGTGCACGTGCAGGAGGAGATGGACACCGCGCCGGTGGCGCTGGTGGTTGCCGTCGAAGAGGGCGGCGCCAGCGTGCTCGAATTCGACAAGCTGGCCAAACTCGGCCCGCTGCTCGATCTATTTCTTACCGATCCGCGCAGCCGGGTGGCGCTGGTGGGATTCGATTCGACCCAGCACCTGATTCAGGACTACATCCACGCCGGCGACCAGGTGAATGACGAGTTGCGAAAGCTGCAGCCGGGCGACGGCGGCGCGGCCATTCTGGACACCATCAGCTACTCGGTCAACCTGCTCCAGCCCGAGCCCAAAAATTACCGCCGCGTGCTGCTGCTCATCAGCGAGGAGCGCGACCACGGCAGCAAGCACACCCGGCCGGAGAAGCTGATCAAGCAGATTGGCGAATCCGACGTGTTGGTTCTGAGCGTCTCCTTTTCGCCCTCGCGGGCCGAGTTTACCCACGACGTGAAAGACTCCGGCGACGACCGCACCATGAACATGATTTCCACCCTGGTGATGGCCGTAAAAGCCTTCAAGAAGAATGTAGCCAAAGAGATCGCGCTGATGAGCGGCGGCGAGTACACCACCTTTACCGGCGACAAGAACTTCGAAGCGCGCGTGGTGGATGCGGCCAAGCACATGCGCAACCGCTATCTGCTCACCTTCAGCCCGTCGAACCCGACGCCGGGGCTGCATACCATCCGCGTGCGCACGGTGCAGGATTACGGCGCGAAAATCATCGCACGGGCCAACTACTGGCTCACGCCCGGCCGGTAGTATGTCAGGCTATGCGCTTAAAATAAAGTGACTTAGCCGCATAAGGACAAAATGCCGCATAATCTGTGGCATAATGTCCTCATGAGCCAGGCCCTCTCGATTCCCGCTTCTCCACCGCCTTTCGTATATGACTGGCGCGACATCGAGCGCGGTCTTCCGCTCTCGACGCTCGACGAATTCTCCGCCTACTCCGGCATTGCCATAAAGGATCTGCTGGAAGTGGTCATTCCGGCGCGCACGCTGAAGCATCGCCGCCAGCGCAACGAGCCGTTGAATCCGGATGAATCCGACCGGCTGGCCCGCCTAGCGAAGATGTATGAGCTGGCGGTAAAGGTCTACGGCAATGCGGACGACGGCCGAGGCTGGTTAATGCACCCCAAAGATCGCTTTCAAGGAAGGCCGCCACTGGCAATGCTGAAGACCGAGGCAGGTGAACGCGCAGTCGAAGAGTTCCTTTACCAGATTGATGAAGGGGTTTTCGCTTAACAAAGAATCGTCAGGAATGGGAATCAGCGATCGGGGCCTGATGAAAACCTATTGGCGTATCAGCAATCACACCGATCTGGGTGGTTGGGGTGGAAGAAAGTTTGCGTCCCGCTGGAGCAGCCTGGGAAAGCGCATTGTATATATGGCCGAATCTCCGGCCGGCGCAATGCTGGAAGTCCTTGTACATTTGCAAGACAAAGACGATCAGCTTCCCTCTACGTTCTCGCTTTTGGAAATCGAATCGCCAGAAGACGCGGGCATTCGCGAACTCTTGCCGCTTGCAGAAGCGTCCTGGAAAGGGCAGCCGGACTTGACTCGACAAATCGGCGACGCGTGGCTTGCGTCGAGGGAAACGCCGCTGGCCCGCGTGCCATCAGCCATCATGCCGCGCACATGGAATCTCTTGCTGAACCCCGAACACTCCGATGCTAGCCGCATAAAGATTGTATCCACCATCCGCGAGCGTTTCGACAATCGTCTGTTCCGTTTTGGAGCGCCTTGATCCAGACGGGTTTGGAGCACAGGTTTGCAGCGTGATTCCGGCAGGTGCTGAAATTCCCTTGAAGGCCCATTCATGGTAATCTCACTAAGGACACTTTAGAGAGTGGATCTGAGAGAGACAGGAGTAACACACGCCGTGCTGGCGATTCAAAAAAAGACTGACCTGATTGCACGCTTTCGCACTCACGAGAAGGACACCGGATCGCCGGAGGTTCAGATCGCGATTCTGAGCGAGCGGATCGGCGACCTGACCGAGCACTTCAAAGCCCACAAAAAAGACCACGCTTCCCGGCGCGGCCTCTTGATGCTCGTCAGCAAGCGCCGTCGCCTGCTGGATTACCTGAAGGCACACGATTCCGACCGCTACCGCGACGTGATCGGCAAGCTCGGTATCCGCAAGTAACCCCAGAAAGACAACGTTGAAGCCGGAAGCGCCCCAGACCGAACACTGGTCAAGGCCCCATTTGTATTCGCATACCGGGGTCATCCAATTCCTGGCCAACCATCGCCGCTGCCAGGGCTTGCGCGGAGCCATCGCTCCTGCGCGGCCCGCGCATGCGCACCTCGCGTGCGCGCGGCCACGCTGCGTCTTTTCGCAGCTCCCGCATAAGTTTCCCAAGCGAACAAATGAAAAGAGGACTCTATGTCTACGAAGCATGAAGTAGCTGTCGAGCTGGCCGGTGGCAAGCGGCTGGTCTTTGAGACCGGGCGTATGGCCAAGCAGGCCTCCGGCGCCGCATTGGTCACCACGGGCGAAACTGTAGTCCTAGCCACCGCGGTGGCCTCGCCCGACCCGAGGGAAGGCATCGACTTCTTCCCGCTCACCGTCGACTACCGCGAATACACCTATGCCGGCGGACGCATCCCCGGCGGCTTTATCAAGCGCGAAGGCCGGCCCAGCGAAAAGGAAATTCTTACCTGCCGTCAGATCGACCGCCCGCTTCGCCCGCTGTTTCCCGATGGATTCCGCAACGAAACGCAGCTCATTGCCCTGGTTTTCTCCGCCGACAAGGAAAATGATCCCGACGTGATCGGCATCAATGCCGCGGCCGCCGCCGTAGCTCTGTCCGACATTCCCTTCAGCGCAACCGTGGGCGCGGTGCGCATTGGCCGCGTGGATGGCGAGTTCGTCGTCAATCCCACCTATGCCGAGCGCGCAGCCACCACGCTGAACATCATGGTCGTCGGCCACAAGGACGGGATCGTGATGATCGAGTCCGGCGCCAAGGAAGAGACCGAAGAGGTGATTCTTGCGGCCATCGAGTTTGGCCACGGCGAAATCAAGAAGATTGTCGCCGTGATCGACGAGCTGGTAGCCAAGGCCGGCAAAAAGAAGCGCGCATTCGCCGCGCCCGAGTTCGACGAGGGGTACTACAACGAGCTCAAGGGCAAGATCGGCGACCGGCTCAAGGACGCGCTCGACACCAAAGCGCATGACAAGTTCGAGAGCCACTCGCTCGTCAAGCAGATCAAGGATGAGCTCGCCGCCGCACTGCCGGCCGACGATCCCACGGCCAAGAAGAGGCTCAGCCACTACTATGAGGCTCTGCGCGAGCGCATGTTCCGCGAGCAGGTGACCAAGGAGCGCATCCGTCCCGACCGCCGCGCCTTCGATGAGATTCGTCCCATCTCCATTGAGACCGGCGTGCTGCCGCGCACCCACGGCTCGGCGCTGTTTACGCGCGGCGAGACGCAGGCGCTGGTAACCGCCACTCTGGGCACCGCCGACGATGGCCAGCGGCTGGAGAGCTATGAAGGCGAGCAGAGAAAGAACTTCATGCTCCATTACAATTTCCCGCCCTTCAGCGTGGGCGAAACCGGCCGCATGACCGGCGTGGGCCGTCGCGAAGTGGGCCACGGAGCCCTGGCCGAGCGGGCCATTACCGCGGTGCTGCCCGACGCCAGCGAGTCGCCCTATTCGATGCGCGTGGTCTCCGACATTCTGGAGTCGAACGGATCGTCTTCGATGGCCTCGGTCTGCGGCGCCAGCCTGGCGTTGTTTGACTCCGGCATCGCGCTCAAGGGCTCGGTGGCCGGCGTGGCCATGGGACTGGTGAAAGAAGGCGACGACTACGCCATCCTTACCGACATTGCCGGCGCCGAGGACCACTACGGCGATATGGACTTTAAGGTGGCCGGCACCCGCAAGGGAATTACCGCGCTGCAGATGGACATCAAGATCGGCGGCCTGACCCGCGAGATTCTTGAGCAGGCCATGGAGCAGGCCCGTCGCGGGCGGCTGTTCCTGCTGGACAAGATGGACGCGGTTCTGGACGGTCCGCGCCAGGAGCGCTCGCAGTACGCGCCACGCATCGAGACGGTGATGATTCCTACCGACAAGATTCGCGACCTGATCGGCAAGGGCGGCGCAACCATCCGCGGCATCGTGGAGCAGACCGGCGCCAAGATCGACGTGGACGACACCGGCAAGGTCAGCGTGGCCTCGTCCGATGCCGACGGCCTGAAGAGGGCACTGGCCATGATCAGCGACATCACGGCGGTACCGGAAATCGGCAAAACGTATCTCGGCAAGGTTGTCCGGCTGGCCGAGTTCGGCGCTTTTGTGGAGCTGTTCCCGGGCACCGACGGGCTGCTGCACATCTCCGAGATCGCCGAGCATCGCGTCAAGGAAGTCAAGGACGAGCTGCGCGAAGGCGATCAGATCATGGTGAAGGTGCTGGCCATTGAAGGCAACCGCATCAAGCTCAGCCGCAAGGCGCTCATCAAGGAGCAGAAAGCCAAGCTGGCCCACTCCTCGGGCGCAGAGGCCGCCGCGGAGCCCGGTGCAGCCGATTCAGAAGCTGGGTCGCAGGCTGAGTCGCAGAGTGGACCGCAGGCAGGATCGCAGGCGCCCGCTGCTCCGTCGCGTCCGCGCCACGAGTTCGACGAGCGTCAGCCAAACTCCAATCAGAGCACCATCCTGATTGAGGGTGGCGACGACTTCGAGGACGATGAAGAAGAGTTCGACGAATCGACCGAACCCAACTTCAACCGCGCCGACGGCTCGCCCGCACCCGCCGGGCAGCCGGCAGGCGCAGGACGGCCGCAGGGCGGACCGGCAGGCAATCGCCGTCGCCGCCGCCGTCGTCCCGGTGGTGGCAGTGGTGGCGGCCGTGGTCCCGGCGGCGGCCAGGGATAACCTGCTGACGCTGTAAAAAAACCAGAAAGGCCCGGATCGCAGGATCCGGGCCTTCAAACTTCTGACGAACCTCATCAATTTTGGTGGGGTTTATTTTTTCTTGCCACACGCATCCAGCGCCGTCAGTTCTGCTGGCAGGTCTGCCGTTCTTCCATCTCCGGGAGCGGCGGCGGGAATGCGTCCGGCTCATAGATCAGGCCCGGTGCGCGGGTTGCATTCTTGTCGGAATACATGCGCCGGTCGGCGGCGATGCACAGTGCCTCGGCGCTGGTCGCATCGTCGGGATAGACGGCAATCCCCACGCTGGCGCCTATCTCGACCGTGTGGCCGGCCAGATCGAATGGCTTCCTGAGAAGCTCCATCAGCGAGATACCCACATTTTCCGCGTCCCCGTGATTGGCTGGCTCTTCCAGAATGATTGAGAACTCGTCGCCGCCGGTGCGGGCCACCGTATCGGAGCGGCGCACGCGGCTGAGAAATATCTCGCCGGCGCGTTTGAGCAGCAGGTCGCCGACATGATGTCCCACGGTGTCGTTCACCTGCTTGAAACGGTCCAGGTCCACCAGCAGCAGCGCCACCTGGCGCCCGGTGCGGTGCGCGCGATCGAGCGCCACGGCCAGCCGATCCTGAAAGAGGCGGCGGTTGGGCAGCCCGGTCAACTCGTCGTGCAGCGCCAGATACTTGTTGTGCTCGATTTGCTTTTCCAGCAGCAGCAAGATCATGCCGACGGCGACCACGTACTTGGGCAGATTCCAGACCTCGCTCTCCGGATGCATATTGGGAAAGAAGGTGCCGATGCCCGGTGCGAGAACGAATACGGCGGCCCAGGCCAGAAATCCGGCAAGGGTGATCAGCGCCCCCGTGGTGGCGCGGCGGTAGCTGTACAGGAAGTGAATGGTGCAGCCGAAATAGACGGTAAAGAAGATCGCATTCAGCGCCAGGTCGGCGCCCCCAGGCTGGTTCTGCTCGGCCAGCAGAAAGGCCGTCAGGCCCCCATAAAGACTCACCGTGGCCCAGCGCAGCGGATGCGAGAACCGGCGCAGTGCGGCCAGCGCCACGGCCAGCGGCAGCGCGCCGAATAATAACGAAGCCGTCATCAGCGCCCAGTGCGCCTCCGGTGCGTAGATCAGCAACGCCAGATAGAGCGTATGGGTGCCAAGCAGGATGCCGAGCATGACGCGGTTCGAAACCCGGTGGCGATAGGGCACGCAGGCCCACATAAACACCACGCCCGCCCAAGCCAGAGCCGCAAGTCCCAGGAAGGTGGCAAAGGCGCCCGACTGGCCCGCCGCGGGAAGAAACAGGAACGCCGCAAAGTGAATGTCGATCAGCAGCCAGCCAAGCAGCCAGAGTCCGGAGACAGCCGTGAATCCGCGCCGCGCCACAGACGCAAAGGCCCAGGTCAACAGCGCCACCGCTCCTACATCTGGAAGTTTGCTCCAGTCCAAACTGAACCCATCCCGGCAACCGCAGATCGCCTAAGAATAGAATCGCCCAATTGCGTGTGAATTCCATGACGCTTTAGTTGCATGGACACCGCATTCAGAGAAACTTCAGTAATTCGAAAAAAATCATTTGCCCGATCTGGCTTGCCTGCCGATGCACATAACTCCCTGTAACTTGGATAACTCCAATCCGCGCCGGCCGCTTTCCGATCTATGCCTTTGATTTTCCACCGGATTCGATGAAAACCTCTGAAGAATTTCCCGGCAACAGCCGATAGAGCGGGTAACCACACCAGGATTCGCGCCGGGCCCCGGCTCCGGCTGTCTTTTGAAGGGAAGCATGATCTCGCTGAAAAAGTACCTGGATTCCGATCAGACTGCAGTCGACGAGCAGAGCGAAGAACTTCTCGCCGCCGCACTGACCGCTTATGGCTCCACGCTGCAAGAGATCGGCGCTTCCGGGCTGTCCGTTTGCCCAACCCTGGGTGACGGGCTGAAACGCAGCCTGGACAAACTGAGGGCCACGCTTTCGCCGCAGATGGGCTGCGAAAAGCTGGCCGAAACCGACGCCGGCGTGCGCGGCGAGCTGCGCGGCTGGGGCCAGCGCGCCTCCGAGCATTATCAACAGAAGGGCCGCGAGGTGAAGGAACTGCTGCTGGTGCTGGCCCAGGCCGCCGAATCGGTGGGCGAGCGGGACCAGCGCTGTGCCGGACAGATCAGCGAAGTGACCCGGCGGCTCAAGGACATCGCGGGTCTGGACGACCTCACCCAGATTCGCTCGTCGATCGAGCGCAGCGCCCTGGAGCTTAAAAACTCGATCGATCGCATGGCTTCGGAAGGCAAAGCCGCGCTCGATCAACTGCGCGCCCAGGTCACCACCTATCAGGCGCGGCTGGAGCACGCCGAAGAGATTGCCGCGCGCGACGCCCTTACCGGTCTGCGCAGCCGGCTGACCGTGGAAAACCTGATTGAGGCGCGCATGTGCGCGGGAGCCAAATTCTGCATTGCGATCGTCGATATCGACGGCTTCAAGAAGGTCAATGACGACTACGGACATATTGTTGGCGACGAGCTGCTGAAGCTGTTCGCCTCAGAATTGCGCTCCGTCTGCAACTCCACCGACGTGATCGGCCGCTGGGGCGGCGACGAGTTCATCATCCTGCTCAACCGCGACCTGACCGAGGCCAAGGCCCAGCGCGACCGCCTGCAGAAGTGGGTGTGCGGCAACTATCCGGTGCAGGCCGGCGCGCAGAGCATCAAGATCAACGTGGACGCATCGATCGGTCTGGCCGAGCATCGTCCCGGCGAACAGTTGCGCGAGCTGTTTGCACGCGCCGACGCCGCCATGTATGAGAACAAGGCCGCAACCCGCGCCGGCAACGTCGTTGCGCGTCACTGAGCGGGTCGGTTAGCAGCTTATTGAGCAAGTCACTGAGCAGCCGTAAAGAATCTTCCCGCAACCCATCTCGTCCTATCTCGGGTCATCCCACTCGTGCCCCGACCGCGTGATTGTGGAATCGCGCCATTCATTTTGGGCGCCCCAAGTCCCGCTCCAGACATGCGGCAGCCACTTTGGTGCTGGATTTTCATTTCCTGAGAGCTGGGGCATCCGCCTGGTCCTATCCTGATCGAGTCTTGAACTCGACGACCCGCTCATCGCGATAATGCCCGCGATGAACGGGACACAGCCCATCGGATTCCAACCCCAGAATTCAGGACCAATGAGCGGGCTGCCTGGCCACACCCTTTGCGCCACGCCGTTTTGGGAATCTTTTAGCGTGGCTCCCGTTCCCGGAACGGTACCTGTATCTTTTCTCGCCACAATCTTGAGTTCTTTTCAGCCTGGGGGGAAGGTGGATGTGTATCCATCCTTAACACGCCCTAAGAGCAGGCGCACGAGGCACTATTTGACAGGCAGTGTCCCAAGCCGGTGCATGGCAGCCGTGGTTCTGAGCAACGGCACAGACGCATTCCTAAAGGCGCTGTGCGCTACGGGACACCGCCCGGCAAAGTCCGCGGCGCAACCCCTGGCGAAACGCGTGGCGAAACGCGTCCGGGGCGGCTCGCCCGCAGACTGCAAGCACGGCTCGCGCAGCGGGCGGAAAGGCATTTCATGAGGCTGCTGATCGCCGAAGACGACAAAGCGCTGGCGATGTTTCTAAGCCGCGGCCTGGAGGCCGACGGGCATCGCGTCCGGCTGGCTCACGACGGCCAGGCGGCGATCGATGCATTTCGCCAGGAGATGCCCGACCTGACCATTCTCGATCTCAACATGCCGGTCAAGGACGGCGAGCAGGTTCTCGAAGAGGTGCGCGCGCTCGATGCCGACCTGCCCATCCTGATCCTCACCGGCCGCCAGGAAGTGGACACCAGGGTGCGCTGCTTTGACCGCGGCGCCGACGACCTGATGCTCAAGCCCTTCAGCCTGCATGAGCTGCGCGCCCGCTGCCGGGCACTGCTGCGGCGCAAGCGGGAGGCGCGTCTGCAACTGCGCGCCGGCGACCTGGAACTGGACCGGCTGGACCACACCGCGCGCCGTGCCGGGCAGCCCATCGTGCTTACCAACAAGGAATTCGCGCTGCTCGAACACCTGATGCTGAACCGCGGCCAGTGCGTTACCCGCGTAGAGCTGCTGGATTCGGTGTGGAATCTGGAGCCGGCCCAGACCACCAATATCGTTGACGTGTACGTAAATTATCTTCGCCGCAAGCTCAAAGACCCGCCGCCGGGCCAGCTTATCTGCACGGTGCGCGGCCGCGGCTACATGGTGCCGTCGGAGGCCGAGCTGGCGACGCCTGTCAATCTGCACGTGGCCCACAGCAAGGCGCAGCCGGCCAACGCCGCGGGCGGACCCGCCTTCGATGCACCGTAAAGAACCAACGCACGGACTCATGCTTAACGGACTCATCCTTAAAGGAGGAACTATTCTATGCAGCCAGCACCCGTTACCGTACTCCCGTCCCCGGCACGTATCCGGCCACGCACCGCGCTGGTGGCCAGCGCCGATCGCAGCTTTCGCCAGCGGCTCACGCACATTCTCACCGGTCTGCGCTGGCAGGTGCGCGAGGCCGAGGGCGGCGCGCAGGCCTGGGCCGAGGCGGAAAATACACCCGTCGAGGCGGTGATCGTGGACTCGTGGCTGCCGGATCTGGATGTGAACGAGTTTCTGCGCGACTTTCGCGGCAGCTTTCCCAATGTCGACCTGGTCACCGCGCATGGCTCGGCGCAGCAGGATGGCCCGCGCGGTCCCTACCGGCAGGAGCTGCTCTACGCCATGCGCCGCAGCCAGGACACCGACACCGCGGCCTGGAATGCGGCTCCGGCGCTGAACCAGCCCGCGGTGCATGCGGGCACACCGTCTGGCCTGTTGTCTGGCGCGCAGCCTGGCGCCTATGCGGACCGCTGGCCCTTTGCCACGCAGGCGGCTTCGGCCAGCCCAGCGGCGTCGCCGCGCCTGGCTGCGCCGGCTGTTTCCGGCGACCCCGCCCGGCCGGCGTCGCTCACCCCGACCCCGATCCGTATGGAGATGCCGGCCCGTGGCGACGCGGCCGCCTGCGAGCGGCTGCCGGAGCTGATTGGCAACGCGCACTGCATGCTGGAGGTAAGCCGCCGGGTGCGGCTGGTGGCTGGGCGCATGACGCCGGTGCTTATTGAAGGGCCGACCGGCTCGGGCAAGGAGCTGGTGGCCGAGGCGGTACATCGGCTCTCGGCGCGCAACCGCAAGTCGTTTGTCGCCATCAACTGCGCGGCCATCCCCGAGTCGCTGCTGGAGGCCGAGCTGTTCGGCCACACCCGTGGCGCGTTTACCGGCGCGGTGCAGGGCAGAACGGGACGCATCGAGGCGGCCGACGGCGGCACCCTGTTTCTGGATGAGATTGGGGAGATGCCGCTGGCGCTGCAATCCAAGCTGCTGCGCTTTGTGGAGTGCGGCGAGCTGCAGCGGGTGGGTGACAACGAGACGGTGAAGGTGGACGTGCGCATCCTGGCCGCCACTCACCAGCCGCTGGCCGAGCTGGCCCAGAGCGGCGCCTTCCGCTCCGATCTTTACTACCGGCTGGCGGTTTTTCTCATCCGCACCCCGGCACTCTCGGAACACTCTGAGGATCTGCCGCTGCTTCTGGAACACTTCCTGCAGAAGATGGGGCGGGACACGCCGATGAAGCGGCTGGACGAGTCCGCCCAGGCCAAGCTGGCCGCTCACGACTGGCCGGGAAATGTGCGCGAGCTGGAACACGTGCTCGAGCGCGGCACGATTCTGGCCGGCGATGAGCCGGTTCTCACCGCCGCCGAGATCGACTTCGGCCGGATGATGAACTAGGTTCCAGGCCGCGCGATTTCGCATCTCTGCGGGTGCATCACCCTTGACGCGGCTTCATCGCAGCAAGGGTGGGAAAGCACGAATCGAACCAGCAGAATTATGCGGTCGGAAACCGGGTACGGCGCACGCCGGGAGGTGGGGTGCATGGAGATTGAGACACGGCTGAGCGATCAGATTGCGCGCTACCTGGACCTGGCCGCGGACCAGAGCAAGCTGACCGCGGCCAACATGGCCAATATCGACACCCCCGGATACAGCGCCGTGGGCATGGACTTCGAGTCCGAAATGCGCGAGGCCATGCACGACATCGACGATGGCGACGCCCCGCGGCCGGTGCGGGTCAAGGCCGTGGACGGGCTGATTGCGCGCCCCGACGGCAACGATGTTTCGATGGACCGCGAGAGCCTGAACCTGGCCGAGGCGCAGTTGCGCTATAAGACCGGCATCGCGTTGCTGCACATCGAGTATCAGAAGGTGATGGACGCGATTCATGCCGACAAGTAAAGCAGCGCGGACTGAACAGGGCCGCATGCCGGTCTTGAATTTGCATGGCTGGAATTTGCATGGCTTGAAATTGCTGTCCTGAGCATGCGGATGTGGAGATGAGGAAATGAATTTATTCGGGATGATAGACGCCTCCGGCGAGGCGATGCAGGCCGAGCGAATTCGTGCCGAGGTGGTGGCGGCCAACATGGCCAACGCCGAAACCACGCGCACCGAAACCGGAGGCCCGTATCACCGGCAGATGGTGGTCTTTGCCGCAGGCCGCGGCGATCCAAACTTTCTGGACTCGCTGGATGCGGCCTCGAACGCGCCGGCGCAGCAGCTCGCACAGCTTCCCGGCGTATACATGCCGGCCATGCCGGGCTCCGACAGCGTGGCCCCGAGCGTGGAGGTCGCACAGGTGATTCAGGATCCCTCACCGCCGCTCAAGCGCTACGATCCCGGCCATCCCGACGCCGGCCCGGATGGATATGTCGAGTATCCGAACATTAATCCGCTTACAGAGATGGTGGACCTGATGGGCGCAACACGTGCTTATGGACTGAACGGCTCGGCGGTGCAGGCCGAGAAGAGCATGATCACCTCGGCGCTGGATATCGCCAGGACATAAGGCCGACCTGCCGCAGGCGATTTCGGCAGGCTATTTCTCTGGCCGCTTGTTTTCGTACCACTGCGGGATGCCCCATCCTTGACGCAGTTTCATCGCGGCAAGGGTGGGAAAGCACGAATTCACAGAGTCAAAGACGCAGCAGGCTCTATTGGTAAGTTAGCCAGATGATTTCGGCAGATGATTTTGCAGCCAGACCTGGAAGCCGGGTCATGGAGGAACGATGTCAATCGCAGTGAATTCCGCGGTGAGTTCCGCGCTCAATTCCATGGATCCTTCGCTCGCCGGCGCGGCGGGCGCTCACGCGGCAAATGGGCCGCAGACGCCCGGCACGGCGGCGCCTTTTTCCGATTTGTTCACAGATGCTGTGGGCCAGGTCAATCAGCTCGACACCCAGGCGCGCGCCGCCGTCGACGATCTGATGACCGGCACCGACGTAGACGTACACCAGGCCATGATCGCGACCGAGAAATCGGATATGGCCTTCGAGTTTGCGCTGGCCGTGCGCAACAAGGCGGTGCAGGCGTATCAGACCGTGATCGGGATGCAGTTTTGAGCGCAGGCACTCAAACCCGACTCTAAATCCATTCCTGAATTCATTCGTGAAAATGCCGCTTCGAGAAGGATCGCGCGAACGATAGACCATGGCCACTGCCACACAACTTGAGAAGAGGCCGACGCCCATCGCCGGCCAGCCGCAATGGGCAGGCCGGCTGCAGGCGCTGTGGGGCCGCACGCAACTGCTGTGGGCGCGCATGGCGCCGGGGCAGCGTCGCGGAGTGATTGTCACCGCCGTGCTGCTGGGGGCGCTGACCGCCGGGCTTGCCTGGTATGGGCTGCGGACCGACTGGCGCACGCTCTACACCGGCCTCGATCCCGACGATGCGCGGCAGATGGGCCAGGCGCTGACCCAGGCCCAGGTCTCCTACGATCTTTCGCCCGACGGCAGCATCATCCGCGTGCCCGCCGCGCAACTGGACAAGGCGCGGCTGGCCGCATCGGCCAGGGGCGGCCTCAAGACCGGGCGGCTGGGCTTTGAGCTGTTCGACAAACCCAACTGGGTGGGCTCGGAGTTCGACGAGCAGGTGAACTACCAGCGCGCCCTGGAAGGCGAGCTGGAGCACACCATCGGCACCCTGGCCGATATCGAATCGGCGCGGGTACACCTGGTCATGCCACACGACTCGCTGTTCCGCCAGAACCAGCGGCCGGCCAAGGCCGCGGTGGTGCTCAAGCTCCGCCACGGCTCGCTGGCCGACGGCGAGCCGGACGCGATCCGCAACTTGGTGGCCTCGGCGGTGGACGGACTGACGCCGGACCACGTGGTGCTGGTGGATGCTGACGGCCATCTGCCGCTCGGGCCCAAGACGCCGGAGGCTCTGGAGGCCAGCACCGAGCAGGCTCTGGAGGACAAGATCGTCGCCGAGCTGGAACCGGTGACCGGGCCGGGCAACGTGCGCGCCTCGGTCACGCTGGAATACAACGCGGCCCAGACCGACGTAACCCAGCAGACCTACGATCCCACTCAGACCGTGACCCTGACCATGCAGCGGTCGGAACAGACGGCGGGCTCGCAGCCGGTGGCGGCGGGCGTGCCGGGCGCGGCCTCGAATGCGCCCAACACCCAGGCGCTGCCGGTCTATCCCAAGCAGACCACCGGGCCGGAGTCGGCCAAGACCGAGTCCGGCACCTATGCAGCTTCCAACACCGTGAAGCATACGACTCAAGAACCCGGACAGGTGCGGCGCATGACCGCGGCGATCGTGGTCAATGACCGGATGCTGGCGGCCGCGACCAAAGCCAAGGCCGCCGTGTGGCAGGCGCGCCCCGCCGACGAGCTTGCGCATCTGACCGCGCTGGCCCAGGCCGCGGTGGGCTTCGATGCGGCGCGGGGCGACACCCTCACCGTCGAAGACCTGTCCTTTGCCGCCAACCGTCCCGAGCCGCCGGTTCCCATGGCCGAGCAGGCGCTGAGCGTGCTGGGCAGTTCGCCGGAGCTGGTCAAGTACGCCGCGCTGCTGGTGGGAGTGCTGGCGGTGCTGCTGTTTGGCGTGCGTCCGGCCTTGCGCAGCGCCCGCACTCTGGCCGAACAGCCGGCGGCGGTCACCCCGGAGCTTGCTGCCGGAGCGGCGCAGGCCGCGGCCGCGGCGCTGGGGTCGCCGGGCTCGCCCGAGGTCGAGGCGGAGCGGTTGCGCTCCCAGGCCATCTTTGACCAAGTGGCCGAACACCTGAAGCGCGAGCCGACCCAGAGCTCGCGGCTGTTGCAGAGCTGGATTCACTCCGATTAAGCGGCAGGAAAGGGAAACAATGCCATGGCCGAGCAGGCAACGGAAAAAGCGTCGCAGAAGCGCCTGTCGGGGAACCTGTCGGGGGTGCGCAAGGCCGCGGTGCTGCTGGTGGCGGTGGGCGAGGAGCTGGCCAAGGAGATTCTGCGCGCGCTCCCCGAGGCCGATGTCCAGCGCCTGACTGAGGAGCTGGCCGACCTGCGCGGCATTACGCCCGAGCTCTCCTCCGGCGTGCTCGAAGAGTACTGGGAGCTGATCGAGACGCAGAACTTCATGGTGCACGGCGGCTTCGATTACGCCAGCCGTCTGCTGGTGGAGACCTTCGGCTCGGAGCGCGCCGAGGACCTGCTGGCGCTGGTGCGCCGCTCTCAGGAAGCTGCCCAGGGTAACCTGGCCAAGCTGCAGCGCACCGATCCGCAGCAGTTGGGCAAGCTGCTGGACTCCGAGCATCCGCAGACCATCGCCCTGGTGCTGGCGCACCTCGATCCCCGCAAAGCCTCCATGGTTCTGGACAACCTGACCGAGGATCACAAGGTGGTCTCCATCCAGCGGCTGGCCGAGATGCGGCAGTTCTCGCCGGAGATGGCGCAGAAGGTGGCGCACATTCTGCACCGGCGGCTGGAGAGCGTGGGCGACACGGCGCGCAAGAGCTACTCGGGGTTCAAAGCGGTGGCCGACCTGCTCAACCGGCTCAACGCCGAGCAGTCAAAGCGGATTCTGGAGTCGATTGAAGAGCAGCAGCCGGAGTTGGCGCTGGGCATTCGCAACCTGATGTTCACCTTCGAGGACCTGGTGACGGTGCCCCCGGCGACCATTCGCGAGATCGTCTCCGGGGTGGACAAGCGGCAACTGGCCCTGGCCCTGCGCGGCGCCAAGGAGGAGCTGCGCGCGCAGATCTTCAAGGCCATGAGCTCGCGGGCGGTGGAGATGCTGAAGGAGGATATGGAGGTTCTGGGCCCGGTGCGCTCGCGCGAAGTGGCGCAGGCCCAGCAGGAGATTCTGAACCTGGCGCGGCGGCTGGAGGGCGAGGGCAAGGTGGTGCTGAAGCTGGAAACCGGCGATGAGATGCTGGCCTGAGCGCCTGAGAGCGAGAAACGCAGCAGCAACGCAATGTCTGCCAATCCTGGACAGCGAGATGGGCAGCGAGATTCGAAAGAGCGGGAAGCCATGAGATCACAAGCCGTCAACGGAAAAAACCCGGGCTCACGCGGGGCCTCCGCCGGCGCCTGGCCCGGCTCGCGCCCGGAAAAGCCCGGCTCACGCCCGGAAAAGATCGAGCTGTTCGAGTACCTGGCGCATGCCGCGACCCCCGCCGCGCCCGACTGGAGCGCCTTTGCCGTGGACGGGGAGCCGGATGTGGCTGCGGCCGAGCCCGATCCGGCCTCCCATCCAGACTTTGAGCAGCGGCTGGCCACCGAGACCCAGCGAGCCTTCGAGCAGGGCCGCGAACGCGGCCGGCAGGAGGGCAGGCAGGTCGAGCGCGAGTCGCTGGCCGGCGCGCTCCGCACCGCGCAGGAGGGCCAGACGCGGCAACTGGCCGAGCTGGCCGAAGGCTTTGCCACGGCCCGGGAGCGCTATCTGCGCGATGTGGAGCAGGAGGTGGTGAAGCTGGCGCTGGCGGTTGCGGCACGCATTTTGCGGCGCGAGGCGCAGATGGACCCGCTGCTTTTGACCGGTGCGGCGCGGGTGGCGCTTGGCCAGCTCGCATCCACCACCGAGGTGCGACTGCGCGTGCCGCCCGGCGAGATCGACCTGTGGACCGAGGCCATGGCGCTTTTGCCCAATCTTCCGCTCAAGCCCACCGTAGTGGCCGGCGAGGGTCTGCGCACCGGCGACTGCATTGTCGAGACCAGCCTGGGCACGGTCGACCTCGGCATCCGCGCGCAACTGGGCGAGATCGAGCGCGGCTTCTTTGACCGCGCCGGTGCGGGCCGCTCCGCTCGGGCGCTCGAGGCCGCCGAGCGGACTGCCGAGCAGGCCGCGGCGCGCATGGAGCGGCGCGCATGACCGAGTTGCTCTCCGGCTACTTTGCACGGCTGGAGCGCGGCCAGCCCTGGCGCTGGAGCGGCAGGGTGATCGAGTCGATCGGCCAGACCATCGAATCGGCGGGGCCGCTGGCCACCGTGGGCGAGTGCTGCGAGATCGTGGACCAGTACGGGAGCCGGCATCTGGCCGAGGTGATCGGCTTTCGCGGGACCAACGTTCTGTCCATGCCGGTCGAGACCACCGAGGGCATCCGTTACGGCGATCCGGTGCATTCGCTGGGCACCGGCCCGGCCATCGAGGCCGGAGCCGGGCTGATGGGCCGGGTTCTCAACGCGCTGGGAGAGCCGATCGACGAGGCTCCGCTGCCGGCGCTGCCGGTTTCGCTGCCGCTGGAGGGCGCGGTGCGCTCGCCGCTTGATCGGGTGCCGATCCGGGTGCCGCTGGGCAGCGGCATCCGCGTGATCGACGCGCTGTTGACTGTGGGCCGCGGCCAGCGGGTGGGCATCTTTGGCGGATCGGGTGTGGGCAAGAGCACGCTCATAGGCATGATGACCCGCAACACCAGCGCGGATGTAACGGTGGTGGGGCTGGTGGGCGAGCGCGGGCGCGAGGTGGGCGAATTTCTCGAAGAGTCGCTGGGAGAACAGGGCCGCAAGCGCTCGGTGGTGGTGGTGTCCACCTCCGACGAGTCGCCCATCAAGCGGATGCGCGCCGCGCTGGCGGCCACCGCCATAGCCGAGTTTTTTGCCGCCCAGGGAAAGCACGTGCTGCTGGTGCTGGATTCGCTGACCCGCTTTGCCATGGCCGCGCGCGAGGTGGGGCTGGCGGCCGGCGAACCGCCCACCGCCAAGGGCTATACACCCTCGGTCTTCAACCGGCTGGCCCGGCTGGTAGAGCGCACTGGGCAGTTCCGCACCGGATCGATTACCGCCTTTTATACGGTGCTGATGGAGGGCGACGACCAGCAGGACCCGCTGGTGGACGCGGTGCGCTCGCTGCTGGACGGCCACGTGGTGCTATCGCGCGCACTGGCCGCCGAGGGGTGGTATCCGCCGGTGGAGGTGCTGGACTCGATCAGCCGGCTGATGCCGCAGGTGGCCCAGCCCGCGCACCGCGAACAGGCGGCGCTGGTGCGCAAACTGCTGGCGGTTTACGCGCGGTCCGAGGACCTGGTGCGCATCGGCGCCTACAAAGCCGGCGCGGACCCCGATCTGGACCGGGCGCTGGCTGCGCGCGACGCGCTCCGCGCCTTCATGACCCAGGATGCAGCCGAGCAGGTGGACTTTGCCGGCTGCATGGAGCGGCTGGCCGAGTTGGCCGCGGAGATTTGAGCCATGCCTGTCTCGCGTCCCTTGCGCCGCCTGCTGCGCGTACTCCACGCGCAGGAAGAACAGAGCCGCGCCACGCTTGAAGCCGCGCTCGCCGAGTTGCAGCGGCTGGAGCGCGCCCAGATCGCGGCCCAGGAACGGGAACGCGGGGGCCGGCAACTGGTGGCGGCCAGCGCCCTGAGCGCGGAGAGGCTCGAGCAGATGATCGGGCGGCTCGCGGGGATCGAGGAGTCGCTGACCGCCGCCCGTATGGCGGCTGTATTGACCACCCGCGCCGCCGCCGCCCGAGATAATGTGACCGAGTGCCGCGAGGATTTTCTGGCCCGCCGCATCGATCGCCGCCAGGCCGAGTCGCTGGTCCACAAGGCCGAGGCCACCGACGCCGCTGAGGCCACGCGCCGCGGCCAGCAGTCGCTCGATGACTGGTATCTGAACCGGCAGCACCAGCAGTGACCGCCATCCGCTGGCCCGGCGCCACCGGCAGCACCGCCCGGCAACGAGCATGAGTCGCAACAAGCGTGAGTAAAGAAGCGGAGCAAAGCCCGACCGCTGCAACTGCGCATGCGCGGCGCACGGCCAAATATGAGATTTGCCCATGGGATTTGCCCTCTCTCTCTGACAACCTTCTAACCCTTTCTGTCTGGATTTGGCACATCATCTGCACCGTTTCCGGACATGGCGGTCACAGCAGGAATCGAGATCGAGCCGGCGGCGGCTCCAGTTGCATCGGGCATGCAGTCCGGTATCGGGCCGCGATCGACCGCAACCGACGGAGACGACCCGGCCAGCTTCCAGTCGAGTCTGCAGTCGATGGTGGGCTCCCCGGTGGATTCGTCGGCGAATTCGTCGGGCGCGGATTCGGATGGCGACGCGCCGCAGGCACCCTCCGCGGGGGCTGGGAACAGGGGCGCGTCCGGCGCACAGCAGGCAGCGGTACCGAACAACGGGACGCAGAGCGCGGCTGGCAAAAGCGATGCTTCACAGAGCAACGTTGGCCAGAGTAGTAATTCCCAGACCAATGCCCACCAGAACGCGACAGCGCGTTACCGGCTGGGAACGGGGATCGCCGTCTATCAGGATTTGCTGGCCTCCTTGCAGCCGGATGCCGCGCACGGCGCGGCCAGTTCCGCCAACGCGACCGGATGGAACAAGACCGCCAGACACCCCGGCGGCGCGGGAAAGAAACCAGCGGCGGCGGCCGGCGCGCCCATGACCGGGTCCACAACGCCGGCCCTGGCGGTGATGACCGCCATCGCCGCGCCGGTGCTGCAAAACCTGCCGCCACAGCCGGCGCGGGCCGCTACGGCTACGGCGGCGCATCCCGCGCAAAGTTTTCTTACCAGCTCGCAGCCCGCGGCCACCGGACACGGCGGAATTCTCCCCGCTCCCGCTGGCACGGCGGCGGCTGGCGCAAACGGGGTTGCGGAGTCCGGAGACCAGACAGCCGCCGCAGCCGGAACCCATACGCATCTGGCGCACGCCGCTGCGCAGGCCGGCTCCGCGCAGCCGGCGACGGCCGCCGCAGGCGCGGGCTCCACTGCCGGCGCAAATCGGGCTGACATCAATCCAGCGGATACCAATCCGGCCGGTACAAATGCGGACGCTTCCAATTCCGCCGATTCACATGGGAATGCTCTCAAAGATGCGTCCGGCAACGCCTCCGCGGCAGCCGTAAGCACCAGCGCCGCGCATACGGTTGCCGCATCCGATACCAGCTCGGCCCGGCGGGTGGCGGAGTCTGCCACGCCGCGCGCTGCGCAGGGATCGCCCGGGCACGGATCGGCTGACTCGGCTGCGGGATCGCTTCCGGCGCCGCCAGCAGGGTTGGACGGCGAAGCTTC
Source organism: Occallatibacter sp. (assembly GCA_036267475.1). Lineage (GTDB taxonomy): Bacteria > Acidobacteriota > Terriglobia > Terriglobales > Acidobacteriaceae > Telmatobacter. The sequence goes on from DATAVZ010000040.1 coordinate 39,162, forward strand.
CGCGGCGGGACGCGATGCCGCGGGCGGCCACGGGGCGATGAACGGGGGCATGAACGGCGGGACGAATACGGTTGCGGCCAACACGGCAGCAAGCAGCGCCTCCACGCCAGATAGCCACGAAACCTTTGCCGCACTGGATAGCGACGTGGCCCGCGGCGCAAGCTGGCTGCACGCTGGCGCGCACAGCGCCGAAGCGGGCTTTCAGGATCCGTCGTTGGGCTGGGTGAGCGTGCGTGCCGATCTGGCAGCGGGCAGCGTTCACGCCTCGGTGGTGGCGGGCACCGCCGACGCGGCACAGGCGCTCAGCGGGCACATGGCGGGGTTGAATAGTTATCTCAACGACCATCGCACGCCGGTGCAGACGCTCACCCTGGCCTCGCCGGGCGGCGATGGCGGATTCAGCCAGATGGCCGGGCAGGGCGGCGGCCAGGAATCGGGCGGTTACAGCGGAGCAGGGCAACAGGCTTCCTCGCAGGCGGCAGCGGTTTCGGCGGCGCAACTGTCGCAGCCGGTTGGGCCGGCGGCCTTTGCCGGCAGCGACGCAGCACCAGCCGCAATGCGCATGGGCGCCTCGATCTCGCTGATTGCCTGAGCCTGTGCGGGTTGCGGTCAGGGCGGGGCAGACGGGGCGGGGCAGACAGAGTTAGTGGAACGGGCAGAGCCAGCGCGGCTCAGCCGGAAGGAGTGAGAACTATGGCGGCGGCAATGGGAGTTTTTGCACACCACACAGCGGCACATCACACAACGGGGGAGCAGGCCCTCAGCAGCAAGGTGTCGGCGATGGATACCTCGTCGAGCGGCAGCGGCAGTTCCAGCAGTTCGAGCGACGACGGCGCAACCATCTCCGCCAACGACTTTCTGAGTCTGCTGGTCACCGAGATGCAGAACCAGGATCCGACCGCGGATACGGACCCCAACGAGTATGTGAACCAGCTTGTGCAGGTGAACAGCCTGGAGCAGTTGATCAACATCAACCAGACGCTGACCACTGGCCTGGGCACGTCTTCGCCAACCACCGATTCGTCGACCACGGGCAGCGACGCGGCCACCAGTGGAAGCCACGCCGCTCAGGGTATTGCGGCGTCAGGGGCCAGTCCAGCGGCGGGTGCGGAGCATCGCATCGCGGCCCACACGGTGACCGCCGAGCGCGCGCCCGGCAACCTCAGTGTTCCGGCAGCCAGCGCCGCGGCCGATCGCGTGGGGCATGCGCTCGACGGCCACACCCGCCCACAGCCCATAGCGGGGCGGATGCCGCAGGGAATTTAAGCCAATCGACCAAGTTGGAGAAACGCTCCAGTTGAACCAATGCTCCAGTAAACTGCCGGCCGGCTAGGGCCTGCGCCAACCGCATCGAAGGAGAATCACAACCATGGCAAGCTTTTCCATTCCGCTGACCGGACTCGAGGCCGACTCGACGGCGCTGAACACCATCGCCAACGATCTCTCAAATATGAACACTACCGCCTTCAAGGCGCAGACCACCAATTTCTCCGACCTGTTCTATCAGCAGATCGGCAACACCGGCGCGGGCGATCCTATCCAGGTAGGCGCAGGCACCCAGGTGGCGGCCAACTCCACCGCCTATACCCAGGGCACCATCAACTCCACCGGCAACGCCACCGATGTGGCGCTCAACGGCAATGGCTTCTTTGTGGTGGGCAACGGCGAGGGTGGCTACGAGTTGACCCGCGCGGGCGACTTTTCGCAGGACACGAATGGATATCTGCTCACCACTTCCGGACAGAACGTGATGGGCTATCCGGCGGTGAACGGAGTCGTCAATCCCAACGCGGCGCTGGCCCCGGTCAACATCCCGGTGGGCCAGGTGCAGGAGCCGCAGGCTACCGGCACCTTCGGCATGACCGCCAATCTCGATGCCGAGTCGACCACCGGCACCCAGTTCCCGGCGCCGGTCACCATTTACGATTCGCTGGGCGAGGCGCACGTGGCCACGGTCACCTACACGCAGACCGCGCCCAACACCTGGAGCTACTCCGCCGCGCTGCCGGCGTCGGACTTTGCCAGCGGCGTCTCCACGCCGGTGACCGGCACGCTCAACTTCGACTCGAATGGCAATCTCACCACCATTACGCCCACCGCTGGAGCGGCGGAGACGGTGGGCACGGCATCCGGAGACGTTTCCTCCATTCCGGTGAGCTTTACCGGGCTGGCCGACGGTGCATCGGATCTGAATATGCAGTGGAACGTGCTTGGACCCAGCGGCACGCCGACCGTAAGCCAGGTGGCCACCGGCTCCGCGGTCTCTTCCACAACCCAGAGCGGCTATCCCAGTGGCCAGTATCAGAGCTTTACCATTGGATCGGACGGCACCGTCACCGTGACTTATTCCAACGGACAGCGCCAGAACGTGGGCCAGATCGCGCTGGCCAACGTCGAAAATTTGCAGGGGTTGCAACTGCTGGGCGACGGCAACTACGGCACCACGCTGGCCAGCGGCACCGCCTCGGTGGGCGTCTCCGGCACGTCCGGCCTGGCCACGCTGCAGGATGGCGCGCTCGAAGCCTCCAACGTGAACATCTCCTCGGAGTTCTCCAACCTCATCGTGGCGCAGCGGGCCTTTGAGGCTAACGCCAAGTCGGTGACGACGTTCGACACCGTTACCCAGGACACGATCAACATGGTCCATTGATCCGGCTTCGTGATCTGGAACGGTATGGAAATGGGGCGGTCTTTGTGGCCGCCCCTTATTTTTCCCGGCGAATCTCGATAAACAGTCCCTTGCCCTCGGCAAGCGTCACGCCGTGGCCATCGAGCACGCGGGCCTCGGCCCAGTGCTTGCGGCCTTCGTCGCGCACCACGCGGCCTTCGATACGGATGGCTGCGCCGGAGGGAATGGGGCGCAGATAGTCGACTTCCAGCCGGCGGGTCATTGCGATCATTCCGCGGGCGCGGACGGCTTTGCTCATGGCCTCGTCGAGCAGGGTGGCGATGATGCCGCCGTGCAGGTAGCCGGCAGGGCCTTCGCGGGTATCGGGAATGGTGGCCAGGCAGACAACGGAGCCGTCGCCGGCCTGGCAAAACTCCAGTTGCAGACCGATGGGGTTGGCCTGCCCGCAACCGAAACAGCGATTCGAGGCAGAGTGAACCATGGGCTGCAGATTTTCAATGGATTCGGTCAATAAGCCTCCGGGCTGGCGGGGTGGTGCGGCCGCTCCTGCATCGTCGCGTCCCTGCGACCAGAATACCGCGCGGCTTGACCTCACCGGCTCAGCCGCTCATTCTTGAGAGGCGGGCCGGAGATGCGGGCAGCACACACATCGGGTAGAACACACCGTAGGACACACCAGGGGAGGACGTTTTCATTTTCATTCATCGTCGAAGAAAGGCCATGGGCTGTGAACGCGCGATCCCTGCAACCGCAATGAAGGGAAGCGACCTTGTGAGCCGGGTCGGGACACTGGCGGTTCTCGGCACCGGATTCGTGATCCTCGCCGGGCTGGCTGCCGCGGGCTGCCACTCCACACCGGCGCTCACCCCGCAGCAGGCGGAAGGGAAGCATCTCTACGATTCGCGCTGCGCGCACTGCCATGAATTCAACGATCTGGCGCTCAAAAAGGTGCCCCCGAATCTGCACGGCGTCTTTGATTCGCCACACCTGCCCAGCGGCGTGCCGGCCACCGACGTGAACGTGGAGCGAACGGTGCTGTCGGGCAAAAACCTCATGCCATCCTTTGCCGGGCGCTTTACACAACAGCAAATGGCCGCGCTGCTCGCCTATCTCCACGCCGGCATCCGCTCGCAGTAGGCGAACTTCACGCTATACTGAGGACTGTTTATGGCGACCGAGAAGACATTTTATCTGGAGACCTTCGGCTGCCAGATGAACGCACACGACTCCGAAAAGGTGATCGGCACGCTGCGGCAGCAGGGTTACCGCCAGGTCGATACCGAAGTCGAGGCCGGCCTGATCCTATACAACACCTGCTCCATCCGCGACAAAGCCGAGCAGAAGGTCTTCAACCGGCTCAACGACTTCAAAAAGCTGCACAAAGAGGGCAAGCGGTTCGGCGTGCTCGGCTGCGTGGCGCAGCAGGAAGGCGAAAAGATCTTCGAGAAGGCGCCTTACGTCTCGCTGGTCTCCGGTTCGGCCTCCTACCGCAAGCTGCCGGAGATGCTGGCGCGCCTTGAAGCGGGCGAAAATCGCATCACCGGCCTGGACGACCGGCAGACCGAGGAGACCTTCGAGACCGAGTTCACCGCCCGCCAGAATCCCTACCGCGGCTACATCACCATCATTGAAGGCTGCGACAAGTTCTGCTCCTACTGCGTGGTGCCGTATACCCGCGGCAAGGAGCGCAGCCGGACATCGTCTTCCGTGCTTGAAGAGGCACGGCGGATCGCCGATCTGGGCTATACCGAGATTCAGCTTCTGGGCCAGAACGTGAACAGCTACCGCGACCCGGAAGGGAAGATGAGCTTTGCCGAGTTGCTGACCCGCGTGGGCCAGGTAGCAGGCATTCGCCGGGTGCGGTTCACCACCAGCCATCCGCGTGACTTTACCCGCGACATTGTGCAGGCCATCGACGAAAACCCGGCGCTGTGCGACCACGTTCACCTGCCGGTGCAGTCCGGGTCCGTGAGCGTGCTCAAGAGAATGGCCCGCGAGTACACCCCGGAGTGGTACCTGGAACGGATTGCGTGGATGAAGGCGGCGCGCCGCCCGATCTCGCTCTCGACCGACATCATCATCGGATTTCCGGGTGAAACCGAGGACGACTTCATCGATACCATGAACCTGCTGGCCGAGGTGCAATACGATTGCGTCTTTGCCTTCAAATACTCGGCTCGGCCCAATACGCCGGCGCTGGTCATGATCGATTCCATCCCGGAAAAGGAAAAAGCTAACCGGCTTCAAGTATTGCTTGACCGTCAGCGCGAAATACAAAGAGTCAATTATGCCCGCCATATAGGCGAGCAAATGGAAGTGATGGTTGAAGGGCAGAATCCGGCGCGTGGACAGATTTCCGGACGCAGCAGCCAGAACAAGCCGGTGAATTTTACCTGCGCGCAGCCGATTGCTCCTGCGCCCGGCAACTATCTGCAGGTGAAAATTACGGCGGCGCATCCCAACAGTCTGGTCGGGGAATCCATCTAAACGGGTAAGGAGAAGACCATGGATATTGAGGTGCGGATACGCGGTCTGATGATGGACCCGGCCACCAATATGCCGATCGTGGTGCTGAAGGATGTGACCTCGGAGATGGTGATGCCGATTTGGGTGGGCATCTTCGAGGCCAATGCCATTGCCATCGAGATCGAGAAGGTGGCTGCGCCGCGCCCCATGACCCACGACCTCACCCGAAACATCATGAACAACTTGAATAGTTCGCTGGAAAAGGTTGTAATTACAGAGATTAAAGACGATACATTTTATGCGGTCCTGTGGCTCCGGCAGGGAAGCGAGCCCATTGCGGTCGATGCCCGGCCATCGGACGCGATTGCCCTGGCGCTGCGTGCCGACTGCCCAATCTATGTGGCTGAGCATGTGATGCAGAGCGCCAAGCTGAGCACCTCCGGACCGGCCGACGGCCCCACAGCCGAGCAGTTGCGGAGTTGGCTCGAAGGGTTGAACGATGAGGACCTGGGCCGCTACAAAATGTAGTTGAGCCAGCCGTCCCAGAACCCGCGCGCAGCCTCGAATAGCCGCGGCGCATGCCTGTAGCCCTCGGCACGCAGATCGGGAACCGAAATGCCGCGGCGGCCGAGCTCGGAGGTGTGGCCCACATACCAGCGCTCCAGCCCTTGGGCCGTCACCTCGGGATGAAACTGCAGCGCCAGTCCCGCTTTTCCAATGCTAAATGCCTGATTGTCATACATTTGCGAACGGGCAAGCGGCTGCGCTCCGGCGGGGAGATCGAAGCTATCGCCATGCCAGTGGAAGACCGGCAGGTCTGGAGCGAGCAGCGGCTGAAACCACTCCGGAGGCTCGCCGGTGCCTGAAAACTGAATGGGAGCCCAGCCGATCTCGGCTCCATTTTCGCCGGGATAGACTCGCGCGCCTAGGGCGGCAGCCATAAGCTGAGCGCCCAGGCAGACGCCGAGCGTCGGCAGGCCGGCCTCAAGCCGCTGGCGAATCCAGGCGATCTCCGGCGTCAGGAAGGGATAGGCGTCTGTTTCATAAACGCCGATTGGTCCGCCAAGAATTACCAGCAGATCGCTGTCAACGGCTTGCTGCAAAGCAAACTCCGCCGTCGCCGCATCCACGGTGTCGATGCGGAAGCCGCGCTCTTCGAGCGGAGCCCGCAGGGAACCGAGATCTTCAAAAGCCACATGACTCAGAACCAGCGCCTGTAACTCACGCGTTGCCATGGGAATAGAATATCCTCATCGGTTCACGGCGCCACTATACAGAATATACGTTATCGGACATTGTCTATCCTCAGTAAGAACGCTGCTGAGAGGCGGCGAGGCTCTGACGGATGCTTGACATGCATTCCTATATCACCATATATATGGCATGGGCTTGCGCATTGATTGGGATTACCACGTTGGTGGTGATTACTGTTGGTCGAAACCTCTCGTCGGGAAACCTGAGGAGAACCTGGAATGAAGAACCTCTTTGAGTCCGCAGAGGCGGCGGAGTTGAAGGAACGTTTGGCCGCACTGACGCCGGAGAGCCTGCGTCTTTGGGGCACGATGAACCCGGCGCAAACGGCGGCGCACTGCGCGATTGCCTTTGACATGGCCTCCGGGGCGCTAAAGCCCGCGCGGGCTGGGCTGGTTGGCCGCATGGTTGGACGCATCATCAAGCCGATGGTACTGGGCAATGACGCGCAGATGCGCCGCAACTCGCCCACGATGAAGGAACTTGTATTGACCGGCCTGTACGACCTGACTACAGAACGGGAGCGGCTGTGTTCCGCTATCGACCGGTTTCAGATGGCCGGGTCTGCCGGGTGTACCACGTATCCGCACCCATTCTTCGGGCGGCTCACAGCTCAGGAATGGGCGATCCTGATGTACAAGCATGTCGACCATCACCTGCGGCAGTTCGGGGTCTAGGTAACTTCCCTGGTTCGGCTTTGGTGAGGAAATCCGCGGGTTTTGTCGGGTTCCCTGGCAGCCTCAGGTCGCTGAATACTCGCTCTCAATGAGACTCGCTTCAGTTATGGGCCGAGGTTGGCGGCGGCGCTGCGGAGGATGGAACGGGTTTGCCGCTGGCCGTGAACGGTTCCATCAACTCGACACGGGTGCCGTCGGGGTCATACAAGTTCACCTGGCGTTTGCCGTTCACGCCCACGTGTACCGCGAGCGGTTTGCCGTAGGTTTTGTAGACCGGACGGGATTCCAGTTCGGCGATGGCCTTATCCATATTAGGCACTTCGAGGGATGTGTGGTTTTGCGTGCCATAGGTGGCGGGTAGCTTGGCGTACAGCATCAGCTCGATGTAGTCGGTTCCGTCGGGAACGCGAAGATTGATCCAGCTCAGCACTTTGGGATCGCGGCCTCCGCGCCAGGTCTCTTTGAATCCCAGAATGTCTTCGTAGAAATGCAGCGACTTTTCGGCATTTCCGACCAGAAAGCCGACGTGGTAGATGGTGTGGGAAACGCGCGTGGGCGGCAGAAACTTGCCGGCGGCCTTGGCTTCCCATCCGGTCGGCAGTGTCTGCACAAACTCGATGAGCGTGCCATCAGGATCGTGGATCTCGAAGGCGTAGTCGCCGGTGCGGGTCTTGTGGCCGTTGCCGGGCGGCATGGCGATTCCCTTCGACCGTAGATAGGCGCGCATCTGCTCCACGTTGGAGACGGTGAAGCAAAGGTGGCTCATGAAGTTCGGTGGATCGGGTGGCGGACTGTTGAACAGCTCAATGTGCTGGTGGTTGTTGATCTTGATGAAGGCGATGCTGACCTGGTCGGTGCCCGGCTTGTTCAGGACATAGGACTCATCGAAGCCGAGCAGCCCATGCCAGAAATCCAGCGCCCTGGGCAGGCTGGAGACAAAATAGCCGACGTGGGAGATGCCGGTAATTGCAGGCCGCTGCACCGCTGGACTCTGCGCAAACAGCGGCGCGGCAGCCAGCGCTAAAACGGCCAGCGCGGAGAGGATTTTGCCAGGATTTCCGCCGAGGGCGCGCCTGTGACTCATGAGTTGGGACTTCCCTTTCTAGTTCCGGATCAGATCAGTTCCGGAATCAGCTCAGTTCCGGATCAGTTCGAGCAGCCGTTCGACCTCGGCTTTTTCCGTGGCGGAAAGGCCAAGCAGCGGCGAGCGCGTGTGCCCTCCGTAGTAGCCGTTGAAGTCGCAGGCGTATTTTACGCCGGCAATTCCGAGCGCGCCAAGGATGCGATTGTTGGCGGCGGTGATGCGCTGCTGCTTCTCGGCGGCAAGCTTGGGGTCGTGATCCTTCCAGGCCAGGTAGATCTCCTGGCAGGCCTGTGGCGCGCAGGCCGCAAAGGCGAGGATTCCGCCGCATGCGCCCTGCTCCAGAGACTCGTAGAACGCCGAGCCTGATCCACAAAGAACCTGAAAGCCGACTTCCCTGCTCCGGGTTTTAATGGGCGCCGCCGGCGGAGCGGTGGCCAGGGCAATGCCCCCGGCAAGGTCGCCTGCTGAAACAAACGAGGAGCCAGTCTCCGCTGCCGGGGTGAGCATGCGGCCGGTCACGGCCTCAAAAATCGGCGTCACGGTAACGGCGCGGCGCGGAGCAGACTGGGTGGCCTCGACTGTGGCCCGAATCCGCTCCACGCTGCCGCTCGAGTCCTTGATTCCGATAATGTTGGGGTGGTTAGCCAGCTCGGCAATCAGCTCGATGGGGATCTGGTAGGGCACGCACTTGGGAATGTTGTAGAGCAGCATCGGCAGCGGAGAGCGGTCGGCAACGCTGCGAAAGTAATGCAGAACGGCGGCCGGGGTAAGCTGGCCGGAGTAATAGCTGGGCGGACGGACCAGCACAGCGTCATAACGGAACCGAGCCGCGTCCTCGGCCAGGGCCACGGTGGCTCCCACGCTCTCACGGCCCACCCCGGCAACCAGCACCTTTTCGGGAGCCGTGGCTTCGGCGGCGGTGCGCAGCACTTCGCGGGATTCGGCGTCGTCCAGCAGAACGGCTTCGCCGGTTGAACCGAGCACGATCATGCCGGCCAGCAGACTGCGCGAGTAGCGGGCCATGTTGGCCTCGATCTTGCGAAAATAGATGCGCTCGTCCGGGTAGAACGGCGTGGTCACCGCGGCAAAAACACCCTCAATCAGCATGTGCCCATTGTAGAACCGGCGGCCCTGGAAGACGATTTTAGAACTCTCCTGTCGAATTCAATCTGAATCGCGATGCCTGGAGCGCCTGTGCCTCTGTCGTGTTCGCGGGAACAAACATTTTGCTCGTGTCGGCTGGAATGTCAAAGTGTTCGCACAACCGTGTCAAGGGGTCGAGTGTCACAGTTACAGCCGATGCCGTAGGCAGCGTGCTTTTCTGATCGCTGGACTGAGAACGCCGACGGTGGCCATTGACGCAAGCAAGCCACCCCGGAGGGACGGCCTGCGGTTCGTGACCTTCCCACCCATCCACGATAAAACTGTGGACGGATGGGGCACACTGGGTTTGCGGTACTTCATGACCGGGCCACCTGCCGCACCTATGGCCGCTCCAATGCAAACTCATCCAAAACCGCGCGAAAGTTGCTCGCGCAAATTGTGGGATAACTTCCCGCTGCGCAAGCCTGAAAACACTTAGCTGGTATTTCTTCGAAGATCGCCCCAGACCGCCAGCCGGAAAGGGATATCGGTCATTTATCTATGGATCCGAAGAAAGCAAGCCATCTAATCCGCTGCGCTCTTCATCTACCTCGGATAGTTTCAAAGATTCCCACCAGGAATCATTTGTCTTCACAAGAATGTCTTCACAAGAAAATCTCCCCAGATCGGCGCGCATGGAAGGAGCCTTTCCTTGTTCGCCACGCCCTTAACCTCGTTCGATACCCCTTAGGAGACCAGATATGATGCAGGATGCAGTTAATCGGATCGGAGCAAATCGCCGCACTTTCCTTAAAACAGCAGGACTTACCGGAGTCGGCCTCGTTGGCGCCACAATGATCGCCGGCAGAATGGGAGCACTCGACCAGAAGGTCCAGGCGGCGGCCTACAGCGACGCAGACATTCTCAACTTTGCTCTGAACCTCGAGTATCTTGAAGCCGAGTTTTACGCAATGGCGACCTACGGAGCGAGGTTGGTCAACCTTGGAGTCATTTCAAAAGACGATGAGAGCGGCCCGACCACCGGCGGAGCCAAAGTGCCCAATTTCAGTTCTTCGCCGTGGGCCTACGTTGCAACCGCCCTTCGGAATAGCGAAATCGAGCATGTCGTTTATCTGCGCAAGGCTCTCGGATCGGCCGCGGTCAAGAAGCCTGCGATCAACTTGGATGCCCTCGGCTATGGATTCTCAAGCGTCAGCAACTGGCTAAAGCTGGCACGACAGTTTGAGGACGTGGGTGTGAGTGCCTACCTCGGAGCAGCGCCGTTGATTACCAGCAGCGCATACCTCGCTGCTGCGGGAGCGATCCTGAGTACGGAGGCATTCCACTCCGGCTCGATTCGCCTGGGATGCATCATGAACAATGTAACCAGCCCGGCAGTGGATGCGCATGATATCCCGCCGACCTCGAAGAACCTGTACGATGTCGACAGCAACGCCTTGGCCATTCCGCGGACACCATCTGAGGTTTTGAACATCGTTTACGCGGGCGGCAGCTCTTCGGGCGGTTTCTATCCCAACGGCATGAACGGCACAATCACAATGCAGTAGAGCCGAATTTAAAGCTCCAGAATTCCTGAACGAATTGGCCCCGCTCATCGAGTGGGGCCTTCGTCTTTCTCCGCACATTGGAGGCGGAATCCTTAATGCTCTTCCTGACCCGTCGCCAGCTTCGCCGGGTGCCGGGTGGGCGCACTTGGCGAAGGATGGGTTTGCACGATTCACAGCCAGCCAGCAAATGGTTCTTGTCCCTGTCCTCGTCTCCACAGGGCTCTAAACAACTCCATCTCCGCCACACCTTCGACTCCCGTTGAAGAGTACCGCAGGCCGTGTGGTTGAAGTCCGTGCTTGCTCACCCTTCCCGCAAAGAACGCGGCAAGGATTGAGGGGCACCCGGCCACTCTGCTGTCTGTTCTTTCCGGTCAGAGACCTAGCGGCGAGGCCGAAGCCTCGCTGCTGCATGCGTCATCGGCATTCTCCAGCGAGCGCTGTATAGGTCCGCTTTCCGGACTTCGATCCGAGGGATAACTCACTCACTTGGTCACCGTGATATCGCGTGTTGCGTACTCATGGGCGCCGGACGCACTCCTCGCGTCGAAGATCAGTTGATAGCTTCCCGGCGCCAGCGAGACTGAATCGTCCATGATGTCGCTGTCCTCGCTCAGCAGCTTAGTATTCCCATTCCACAGCTCGAACCGATAGATGCTCCCATTGACGTTTGCGGCGGCATTAACTAGAACGGGCGAGGTAACGGTCGCACCGCTGCCGGGCGAGCAGACATTCACGCCAAAGCCGGATGGAGCAGAGCACGCTGTGTGGTTCACGACGACGAAGCCGCCGCCATTGGCGTCCACAGGCGAGCCGGGGTCTTCGCTGAAGCTGTCGAGCGTGACGGTGTAGACGCGGAGTTGGCCGCCGTAGAAGTCAAGCGTATAGAAGTGATTGTCGTTATCCCATGCCGCCTGGTGAATAATGTCGGTGCCGCGCTGGAGGCCGATATATGGCGCCGCGTTGCAGCATTGTCCGTTGAAATCGAAGATCTGGAATCCGCCGCCGACTACTGCGAGCAGATTGCCGGACCAGGACATGCTTGTGAACATCGGTGGCAGGCTGTTCGCGGGGAGCTCGGTGTTGACCTGCGTTGTGGGCAGGTCGCTCCACGTGTTGCTCGAAGAGATAGACCCTGACTTCGGGTCAATCGTGTAGCTGGCGATCTTGGCCGGCAGTCCCGACGTGTTGGCGCAATCGCCCATGAGGACGGCCAGACTGCCGAAGGGATCGGCGGATGCCCACAAAGTGTATGCGGTTAAGGGAGTCCCAGCCGGATCGGTGTGCGTGAAGTTGTGGTCGTATGAGAGAACGTGGTCGGAATTGCGGGAATAGGGAAAAAACCGCGGACCCGTCGGGTTCGTGTTACATCCCGCCCCTTCGGACGTGCCATAAGAAAATTCGTTTCTGGCGCCGACGGTTTCGAGATAGCCGATGAGTGGACTCTCTTCTCTGCCCAGATAGGTCAAGACCCCGTTAGATGCGATTTGGTAGGTCTGCCATTGATCGCAGGTGCCGTATTCAGAATTGTAGATGCGGACGAACATGTAATGTCCTGTGTGGTCGAGCTTTGCGGACTGGATGCTGGCGCCGCTGCATCCGGAGCCGGAACCGGCATAGTCTTCTGTGTCGATGGTCTCGGTGCGGGCGCCGAGGGCGCCGTTCGATTCGACCGGATAGGAATCGACGTTGGTTTCGCCGGAGTTGGTGCCGGCATTGTCCACACCGCCGGCGAAGAGATAACTGCCGTTGCCTCCAATGAGTGTGCTGGTGGCGTAGAGCGGGTACGTGCCAACTTCGGTGAGGCGGCCGCTGCTGACCGTGTCATATAACGCGACCGCGGCGCCTTGGTTGGTCTGTACGTAGACGTATGCGACCTGTGTGAAGGCCGGAGCGGCCGAAATGAAAGCAACTAGGCTTACGAGACAGGCATATCGGGGAATGAATACGCGATGTGACACAGAGACCTCCGCGTTCAAATGGGTATGGACGGCGCTCGGGTGCTTGAGCCGTCAGGTGGATGTGTGAGCGGCCAGCGAATGAGCCGCTTCACGGACGGAAGCATCGGGGTCAGAAGGGGGGTAGGTAACAGCCGCTGGAAAGTATCGGGTCGCTCTCACCGAGCCGCGGGGGCGAAGGGGACGCCGCTCTGGCCTGCGGTACAACTGCGAAAGTGAAAGAAAGCGCAGAATTTGCGACGAGGCTGAAGCCTCGGGCTGCATGCGTCATTGGCATTCTCCAGCGAGCGCTGCATCGGTTAGCTTGTCAGATTTTGGCGCGTGCGGTAACACCGGCATTGACAGCCATCCGCAGCATTGCGTTTAGCAGCCGTGCACACGATTAGCATAGAGGCAGGGATGCGCTGAAAGGTTGCTTAGGCACTTTCACCGATAGCCATGTGCCCCTCAATCCTTCGCGCACTTGGCGAAGGGTGGGTTTGCACGATTCACAACCAGCCCGCAAATGATTCTTGTCCCTGTCCTCGTCTCCACAAAGCTCTAAACAACTCCATCTCCGCCATACCCTCGACTCCCATTGAAGAGTACCGCAGGCCGTGTGGTTGAAGTCGTGCTCTCCCACCCTTCCCGCAAAGAACGCGTCAAGGATGTGGCCCGCCCGGCACGGAAACGAGCTCGATTCATGGCGCGGGAGCCGTCAGCCGCGGCCGGATGCCATCGCCGATTGGTCCGCGATGGTGCAGCCGCGCATTGAGCCACTCTGTCATCTGGCGCTCCCAGTCCGGTACGTTGGGCAGCTTGTTCCATCCGCCGGTGCCATGCTTGCCGCCGGGGATGACGATGATGTCGCAGCGCACTCCAACCGCATGCAGCGCGGCTTGCAGGTTGGTGGCTTCCGACATGGGGATGTATTCATCGTGGTCGCCGAGAATCTCGAGAAATGGCGGGTCGGCCTTCGAGACGTAGGTGATGGGTGAGGCTTCGCGGATTGCTTCCTTTTCGCCCTTCTGCGTGATGAATGGATCAAGGAAGCGATGCACGTCCGCATTGAGTGGAACAAACTCAAAGCTGCTTTGTGCGTAAAGGCTTACCACGGCCTGTGCCTTTGCGCTCACGCGGTCGACCGGATCGGTAGCATGCGGGTCGCCGGGCGCATTGAGCAGGCCGACCATATTGCTGAGGTAGCCGCCGGCCGAGCCGCCGACGAGAGAGATCTTGTCGGGATCGGCGTTCCAGTCGCGGGCGTGATAACGAATGTAGCGGACGGCGCGTTGCACGTCATACACCATATATGGATAGGGGTACTTCGGCGCGAGGCGATAGTTGACGGAGAAGACTGCATAGCCCGCGGGAGCGAGAAAGTCGGCCACGTAGGCTTCACTGCCGCTCTTGCTGTCTCCGCCGTGATACCCTCCGCCGTGAATGATGATCGCGATCGGATGAATCCCAGAGCCTTTCGGGGCGTAGTAATCCATAGTGAGAGGTTGGCCGTCGGCGGTTCCGTAGAGAATGCCGTCCTGGGTCGGCGTGCGCGTTTCGGCGGCATACGTGGCAGCGCAGGCGAAGCAAAACGCGATCAAGATAAGATGCTGTAAGCGATGAAGCGCCATGGGAAGTCGAATTCCTTCGAAGAATGGAGACTATCTTTGCAAAGGCGTCAGAGCCTCAAACCATGTTAGACGAGCCGGGTCCGGTTGATGGCCTGTCTTCGGGCGAGACTGACAGTCGCAAACGGCATTTCCAGGGAGTAATCCCCACATCGGCAAGCGGTTGTCAATGAGTGACTTGTCCTGAACTCGTAGAGAACCCGCAAGGGCGGTGAGAGCTGCAGATTTTAGCCCGCTCTGGAGCCCTGCACAATAACTATCCAGGTACATTTCAATAAAAATGTTTCACGTGGCACGCGAATTTATGCCGGTTTTTCCGAGTTTCGCCGGTATTTTTCCACAGGCACCGTGGAACATCGGGGCCCGTGGAACATCTGGAGCTGCGGAACATTGTGCTCAACCGTCCTGCCGGCAATCCGGTCAGGAGGGCATTTCGGAGAGGGTCCGCGACTCGTGGAGCTGCTGCAATGCGTAGACCGTGGTGGCGTGCTTCTGCATGGAGGCAATGCCTTCGGCCGCGGCCTGGGCGGCGGCGATGGTTGTGATGGTGGGCACGCGGGCGATGACGGCGGCCCGGCGGATGGCCTTTTCATCGAAAAAGGTGTCCTGGCCGCGCGGGGTATTCACGATGAGCTGGATACGATCGCCCTTGATGAGGTCGACGACGTTGGGACGGCCTTCCTTTACCTTGAACACCCGCTCGGCCTTAAGTCCAGCAGCTTCAAGGAAGTTGGCCGTACCCTCGGTGGCGACAATCTTGAAGCCCAGGTGGACGTAGCGGCGGGCCAGTTCGGCCGCGGCCACCTTGTCGTGGTCATTCACGCTGAAGAAGACCGTGCCGCCGGTGGGCAGCAACTGGCCGGCGGAGAGCTGCGCCTTGGCAAAGGCCTCGCCAAAGGTGGAAGCAACTCCCATGACTTCACCGGTGGACCTCATCTCCGGTCCCAGAACGGTGTCGACCCCGGCGAACTTGTTCCAGGGGAAGACGGGCGACTTTACAAAATAATGCGTGCCGGTGCCCAGGTCTTTGCCGGCGGCAAGCTGCTCGGGAAGCAGGTCGCCAAGCGTGCGGCCGGTCATGAGCCGGGAGGCGATTTTGGCTAGTGGAATGCCGGTGGCCTTGGAGACGTAGGGCACGGTGCGCGAGGCGCGCGGGTTCACTTCAATCACATATATATGATCGCTGCCTTCGGCATCCTTCTGGATTGCGAACTGGAGATTGACCAGGCCCACGACTTTGAGCGCCAGGGCCAGCTTGCGGGTGTAGGCGCGCAGGGTTTCCAGGGTGGAATCGGTAATGCTGACGGCGGGAAGGACGCAGGACGAGTCGCCGGAGTGGATGCCAGCCTCCTCAATGTGCTGCATGATGCCGGCGATCAGAACATCTTTGGAGTCGCAGAGAGCGTCGATGTCGACTTCGATGGCGTTTTCGAGGAAATGGTCGATCAGCACCGGCCGTTCCTGGGAGTACTCGACAGCTTCGCGCATGTAGCGGGCGACGGCCTCGGCATCATAGGCAATCACCATGGCCCGGCCGCCAAGCACGTAACTGGGGCGAACCAGGACCGGGTAACCGATGCGCTCGGCGACCGCGAGCGCTTCAGCCGGACTGGTGGCCGTACCGCCCGGAGGCTGAGGAATTTCGAGATCTTCGAGCAGTTTACCGAACTGTTTGCGGTCCTCCGCCAGGTCGATGGACTCGGGCGAAGTGCCGATAATGGGCACGCCGGCAGCGCGCAGGCGCTGAGCAAGGTTGAGCGGGGTCTGGCCGCCGAACTGCACGATCATGCCGATTGGGGCGCCGGACTGTGCCTCGTGATGGTAGACGGCAAGCACGTCTTCGAGGGTAAGCGGCTCAAAGTAAAGGCGATCGCTGGTGTCGTAGTCGGTCGAAACAGTCTCCGGGTTGCAGTTGACCATGATGGTCTCATAGCCGTCTTCCTTGAGCGCAAAGGCGGCATGACAGCAGCAGTAGTCGAACTCGATTCCCTGCCCGATGCGGTTGGGGCCCGAGCCGAGAATGATGATCTTGGGCTTGTCGGTCGGCGGTGCCTCGTCTTCCTCGTCGTAGGTGGAGTAGAGATAGGGCGTCATGGACTCGAACTCGGCGGCGCAGGTGTCCACCAGCTTGAAGACCGGGCGAATACCGTGGCTTTCGCGCAGATCGCGGACCTGCTTGATACCGTCATGACCTTCGAGCTTCCACTCGGTTGCGATGCGCTCGTCGCTCAGGCCCAGGCGCTTGAGTTGGCGCAGGCGCTCCGCGCTTATCTCCTTTGGATTAGTCTCTGCGATGGACATCTGCGCCTGCGTGACTTCGCGCAACTGGTGCAGAAACCAGGGATCCATGCCGGTGAGGCGAGCGACTTCGCGCACCGACATGCCGCGCTCGAAGGCGAAGCGGAGGTACGACAGACGCTCTGGACGCGGCGTGACGAGCATCTGGGTAAGGCGTCTCGGCTCAAGCACTTCCGCGCCGGTTTTCTTGCCGGTTTCAAGCGCCCGCCAAGCCTTCATCAGGGCTTCCTTGAAGGTGCGGCCCATGGCCATCACCTCGCCGACGGACTTCATCTGCGGGCCCAGAACGTCGTCGGAGCCGGGGAACTTTTCAAACTGCCACTTGGGAATCTTGACCACCACATAGTCGATGGTGGGCTCAAAGCAGGCGGGGGTCTTGCGGGTGATGTCGTTGGGAATCTCGTCGAGGGTGTAGCCGACGGCGAGCTTGGCGGCGATCTTGGCGATGGGAAATCCAGTCGCTTTGGAGGCCAGGGCCGAGGACCGCGAGACGCGCGGGTTCATCTCGATGACGGTCATGCGGCCGTCGAGTGGATTGACGGCAAACTGCACGTTGGAGCCGCCGGTTTCTACGCCGATCTCGCGCATGACGGCGATGGCGGCGTCGCGCATCTTCTGGTATTCGCGGTCGGTGAGGGTCTGCGCCGGGGCCACGGTGATGGAGTCGCCGGTATGCACGCCCATCGGGTCAAAATTCTCGATCGAGCAGATAATAATGACGTTATCCGCCAGATCGCGCATCACTTCGAGCTCGTACTCCTTCCAGCCGAGCACTGACTCCTCGATCAGGCACTCGTGGACGGGCGAGAGATCGAGGCCGCGGGCAAGAATCTCCATCAGCTCTTCGCGGTTGTAGGCGATGCCGCCGCCGGAGCCGCCCAGGGTGAAGCTGGGACGAATGAGAACCGGGAAACCGATCTTGCTGGCGAAGTCGAGGCCGTCGCGCAGGTTGTTGACCAGCGCGGACTTGGACACTTCAAGGCCGATGCGGATCATGGCGTCCTTGAAGAGCAGCCGGTCCTCGGCCTTCTTGATGGCCTCAAGCTTGGCGCCGATCAGCTCCACGCCGTAACGGTCCAGGATGCCGGCGTCGGCAAGGTCGACTGCCAGGTTGAGCGCCGTCTGGCCGCCAACGGTGGGCAGCAGTGCGAACTTGCCCGCGCCGCGGATCGAGTTGAGCATCTCCGACTCAATGCGGATGATCTCTTCGACATATTCGCGGGTGAGCGGTTCAATATAGGTGCGGTCGGCCAGGTCCGGGTCGGTCATGATGGTGGCTGGGTTAGAGTTGACCAAAACGACCTCGTAGCCCTCTTGTTTCAGAGCTTTGCAGGCTTGGGTTCCGGAATAGTCAAATTCGGCCGACTGGCCAATAACGATCGGGCCGGAGCCGATCACGAGGATTTTCTGAATGTCATTTCTGCGTGGCATTTTGTTGTTCTTCTCGCCTACTTCAATCTCGTGCTTGCGCTTTGAAAGGGCACGGCTTCAGCCGTGCCACAGACTGCTCCACATACTGACGGCTTTAGCCGCTGAGGAATTGAATCCAATTTCCAGCCTAGGTACGCAGAGGAATAGCGGTACTGGTCAGGCCTCTCACAAAGGTGCTTTCTAACCGCATTCAGATGGATGTAGTTGACATGAATTCCGTAATCTTCGGCGTCGCGAATTCTGTGATCTGCGAAACCACGCCGCCAGATCTCGGCATTTGATCCAAGCTCCCGTTTCACCCGGTAGGAAAACCCGCCTTTAATGAGTTGAATGGCACGTTCCAGGGAGGTTTGGGGCGTTAGCAGAAGGTGGAAGTGATCGGGCACGAGCACGAACTCATGGAGCAGATAGGCGTTACGGTGAGCCAGCAAATTTTGAAAAAAGAGCCTCGCCCACGAATCGGTGCGAAACAAGGAGCGCCGCTCCCAACTGTCAGACGTTACGAAATACGTTTGTCCGTTGTTGGTTGCATGTTCGCGCGTGGGTTTCAAAATCATCCCTCAGGGGCTAAAGCCCGACATTGATTTGGCTTATGTGCGGCACGGCTAAAGCCGTGCCCTTTCAAAGCGTCTTCAGCGGAGCCCTTGGCCCCTCCGGTATGGTTAACATCGCAAATCTTTGCAACATGGCTGTCATCCCTTCCACTCCTCCATCATCTGGCGGAAGTCGCGGAACAGGTAGTGCGAGTCATGCGGACCGGGTGCTGCCTCAGGGTGGTACTGAACCGTGAACAGGGGCAGCGTCTTATGGCGTAAACCTTCCAGAGTGTTGTCGTTAAGGTCCACGTGGGTGAGCTCGACCTCGTTGGCGTTCATGGAGTCGGGATCGACGGCGAAGTTGTGGTTGTGGGCGGTGATCTCCACCTTGCCGGTGGCGTTGTTGCGCACCGGGTGGTTGCCGCCGTGGTGGCCGAACTTGAGCTTGTAGGTGCGGCCGCCCAGAGCCAACCCGGTGAGCTGATGGCCAAGGCAGATACCGAAGACCGGCACCCGGCCCAGCATCTGGCGAATGGCGCGGACGGCATAATCAACCGGCTCGGGGTCGCCGGGACCGTTCGAGAGGAACACGCCATCGGGCTTGAGGGCAAGAACATCGTCCGCGGTAGTCTCCGCCGGGACCACGGTTACATTGCAGTTCTCGCGCGTCAACATGCGCAGAATGTTGTGCTTGATGCCGAAATCATAAGCCACAACATGAAGTTTCTTCTCTTTACCGCTGACAACAAGCGAGTTGGGTAGATACGCATTATCGGGCTGATTGCGCGAGTCACCGGAATCAAAGCCATAGATGGACTTGGTCGACACGATCCTGGCCAGATCGGTTCCATCCATCTTCTTGATACTTCTGGCTTTTTGGACAAGCGCGTCGATGTCGGTCTCGACCGTGGAGATGACGCCGCGCATGACGCCGTGGGTGCGCAGGTGGCGGACCAGGGCACGGGTGTCGATCTCGGCCAGGACTGGAACCGTGTAGCGTTCCATGTACTCGTCGGTGACCTGCTCGGAGCGCCAGTTGGAGCTGATGGCGGAGAATTCGCGAACGATCAGGCCCTCAATAAATGGCCTGGCCGACTCGCTGTCCGCCTGGTTGGTGCCGTAGTTACCGATTTGGGGGTTGGTAAGAACAACGATCTGGCCGGCATAGGAAGGATCGGTGGCGATTTCCTGATAACCGGTAAGTGATGTATTAAAAACCACTTCGCCCAGGCATTCGCCGGGGTGACCGTAGCCGTGGCCACGAAATATGCGCCCGTCTTCGAGCGCTAGAATCGCCTGCATTGCCGCTCCGAGGAGTGGATTCAATCGATTTTAGCAGAGAAAGGCGGTGGATTTCAGGACATCGCCGGGAATTAACGAAGCACGCCCGCATCTTTGGCCGGCCAGTAGACAAACACCGCCTTGCCGTAGATGAGATTACGGGCCACCGGGCCGAACTCTCTGGAATCAGAGGAGATAGAGCGATGGTCGCCCATCATGAAGTAGCAGCCCTCGGGAACGGTCATCTCCGCCATGGAGCGGGTGTCGCGGTATCGTTCCGGCACATAGGGCTCGGGGAGGGCTCTGCCGTTAAGCCAGACCTGGCCGTCGTCGATGCGGAGGTGGTCGCCCGGCAGCGCGATAACCCGTTTGATGTAACTCTTTTCCACGTCTCTCGGGTAGCGGAAGACGACGATGTCGCCGCGCTCGATGCCCTCGATATGGTAGACGAACTTGTTGATGAAGAGGCGGTCGCGGTCTTCCAGGCGGGGCAGCATGCTGGTGCCTTCCACACGCACCGGCTGATACAGGAAGGTGATGATCAGGACCGAGGCCGCCGCGGAGATAATCAGATCGCGGAACCAGAGCCCCATGGTCCCTGGGCGTGACGTGGGACGTGGCGCCGGCTGCTCGGGCGAGGGTGGCGCAGGGAAAACGGGGGTCGGCATTACGTTCTTGTCCTTGTTGAGTCCATATCCAACTGATTCTAAAAACGAATCTATGACCGGCCGCATTCCAACCGCATTCCGGATTCGTGCCTGGCCACCGGCCTCAAGATCCGAAGCCTGAGACCCGAAACCTGAAATCCAAGGCCCAGAAACCGTTGCCGTGCTGATTCGGATTCGCGCGCAGGACCGGCCGCGCGGGCCTGCAAAAAGTCGCCCTGCTGGCCTGCACAAAGTATAGACGAGTAGTTCGAGCAAAAAGTGGTCGCTGGCGGCGCCGGGCAACGGGGATAAACCGGCGGGATGAGGCGGATGATGTTGACAGATCACGCAAATGGGTCGAGCAGTGTGCGCCGCCGTGCACGGTAATGCCTCTTTCGGTGGATTGTTGGCAAATACGAGAATGCTTAAATTTGGTCATACATTCAAGAGCGATTGCGGCGTAGTCATAGACTCCGCGCAAAAAGGAAAGCATGGCGACTTACCAGCAATATTCCGAAGTCGTGGCCGCTTACGGCTACACACTGCCTCCCCCGGCACAGCCTCAGGCAAATCGAATCGGGTTGGCATTGCTCTACGCCGCAGTCGGCGTGGCGCTCGGAACCATGGCTGGAACCGGCATGGCGGTCGTGAGCTTGCAACCGGGCGGCGTTGCCGGGTGGGCGCATCGATTGAATGTTCCAACTTTTGCAAAAGCTGCCAGGATCGCGCACCCGGCGGCACACGTCCAGGCTGCGCCCTCGGCGATGGCCCATGCCACAACTGCGCCTTTAGTTCCCGTTGCTCCCGCTGCTGCGCTGAAGACTGTCCCGCCTCCGGCGACTATGGCACGGGCAGCTTCGCCTGCTCCCGCGCCGGTTCTGGCCCGGAAGCAGGCTGCCGTGTCGGCACCGGCGGCTCAGCCCGGCATCCTGGCCAGGATCATTCCCTCCACCGTGGTTGAAGCCAGCGTGGACGTGACAGCGATCCAGCGCGAGCTTACCGTGCATCATGAAGTCATTCACACCCGGCTGGCGCTTGTGCCGATGCACCATCGGCTGATTTCCGTCGCCTCCGCTGCCGTGGTTCAGAACCCGGCCGCGTCGACGGTGCAGCTGGCCTCCATTCGCATGCCGACTGCTCTGCCGGTTCCGACGGTGATGCCGGTGAACCTGAATGAGCAAGTGGGCCAGGCAAACTTTTTCAGCGAGGGCGACGCCACGGTGGTGGACTACGACGCCACGCTGGGTACGATTTTGACCGACGACGGCAGAACCTTTGTGGTTGGGCCCACGGTGGCCATGAGCGGCGCTCCCTCGTGGAACGACTATCGCTCCAACGTTCATTACCGGTGCGATCAGGGCGGCAAGTGCTCCCTCATGCGGAACGGCGTGATCGCGCTCGACGCCAAACTGATTTAACGAGATCACTCCCCCTGCCAGCTTTGAGGCGTTTCAAAGATGGCGCGACCGAAACGAAGTTCTCAACCTGGCCAAAAGAAGTACCGGCCACGCAGTTGAAGACGACGGACCAGTCATCAAGATTCGTTATCCAGATTCGTAGACTGGGCTCGTCAAGCAGACTCGTCAAGCAGGTTCGCCAACCAGATCCGTAAACGGGGCGCGCACGCTGAGCCCATTCGAGCAACCGAGTACGGCGCGTTTCTGATCAAACGCAGCCATTCCCTTCACGCAGACCCTCACCACGCAGAACCGCAGTCTGATTATTTACTCACCGCATCGCGCGGCGCTCCACCGGCAAGAACGGAGCCCGCGCGATTGCGCTTGAACGGCTTGAGTGGCTTGGGCTCGAACGGCTTGAACAGATAGACGGCGCGGCCATGCGGTATGGCTAAGCTGCGTGGCCAAGCGGCATTACCGGTGTGGCGGGGCTCAGCAAGCCGTACGTGGGAATTTTGCTTTATGGGCAGCCCAGGCCGCCCGGCGGACAGATCATGCGGACGCGGCCGGGTTTCTGGATGGGCCGGGGCTGGTTGGGCGAAGGAACCAGAGTGGCGGGCGTGCCGGCCGATCCGGCGGGCGCAAGATTCTCCGGCTCCAGAATCAGCGGACGCTGCAGCACCATCTCCACCTGGGTGCCCGCGTCGATGTTCACGTCGGCTCCGCGGGTAAACAGCGAAACCAGTCCGGCTGCAGCCAGGCCCGCACCCACCCCGGCCAGGCCGCCGGCGAGCGGATGACCGGAGCCGAGACCGCCGATGGCGCCCACCGTCCCTCCGGTGGGAATCGCGATCTTGGCCACTTCGCCGGCGTTGCGTCCCTTGTCGCTATCCTGCTGGATGGTTCCCTCCTGATCGTCCTTGACGGTCTGCTTTCTGGCCCCAGGGAGCGCATTCACCGTGCCGGGAATTTCGACCACCGTATTGTTGGGGAAGATCATGGAGGTAAAGTGCATGTCGAGCTGCGCCTTGCCCCTGACCCGGCCGGCGCGCTGCACGCGATCGACCACGCCCTGCACGTAGACCCCGACCGGAATCATGACGCGGTTGCCGGCCACGACTGGAAAGATGGAGCTGAGGTAGACGCCGTCGCCGGGCTTGGCGCTGCGGGTATTGATGGAGTTGCGAAGCTGGAGCAGCACCTTGGTCCCAGCCGGCACGGTGTAGGTTTCCTGTGCGGGGACGGCAATGGTGGCGGCAGGCTCGGCGGTCTGGGTTACGGTTGAGGTTGCGGTCTGGGCAATTCCCGGAGCAGCGGCAGCCAGAGTGCCGAGCAAGGCCGCCGGCAACAACCCAATCGGCACGCGCATCAAGTTCCTCCACAGGGGTTCGTCAAACCGATAGACGAGCGATTCCGAGACAAGGATAGCCGAATCTGGATGGGTAGGCGAGAAATGCCGGATTGGGGAGTGATTCCGGTTGCGATAGGATGCCAGCAGATGACGATTCCCGGCACAACCTCTTTTGCGGGCAATCCCTCCGACTCCGACGGGCGGCTGCGCTTTGCCTCCGCGCGCCAGGTTCTTGAGGACGCGATTGAGGCGCGCGCGTTTCCCGGCTGCGCGTTTGGGGTGATGGCCCGAGGCGAGGTGTTTCAGGGCGCGCTGGGGCGCTTTACTTATGAGCAGGATTTTCCCGCGGTTGCCGAGACGGTTGTGGACACGGTTTTCGATGTGGCCAGCCTCACCAAGGTGGTGGCCACCACGGCGGCGGCCATGCTTCTTGAGCAGCGCGGCCAACTCGACCTGGATACCCTGCTCGGCGATCTGCTGCCTGGGTTCGTGATTGGACGGGCCCCGGGCGACCCGGCTCGTTCTGTCACCCTGCGGCATCTGCTGGCGCACAACTCCGGGCTGCCGGGGTATGTGAAGTTTTTCGAGTTTGCGGACACGCCCTACTTGCTTTTCCGGGCCTGCCTGGAACTGAAGCTCGAAACGGAGCCGGGCGCGCGGACGGAATACTCCGACCCTGGGTTCATTCTGCTGGGCAAGGCGCTTGAGGTTTTGCTGCGCGAGCATCTGCCCGGCTGGGTGCGGCGCGAGGTGTTTGCCCCGCTGGGCATGTCGGCTACCGGATTTCGTCCGGTGCCGGAAGAGCGGGCGGCGATTCCGCCGACCGAGGAGGATAGCTGGTTTCGCAAACGGCGCATTCAGGGCGAGGTGCAGGACGAGAACGCGTGGGTGCTCGGTGGAGCGGCGGGCCACGCGGGACTGTTCTCGAATGTGCCCGACCTGCTCCGGTTTGCGGCGGCAGTTTTACGAGCGCAAGTCGGTGGAGGGGCAGATCGGCCGGAATCGCATCTCCCGGAACACCATCTCTCGAAACGCCCCCTCTTCGACCGGGCGACGGTGGAGTCCTTTGCCAGGCGGCAGGGGCCGAAGGGCAGTTCGCGCGCGCTGGGTTGGGATACGCCTTCAGAGAAATCGTCTGCTGGGCGGCACTTTTCGCCGCACTCGATCGGACACCTGGGCTATAGCGGCTGCTCGCTGTGGATCGACCTGGATGCCGAAGCGGCCATTGTGCTGCTGACCAACCGGACCTGGCCCGACCGGCAAAGCCAGTTGATCCGGACGGTGCGGCCGGCTTTTCACGATGCCGTGCGCGCGGCGTTGTAAAAGAACTTTGCCACAGCCAGTGAAACCGGCCGTCGATGTGGAAGCTTCTCGGCACAACGGAAGCTGTGTCCTGTTGCAAAGTTCCTTTCATCCGTTGCATTGCTGTGCCGGGCAGTCCGGTCCATAATGGGTGAGCAGATTCTAACTTGAGGCGAACTCGAATACGAACAACAGCTCCCCTTATTCGCTGACGGCAATCGTAGGCGGCGTTGGCAGCGGAGTAACGCCGACGGGAGCTGTGAGCCTTGCGAGCGGCAGCTACAGCGCGCAGCAGGCGCTGGCAGCGGGCTCGGCGAGTGTCACCATTGCAGCGGGAACCCTGAGTGCGGGAGCCAATACGCTGACAGCCAGCTATTCGGGTGACGGAACCTACGCCAGCGCCTCTGGCACAATCACCGTCACGGTTGCTCCGCTGGCGATGGCCATTCCCGCTCCCGCGGCGGTTGCTCCCGGGACCAGCGCAACTGCCACGGCAACCCTGACCGCCGGGCGGCGAGACGGCTCTGGCGGGACTGCTTTTGCTGGGCATTCCGTGGAGACGCAAAAAGTGGCTGCCGTTGCTGGCGGTCGCCTGGGTTGCCATGGCGTTGATGACCAACGGCTGCGGCGGAGACAGCAGTTCCTCTTCAACTCCACCGGTTAACACCATTCAGGCAACTACCGCAGGCAATTATGTGTTTACGGTCACGGGAACGGATTCCAGTAATACAAATGTCAGCGTGTCGGCAGCCGTGACGGTTACGGTGCAGTGAGCATCCCGTCCTATCAAATAGAGCGTGGTGGAATCGCAGACTGATTCTGCGTCCGGACCACAGGGAATGACCCGAAGTAACCACCAGCAAGTTTCCGAAGCATGTTCCAGCCTCAAGATTTCTAACGGAGTTGCGCGCTTTCCAGATACAATGAAAAATTGGGGACCGACGCGATGCTATCCAGCATGATGATTCCAGAGGCCACCGGCAGCCACAGAAATGGGAATGGCGCCGGACAAGACCAAACCTCACTACTTGAGCACCTCATCACCGAAAGTCCGAATGAGGCTTCTCAGGGATTCGATACCAAATCCGCGCTGGAAATTGCGCGGGTTATCAATCATGAAGACGCCAAGATTGCTGCCGCGGTCAAAAGGGCGATTCCGGAAATTGCACAGGTAATTGACCAGGTGGCGCGCAGCCTGCGCGACGGCGGACGTTTGATTTATGTGGGAGCCGGTTCGAGCGGACGGATTGCTGCGCTCGACGCTTCGGAGTGTCCGCCTACCTATTCCACAGCGCCCGGCCAGGTGCAGTACATCATGGCCGGCGGACCCAAGGCGTTGGCCTCGGCTGTGGAAGTGAACGAAGACTCAGAGGATCTGGGCCAGCGGGACATGGCGCGGCGCCGGCCTACGCGCAAGGACATGGTGATTGGCGTCTCGGCATCGGGGCGCACTCCCTATGTGGTGGCAGCGGTGGCCTATGCGCGGGCGCGCGGCGCAAAGACCGCGGCGGTTACCTGCAACCACGGCACTCCGCTGGCGGCTGCGGCCGATGTTGCCATTGTTGCCGAAGTGGGGCCGGAGGTCATCTCCGGATCGACCCGCATGAAGGCCGGCTCCTCGCAGAAGATGGTGCTCAACATGATCACCACCGGGGCCATGACGCGGATGGGCTATGTGTACGAGAACCTGATGGTGAACGTACACATGCAGAACTCCAAACTGGTCGAGCGTGGCATCCGGATTCTGATGAGCGCCTGCAAGATCGACCGGCCCATGGCGGTCGAGACCATCAAGAGCGCCGGGCGCAGCGTGCCCGTGGCGCTGGTCATGCTCAAGGCGCGGGTGGACAAGCCGGAAGCGGTGCGCCGGCTGGCCAGGTCCGACGGCAATGTGCGGCTGGCCATTGAAGACAACTCGGTGGAGATGTAACCGCGATTCCCTCTCGATGGAAGAAATACCATGAGGCAGGCCGATGAGCCTGCCTCATTTCGTTGGGGTAATTTTTTGTGCGGCCGGCTTATTGCGCCCGCACCGCTCGCGCGCCCGTGGGAAGTGTCCTAATTTCATCCCACGCGTTCCCTCAGAGGCTAAAGCCTCGGTCGAAGTTATGCATTTGTGGCACGGCTGAAGCCGTGCCCTTTCAAAGCAGAAGCAAATCAGGACACTACTCTCGCCCATGCGGCGAATAGGAGACAGTCAGCCAACTTTAGTAGACTCAACGGCAGCATGATTGATTTGCCTCGCATTTCCTGCCGCCTGTCTCTCGCGTTTGCGGCCGCTCTGTGGGCGGCTTCCCTTCCCACGCTGGTTGCGGCGCAAGGCACGCACCTGTGGACGCAGTCGCAGCTTGAGGATTTTGAAAAAGGCACGCCGCAGGGCGTTGCGCTCACCAGCGACGGCCATTTGCTGGAAGGACCGGGGCTGAAGAACGTGCTCACCACGCCGTCCACCTTTGTGTGGTCGATTGCAGTGGACAAAAGCGGCGCCGCTTACCTGGGAACCGGTTCGCCGGCGACGGTGCTGCGCGTGGGCGCCGATGGAAAGCCGTTCACGTTGTTCGAGTCGCACGATGTGAGCGTGCAGGCGGTGCAACTGGGGCCCGATGGCGCGCTCTATGCGGCCACCATGCCCAGCGGCAAAGTGTACCGGCTCAAGCCGGACGCAAACGCGAAGCAGGACGAGTCGAATGCGACGGTCGTCTTCGATCCGGCCAAGATGGACGCGGCAAAAGGAGATGAGGGCAAGGCTGCGGCCCGGTCGCGCTACGTGTGGGATCTGACCTTCGATTCGGCGGGACGGCTGTACATCGCCACCGGCGATCCGGGCGCGGTGTACCGCGTGGACCCGTCCAGGCCGGGGGCTGCGCCGGAGCTGTTTTTCAAGAGTGACGAAGCCCACATCCGCGCGCTGGCCTGGGACGCAAAGGGCAATCTGATTGCCGGCTCGGATGGATCGGGACTGGTGTACCGCATCGATCCGCAGGGCAAAGGCTATGTGCTGTTCGAGGCTCCGCGCCGCGAGATTACCTCACTGGCAGTGGCCGCCGACGGCACCATCTACGCGGCCTGCGTGGGCGACAAGAGCCACAATCCGCTGCCGCCCTTGCCGGTGCAGGGAGTGGGCACGGTGACGGTGACGATTGTGCAGCCGGCATCGATGGCCGCCGTGAACCAGAGCAGCGCCATTCCGGAGGGCACCGAGATTTATGCGCTGAGTGCCGGGCAGGCTCCGCGCAAACTGTGGGCCGGCAAGGACGACATTGTGTACGCGCTCGAAAATCGGCCCGACGGGCTGCTCGCCTTCACCGGCAATCGCGGGCGCATCTACCGCATTCAGCAGGATGGAAGCTACGCCGACATTGGCCATATCGACGCGCAGCAGACGCTGAGCGTGGCCGCGGCGGGTGCGGATTTTCTGATTGGCACGGGCAATACCGGCAAGCTGGTGAGGATGGGCGCAGCGGTAAAGCACGAGTACGCCAGCGATGTGCTCGATACCGGCGCGATGGCGCGATTCGGGCGCATCGAAGTCGAGCCGGGCTCGCAGGATTACGACATCCTGACCCGCACCGGCAATGTGGAGCAACCGGTGCGCGGATGGAGTGACTGGGCCGCGCTCCAGGATGGCTCGGTAGCCTCGCCGCCGGGACGCTTTTTGCAGTGGAAGGCGGTGCTGCGCGCCGGAGGCACGCTGGGAAGCGTGGGCGTGAATTATCTGCCGGTGAACGCGGCTCCAATGGTAGACGAGATCGTGGTGGTGACCGGGGCGCGGCTCAATCCGCAAAGCTCCATCGGGCAGTCGCAGAACGTGAGCGTCTCGCTTCCGTCCTCGGGCCAGGGAGTGGTCAGCTTTGACGCCAACAGCAACAGCACGCCGCTGCAGGCGACCAAAGACAAGACGGCCATTACCGTGCGCTGGGCCGCGCACGACGACAACGGCGACGACCTGATCTACTCGCTCTATCTGCGCGGCGACGGCGAGACGGTGTGGCGGCTGCTGAAAGACAAGATTACCGACAAGGCATACAGCTTTGACGCGACGCTGGTGCCCGACGGCGGCTACCAGGTTAAGGTGGTGGCGTCGGATGCGCCGTCGCACACGCCGGGCAACGCGTTGAGCGGAGAAAAAGTGAGCGAGCGGTTTGTTGTGGACACCACGCCGCCCGCTATTCGCGATCTCAAGGTGGCCAGAAGCACCGCGTGCGGAAGCGCTCGGTGCACAAAGGGATTGACGGTCGGCTTCGACGCGGTGGACGATACCTCGCCGATCGCGCACGCGGAGTATTCCGTGGACGCGGGGCCATGGCAGTATATTGAGCCAGTGGGAAAGATCTCCGATTCGAAGACCGAGCATTATTCAGTCGAGATTCCGCAGGCGGACTGGAGAAGCGAACACCTGGTGACGGTGCGCGCCTATGACCGCTACGAGAACGTGGGCGTGGCCAAAACGGTGATTGCGGCGCAGGAAAAGTAGATGCGATTCGAGCTCTATGTTGCAGCGAGGTATCTGCGAGCCAAGCGGCGCCAGGCCGTAGTGGGCGTGGTGACGGCCATCTCGGTAGCGGGCGTGGCGGCGGGCGTGGCAGCGCTGATTATTGCGCTGGCCGTCACCAACGGCATGCAGCGCGATCTGCTGGACAAGCTGGTGGACTCCAGCGCGCACGTGCAGTTGATGTCGACCGAAGGAGTGGGCATTCGCCACTGGCAGCCGCTGCTCGAGCGCGTGCGCAAAGTGCCGCATGTGCGCGCGGTTTCGCCGGGGCTGTGGGAACAGGTGCTGGTGTCACGCGGGGCGCGCGCACAGGGCGCGCTGATTGAAGGCATTCTGCCCGACGAAGAGCGTAAGGTGAGTCACCTGCTGGACAAGGCGACTCCCGGCGCGGTGCAGTCGCTCCAACCGGTATCTGCGGCGGATGAGCATGGAGCCTTGCCTCCCATTGTGCTGGGCAGCGACCTGGCCGAGACCATCGGCGCCAGCGTCGGCGACTCGGTGATGCTGATCAGCCCGCAGGGCGAGCTTACGCCCATGGGCATTATTCCCAACTATGTTCACTTCCAGCTTGCGGGCACCTACCACACCGGCTTTTACCAGTACGACTCGGGGATGGGCTTTCTGCGCCTGGCCGATGCGCAGCGGCTCTTCGACGAGCCCGACCTGCTCTCCGTGATCGGCTTCCGCGTGGACGATCCCAACCGCGCGCCGGAGATTGCACAGCAGATTGAGAAGGCGGCCGGCAAGGGTTACATGACCACCAACTGGACCGATACCAATCGCGAGCTGTTTCATGCCCTGCGGCTGGAGCAGGTAGTCACGTTCATCGTGATCACGCTGATTGTGATTGTGGCCGCACTGAATATCCTGATCGCGCTGACCATGATGGTGATGGAGAAGACCCGCGACATTGCGGTGATGATGAGCTTTGGCGTGGAGCCGGGACAGGTGCGCCGCATCTTCATGCTGCAGGGGCTGCTGATCAGCGTGATCGGCACGGTGCTGGGGCTGGCGCTGGGATATCTGGCATCGTGGGCCGGCAGCTATTACCACATCCCGCTTTCGCCGGATGTGTACTCAATTGACGCGCTGCCCTTTGCGCCACGCCTGATGGACGGGGTGATCGTGTCGGTGGTGTCGATCGGGATTTCCCTGCTGGCGACGCTCTATCCATCGTATTCGGCTGCGAGTGTGCTCCCCGCCGAGGCGCTGCGCTACGAGTGACGGGCCGCGGTGGAGAAAACAGTCTACTGCGGCGTGATGATGCCGCCCAGCGCATGACGGCGCGGCAGCACAATGCCACGATGGTCCACTTCAGCGGGTGCGGATTGCGGCGAGCCGGGGATGCGATTTTCCCGCTTGACCAGCGCGCCGCCGCACGACGGACACCAGTCGGCGGCTGTCTTTTCGTCCAGAACGGCATGGCATTGTGAACAGATGCGCTCCATAAACACAGATTAAAACACAGATTAGCGGATGCAGCCGGCGGCCGGAGCCGAGCGAGCCGCGTTGCCGCTACACTGGAAGCATGCACCCACCGGTTCGCCTGGTTGCCATCGACATGGACGGCACGCTGCTGCCCACGCTTTCCACGCGGGTGAGCCCGCGCAATGCCCAGGCGCTGCGGGTGGCGCAGCAGGCCGGCATTACGGTAGCCATTGCCACCGGGCGGCGCGCGGCCTACACCACTCCACTGCTCGAAGGACTGGGGCTGCGAGCGGATACGCCGCTGATTACGTCGAATGGAGCAGTGACCAGAACTCTGAGCAGCGAGTTGATGAACCGCTGCCATCTGCCTGCGCGGGTGGCGCGCGGGTTGTGCGGCCTGCTGCGGCCCTTCGGCTGCATGGTGTTTACCTTCGACCGTCCGGGGCGCGGCGAGTTGGCGCTCGAAAATATCGAGCAGGCGCATGGGCGCATTGCGCTATGGGTCGAGGCCAATCGCAATGCAATTGAAGTGGTAAGCCCGCTCGAAGATGCGCTGGTGGACGGAGAAGATCCGATTCAGGCCATGGCGGCGGGCACCATTGCCCAGATGCGCGCGGCCGAGCAGGCGCTCAAAGCCAGCCAGTGGGCCGGCGCATGCGAGTCGGTGCGCACCGAGTATCCGGCCCGCGATCTCACCATCCTCGATCTGCTGCCGCCGGGCGTGAACAAGGGATGGGCACTCGAACGGCTCGCGGCCCGGCTGGGTGTGGACCGGCGCGAGACGATGGCCATCGGCGACAACTGGAACGATGTGGGCATGTTCGAGTGGGCCGGTCAGCCGGTGCTGATGACCAACGCCGCGCAGGAGCTGCGCACCATGGCCCGGATGAATGGCTGGAAACAGGCTCCCACGAACGATCAGGACGGCGTGGCGGTCGTGCTGGAGGCGGCAATACGCAAGCTTGCGGCATCGGCGACTGCGGGCGTGGAACAGAAAGCATGAGGCTGGAACTGGGACTGGAACTGAAACAGGGGAATAGGATGAAAGGGTGCCTGTGACTGTTTGCAACCGGATGGTTTTTGCCGCCGCAGTGCTGGCCGCGCTGGCGCCGGCCGGGCGCGCCGCCGAGCTGGTTACGCTCACCAACGGCTACGCGATCCGCTGCGATCATCATGCGCGGATGGAGAGCCATACGCGGCTCTACCTGGGCGCGGACGGCAGCAACTACATCGAGTTCCCTTCCCGCGATGTGGCTGGCGTTGAGCAGGCTCCCGCTATGCCCACGGTGCCCGCTGCGCCCGATGCGCAGACGGCCGCGCAGCCAGCGCAGAAAAGCGCGGGCCGGCTTATCTCATCCGATCTGGCCGCTTCCGATCTGGGCCAGATGCTCACCGCGGCCGGCCGAAAGCACAACCTGGATGTGGACCTGCTGGCCAGCGTGGTCAAGGCCGAGAGCGGCGGCAATGCGCGTGCCGTCAGCCATGCGGGCGCGCAAGGGCTCATGCAGTTGATGCCGCGCACCGCGGCCGAGCTTGGCGTTCACGACAGCTTTCAGCCGGACCAGAATGTCCAGGGCGGGTCAGCCTATCTGGACGTGCTGCTGACCCGTTACGGCAACAACCTAGCGCTGGCGCTGGCCGCCTACAACGCGGGACCGGAGGCGGTGGACCGGTACCACGGTGTTCCACCGTACCGCGAAACGCGACTGTATGTGGCGCGGGTGATTCACGAGTTCAATCGCCGCGTGCAGGCGCGCAAGGCGCAGGCCACGAACATGACTTCCGCGCAGAGATAGATTTTTTGCTATCGATTGGGTGGCCATTGAAGAGCGTGGCTCGCGCTGGAGAATGAAGAAAGATGGATATCAACTGACGCCGGTGTTTCAGCAAGTGCGGCCCGTGAGATGTGGTCTTGTGTCAGGGCACGACTTCAGTCGTGCCGCAAATGGGGCCGAGATCGGACCGGCTTTAGCCGCTGCAAAAGCTCAATTGATGGAGAGGCGCATTTGCAGGGGCTAAAGCCGTATCACTATTGTTGCCTGATTCGGCACGACTCAAGTCGTGCCCTGTTACAAAACTTAGATTGATACAACACCTCGACTTTGAATGGAAAACATGCCCTGCGACATCCTGCTCGCAACGACTTTCAAATGCAATTGCCCTAATGGGTTCCAGCCTAGTGTCAGGGCACGACTTCAGCCGTGCCGATATAGGCTCCCTACTCCATTTCCGGCCTGAGCCGTTGCGCGAACCTCTGCGGCAATGCTCCTCCCAACTGAGCCACTGCCCGCGCACCGCATAGCTTACACTCAATATCGTTACCCCTGCCGCGTTATGGAGATCGCTTGAAAAAAGGTCGGTTGATTCTGGGACTGGTGGTGCTGGCTGCGCTGGCCGGGTTCGGCGTGTGGGCGTGGCATCGGATCCACTTCGACTTCGCCATGTTTCGCGCGCAGTTGGCGCAGGCCGACTGGCGGATGATTGCCGCCGCGGTGGGCTGCATCTATCTTGGCTATGTCTTCCGCTCGGTGCGCTGGGCGCTGCTGCTGCGCCACACCAGGAAGATCGGTCCGCTCACGCTGGTGGGCACGCAGGTGATGGGATTCACGGCGGTGGCGCTGATCGGGCGGCTTGCCGATCCGGTGCGGCCTTACCTGGTGTCGAAAAAGACCGGGCTGCCGCTGGGGTCGCAGATTGCGGTGTACATTGTGGAGCGGCTGCTGGATGCCGGAGCCATGGCGCTGGTCTTTTCAATCGCGCTGCTGTGGGTGCCCGCCGATGAGATTCTGCGGGTAACGGCGCACTCCGGATGGCTGGCAGCGCTGGCCAGGAATCATCGCATGGCGGCTGTGCTGGCGGCGCGTTTCGGAGGGCTAGCGCTCACCGTGCTGGGCGCCGCGTTTCTTGTCGTGGTGCGGCTGGCGGGCCCGGCGGTGGCCTCGTTCTTCGAGCATGCGCTACGGCCGCTTTCAAAGAACCTGGCGCAGTCGATGGGGCACAAGGTGCGCAGCTTTCACTCCGGGCTGGACACCATGCGCTCGTTCGGCGACTTTGCCACCGCGGCGTTGCTTTCGCTGTGCATGTGGCTGCTGATCGCGCTGGCTTATTTTCTGGCCACGCGCGCCTACGTGGCCAGTCCTGAGCTGGCCTCGCTCACGCCGCCCAAGTGCGTGCTGCTGATGATCGCCAGCGGCGGCGCCAGCATTCTGCAGCTCCCGGTGCTGGGCTGGTTCTCGCAGATCGGCCTGGTGGCGGTGGCGCTGGCTGCGCTGGGCGCATCGCCCGAGGCGGCCACGGCCTGCGCCGCTACCCTGCTGCTGGTCACCTTCCTGAGCATTATTCCGGCAGGCCTGATATGGGCGCAGATCGAGCACGTGAGCCTGCGCAGGGTAACGGCCGAGAGCGGACATGCGGGCGAGGCGCTGGCGGCGAACGAAGCCGGCCACAGCGAGATCCACGGAGGGGTCACCGAACCGATCGGCAAAACTGCCGGCGAAGCCCAGTAAGCGCCCACCTCACTCCCATCCAGTGGAAATAGACGCATGGCCGCGCACTGCTCAGGGAAGCTGCGCGGGCGGCAGCGGCGGGTCGGCGACCACAGGTTGCGAGTAGCGGATGGTTTCCGGGCCGACGGCTCCGCCGGTCATCAGCATGCTCATGGCCTGTTCCATGGTCAGCGAGGTTTCGACGAGGCGCGCGACCGGAAGCACCTGCAGAAAGGCCGAGGTCGGATTGATGGCGTTGGGCAGCAGCACGGCGGCCAGCAGCTCGCCGGTGGTGGAATCGGTGAGGGTGCGCGTCAGAAAGCCGATGCTCTTCTGGCCCACGATGGGGAAATCGACCAGCACCACGCGCTGGCTGGAAGGCTTTTTGGCCATCATGGTGTCGATGAGCTGGCGAACCGAGGTGTAGACCTTGGCCACAAAAGGCAGCCGCTCCAGCGCCGACTCGAAGAGTTCGAAGGCCTGCTGCCCGAGCACCACCGAGGTCACCCGGCCCACGATATACAGCACCGCAAAGGTGAGCACAATGGCCAGCACCGACTGCATGAAGGGGCTGGTGAACCATCCCAGCGGAAACACCTCGGCAAAGAGTTTGACCATGGGCAAACCGGCTTTTGCCAGGGTGGTAAACAGAAAGCTGAAGATCAGCCAGGTGACGAACAACGGGCCGATGGTGATGATGCCCGCCAGAATATTGCGCTGCAGGCTGCGCAGGGTGTGGCTCAGAACCGGAGTCATGCGTATCTCCACGCTTCGAGGATAAGCGAGCGCGGCGGCCGGCGGACGGCCAGGCACGCAAATCCGATTTATATTGAAATAGCCTAAGAAAGGCGTGCGGAGATATGTCTATGGACGAGCCAAGGGGCATCGAGTTGAATGAGACGGATGAATTGCGCAGCGTGGAAACGCCGCGGCCGCGCGCGGTGGGCTCGCCACTGGCCGTGGGCGGCAGCGGTCGCGCCGTTCCTGCAGGCGCCGCGCAGCGGCCAGCCACGGGGCAACTGGCCAGCTCGACCAACGCCACCACTGACTCCTCGACTGGAGTCACGACTGACATTTCGACAGACATCTCGCCCGGCATCGACGCCGCAGCCGAAGCTGGCGAAGCGGGGTCTGACCAGCCATCCAGCCTGCAGCGGGCCATTGCCGGGCTGCGCTCGGCGTGGCCCTTTGTGCAGAAGATTCTGCCGCTGCTGGACGGCCAGGTAATTACCGCCGTCTCCAACCTGCTCACTCCGCAGGTGGTCCACCCGCCGGCCCAGCAGGTGAATCTTGTGCCCATGGAAAAGAGCCTTACCGAGCTGCGAGCCCGGCATGGCGAGCTCAGCGACCAGGTGGCCGGGCAAAATACCTCACTCAAGCGCGTGGAAGACCGGCTGGAGATGGTGCGCGAAGCCACCGACCGCAACACGCTGGAGCAGCAGGAATTGATGGAAGACCTGAAAAGCGTCGGCCGCAAAGTGAATCTGGTGGCAGGACTCGCGCTGCTGCTGCTGGCGGCTTCCATCGCCGTAAATGTGGTGCTTTACCTTCACATTCAACGTGTGCTGCCCTGAGCCGGCCGCGCGGGCCGAGATGGGCAAAACGGCGATGATTTTAAGCAATCCGACCTCAAAATGGGCGTTTTCGATAATACAGGATCATATTTTCATAATATCAACGCTATTTACTTAAACATTGCTAACTTTATCTATCTTTTATGCTTCGAGGTGTTGCCAGTTGTATTTTTGCGGGACTACTATTCCGGTTAGTTCACTACGGGTTCACGTAAAAAATGACCCGTCCTTGTCCCAGTCTATGGATACAGATGTTCCCAAGTTCACAGAGCTTCACAAACGGGCCGCGCCTGCGGGGTCAGGCGTGCGCAAATGGAGTGTCTCGTCATGGCATGGTATGCCTACTGCATTGGGGAAAAGCAAGCATTTCCTGAATTAGCCCGCCATCGTAAGCCGGTTCCGATGGAGTCAGTTGTAGGAGTAAGCGGAAATCAGGTATTTTTATATCCCGCCAGCGATCTTGCCGTGATCGTCAGCGAGCACAACCCACAGGAATCCTTGAATCAGAAGTCGGGCGTTGACCACGCGCGGGTAATCGCCGACTGCTTTCAGCACTCCACCGTACTTCCCTTCCGCTTTGGAACCGTATTCAACGACGATGAATCGTTGCGCAAGTCCATCCGCTCCAATCAGCGCCAGTTCCTAGGCAACATCGACAAACTGCGCGGCAAGACAGAAATGCACCTGAAGATTTTTGTCGATGACTGCTGCTGCGGGCGCGAGGTGGAACACCATCTTTCCGCAGACAGCGTGGGCCGCGAATATCTAAGCAACCTGCGCGAGAACGCCACGCGCACCCGCGAACGCCAGACCAGGGCGCGGGCCGTGAGCTTCCAGATGCATCGGCTGTTTATGCCGCTGGACGAGGAAGTAAGCTGCCGGCTGACGGAGAACGGCAAGATGGTGCTCGATGTTGCGCACCTGATCGAGCGCAAGCACGTCGAGCGCTACCAGAACAAGTTCGCCACCACCAGCGCAATGATGAAAGAATGCCAGATGCAGCTCTCCGGGCCGTGGCCGCCGTATCACTTTGTCCATCGGCTCACGCGCAATGCGCATGCCACGCATACCGCGTCTACTGCCGAGAAGGCGACGCCGACGGCTGTGATGCAGCCGGCTATGGCGTAGTTCCCTGCTCTTGAAAAAAGCTCCGGCTTCGGCCGAAGTTCGACTGCCGACAAGCCCCATCCTTTTTGGTGGGGTTTGTTGTTTTTGTTCAGGCAAAATAAACCATGAACCATTTCAGAACCGCATGCAAAAAGCCCCGCCCATTCGGACGGGGCTTTTTGCCGAGCACAGCGAGGCGGCTGCCCCACCGCAGGTGGTTAGTCGTAGTACTCGAGCCCAAGATGCGTAATCAGCTCCGCGCCCATGATGTGGCGCAGCGTGTTCTTGAGCTTCATGGACTGGATGAACAGGTCATGTTCGGGATAGAGGCCCGCGGCAGTCTGCGGCGACTTGAGGTAGAAGCTCAGCCACTCCTGGACGCCCAGCGAGCGCAGGTCCGGCGAGCGCTTGGCCAGATCGAGAAACAGAACCAGGTCGAGCGCGATGGGCGCGGCCAGGATCGAGTCGCGGCAAAGGAAGTTGATCTTCAACTGCATCGGGTAGCCGAGCCAGCCAAAGATATCGATATTGTCCCAGGCTTCTTTTTCGTCGCCGCGCGGCGGGTAATAGTTGATACGGATCTTGTGGTAAATGTCCTTGTAGAGATCGGGGTAGAGCTCGGGCTGAAAGATGTAATCGAGCGAGCCCAGCTTCGACTCTTCCTTGGTCTTGAACGACTCGGGATCGTCCAGCACTTCGCCATCGCGGTTGCCGAGGATGTTGGTGGAGAACCAGCCGGACACGCCGATCATGCGCGCCTTGAAAGCCGGCGCAAGAACCGTCTTCATGAACGTCTGGCCGGTCTTGAAGTCTTTGCCGCAGATGGGCGCGGCGTTCTTTTTGGAGAGGCAGACCATGGCCGGAATGTCCACGGTAAGATTGGGTGCGCCGTTGGCGAAGGGCACACCTTCGCTGAGCGCGGCGTAGGCATATATCTGCGAAGGCGCAATGCCGGGATCGTTGCCCAGCAGACCCTTCTCGAAGTTCTCGATGCTTTGATGCACGGCGGACGGTTCCATGAAGATTTCAGTGGACCCGGCCCAGATCACCACCACGCGGTCGACTGTTTTTTTGAAGGCGCGAATGTCTTCAATAACCTGATCGGCCAGCTCGCGCTTGGTCTTGCCCTTCTTTACGTGCGTGCCGTTGAGGCGCTTGACGTAGTGCTGGTCGAAGACGGCGGCCATCGGTTTGATGGTTTCAAGATGCGGCTTGAGCTGTGCGAGCGTCTCCTTGTCGAGCACGGCGGCGTGGGCCGCGGCTTCGTACACGCTGTCTTCAAAGATGTCCCAGCCGGTGAAAACCACGTCGTTCAAATCGGCGAGCGGAACAAAGTCCTTGATGAGCGGGGACCGGTTCTCAGTGCGTTTGCCCAGGCGGATCGTGCCCATCTGCGTGAGCGAGCCAACTGGCTTGGCCAGCCCGCGACGCACCGCTTCCACGCCCGCGATCATGGTGGTGGCCACGGCGCCCAGTCCGACGACCATCACGCCCAGTTTGCCCTTTGCAGGCTCTACTTGTGGTGCTGCGGCGGCCGCTTGGACGCCTTGCTGCTCAGTCGACATTGCTTCTCCTGAAGTTGCTTTGTGGTTGCTGCAGTTGCTTTTTATGTGTCGATACGGCTCGATCGCTTCAGATGGTGTCTGACGCCTTGCGTCGGTTCAGGTGTGTCCACACAAACCAGACAAACGCCGCCAGCAGCGCCAGCTCCATACCGAGATGAAGGCGATGGAACAACTGCTCGAAGCGAGGATCGCTGTGCCACTTCTGGCCGAGCTTCATGCCCGCGTATGCAAGTGCAAAGCACCAGGGCCACGAACCGATAAATGTGTAAATGTGAAAACGGAGCTGCGGCATCTTCGCAATGCCGGCTGGAAATGCGATGAAGGTGCGCACCACCGGCAACAGCCGCGCAATCAGGACGGCGATTGAGCCGCGCCGTTCGAAGAAGCGGGTCATCAACTCCAGATCGTGATGATTCATCAACACCCAGCGGCCGTAGCGCTCCACCAGAGGCCGGCCGCCTTTGGCGCCGATCCAGTAGCCGACGATCGAGCCAAGATTGCATCCGAGCGCGCCCGCCGTGGCCGCGAGTAGCAGATTAAAGTGGCCGGTGAAGACAAGATACCCCGCGAAGGGCATGATGAGCTCCGACGGAAGCGGGATGCATGCCGACTCAATTCCCATCAGCAGGGCTATGCCGGGATAGCCGCCAACGCTGATCACGTGGGTGATGAATTGAAAGAGGAGGGCGAGAATTTTTTCGTTCATTTACGTACTCAGTATATAGGCGGCAACGCGCTGATTTAGCTGCTCGCAAGCGATTGCGGATGAAAAGAGACATGCACACGTCTGCAAGTTTCGTTTGTTAGGATGAGGGTAGTTGAAAGCAAGTTTCGAGGAGGATTTGTGGCTGATTTTCCGCCCGTACCGCTAACGCTTGATGGCTCCAGCGTGTTGCATCAGTTCTTTCGTTTCGACTGGAAAGCGTGGCGGTCCTGCACGCACAGCGAACGGGAAAAGATCGCGAGCGAGTTCGGCTCCGTGCTGAAAAAACTGGAGCGCGCAGCGGACGATGCGCCGGCGCGCAGTGCGATGTATTCGCAGCTCGGCCACAAAGGCGATCTGATCCTGATTCACTTTCGCGACTCGTTTGAAGCGCTCAATCAAGTGGAACTCGATCTTGCGCAGACCCAGATGTATGGGTTTCTGGAGCAGAAGCACTCCTATGTTTCGGTTGTGGAGCTTGGTCTTTACGAGTCGAGCCGCAAGACGTATGAGGCTGTGTCGGAGAAGGGCTTTGCGGCGCACTCGGCGGAGTGGAACGCGGAGATTGCCACGGCCCTCAAGCGCAGCACGGATGCCATGGCGCCGCGCCTGTTCCCGGCCGTGCCCGATGCGAAGTATTTGACCTTTTATCCCATGGACCGCAAACGCGGCGAGCAGGTGAACTGGTATTCGGTTCCCTTTGCCGAGCGCCAGCGCATGATGCACGAGCACGGCATGATCGGCCGGCGCTACGGCGACCGCGTCAAGCAGATCATCTCCGGCTCAATCGGCTTCGACGACTGGGAGTGGGGCGTCGACCTGTTTGCCGATGACCCGGTGGTCTTCAAGAAGCTCATCTACGAGATGCGCTTCGATGAAGTAAGCGCGGTGTATGCGCTGTTCGGCCAGTTCTTTATCGGAGTGCGGCTGGCTGTGGACAAGCTCGATGAATGGCTGAGCGGCAGGCTTTGAAACTAAGCAAGCTAGCCGCTACTCATCGAGCACCGGTTCGCTTGCCGCATCGATCGTGACTACGGGTACTGTGCCCTTTTGCGACTCCAGCTTGAGACCGAGCTGTTCTTGAAGCGCGGTGAAAAGGCCGGGATAGCGCGCGTCAGCAGGAATGCCATTTCCACGATCAAGTGTCCAGTCCATCTTGAAATCGTAATTGCCGGTGAGCCCAGTTCGATTCAAGACGACGCGGTTGCCATTTTCAGACTGTCCGGTCAGAAAATTGGCAAGGCTCTCCATTGAAATGCCGATCGCTGTGAGATGGCCGTTGTGAACGGTAAGCCCACGGCGCGCTTCAGTGGGTGCGGAAGGCTGGAACCGGATGCCCGACCTGGCGACAATTAGCGCATTCACAGAAAGGTTTCGTGTACTGCGACTCGCCTTGAGTTGAAAACGCTCAGCGAGAAGAGACTGCAGCATCAGGCTGCGTTCGTGAACCCACCCTTCTCCATTCAAGCTTCTCATCTTCTCGGTTTCCACGTCATCAGCCTTAGCCGTTATGTCGAAGTGTTCCTTATCTATCCATTTAGGACCGCCGAGAACCTGCGACTCCGATTTCAGACCGTAAGCCGACTGGACGATCCGCCTCAGCGTG
Source organism: Occallatibacter sp. (assembly GCA_036267475.1). Taxonomy (GTDB): domain Bacteria; phylum Acidobacteriota; class Terriglobia; order Terriglobales; family Acidobacteriaceae; genus Telmatobacter. The sequence continues at coordinate 79,685 of DATAVZ010000040.1, forward strand.
TAATTTTCGATGGAAAGCCTGCCGGGGGAATCGTCCCAATCTTGGCTGGTGTCGTCCGGCCTGCTCGGCTTGATCGACGCCACCTCAAAACTGGGTGGCTTCTCGACCGCCGCGGCGGACGCAAATTGCTGGGCGTGCGCAGGCGGCAGACTCATCGCCAGAAAAACGAACGGGATGGCCAGAAAAGATCGAGAAAACATCGCGGAGCAAGTGTATCGCTTGTCCAGTCTCAAGTTATCAAGTCTCGACTCTGTCTTCATCGAGTAGTCCTCTGATAGGATTGCCATCTGGGTCACGGGAAAATACCATGCCTGGAATGAAGACTGCCAAGAGGAATGTTGGTAAAAAGAGTGCCGGCGCGGTGAGTTCCGCAAAGAAGACGCAGCCATTGCGCGGCCCGCTCGCGCCGGAGCGTGTCAACGCGATTCTAACGGGGCTCGACGAAGCCTATCCCGAGGCGGTCTGCGCGCTCACCCATCTCTCGCCGTGGGAGCTGCTGGTTGCAACCATTCTCTCTGCGCAATGCACCGATGTGCGCGTGAACATGGTCACGCCGGAGTTGTTCAAGCGATTCCCTACCCCGGCGGCGATGAGCAAGGCCACGCTGCCGGTGCTCGAAGATCTGATCCGCACGACGGGCTTCTATCACAACAAGGCGAAGTCGCTGCAGGGCGCAGCAAAGGCAGTTGTGGAGCGCTTCGGCGGCAAGGTGCCCGAGACGCTGGCTGAGTTGATCACCATTCCCGGCGCGGCGCGCAAGACCGCCAATGTTGTCCTCGGTGTGAGCTTTGGCATGGCCGAAGGCGTGGTGGTGGATACGCACGTGTTTCGCATTGCGCGCCGGCTGGAGCTGGCTAAAGGCGAGACTGTGCAGGAAGTGGAGCGCGAGTTGATGCGCGTTCTGCCGCAGCAGCGCTGGATCTCGTTCTCGCACCAGATCATTCATCATGGCCGCAAGGTGTGCGAGGCGCGAAAGCCCAAGTGCGGCCAGTGCAATCTGGAGCAGCTTTGCAACTCGAAGGACAAGACCTGGCACAGTTGATCGTCGCGCCATCCCAGATATGAAAGACCAGACCTGGCGCACCCGGCTTCAGTGCTGTAGAAGCTCTGCAACAGCTGCGATCAGTCCTGAAATGTCGGATCGATCCGCTTCAGCAGCCGGCTCCCAGCCATTTTCGCGCAGGGTCCGGCTGGTGATGGGCCCGATGGAGACGGCGGGAACATCTGCGAACGGGAATGCGATGCCTGCCTGCTCCGCGGCTTGCCGCAGATGCGTCACGCTGGATGAACTGGTAAAGGTGGCCGCGTCCAATTTTTCATGCAAGGCGCCGCGTAGTTTTTCCGGCGCGTCCTCGGGCAGCATGTTGCGATAGGTTTCGACCACATCCACCATGGAACCGGCAGCGCGCAGGGTGTTGGGAATCACGTCACGCGCAATGGCGGCGCGGGCAATGAACACGCGCTTGCCGGCGGTTTGCGTGCCGAGCGAGTCGAGCAACCCTTCGGCCGCGTAAGACTCAGGCACCGGCCCTACCGCAAGCTTGGCCTGGCGCGCGGCATCAGCGGTTGCCGGACCCACGGCTGCGACCAGCGGCGACGATACCCGATCGAGCGCAACGCCCAGATGCGCGGCGCGCTCGGCAAGCGCCCGCACGGCGTTGGCGCTGGTGAGAATGAGCCAGTCGTATGAATCGAGATTGCGCAGAGCCGCATCGAGCGGCGCGTAAGAGTCCGGCGGCACGATCTCAAGCACCGGGACTTCAACCGGGATTGCACCCAGCGCCCGCAGCCCTTGGCTCAATGGCGATGTCTGCCGCGCGCCGCGCGTGACGAGCACACGGCGTCCGCCGAGCGGCAAGCTCATCGGGTGTCGCCCGCCGTGTCGCTGGACGTATCCGCCACCGTGTCGAGAAGCAGCGGACCTGCGCCGGCTTCAAGCAACATCTTGGCGGCGTGGCGTCCAAAGGCCGCGGGATCGTTGTGATTGCGCTCGGCCTGGTAATGGATGCGCACCACGGCGCCGGTCTCAGGCGAAGCCACAACGGCAAATATTTCGTCCTGGGGCTTGTGGTGCTGGGTGAATTTCATGCGGCTGTGCGTGCCGATGGGCACCTGGCATCCGCCGCCCAGTGCCGCCAGCGCGGCGCGCTCCGCGGTGACCGCAAAGCGCGTATCGGGATCGTCGAGAAAAGCAATGGCTTCCAGAGTCCGCGCATCGTCTTCCCGAATCTCGATGCCCAGCGCGCCCTGGCCCGCGGCGGGACAGAAATCCTTCGGCTCCAGCCGCTCGCGCAGCCAGTCGGTGCGGCCCAACCGTTCAAGGCCGGCGGCGGCAAGCAGGATGGCGTCGACCTGGCCTTCTGAGAGTTTGCGCAGGCGCGTGTCCACATTACCGCGAAATTCCACGACTTCGACGCCGGGCCGCAGCGCCTTCAACTGTGCGCAGCGGCGCGGGCTGCTGGTGCCCACACGGGCGTTCTGCGGCAACTCGGCAACGCTCGCATAGCGGACGGACACAAAGGCGTCGCGGGCATCCACGCGAACCGGCGTGGCGCCAAGGATGAAGGGCTCAGGCAATTCCGTGGGCAGATCCTTGAGCGAGTGAACGGCAAGATCCACGCGGCCTTCCGCAAGCGCCTCTTCAATCTCCTTGGTGAACATGCCCTTGGAGCCGACTTCGGCGAATGTGACTTCCTGCAGACGGTCGCCGGTGGTCTTGATGATCTCGATCTCGACTTCGTGGTCCTGCTCGCACAGCAGGGCCGCGATGTGATTTGCCTGCCACAGCGCAAGCTGCGAGCCGCGGCTGCCAATGCGCAGTTTCATCGGCGCACCCCTATGCGTTCGCTGACGCGTTCGGGCTCGCGCCCCTGACCTGACTTTACATCCGCAGGCTCGCTTGTTTTCTGCGCCGGCTTCTGTGCGGATTCTGCTTCACCGCGAACCGACCACGCATCGCACAGCGCATCGAGCCGCGCGGAGTCGCCTTCGCGTGCTGCCTGCTTGATGGCCTGCATAGGCGGATGAAGAAGTTTGTTGACGAGCCCGCGCGTGAGCGCCTCCACGGCTGCGGCCTGCTCGGGAGTGAGCGAGTTCAGCCGCGCGTTCATGCGCTCCAGTTCGCCGATGCGAATCTCCTCGGCCTTGCGCTGCAGTTCGATGATGGCCGGAGCGGCGGTGACTGTGCGCTGGCGCTCGTGAAACCGCTCGACCTCTTCTGCAATCAGCGTCTCCGCGTCGATGGCCTCACGGCTGCGCGCTTCCATGTGTGAGGCGGCCACCTGCTGCAGGTCGTCGATGTCGTAGACGAAGATGCCATCGAGCTTGTTCATCTCAGGATCGACGTCGCGCGGGACGGCGATATCGATGAAGAACATGGGCCGGTTGCGGCGACGATGCAGAAACGCCTGCCCGTGCTCGCGGCGAAAGATTGGATGCGGCGCTCCGGTAGAGCTGATTACGATGTCGGCTTCGCTCGCAACCTCATGCAACTGGGCAAAATCGACGATTTTGGGAACGATGCGGCCGTTAAACTCGGCGGCCATGCGTTGTGCGCGTTCCGCGGTGCGGTTGCTGACAAGAATCGCGCCTGCGCCCTGTTGCACGAGATGCCGCGCGGCCAGTTCGCTCATCTTGCCTGCGCCAACCAGAAATACCGTACGCCCCTGCAGCGATCCGAAGATTTTGCGCGCAAGGTCCACGGCGACTGAAGCGATGGAAACAGAGTTTGCTCCGATGCCTGTCTCGCTACGGGCTTTCTTGGCAGCGGCAAATGCGCTCTGCAGCAGATGTTCAAGCTGTCCTGAGATTGTGCCCGTGGCGCGTGCCACAGCGAATGCTTCTTTCACCTGGCCCAGAATCTGCGGCTCACCCACCACCATCGAATCGAGACTGGCTGCCACGCGGAAGAGGTGTCTGACGGCGGCGCCGTCGCGATGTTCGTAGATGTGCGGACCAATCGTAGTTGAGTCGATAGTGAAGTGGTTTGAGAAGAAGTCCGCGAGCTGCGTCTCGGGCTGGTCCACTATGGCGATGAGCTCCACGCGATTGCAGGTGGAGACGATTATGCACTCGGCCACGCCGGGCACTGCTGCCAGCGCGCGCGTGGCGTCAGCCAGCTCGTCGCGGCCAATGGCGATGCGCTCGCGCAACGCGATGGGCGCGGTCTTGTGGTTCACACCGATGAGTGTGAGCGTCATTGCGGACCGAACCTGTGCACGTTGCTGATAAGGTTGGCGGCCCAGACGGCCATCATCACGGCCAGCGCCGCGCCGGAAACATAGGCAGCTTTGCGCCCGCGCAGTCCCGCGCCGCGGCGGATGAGCAACAGCGCCACGTAGACGGCCCACATGGCAAATGATGCGATAACCTTGGGGTCGGCAAAGTAGGCCGCTCCTAACGAGGTCTCCTGCGCCAGCACCGAGCCAATGACGAGGCCGACCGTCATGCAGGGAAAACCGAACTCAAGCGTGGCATGCGCAATGCGCTCGAGCGTGTCGAGCGGCGGCAGCCAGTCCAAAGGGCTCTTCCCTTGCCTGGGTTTCGACTTCAGCCGCTGCTCCTGCAAAAGATAGAGCACCGAGGCCAGCAGGCTGAAGCACAGCGCCGCATAGGCCAGCAGCAGCGCGACGATGTGCGCCACCAGCCAGCTGGTTCTTACGCCCTGCGAGGGGAAGGTGTAGCGGTCTGTTCCCAGAGCGGGCACAAAGACCAGAAAAAATGTCGCTGGCAACGCAAAGAGTCCGAACGAGATGGCGTCGTAGAGCCACCAGACCAGAAAAAACAGCCCGGCCACGGCAAAGCCCAGCAGCGACTCGATCTCGCGCACGCCCTGCGGCGCAAGCCGGTGCGCAAGGATCAACATTTCAACAACAGAAACGAAGTGAAAGAAGAAGGCCAGCCCGCCCAGATGGACACAGGTTTTGCGCCAGCGCTCGTTTGAATAGAGCACAGCCGGAAAGACGGCCACGCATGCCGCCGCATACAGAACCGCCGCCACTCTGAGCCAGAGAAGAACCATCGCAAGAGACGCTTTAAGGCGTTCAGTATCAGTATACTGTGGCGGAAATCCTGTGGGACCGCGGCGCCGCGCATATCGCACGCCGCAATTGGCGCAAACTTGGCGGTTTACCTGTTACCGATGCGCAAAACCGTGCAATCGAGTTCGTGTTACATTGGCTCACTTGGGGTAGGGGGCAGTCTTTTCATAGATATTGAACGGAGAACGTCATGGACCAGGACGAACAGCGGTCGTTCATTCTTTTTCTGGCGAAGGAGATGAAGCTCTATTGCCGCGAGTTGATGGCCTACCAGGCCTTTGCCGAGACGCTTAAGGAAAACGGCATGGAGGGAGTCGACGATCTGATTGAGAGTGCGCGCCAGTCGCCGGCGGTGCTTGCAAGGTTTGCCAAGCAGTTCGACGGCTTCGACGAGCTGCTGCCGCCCTCGCGCGAGGAGCTTGAGGAGTTGGCCTGGCAGGAGCTTCTCAAGGACTGGAAGCCCAGCGGCAGGCCGAATTGAGCCCGGTTCCTTCCGCATACTGGTCTGCCGCACCTAAATCGAAGCCTTCTGGAAATGCCGAAAATCCGCACCCGGTTTTGCACTGTCCTGCACCCGCCTTAAGCCCCCGGCCACGATAAGCTTGAAGCAATCGTGATGCGCGAAGACGTTCAATCCGAGACCAGTCCGGAAGCACGTCCCGAGGCTGGTTTGCTGATTGCTGCCGAGCCGGCCGCAGAGCCCTCGCCGCTCGATAAGTCTTCTGCCGAGCTGACCCCTTTTATGCGCCAGTGGACAGCGGCCAAGCGCGAAAATCCAGATGCGCTGCTGTTCTTCCGCATGGGCGACTTCTACGAGCTCTTCTATGACGACGCGATCGTCGTGAGCCGCGAACTGCAGCTCACGCTCACCGCCCGCGACCGCGAGCGGACGCAGCCCATGTGCGGTGTTCCGTATCACGCGGTCGAGGGGTACCTGGCACGTCTGCTGCGCAAGGGCTATCGCATCGCACTGTGCGACCAGATGGAGGACCCCAGGCTCACCAAGAAGATCGTGCGGCGCGAAGTCACGCGCGTGCTTTCACCCGGCACGGCGCTCGACGCGCAGACCGGTCCGGAGCAAAACAATTTTCTGGCCGCGCTTTATGAGACTGGGCGCGATGCCGCAGCCGTGAGCGCCGTTGCGCTGCTGGATGTTTCAACAGGCGAGTTTCGCACCGCGGAGTTTTCAGGCCCAACAGCTCGTCAGCAAGCTCTGGACGAGCTGCTTTTGGCCTCGCCGAGCGAAGTGCTGCTGGCGGCGAGCGCCGAAGTGCCTGCGCAGCTTGAAAAGATCCGGGCGCGCACCCGCGTGGATGACTGGATCTGGAGCCGGGATTTTGCCGTTCCACTTGTCGAGCGGCAACTTAACGTGCGCTCGCTCGAAGGCTTCGGCCTCAATGGCCACGATGCGGCAGCCATTGCCGCCGGCGCGGTGCTGCACTATGTGCGCACCACGCAGAAGAACGAAGCACTGCACATCGATTCGCTGCGGTTTCAGGAGCACTCCACCGCACTCGAGCTCGACCAGGTAACAGTGCGCAACCTTGAACTAGTCGAGCCGCTCTTCGCCGGACAGGATGACCGCGCCACGCTCTTCCGCACTCTCGACGCATGCCTGACGCCCATGGGCAAACGCATGCTGCGCGCTACTATCCTGCGGCCGCTCATGGACGCAGTAGAGATTGAGGCGCGCTATGAGTCTGTGGCTGAGGCGCAGGCCGATCTGCTTAAGCGCGAAGAGGTGCGGCGCGCGTTCAGTGGCATTCTCGATCTTGAACGTCTGCTCGCACGGCTCAGCCTTGACTCGGCGGGTCCGCGCGATGTACGTGCCATGGCGGCAAGCCTGGCGCGGTTGCCGGGGCTCAAGACTGCCCTCACGGTCATGGCAGCAGGTCTCTGGCGGCAGATTACATCGCGGCTTGACACGCTCGGCGATGTGACGGCGCGGATCGCGCGAACGCTGGTGGCAGAGCCTCCGCTGACCATGACCGATGGCGGCGCCGTTGCTCAGGGAGTCGATGCGGAGCTCGACGAGCTGCGGTCGATTTCGACGGACGGGCGGCAGGCAATTGCGGGAATCGAAGACCGCGAGCGGAAGAGAACAGGCATTGCATCGCTCAAGGTCAAATTCAACTCGGTTTTTGGTTACTACATCGAGATCACGAAAGCGAATTTGTCGCTGGCTCCTGCCGACTATGAACGCAAACAGACGCTGGTGAATGCCGAGCGCTTTACGACGCCGGAGTTGAAGGAGTATGAGCGCAAAATTCTTACAGCGCACGACCGCTGCATCGAGATCGAAAAGCGCATTTTTGCCGAGCTGCGCAGGAATGTGCTGGCAGCCGCGAGCCGCATCCGCCGCAGTTCCTTTGCCGTTGCAGAGGCAGACCTGCTGACCTGCTTTGCGCATCTGGCCGCGGGGCGCAGATACACGCGTCCCAGGCTCAACGCGGAACCGGTGCTCGAAGCTGTAGCCGCGCGCCATCCGGTTATCGAGCAGTGGCTGGAAGATACGCGCGAGGGCCGCTTCATCCCCAACGATGTATATCTCAACGCCGGCCATGAAGATTCAGACACCGCCGGGCCGAGTCTGCTGCTCATTACCGGCCCCAACATGGGTGGCAAGAGCACCTATCTGCGGCAGGCGGCCATGCTCGTGCTCATGGCGCAGATGGGCAGCTTTGTTCCGGCGGAAAGCATGCGCTACGGCCTAGTAGACCGCATCTACACGCGCATCGGCGCGAGCGACAACGTGGCCCGCGGACGTTCCACCTTTATGGTTGAGATGACCGAGACGGCAACGATTCTAAATACAGCCACCAATCGCTCGCTTGTTCTGCTGGATGAAATGGGCCGCGGCACGGCAACGTATGACGGATTGTCGCTTGCGTGGGCCACAGTCGAGTATCTACATGCCGAAACCGGTGCGCGCACTCTCTTCGCAACCCATTATCACGAGCTGACGATGCTGGCGGAAAAACTGCAGCGCGTGCGCAATCTACGCGTGGGCGTGAAGGAGACACCCGGCGGCATTGTGTTTCTGCATCACATTGAGCCGGGCGGGGCGAGCAAGAGTTACGGCATTGAAGTGGCCAAACTGGCCGGATTGCCGGCGGCAGTGATCGAGCGCGCGCGCCGCGTGCTCAAGCAGCACGAAAAGCAGGAACGCTCCGCAGCAGCCGGCGTGCAGGAGCAGCCCAGCGCCGAGCCTATGCAGTTGACCATCTTCACGCCGCTCTCGCAGCGCATTGTGGACCGCATTGAAGCAACGGACGTGAACTCGCTCACGCCGCTGCAGGCGCTCAATCTGCTGGAAGAGCTGCAACAGGAATTGAAGGAGAAAGCATGACGGCGAGTTTGCGCCACGCAGCGGGTGAATTGTTAGTTGTCGGGCTTAGCGGCATTGAGCTGACGGGCCTGGAGCGTGCGTGGCTCAGGCTGGTCCGGCCCGGCGGCGTGATTCTGTTCAA
>DATAVZ010000041.1:0-9046 GCA_036267475.1 Occallatibacter sp.
AAATGGCCTCCGGACGCACGAAAACAGCTCCGGCAAACCGCTCCTTTGCGCCGATCTCTCAGCAAAACCGATCAACTCTTGCCTTTCAATTTCGTTGGCTGCTTGTGCGGATCGCCTTTCGCGAGCTTGATCAGAGGTTCCTTAGAGGCTGCCATCTCATTCCAGGGTGCAGCATTGCTTTTGAGGGTTTAGCGTTGCGAGGAAAAATCCGGCCGGACAATAGCTGACCTAGCACCACTGCCCGCACCACGATACCGGCATCCTATACCGGCATACGGAGGAAACCATGCCCGAACCTTGCGCGAGTCCCCGCAATGCCGGAAAATGGACACGGAGCCGCTGCCCTGGCTCGAATCCTCTCTGACGGATGCTCCGTTATGAATCCGAGTCAGCTCAACCTCGCAGCATCCGAGACAAGCTTTGAACGGGAGGTCGCCGCCCGGTTCGGCCTGTTGCCGAACTTCTTTCGTACCGCCGAGGCTGCGCCCGGGCTGATGCAGGAGCTATGGTCATTTGTAAAGTCCGCTTACCTCGATAACCCGCTGCCTTCGGCCTTCAAAGAGCGCTTGATCGTACACCTGTCCCGTTTTTGCGAAGTGCGCTACTGCGTCATTCGACACGTAGGATTTCTGACCGGGTACGGAAACACTGCGGGAGACGCCTCCGTTCCGCCACACAGCATAGGCCAGGCCATGGCGCTGCTCCGGCACCCGATTCCAAACGCCTCCGAGTTGGAGGCCGCGATCACTAGATTGGAGCGGCATGCGGAGGCGAGCGGCGTGCCAGGTCAGGAGACGCAACTCGAAGCGGACCTGCTGGATGCTTTGGCCGTCGTATTTCTGCAGCCCGTCGACTCCGACCGAGCGCGCTTGGCTGTCCGTCGATATCTGGGCGATACCGCCTTCGAACTTGCGATCGCTCTGCTGGCCTTTGTGCGGGTTGTACACTACTGGACCGAAACGCACCCCGAGATGGCCTTCGACGAGGACATGGTGCTCCTGATGAAGGAACATCCGGACCTTGCAAGTCTGTTGATGAACGACGCCGCTGCCGAGGCTACGAACCAGAAGAATCAAATCAGACGAGCTCTTGTAGAAAACCAGAAACGCGCCGCCGAACTGGCTGCGATTGTGGAATCCTCTGACGACGCGATCATCAGCAAGAATCTCGATGGCGTTATCACCAGTTGGAATGCCGCGGCGAGCCGGCTGCTCGGCTACTCGGCTGAAGAGATCATCGGACAATCGATTTTGACGCTTATACCCGAAGATCTAAAGGCCGACGAGGTCAAAATTATCGAAAGCGTCCGCGCGGGACGACGTTTAGAGCACCTCGAAACCGTTCGTCTTACAAAAGACGGCAGACTGATCGAGGTCTCGCTTACCGTTTCTCCGGTCAAAGACGAGCTGGGCCGGGTGATCGGGGCTTCCAAAATTCTGCGCGATATTTCCGAGCGAAAGCGCATTGAAAAATCGTTGCTGCAGGCTGAAAAGATTGCGGCAACCGGGCGTATGGCCGCAACGATTGCGCACGAGATCAACAACCCGCTGGAAGCGATTACCAATCTGCTCTATCTGCTTCGATCCAAAATCACGGACGAAGAGGGACAGAATCATCTGGCGACTGCCGAAGAAGAACTGGGAAGGGTCTCGCACATCGCGCGGCAAACGCTCGGATATTACCGTGAACATGCCGCGGCGAGCACGGCCACTTTGAGTGCGATTGTGCGACATGCGGTGACTATCTACCAGCCGCGATGCAGTGCCGCTGGAATCGACATTCGAACATCCTTCCAATCGTCGCGAGAAGCTGTGCTGCGCCGTGGAGAGATCATGCAGGTGATTTCGAACCTGATTGCAAACTCGATCTATGCCATGCCGGCCGGAGGACTTTTATCGATTGCCGTCGACGATGTTGACGAGCCGGCCGGCGGAACCCAGTTAACAATTTCCGATAATGGAGTGGGCATTGCGCCGCACGATCTGCCGAACGTATTTCAAGCCTTTTTCACGACTCGCGCTACGGTCGGCACCGGGATTGGGCTGTTTGTTGCCAAGCAATTCGCTGAAGGCCATGGAGGCCAGATCAGCATTACGAGTCAAAATGATGCGGAAAACCACGGGACAACAGTCCGGATCTTTTTGCCTCTGCACACCGCGTACGAAAACTCGCCACACGCATAAGCGTTGCATTTCCGTTGTCAGGGCAATCGCATTTGGATTTTATGAGGTTACAGGGATCGGACAAACTGTAAACCTTGATTGATGGGTGCGTTCGCGCAGCCTACTTTCCCTCGGGGGCTGAAGCCCCTTGGATTTTGTGGGGTTTGATGTACGGGCTGAAGCCCGTACCCTTCAAGTCACCGGCTTATGCGGAGATTCCACAGGGCTGCCCGGCGTCAACGAGTATCGGCCTCAGCGGGCATTGGAACGCGTTAGCCGGCCAGCCAGCCAGCCGACCAGGGCGCCGGCGGCGCTGCTGAGCGGCACCACCGCCAGATGCCACACCAGCACGTGGGAGGCCTGGAAGTTGGGGCACTGCAGTTCGAGCACTCCAACGCCGGCCAGTCCTCCGAGCGCGCCGGCCATGAGTCCGGCGGAGACGGAGCGTACGGCGAAGCCGCGGCGCAGCAGCAGCCAGCAGAGCAGGCCGGCGGGAACGGCGTGTTCGAATCCGGTGACCAGGCAGGCGAAGCCGACTGAGAAGAAATGGTCGGTGTGGTAGTCGCGGTACAGCGGCGCAAACAGCGCCAGCAGGGCGGCGCAGCCCAGCGCCAGCAGGGCCACGGCCGAGACGCGGCGGCGGCTGCCGGGAATCATTTCGCGCACAAACCGGGAAGCCACGATGCAGGCGAGGACCAGCAGCGCGGGGAAGATGAGCAGGCGCTGGACCATGTCCATTTTTTCAACGCCCAGGAAGCCGGCCCGCGCGGCTCCGCCCACGGCAATGCCCGCGCAGATGAGGATGAGGCCGCCGGCAAGAATCCACGCCGGCGGCAGCGGACGCACCGGCCGCAGCGACGGCTGGATGGAGGCCGCGATGCGCTCGAGCAGCTCGGGGCGAGGAGCGAGCGGGGCCGGGGCGTTTTTATTCAGCAGATCGTCAATCTCCTGGTCTCTCACGGTTGTCCGTTCCCTCCTTTCCTGAGCCGGTCCTGAGCTGGACCCGCGGTTGGATGGCGCTCATCGATTTTCTCAACTTCTCATAGGCGCGGTGGGCCTTCTGCTTGACCGCTCCCACGGTGGAGGAGGTGGCGCGCGCGACCTCCTCAAGCGACATGCCGGCCACCTTGAGCATGGCGACGACCTCGCGCTGACTTTCAGAAAGCGGCGCCAGCAGGGCTTCAAACCGGTGGGCGCGCTCCTGCTCGTCATGGTCCGCGGCAACGGTTCCGGACTGGATCTCCAGCTCGCGCTCGCCGGCGGTGGCGCGCATCGAGCGGCGGTAGTGGTCCACGCGCACGTGCCGCGCAATGGCGTAGAACCAGGGCAGCGCGGGCTCGCCCAGGCGATAGGTGTGACGCACCCGGTGAATGCGCAGCCAGGTTTCCTGCAGCAGGTCGTCGGCGTGCGGGCGGCTGCCCGGCTGCACGGCGAAGAAGCGATGGAGCTGGGGGCTGATGCGATCGATCAGCGCCGCGGCAGCGGTGAAGTCGCCCTGCTGATAAAGCGCCATCAGCGTCTCGAGATTGCTTTCCAGGTACATCCTACGGATCGTCTTCCTGCAATCTTGATCGATGACGGCGCCTGCGCGCAAACCGGCGCGCACGGCCGCGGACCTGCCTGGGCTCGCAGACCTGTCCGCTTACTGGAGTATTTCGCTCCGGAAAGCGGAAAAGTTACGCGGCACGGGCGGAGAGCCCGCAACGGCCAAACAATTTGCGATTTGCATTTCGCGATTCGTATTTTGCGATTGGCGATTTTTTTTATGAGCGGGCGCGTAACTTTTTCTCCGCGCCGGGCGAATGAGTGGATGTGAAAGCGGTTCCGGCCGGCCGAAACGCCGCTTCACCCCGAGACGGATTCCCCCCAATCACATTCGCCGGAGACACACGACCCGAAACGCATTCACCGGAAACGCATTCACCAGAAACGCAAAGGAGAGAACCATGCATCTTCGCAGGCTTCGCACATTCGGCCCGTGGCGCCCCGCCATCGCAATCGCGGCCTTGCTGCTGGCAGGCACGCTGGCGGCTAGCGCACAGCGTGACCGCAGCACGCTTATCGTTACCAGCACCAACGACGCAAACCACAACGCGCTGGTCGTCTTCCGGCTCAACACCGGAGACCAGCCCTCGCTGCAGATGACCGAGGACCTGACCACCGGCGGCAAGGGCGGCGCCAGCACCAACGCCGGGCTGGTGCAGTTCGACGGCGAACTGGGCGCGGTGGGCAACTACGGATCGAACACGGTGAGCCAACTGGTGCGCGATGGCAACTCCGTCGCCGTGGGGCGGGCGATTCATCTGGCGCCGGACTGCGTCCATCCCGACTCGGTGGCGCTGAGCGGCGGCCACCTGTTCGTGGTGGGCTCAACCTGCGCGGAGAGCCACTCGTGGCCATCGGGCTATCTGGATGGGCCGGTGGTGACGCTGACCGATCCTTCCGCCGCGCAGATTGCGGTGGGCAGAACCTGGGCAGCGGTGACCCTGACCTCGGGATCGGTGCTGCAGTTGCCGCTGAGCCGCAACGACGGCTCGCTGAGCGGCGCAAGCAACCTGATTGCGCTGCCCGACAACGCCAACAGCGTGCCGCTGGGCGAGGCCTTCTGGGGCAACGTGCTGGGCCTTACGCCGGCGCACAGCCCGGATAGCTTTGCCATTGTGGACCAGGACCAGAAGGTGTATCCGGTGCAAGGACCGCAGCCGGCCTACCCCAGCAACGCGCCCTGCTGGCTGGTGAAGGGACAAGGCAACATCTGGTACTCGGCCAACTCGCCGGCCCAGTTGATCTCGATCTTTTTCAGCGACAACCAGGGCGGGGTGTTTTACAAGTCGGTGGCGGTTCCGGGCGTGCTGACCGATATCACGATGTCTCCTGACCACAAGTGGCTGGCGACGATCTATACCGCGGGCGGCAGCGCCCACGTGGCGGTGTACTCGATCGATGGACACGGCGATCTGACCCTGGCAGCCACCTCGAAGGCGATGGGCGCCGCCGCGTTCAGCGGCGTGGCCTTCAGCCAGTAACACAGGCGCTCGTCTGCCCGGCGGATTGCGGCTCGCCGGGCGGACGAGCGTTGCGGGACGGGCCACATCGAATCGCTCTTGGTCCAGTAGAGACAGGTGGCGGCTATACTGATGCCATCGGGAGTCTGGGACCGGCAGGGAGCGACGCATGTTTGTGGTGGTATGGCAGTTCGAGGTTGCCGAGGACAGGATTGCGGGGTTTGAGGCCGCTTATGGCGCGGAAGGGAGCTGGGCGCGGTTGTTCGGCAAATCGCCGCAGCATGTGGGCACCGAACTGCTGCGCGACGCCTACGTTCCGGGCCGCTATCTCACCATCGATCGCTGGGCCAGCGAAGAAGACTTTCGCGCCTTCCGCCGAGAGCATGATCAGGAGTACGAGGCGCTGGACCGGGCCTGCGACGACCTGACCGCCGGGGAGACGCGGGTGGGCGCATACACGGCGTGACGGATACGCGGCTGAGCGGCTCCCACGGGGCGTGACTCCTATGGACATGGCCCCCACGGCATAGTGGATGCCGGGTTGAAGAATGGTTTTTATCGAAAGAGCTCTGCGCAGCCGCGCAGATAGCGATTCCACCGTAGCCATGAAAGCAGTTGAAGGAATCTTTCGACCGGGAGTATCATCAAAGCAGCAAGAGGGAGACAAATATGCTGACAACTGATCTGAAACCACCGATCGTCTAGGCTCGTTTGTCGCTTAGGCTCGCCGCACCTACGGGTTAGGAACTATATTGGCCGGGTTGGCATTGGCTGGGCTCGCATTGGCCAGGTTGGCTGCGGCTGGCTTGGCGGGCGCAAATAAGCTTTCGATCTCATGTTGAAACCTCTGCCCGAGCCTGTTCAGGTCTTTGCCCGGCTTCAACTCCGCAAGAATCCCTGCCTTCAGTTCTTTAAGACCGTCATCCTGCTTCGCAGTAGGCTCGAATTCCTCTATCCCCTTTCGAACAGCTTCTACCGATTCGTTGCTGAGCTTGTCGGCCTCGGTCTTGTTCTGCGCGGACGTGTCAGCCCGGAGAGCAAGAAAACAGGCGAGATTGCGGTAGATGCCGGGCAGGTACTTTTTCCGGTGCGTTGCGGATACCTTGTCCTTGAGAGCAATGAGCTGGCGGCATGTGGCCGCTGCTTCGGCGGTCTTTGCCTTGTAGTGCTGGACCAGCGCGAGATTGTAAAAGGCGCCCGCATCGACGAGGTCCAGTGAGGCAACTGCGATTGCGAAGTCCTTTTCAGCGGAATCCAGCAGTTGCTGATTGCTGACGACCGGGTTGGTTCTCTTGCCGCGCTCATAACGGGCAAGATGAATGGCGCCGCGCAACCGGTAGCCGCCGGGAGCTTCCATGTTGGCCTGAACAACCCGCGTCGCATAGGAGACAGCGCGCACATAGTCGCCTTCAGCGGGAGCGTGGGAAGTGTTATAGCGGCCCAGATAAAACCGGGCCAGCGCGGCATAAATGGCAACCAGACGGGCGCGCAACAGCGGCACGCGATCCAGAGCGAAGACAGACACGCTGGCTGAAATGGCGATTTCGCTGTCCAGAATCTCCTGCTTGTCGCTTTCGTCGAGCACGCGGAACGATTGGTCGTCATTCCAGTCGGCCTCAGGAGGCATGCGCGATTCCACCTCGCGCATCTGCTTGCGAATCCGTTCATCCAGACCGGCAAATTCCGGGAACGTTCCCACGATGTCCGTCATTCTTTTGCGGACATCTTCCACAAGCCTGGCAGACTCCTCACGGGTTCGTTCGAATAGCTTCTCAGCATCGTCGCGGGTATTTTTCACAGAAGCATAAGTGAGAAATCCAACGATGAGCGAAGCCAGCGCCGTGAGGCCGATCAGCGCTCCCAGAACATCCTTGGTCTCTTCACGCTCCTGGCTGATCTTTTCAGCGGCGTCTTTACGGTCGGCGTCGATGCGCGATTCGAGATCTTTGCGCAGCGCATCGAGTTGCGCTCCATTATCCAGTGCCGCATGAGTAGAGGAGCTGCCGTTTGCGCCTCTGCTTTTATCCTGCTGGCCTGCCTGCGGAGCTGGCTGGGCTGCAGAATCCGCCGGCCTGGCATGGATGGCAGGAGATGGCAGCACAGCGATCAGAAACGCGTCGCCTGCCAGCAAAAACAGACTGCCACCGAGCACGCCGAGCGCACGTGCTGGCCAGCGCCACCAGGCCGGCTGCTGCTTCCGTCGATAAAGAGCGTTGCTCAAACGAGTCCTGACCCTGTTTCCGGCCCGGTTAGTATGACTTGGCTATGACTTGCGGGATTTCACAGGATTCTGGCAGCCGATAGCTTGAGGGGAAGTTGCAGTAGAAATTATGCACGATTGCGAGCGACGCGCACCAAACAATTCGCTCGGGAAACCTGGGAGGCCGGAGCGCAGCCAATTTTCTCTATTTCTTCGCTCTTTTCCACTGTCATTGTCTGTCTGGCCCTGCTACAATCCCATCGAATCCACTGCGGGCCGCCGCCGCTTTTTTGCCGGAAAATGGCTGAAAACGGCGGGCGGCGCGAGCCTCTCAAAGGAGCCATGAATGGCCATCGCCGACGACCGGAGCAAAGCCGTAGAACTTGCCCTTGCACAGATCGAAAAACAGTTTGGAAAGGGGTCGATCGTCCGGCTCGGGTCCCGCGAGGCGCTGATCCCGATTGCGGTGATCTCCACCGGGTCAATCAGCTTTGACGCCGCGCTGGGCGTGGGCGGCATTCCGCGCGGCCGGGTGACCGAGATCTTCGGGCCCGAGTCGTCGGGCAAGACGACCATCACCCTGCAGATTATTGCCGAGGCGCAGCGCAACGGCGGCCTGGCGGCATTTGTGGACGCGGAGCACGCGCTGGACCCAGGCTACGCCAAAAAGTTGGGCGTGGATGTGGACAACCTGCTGGTTTCACAGCCGGATAGCGGTGAGCAGGCGTTAGAGATCACGGAGGCGCTGGTGCGTTCCGGGGCCATCGACGTGCTGGTGGTGGACTCAGTGGCGGCGCTGGTTCCCAAGGCCGAGTTGGATGGGGAGATGGGCGACTCGCACATGGGCCTGCAGGCGCGGCTGATGTCGCAGGCGCTGCGCAAGCTCACGGGCTCGGTGTCCAAGTCGCGCACGGCGCTGATTTTCATCAACCAGATTCGCGAGAAGATCGGCGTGATGTTCGGCAATCCGGAGACCACCACCGGCGGCCGGGCGCTCAAGTTCTACTCCTCGGTGCGCGTGGATATCCGGCGCATTGCGGCGGTGAAGGAAGGCGATACAGTGGTGGGCTCGCGCACCAAGGTCAAGATTGTGAAGAACAAGGTCGCCGCGCCGTTCCGCGAGGCGGAGTTCGACATTCTCTACGGCGAAGGCATCAGCCGCGAAGGCGACGTGCTGGACCTGGCGGTGACCCACAATATTGTGGAGAAGTCGGGCGCGTGGTACAGCTACGCCGGGGAGCGCATTGGGCAGGGCCGCGAAAATACGCGCAGCTTTCTCAAGGAGAATCGCGATACCTTTGGCCGCATGGACGTGGAGCTGCGCAAGAAGCTGGCCATTGGCGCGGCCAAGGCCGAAGTACCCGAGGTGCCCGCAACCGGACCGGCCGAGGCGAAGGAAGCGGTGCGGGCGCGCAAGGGTTAAAGCATTTTCAGGATAGGTGTAGAGCGAAGCCACTGCTGCTGAGTGGATTTTTCATCAAGAAAAATCCACCTTTGCGAATTCCGACGACTCCACAGAAATCCTGAAAATGCCTTAGAACCTGTCCAGGAACCATCCTTCTCAGAACCGTTTTGAAAGGGCACGGCTTCAGCCGTGCCGTAAAGAGCTGAAAATAGGTTGGGCTTTAGCCCCTGAGGGACGATTTTTTGTCCACGTTCGACATCTCCTCAGAGTTCCT
>DATAVZ010000042.1:0-14351 GCA_036267475.1 Occallatibacter sp.
CAGGAAACGTTAAACTGCATACGGTGGGATCGCTCCGCGAATCTATGGTGTGGAAACCAGATTCTAAAGCATGCGATTCCCACCCCTACCCACTAAATCAACCATCCCGCGGATTTTTGCAAGAGGCTCCTGGGGCACCCAAAATCGTACAAGTTCAAGCGGTCAGAGGCGCTAGGAGCGGAAGAAGTTTCTGGCGAGGAAGAGCACGTTGGCGGGGCGCTCGGCGAGGCGGCGCATGAAGTAGGGGTACCAGGCGCTGCCGAAGGGAACGTAGACCCTTACCTTGTAGCCATCGCGGACCAACTGGCGCTGCAGATCGCGGCGAACTCCATAGAGCATCTGGAACTCGAAGCGCTGCGGATCGATGGCGTGCTGTATGGCGAACCGGCGGACGGCGGCGATCATGGCGGGGTCGTGGGTGGCGATGCCGTGATAGACCGGGCTTTGAAGCAGCAGCCGGCTAAGGCGGATGAAGCTGGCATCGACGTCGCTCTTGCGTGGAAAGGCCACTTCGGGCGGCTCGTTGTATGCGCCTTTGCACAGGCGGATGCGGATGCCGTCGACGAGAAGCTGCTCGATGTCGGACTGAGAGCGGTAGAGATAGGACTGGATGACGACGCCGATGGAGCCGCGGGATTCGGCCTGGGCGTGGATGCGGCGCACGATGTCGAGCGTGGTCTGGGTGAGGCGCGCGTCTTCCATGTCAATGCGCATGAAGTTGCCGGTGGCGCCAGCGTGGCGGGCGAGATCGAGGGCGATGGACTCGGCAAGCCGTGGCGATTGTTCGAGGCCCATCTGGGTGAGCTTGACGCTGATGTTGGCATCGATGCGGCGGGCTGCGATCAGATCGAGCAGCTGGTGATAGACCTCGGCGGATTCGCGGGCCTCGGCTTCAGAGGCGACGCTCTCGCCGAGGGCGTCGAGGGTGACGGCCATGCCCTGGCGATTGACGGCTTCAGCGGCACGCAGTGCGTCAAAGGCGACTGTGCCGGCCACGAAGCGCCCGCTGAGACGCGCGCCCATTCTGGAGGTCTCGCAGAAGCTGCGCAGCGAGCGGCTGCGCGACAGAGCGAGAAAGGCCGAACGAAGCACGGGCATGGTTGCCTCGCCGTGGCGGCGAGCCGGCACACGACTCTTCAGTTTCGCATGACGGGTGGACGATGGAGGCGATTCATTGCACCTGAAGCAGCGCGCTGCCGTGCGGAGGTAACGTTACGCTGATGTCGCGCGAGACTTTCGTAACGGAGTCGTCCCATGCGTTCTGCGCGGAGTGTTTGGCGTTGTCCAGGCCGAGTTGCTTCCAGGTGGTGCGCAGGGTGACGGGCTTGTCGTCGAGGTTGAAGAAGCCGAAGTATTCGGCGTAGCCGCGGGCGCCGGGCTCGTTGATGGTGGCGCGCCAGACGCGCGCGTTGTCAAAGCCGGGGCCGAGTTTGGATATGTCGACGGGCTGGTCGTAGGTGGCGTTCTGGTTCATGAACAGGACGGTCTGGTTGGACATGAGCGAGCGGGTGAAGTCGTCGAGCCGGGTGAGATTGGCTCCCAGAATGAGTGGCGAGCGGGCGATGGCCCACAGGGCAAGCTCGGTGCGCTGTTCGTCGGGGGTTTCGCGGGACTGGCGGGCCTGGCCCCATCCGGGACTGGGCCCGAGATAGCCGAAGGGCAGCATGTCCTCGTCCGGCCAACTGCCGGGGCCGGTGTAAACGTACCACTTGGCCAGGCGGTCGAAGGCGTCGCGGATGCCGAAGGGGAACTCGCCGTGGGCGGCGTCATGCGGCGCGCTCCACACGTCCCAGTGGTCCTCGGAGATGCGCCACATCTGCGCATATTTCTGCACGAAGGTGGCCTTGGCCAGGGCGGTGGGTCCGGGCGAAAGGCTGAGCACGATGGGGCGGCCGGTTTTTTGGATGGCCTCGGCGATCTGGCGAATCTCGGTGGGCCGGAAGGGATGGTCGCTGATGCAGTCGACCTTGACGAAGTCCAGCCCCCAGGATGCGAAGAGGCGGAACATCGAGTCGTAATAGGCCTGGCCGGCGGCGTTGTCCTTCACGCCCCAGTTACCCTGGTCCCATGGGCACGGGCTGGTGGTGTCGGCGGCGTCGGAAGCGGTGAAGCTGCTTCCGGCGATGGGCAGGTTGGCGGCGACTACCTGGCGGGGGATGCCGCGCACGATGTGGATGCCGAACTTGAGTCCCTGCGCGTGGACCCAGTCGGCGAGCGGCTTGAAGCCGGCGCCGTTGGCGGCCGAGGGAAAGCGGTCGGTGGCGGGAATGAGCAGGCCGTTGGCGTTCCACAGATACTTGCGGGCGGCGACGTCTTTGCCGGCGGGATCGGCCATGTACCAGCCCTCGTCGATGACGGCGTACTTCCAGCCGAACTCCTGAAAGCCGGCGAGCACGGTGGCGTTGGCTTTGAACTGCTGCTCGTCGATGGTGAGGCCGTAGGCGTCCCAACTGTTCCAGCCCATGGGCGGCGTGGGCGCGAGAGTCTGCGCGCGGCTGTGGGCCGGAATGGAGACCATGGCGGCAAGAAGAGCGGCGGCGAGGAACCTGCTTCGCATCATGTGGAAACGTATACCACACGGACGCGGCGTGCGCGGAATGTGGTGGGCGCGCGGCCGAGGTTTATTCTGGTCAGGCCGGAAAAAGCCGGGAAGACTTGTGTTCCGCTTCCGAGGAGTTGAGATGAGTGGGAAGTCAACATTGCGGTTTTTGCGTGCGGGCTGGCTGGCTGCGCCGTGTGTCGCTGCGTTGTGCGTGGCTGCGCTTGCGGCTATGCCCTGCCGGGCGCTGCCGCGGCTGCCGCTGCATGCGGACAAGCCGACGGTGCAGGCGCTGATGGTGAGCGACATTCACTTTGAGCCTTTCTGGGATCCGGACAAGACGACGCAACTGGCCGAGGCCGCGCCGGGAGGCTGGAATGCGATTCTGGCGACGCCGAACTCGGCGGATCGCGAGCAGAGATTTTCCGCGCTGCAGTCGGAGTGCCACGTGCGCGGCCAGGACACGTCGTACCCGCTGTTTGCGTCGAGCCTGAAGGCGATGCGTGCCGATGCCAAAGACGCCGGGTTTGTGACGGTGAGCGGCGACCTGATTGCGCATGGGTTTTCGTGCAAGTACAAGAAGCTGTTCCCCAAGTCGTCGCCGGACGACTATCGCGCCTTTGTGGAGAAGACGATCGAGTTTGTGATGGGCTCGCTGCGCGGCACGTTTCCGCGTGCGCCGGTGTATGCGGCGCTGGGCAACAACGACTCCGATTGCGGCGATTATCAGCTTGATGCCGACAGCCAGTTTCTGGAGGATATGGGCGGGGTTTTCACCGCGGACCTGCCCGAGCCGGAGCTGACCGGACTGCCGGAACTGGAGCGGAAGAAGGCGGCGAAGAATTTTGCGGATGGCGGCTACTACAGCGCGTCGCTGCCGATTCATCATGCGCGGATCGTGGTGCTGGACGATCTGTTCATGGCGCGCAAGTATGCCACCTGCGACAACAAGCCCGATCCGCAGGAAGCGGCGGCGCAGATCGTGTGGCTCAAGAGGGAGTTGAATCACGCGCGCAAGAACAAGGAAAAAATCTGGGTGATGGCGCATATTCCGCCGGGTGTGGACCCGTATTCGACGATCAGCAAGGCCGAGAATATCTGCGGCGGAAAATCACCGCAGATGTTTCTGTCATCGGATGCGCTGGGCGATGCGATTGCCGGCTATGGCGACGTGATTCCGCTGGCTATTTTTGCGCACACGCACATGGACGAGATGCGGCTGCTGGAGCCAGGCGGCAAAGACAGCGGGCATGGGCCGGTGGCGGTGAAGATGGTGCCTTCCATCTCGCCGGTCGATGGAAACAATCCCGCGTTTACCGTGGCGCAGGTGGATACGGAGACGGGCGTGCTGATGAATTATCACGTGATCGCGGCATCGAACCAGACGGGCGTGGGCACGAAATGGTCACAGGAGTACGACTATGCGAAGGCTTATCAGGAGCCGTCGTTCGTGGCCGGATCGGTGGAGAACCTGTTTGCTGAGTTCAAGGCCGACCCCTCGGCGCAGTCGGAAGTAAGCCAGAACTATCTCAAGGACTATTTTGTGGGCGACAAGTCGCGGGAACTGAAGCTGTTCTGGCCGCAGTATGTGTGCGCGCTCGACAATCAGACGGAGAGCTCGTACCGGACTTGTTCTTGCGCGGCGAAATAGGCGTGCATGGACAGATCAACTATCTACATTTGCGCTTGTCGTGATTGATTCAAACTGCGGCTGAGTGAGGACTGTCAGGGGCTATTGATTCCAGCAAACGAAATGTCGTTGCACCGTTTCTACGGGACTTCACACCGGTATTGCGGGATTCCCTTTCCCCACGCTGAAGCGCGGGGCTAACGATCCTTGCGCCTACGGCGCGCCTGCTCGGACATTCCTTATGCAGTTCTCAATAAAGCCCCGTTGATTTTGCGAGGCTCCATGTACGGGCTGAAGCCCGTACCCTTCGAGTCGTCGACTCATGTAGAGATTTCCTAATGCGGCTGGGCCAGTTGTTGCGCGGTGGGCAGGCCGCCGGCGCGGAGAATGCCGGGTACGTCGAAATGGGTTAGATAGTCATCGTCGTTGGTGAGCGCGGGCGCGTTTTGAAGATGGAGCGTGACGGGCGCGGCGCTGACGGCGGCTGCGAAGGTAGCCCAGATGGCGGCGTCACCGGTGGCGTAGATTTCAATGCGCGCGCTGGTTTTGCGGGCGTAAGCGATGGCGGTGAGGATATCCTGCACGCGGGCGCCGTCGTCGGAGACGTTGTAGGTGAGAAACTCCGGGCCGCCGCCGGCGCTATCGGCCTGGCGCTGGAGGGGCGTTTCACTGCTTTGATTGGCGGCCACGATGGCGGGGTGGTCGGCACGGTCGCGTGGGGCTTTGGCTGCGCCGGTTTGAAAAGCGTCGATCAGCAGCAGCGGGCGATTTCGTTTGCGCAGGCGCGTGACGAGACTGCTGCGGAGCGCGGGGGCCGATCCATCGGGATCGACGACGAGGATGGTGTCGCCTTTGCCGGTTAAATCGATGCCGGGAACGCGGTCTTTGGCCCGCGGCCGGCTGAGGACGATGGACTGACCGTTTTTTTCAGCGATCACATCGGTGGGATTTTCAACGTCGAGGGTGCGGCGTAGGCGCTCGCGCAGAAAGGCCGTATCGCGGGTTTGCGCGTTCTGAGCCTGGGCCATGGCGCGACCCTCGCGAAAGAGGCCGGCGAGGTCGAGCGCGCCGACGGGGAGCGTGCGGTTGGAGAGCGCGAGCAGGTCCTGGAGCATGGGGACTTCGATGTCGTGTTCCTTCAATTCGCGCGGATCGCTCCAGCCGGGGTTGAGCTGCGCGAGGAAGCGGTAGACGGCCTCGCGGCTCTGCTGGTTGAAGTTGTGTACGGCATGAAACTGCACGGCGCCGACCGCATCGGCTTTGCCATAGAGCGCGTAGATTTTTTTGATGGCCGGATACTCGACGCGAGGCAGGTTGCGCGTCCAGTCGGTGGTGTCGGAGACGAGCAGCATGGGCCGCGGCGCGGTCATGGCGGCGATTTCGACATTGCTGGTGCCGATGCGCAGGCCGGGCGCGTTCTCACACAGGTCGCCGCCCTGCATGATGGACGAAACCATGTTGACGGGCGAGGCGAAGCGGATGCGGTCATCGACGGCGGCGAGAAGAAAGGTCTGCGTGCCGCCGCCCGATGCGCCGACGGCGCCGATGCGCGCGGTGTCCACATCGGGCAGCGAAGAGAGGAAGTCGAGCGCGCGGATGGAGTCCCAGAGCTGCAGGCCGAGCGGACCGAAGGACCACAGACGCATCTCGGAGCCGGCGAAGCGGTGCGGCACCTGGATGGTGTCGGTGTAGCCGACCATGTCATAGGCGAAGACGACGTAACCCTGGCGCGCGAGGCTGATGTCGAGCGCGGGGCTGGAGTCGATGGACTCGTTTTCGAGGCGGCCGTACTGCCAGTGGCCATGCGGGTTGAGGATGGCGGGATGTCTTGGCCGGTTGTCGATGGGGCGATAGAGGTTGCCGCCGAGATAGAAGCCGGGCAGTGTTTCCAGCAGGACTTTTTCGACCGTGTAGCCGCGGCCCTGGTATTTGCCGAAGACCTGGGCGTGAAGCGGACTTTTTGCGGGCAGCGGTGAAAGTCCGGCGGCGACAAGGATCTGATTGCGCAGCGCGGCTTTGCGGGCTTCCCACGCGGAAAGGCTGGAGAAGGCGGGCAACGGCATGGGCGTGTTGGTGGTGACGATGACAGTGTTGCGGGCGTCGTTTGCGGGAACCGCCGATGCGGGCGATTGCGCCGCGGTGGCTGCATAGAACAGGACGCATGCGCATGCCGTTGCGATTGTTTTGCGAGCGGGTTTGGTGGTCATGGTTGGCTCTGCTTGTGGCTCTTTCGCGTTGGTGAGATGAGTTCGCTTAAGGAATCTCTGAACAAGTTCTGTAGCGAAGCCGGCAGTCCCTCAGGGGCTAAAGCCCCTTTGATTTTGTGGGGCTTGATGTACGGGCTGAAGCCTGTACCCTTCAACTGAAGCTCGTACCCTTCAAGTGAAACTCGTACCCTTCAAGTCATCGACTTATGCAGAGATTCCTGGATGTTCGGGCTGAAGCTCGTACCCTTCAAGTGAAGCTCGTATCCTTCAAGTCATCGACTTATGCAGAGATTCCTTGATGTACGGGCTGAAGCCCGTATCCTTCAACTGAAGCCCGTGCGCTTCAAGCGGTTGACTGGTTCAGAGATTCCTTCGACATGGATTGCGTGATCAGGCCTCCTCGGATGGCGCGGGGGCGATTTCTATCTCGACGGTTTGCGCGGGCAGATAGGGATGAGATGCGATGAGACGGACCTTGCCTGGGGTTTCACGGGCGCGAATCCAGATGGCTCCGGCGCCGCCGACGAGGGCAAAGGGGTTGTCGCCGATGAGTTCGGCGGGGCCGGTGAGCTCGAAGCGGATGGGGCCGCTGGCGAAGGGACGCACGGCGCCGTACTCGTCGGTGATGCGCAGGACGACGCGGGTGGTGTCGGCGCCGTCGGCGAGCAGGGCGGTGTCGTCGGGCAGGGCGGTGAATTTGCTGTCGACGCCGCGGCCGGAGAAGCTGCGCGCGATGACTTGTTTGCCCTGAATGTATCCCTCGATGCGTAGATCGCCCCACGGATCGAGCGCGTGGCGGAGGTCGGCGGAGAAGGGCGCGTACTTGAGGTGCGCAAACTCCTCGCGGTCGGGATCGGCCTCGGCGACCAGCCGGCCGTCGATGAAGAACTTCAGGTGGTCGCAGTTGGAGCAGACCAGAGCGCGGGTAAAACCGACGCTTTCGTCGCCGCGCGCCCAGTGAAAGGCGGGTTCGAGAATGACTTCTTCGGCGGGGTCGCACTGGGAGCGATAAAACCCGGCGGCGAGCTTGGGCTGCCGCCAGATGTCGGTGACTCCGTGGTAGCAGATGCGGTCGCCGGAGCCGAAGTCGGCGTGGGTGTTGTAGTCGAAGGCGCACCAGCCAATGCCGCCGGAGTATTGCGGGTTGGAGGCGAGCTGGTCATGGATGCGGGCGTGGCGGAGCGTGTGCTCGCGCAGGCGCTCCACATTGTCGATGGTCTTGGTGGGAAAGGTGTGGCCGACGAACTCGGTGTTGAGATAGAGCGGATGATTGGGCGGCCGGAGCGGGAATCCAAAGTCGTTGACGGTGAAGACGTCTTCCAGCAGCTCGGAGCCGGGAAAGTTGCGGATGCCGCCGGTCTGGCGGGTGGGATCGAGCTGGTGGGCGAGCGCGTTGGTGCGGGTGTAGAAGTCGTGGTCGTCGCGCGACTCATTGATGCGCACGCCCCAGAGGATGATGGAGGGATGGTTCCAGTCGCGGCGAATCATGCGGCCGACGTTGTCGACAGCGATGTCCTGCCAGGCTAGGTCTCCGATGTGCTGCCAGCCGGGAATCTCTTCAAGCACCAGCAGGCCGGCTTCGTCGCAGCCGTCGAGGAAGTGGCGCGACTGCGGATAGTGGGAGCAGCGGACGATGTTGCACTTGAGTTCGCGGCGCAGGATGTAAGCGTCGCGGCGCTGCACGCGGCCGGGCATGGCCTGTCCGACCCAGGGAAAGGTCTGGTGGCGATCGAGGCCGCGCAGCTTGATGATTTCTCCGTTGAGCGAGAAGCCCTGCGGTGTGAATTTTGCTTCGCGGAAGCCGAAGCGGCGGGTTTCGTTGTCGAGCAGCTCCGCGTTGTGGAGCAGGCGCACTTCGATGCGATAGAGCTTGGGAGACTTGAGACTCCAGAGGTCGATGTGGCCCAGATTGTCGAGATGCAGGGTCTGCGCTGTGGCTCCGCCGGTGGCAGAAACCGGTTGCGACGTTGTGGCGATCTGCCGGTCGCCGTCAAAGAGAGTGGCCTCAAGCGTGAGCGGGCCGCTGGATGCATCACTCCGCTCGATGAAGCACTGCACGTCGAGCGAGGGATGGCCGCTGAGCACATCCTGTGGCTGGGCGAAGATGTTGTCGATGGAGTTGGGCGCGACCAGGCGCAGGGAGACTTCGCGATAGATTCCGCCGAAGGTGAGGTAGTCGATCTGGTGGCCGAAAGGCGGAATGTCGGGGCGCTCGGTGGAGTCGACATCGACGGCGAGCACGTTGTCGCCGGACCAGTCGATGTGCGGGGTGAGCTCGAAGGAGAACGGAGTGTAGCCGCCCTTGTACTCGCCGAGGCGGGCGCCGTTGATCCACACGGTGGAGGCGGTCATGACGCCTTCAAAGTCGACGAAGACGCGGCGGCCGCGCGCCGAAGCGGGCAGACGGAAATGGCGGCGATAGAGAGAAACGAACTCGTAGGATTTTTCGTCGAAGCTGTGCCAGGGCAGGCGGATGTTGGTGTGCGGCACGGTGACGCGGTCAAAGGCGCTGTCGTCGAAGTCGCGCTGGTGCGCGGCGGCGGTGGGCTTTGCCTTATAGCGCCAGCGGCGGTTGATGGGCAGCACGATACGCCCTTTCGGGCTGCCTTCTGCGGCGTGCGCAAGGCTCGGCGTGACGGCGGCGCTGGCGATGAGGGTTCCGGTGGTCTTGATGAAATCGCGGCGGTGCATCATGTGTATGGATATCTCCACTGGGCGAAGATGTGGGTTCGCGTTTGGCGCGGGGGTCTGCTTTGCACTGCGAGCCGACATCCATTGTAAGCGTGTTGAGCGGATGGCCGGCGGGGCAGATTCAGGGCTTGCGCCGGGCGAACGTACATGCTGCCGGAAGGCAAGACTATTGATCCGGCAATAAAACAGTGACATCGTATTCCCACCCATTTCCGCAAAAAAACGCGGAAATGGATGGGGCACCCTGCCGAGGCGACGTACACGCTGCCGGAAGGCAAGACCTATACGGCAGAGTATGTGGATACGGTAAAGCTGACGCGCACGCCGCTCGAAGGCGAGTACTCCGGCACGGCGCAGGTGAAGATGCCGGGCACGCCGTGGGGCTCGTTGTGGTTCCGGCAAAGAGGGTGATGCGGCGATGCATCTGGTCCTCTACCAGTTCATGGATGTAAAAAGTCCAACGTCTTTGAGATACGCTTCAATGTGCCGGATGACGGCGAGAATCGCAGTGTCATCGCCGTATTTCGTTTTGTAGTATTGGTCGGTTTTCCCGATTTTTCCGGCGAGCCGGTCAGCAACCGAGCCGATTACTCCGCTCCCGTGCCCACCCCAGTCACTCAGGTATCCGGTAAGGCCGCCGCTGTCTCGGGGCCGAGCCCGATAGGCCGTGTCGAGCGTTTCAGCCACGTTAACTTTTCCTCTCGGCGGTTTGTCCTTTTCGGGGGGAAGTTTGGCCTGACCGGGAGCTTGCATGGCGAGTCTCCCTCCTTTTGTGCCCTTGGTCTGGAAGTTTGCATTGACAAGGTGAAGCTGTCCTGAGATTCCCGATCCAATCAACTCGCTGTGGCCTGATTGGTCCAGAGCCGTATTCGAAGCGAGGTCTCCGGAATCGTCCTGGCCATAGATCACCCGGTAGGCGTCACCTGCGCAGGAAACAATCATGCCGGCACACATCAGGCAGGGTTTGAGTGTGGAGTAAATGAACGACCCGCTGGGCAGTTGAGTTATTCCGGGCCGTGCGAAGTAGGATTGGATGAGATTCACTTCGGCGTGCTGGCTTTTATTTCTCTTGTTGCTATTTGTCGACCAGCCGGCAATGGTTCCGTCCTTTTTAACAAGGATTGCGCCAATTGCGTGACCTCCCGTGGTTTTCGAGGCGATTTCCGACAGTCTGCCGCTGACTACTGCGAACGCGGCCATGAGATAGAGGCGGTGAATTTTCTGATAGGCGGGGTTGTTCTGAGAGAGATTCACGCCGGCGCCGCATTTCAATGCGGATGCCTTGAACTCGGGTACCTGATATGGGCCCTGCAGCAGTTCGGCTTGCGCTCCGCGTTCGGTGTCTACATTGTCCTCTACGTTTTTCAGGGGCATCTTAAAGAGCTTTGCCATGCCCCGGTCCATTTCAGATAATTCAGTCTGAGTGGTGTAGATTACGGTCCCTTCCATGTCATTTCCGCGGCGGCCTGACGTGAGCAACTGGATGAGCCTGGTTACCGAGGAATGCGGCTGCTTGTTCTTGCGTTCATAAGTAGCATAGGACGCGAATTTGCCAAAGAATACAGCCGATGCGTCGCCGTTCATGGGTTTCAGCCCCTTGACGAAAGAAAGACAGGTCATAGCATCTCCTTATTCAACAGCAAACGTATCTTTTCCGCAGGCCCGACCAGATGTGTGTTCCCTGGCCGGCTGCGGGCGAAAAAAGCGGGCACGCCGTGGGGCTCGTTGTGTCCGCCAGAAATGCCATCTGCTATGTGTTGTCCAGAAATGGCTGATGGGGCAGACGAGTGTTCCCTCAGGGGTTAAAACCCAAATTCATTCTGCTGCATTTGCGGCACGGCTAAAGCCGTGCCCTTTCAAAACATCTAAACGACCATCTGTTTGGCGGACTACACTCGTTGCGGTTGCGGCAAAAAGATATTGCGTGATGCTTCGCCTTACTGGAGCGAAGGAGCGGGCTGCGGTGCGCCTTCGGGCGGCGGCTGAATCTGGATAGGAACATCCTTGCCGTGTTCCGGATCGTAGTCGTGACGCACCATCCAGGCCTTGAAGTTCTCAACCGACTCCGACCCCATGTGGCCATTGCGGGCGGCGTAGGCGAAGTTCTTGACGTCGGTTTTGAGGTCGCAGGTGAAGTAGGAGTTGGCCCGGCCGAAGACGGGAAGGAGCACGACCAGCACCTGGCCGGGCTTCTTCCACCTGGCCGGATAGGTTTCAAAGCCGAAGGAGGCGCGCAGCTTTTGCGGGCAATCGAAGCTGAAGTCCACGGCGCGCGCCTGGCTGTCTTCAAAGAGATTCGCGCGGCCGTCGCCCTTGGCCTCGTCGGCGGAACGGTCGTAGTAGAAGGTGGTCTGGCTGCGGTTGAAGATATGAATGCGCAGCGGATAGTCGGCGGGATTTTTGCTTTCAGCCAGAAGCACGAGAGGCGCAAGAAGACAGAGACACAGAATCCGTGAAGCACGCATACAAGTCATTTCTCCCCGGTGGATGGTTCGGAAAGATTTTATCTTGAGAGCGGGATTGCGCGCGCGAAATTTTTGCCGGGTGCGGGGGAAATGACGCGCCGCACAACGCAGGCGGTGCGATAAGCTGGTGCGGAGGGTTGGGACGATGCGAACTGTGGCGGCATGGCGCAGGTTGTTGGTCTTGCTGCTGCTGGCGCCGGGTCTGGCTACGCTCGCGGCTCAGCGGGATGGGTTCAACCGAGCGCTGCCGCTGACCCACGTCGACCATGGCGCCAACTCCGCCTGGGCGCAGCAGCAGCATTACGTGGTGCTGGTATCGCTGGACGGGTTCCGCTGGGACTACGCGGTGCGCGACCATGCGGCGCATCTGCTGGCGCTGGGCAAAGCGGGCGCATGGGCTCCGGAAGGTATGCTGCCAAGCTATCCCTCGCTCACCTTTCCCAACCATTACACGATTGTGACCGGTCTTTATCCGGGGCATCACGGGCTGGTGGCCAACAGCTTTTATGATCCGGCGCGGAAGGCGCGCTACTCGATGCAGGATGCCAAAGCGGTGGCGGACGGGTCGTGGTACGGCGGCACGCCGCTGTGGAGCCTGGCCGAAAGCCGCGGCATGCGCACGGCGGTACTGCTGTGGCCGGGCTCGGAGGCGGAGATCGCCGGGTGGAGACCATCGTGGTACGCGCACTTCAACGGCCGGACGGAGGCGTCGGACGAGGCCGAGCAGGCGCGCATTGACGACACGGTGGCGCTGCTGCACGAGCCGGCCGCGGAACGGCCGCACCTGATCGCCATCTACTACTCGGAGCCCGATCATGAGGGGCACGAGTTTGGGCCGGACGCACGGCAGACGCGCGCGGCGGAATTGAAGGTGGATGCGCTGGTGGGCAGGCTGAAAGCTGCGCTCGATGGGACCGGATTGCCAATCGACCTGGTGGTGGTGAGCGATCACGGCATGGCGAAACCGGAGGGTGGATGGATCACGCTGGACACGTTTGCCGACCTGAAGGGATTTGAGACCGATGGGCTGCTGCTGTACGCACAGAGCGAGGCCGACCGGGTGCGCGTGTACAACCAGCTCAAGAAGGCTTCGTCGGATTTTGTGGCTTACCGGCTGAAGAACGTGCCGGCGGGTTTGAACTGCGACCAGAACCCGCGCGAGGGCGATCCGGTGGTGGTTGCGACGGGTGCGTATGCGCTGCGGGCGCACGCGCCCGAGAGCGAGCGGGGCAACGAGCTTGATAGGGCGCCGATGGCCGGCATGCACGGGTTCGATCCGCGCGTGGTGGCGCAGATGAAGGCCATTTTCTTTGCGGCTGGACCCGATATATTGGAAGGGAAAACCGTAGGGCCGTTTGAAAACGTTAACTTGTATCCCTGGCTGGCGCACCTGCTGGGGATGGCCGCGCCCAGGAGCGATGGCAGTCTGAACATTCTGGCGGGCACGCTGCGCGACGGTGGCGGCGAGGCCGTGGACGGCCCGGAAAAATAGCCGCACCGACAAAAATAATCGGACGGGCAAGAGGAGCAAGAAAAAGAATGAGCGTTGTTCTGGGCATTGACGGCGGGGGAACGCGGACCCGCGCGTCGATTGTAAAAGAGGGTGCAACAGAGGGCCAGGTTCTGGCGTTTGCCGAAAGCGGATCGATCAAGAGGCTGCGGGTGGGACCGCAGGCGGCGGAAGAAAATCTGCGCGGGCTGCTGGCCGAGGTGTATGCGCAGGCGGGCGTGCAGAGCGTTCAGGCGGCCTGCTGCGGGGTGGCCAGCGCGGCCATGCCGGGTATTCCGGAGTGGATCACGGCGGTGTTTCGGGAGTTTGGCGTGGCGCGGTCCGAGGTGGTGGGCGATGAGGTGATTGCGCTCGATGCGGCGTTTCGCGGCGGGCCGGGGATTCTGCAGATTGCGGGTACCGGCTCGAACACGGTGGGCCGCGCTCCGGACGGCAGCACGGAAAATGCGGGCGGGTGGAGCTCGCGGCTGGGCGATGAGGGCTCGGGCTACTGGATCGGGCTGCACGCGGTGCGGCGCGCGCTGAACGCCTATGACCGCGAAGAGCCGAGCGGCGTGCTGGATGCGGTGGGCCGCGCCTGGGGCACGTCGACGATCGAAGAGCTGGTGAACCTGGGCGACAGCACGCCGGGGCCGGACTTTGCCGCGCTGGCGCCGTTCATCGACGAGCTGGCCGAGGCCGGCGACGCGGTGGCCGCGGGCATTCTGCTGCAGGCCGCAGCCGACCTGGTGGACTTTGTGCTGCTGGTGCGGGCCAAGCTGCGCCGCAAACATCACCTGACGGAAGAGGTTCCGGTGGCGTGGATCGGCAGCGTCGTGGGCAAGTCGCGCATGGTGCGGGAGGCTTTTCTGGCCGGACTGCGTGTGGCTGCGCCGGGGATGCCGGTGGGCGATAAGGAAGTGGCGGGGATTGAAGGAGCGATCTGGCGAGCGCGGAGGCTGGCGGAGTAAGGGCCGATTATCGCATGAGACTTATGCTATTGAGAAAGCAACGGGCGGGTAGGCGACCATCGGGACATAGCTCTACACATATATGTTTCTCGGGACAAATCCACGCCGCGTTTACTCTCACCAATTGGAGTTTCCGCAAAGCGCGTTATAGAGAGTAACGCTCAATGGAAGCACCGAATAAGTTCTTAGTGCAGAACAGGCAGTCCCTCAGGGGCTAGGGAACCTCTGATCAAGCTCGCGAAAGGCGATCCGCACAAGCAGCCAACGAAATTGAAAGGCAAGAGTTGATCGGTTTTGCTGAGAGATCGGCGCAAAGGAGCGGTTTGCCGGAGCTGTTTTCGTGCGTCCGGAGGCCATTT
>DATAVZ010000043.1:0-6918 GCA_036267475.1 Occallatibacter sp.
CCGAGCCATTTGCTCTCGACTATGAATCGTCAATCGGGCATTCTGGTGGTAGTCCATTCGATCTCCTCTCGGAAACTGCGGTTTGGTCACCATCAGCTTCTCTGATTCAGGTCGAATGGACAACCTGTTGAAACTTCACAGCTAACTGGCGATGGCCACCTGTTCGTCTTCGCGGGTGATGGACGTGACGTTGCTCACCGGTTGCGGGCGCAGCGGCCGCAGCCAGCCGGCGGCCAGCCAGGAATGAGGAATGGCAAACTCCGACCAGCCGCAATCCAGGCAGACCTGCACATCTGGCGAGGGCGTCATGGGGGGATGGCTCATGGTTCGTGGAAAGTTGCGATAGAGACGGATTTCGGCCGGGATGACGGAAACGGCGGCGGATTGGCATTTGGGGCAGTTCATTGAGACACCTCGGGCGGAAATCTAGAGCAAAAGCGGAGTTTCCGTTCTGTAGCCAACAGAGTGCAAATGGCCGTTTTTGAGAAAAAGCCACTCGACCGCATTGGCTTGACCTTACAGCAACCCTATTTTTGCTATGCACATCGATGCTGCGTATTAGGTGGAAAAGATCAACTTATGAGGATTTCCACCCTGTTTTCAACAGGTAAAAGCCGGGTACATGGTACCAACGTAATGAACCTTTGTCACGCGATTCGATTACTTCTCGCTTGTGATATTTAGCAAATCGGCATTTTGACGCGGAATTTGAGGGCACTTAGGAAAAAAAGTGACAACCCCGGCCGCCACTCTCGGCCATCGGGATTTGTCTGTCTTCCGTAAAGGGCACAATCGAGAATGCGGTAGACTTATCTCCTTGGAAATTCAGCGCGGACTGTGGCCCTTCAGACCGCGTGTTACTACGGAGAAGAATCCATGCGATTGGAAACGATTTCAAAAGCCGCGCTGCGCTATCTGGCCCCGGCGGCAATTTTCGCAGCCGTGCTGGCCCAGGCTCAGCAGCGCCCGCCTGCCGTCCCGCTCATTACGCACGATCCTTATTTCAGCGTGTGGTCCATGGCCGATCATTTGACCGACGAGGATACGAAGCACTGGACGGGAACCCGGCAGCCCATCGCCGGGCTGGCGCGCATTGACGGACAGACTTATCGCTTTATGGGGGCCGAGCCGCGCAATGTGCCGGCGATGAAGCAGACCAGCCTGGAGGTGACGCCCACCCGATCGACCTACACCTTTGAAGCGAGCGGCGTAACGCTGACGGTGGCATTTTTCACGCCCGTGTTTCCGCATGATCTCGACCTGCTTTCGCGGCCGGTGACGTATCTGACGTTTACCGCCAGCGGCAACGGCGCACAGGACGTGACGCTGCTGCTGGACGTGGACCCGGTGATCGCCGTGAATACGCCGGACGAGGCGGTGACGTGGGGCCGCATGCGGGCTCAAGGGCTGACGGTGCTGAATGTGGGCTCGCGCGATCAGCAGGTGCTGAACCGCCCCGGCGACAACCTGCGCATCGACTGGGGCTACTTTCACCTCGCGGTTCCAGACAACGAGAAGGCGCAACTTGCGCTGGCTCACGATGCGATGCACAGTTTCGTGGCCGATGGCACGCTGCCCGACGTGGACGAGTTCGACATGCCGCGGATGCCGCGCGCGCACGCGGCGCACCTGGCGGTTGCGCTGCCGCTGGGCAAAGTGTCGGCCACGGCGGTATCGCGGCACGTGCTGCTGGCTTATACCGAGGACTACGCGATTGAATACCTGGAACGCAAGCTGCGTCCCTACTGGCAGCGCAACGGCATGACCGTGCAGCAGATGCTGGCTGAAGCCGAATCGCAGTACGGATCGCTTGAAGAGCGCGGTGAAAAGTTCGATCGCGATCTTACCGCCGATCTCGACCAGACGGGTGGGCCGGCCTATGCGCAGCTTGCCATTCTGGCCTACCGGCAGACGCTGGCCGCGCATGGCTTTGCCGCAGATGTGGACGGCACGCCGATGCTGTTTCCCAAGGAGAATTTTTCCAACGGATGCATTTCAACCGTGGATGTGCTGTATCCTTCGGCTCCGTTTTTTCTGTTCTTCAACCCCGATCTGATTCAGGCGCAGCTCAAGCCGGTGCTCGAATACGCCGCGCTTCCGCGCTGGAAGTGGCCCTTTGCACCGCATGATCTGGGCACCTATCCGCTGGCAAACGGACAGGTGTATGGCGGCGGCGAGGTGTCGGAAGAGAATCAGATGCCGGTGGAAGAGAGCGGCGATCTGCTCATCCTTGCCGATGCGATGAGCCGGGAAAAGAACAACTGGGATTTTGCGCGCCAGTACTGGCCGCAGTTCACGCTGTGGGCGCAGTATCTGCGCGACAAGGGACTGGACCCGGCCAACCAGCTTTCGACCGACGACTTTGCGGGGCACCTGGCGCACAACGCCAACCTGTCGATCAAGGCCATTGAAGGGCTGGCCGCGTATGCGCAGATGGCCGAAGGACTGGGCAAACCGGATATTGCGAAAGAGTACAGCAAGCTGGCGGCCGACATGGCGGCCAAGTGGCAGACGATGGCCGTCGATACCGATACCAGCGGCGGCGAGCACTACAAGCTGGCCTTCGACAAGCCGGGCACCTGGAGCCAGAAGTACAACCTGGTGTGGGACCAGATTCTGGGGCTGCACCTGTTTCCGGCGAAAGTGCGCAACACGGAGATCGATTTCTATCTGAAGCACCTGAACCAATTCGGCCTGCCGCTAGACAGCCGCGCGGACTACACCAAGCTCGACTGGGAGACGTGGACGGCGACGCTGGCCGGCGACCGCAGTCAGTTCGACACGCTAATGGCGCCGATTGGGCAGTGGATCAACGAAGGGCCCAGCCGCGTGCCGCTGACCGACTGGTACGACACCAAGACCGGCAAGCAGGTTGGTTTTCAGGCCCGGGCGGTGGTGGGCGGCGTTTACATCAAGGCTCTGGCCGATCCCGCGCTGGCGGCGAAGTGGAGAAACGAGTCGCCTGCGCATTGAAAGTTTGCTGATTTAACTCCCCGTAACATTGCCCGCGGACAATGAGACACGGCAGTTCTACTGCAAGGGAGAGATTCGTGAAAAAAACGTTTGTTGCCGTTGCGTTGTTATTGATGACATGGAGCGCCGCTCAGGCTCAAAAGCTGACTGCAGCGGGAGCCACATTTCCTTACCCCATTTACTCCAAGTGGTTCTCCGAATACAGCGCCGCGCATCCCGGCGTTGAGATCAACTATCAGTCGATCGGCTCGGGCGGCGGCATTGCCCAGGTAACCCAGGGGCTGGTGGATTTTGGCGCTTCCGACATGCCGATGACCGATGCGGCGCTGAAGGCTTCGCCGGTCAAGCTGATGCACATTCCCACGGTGCTGGGCGCCGTGGTGCCGATCTTCAACGTGCCCGGCGTAACCGATCTGAACTTCAACCCGGATGTGCTGGCGGATATTTACCTGGGCAAGATCACCAACTGGAACGACGCGCGCATCGCCAGGGACAATCCGGGCGCGCACCTGCCTGACCAGAAGATCATTGTGGTTCACCGGTCGGACGGCAGCGGCACCAGCTTCATCTTTACCGACTATCTGAGCAAAGTGAGCAAGGAGTGGGCCGGCGGACCGGGCAAGGGCACGTCGTTGAACTGGCCGACCGGCGTGGGCGGCAAAGGCAACGAGGGCGTGGCTGGCCTGGTGCGTCAACTTCCGGGCGCGGTGGGCTACGTGGAGCTGATCTACGCGCTGCAGAACCACATTCCTTTCGGCGCCATCAAGAACTCGGCAGGGAACTGGGTGAAGGGCTCCATCGAGGGCGTGACCGATGCCGCGGCCAGCGTGAAAGACATGCCGGCCGATTTCCGCGTTTCCATCACCAATGCTCCGGGCGCGAATGCCTATCCGATCTCGAGCTTTACCTACCTGCTGATTCCGACCCAGCCGAAGGACATGGCCAAGGAAAAAGTGATCAAGGACATGCTGAGCTGGATTCTCAAGTCAGGCGAATCGGAGGTGTCGGCCCTGTCTTACGCTCCGCTGCCGGAGAGCGTGACCAGCAAGGCGCTCACCGCCGTTTACTCCCTGCCGTAGCCAACAAGCCACGCAACAGGAAAAGGGTCCGGCAATCGTGCCGGACCCTTTTTTTAACTTTGCGATTGTCGCTTTTGTCTGGACGTTTTCAGGGCCGCTTTTCTCAGGACCGCATTTGTTGTGGCCGCAGCGTCAGCTTGCCAGGTGTTCGGCAATCAGGCGATCCACCAGCGGAGTGAGCGGCTCGCTGGTGCGTGGCAGAATAAACTTCCCCGCATTCTGATCCCAGTCGAGCTTGAAGCTGGTGGACAGCGCCGAAATCCATATCTGGCGTACGGGCGTGTTGGGAGTAATGACGAACTTGCCCGGCGGTTGTTCAAAGAGCACATTCAGAACGCCGTTCTGCTCCTCCGCTTCGTAGCCGCCCTCTTCCTCGCGCTCGATCAGATGCTTCTTGAGCCCTTCCAGAGCCGTCTCCGCGACGCGCCGAAACTCCTGTTCATCCTGCATGGACCCAGTGTAGCAAGACCGACTTGCACCCGGAGAGCTCGCTCCGGCCGTTTTGTTCGTTTGGCCTGGGCTTTGCGCATGGCGGCCAACGGGGCACCGGAAAAATGATTGGAAAATGATTAAAGTTCGGCCGCGACCTGCCGATAACACCGGCAACAGGAGGCGTGCATGGAACTTGGTCCCATCCCTGTTGTTCGCTCCTTGACCGCGGTCAAAGAGCTGCCCGTGGATTTTCAGCTCTCCGCGGTGATGGACATCAACGGGCTTTCCCGGCCCGGTGACAGAACGCGTTCCGGCGCGCGCAGGAAATCTGCAAGCACATCTTCCGACGAGAGCGACGATGTCACGATCGAAGGGGTTTCCCAGTCGCCCGAGGAGCAGACGGTCGACCCGCCGGGCCATGTCAACTTCTTCGCCTAAGCGCTCTAGTACCATGACCACATAATTCGGTAATGGTGCCATCCATTTTGGGTGCCCCAGGTCTCGTCTTTGAGACCTGGGAGACTACAAATATTCGCGGTCTAGAGCGTGCGCTTGAACAGAGGCGCGGCTATGAGCAGCGTACCGACGCCGAAGGTGCCCAGAAAAGCCAGGTCGCCCCAGATGGCGGTGAAGCCGCCGTCCTTGAGCAAAATGGCCTGCAGTCCGTGGATGGCGTAAGTAAACGGGTCCGCGATGGCGATGGCGCGCAGCCATGTGGGAAACGCGGCGATGGGATAGATTGCTCCCGAAGGAAAGAACAGCAGCGTGTTGAGCACGCCGAACATGGCGCGCGGCACCAGCGGATCGTCCACCCGCACCATCATCAGGAACATCATTCCGTTGAAAGCGATGGAGGTGGTGACGATGACGCAGAGCAACTCGAGGTCCTGCATGGGGTGAAAGATGGTGCTTAGGCCGGCCATTAGCGAGCCAATAACGGTGAGCGAAATGCCGGCCAGCACCGCCTTCACGGCTCCGGCGATGTTCAGGCCCATGACCAGTTCCAGGCCGGTGATGGGCGTGGCCAGATAGCCCTCATGCACGCCGCGAGCCTTGTCGTCGATGTACAGCATGCCTCCACCGATCATGACCGAGACGTACATGGCCAGCGCTACCGAGCCGGCGAGCAGAAATTTCATGTAAGCGATGTAGGGGTAAAGCTCGACGATTTTGAGCGCGACCTGCGTGGAGAGGCGCGGCTGCACCGCGGGCTGGTTGAGCGCGTCCACCAGCGACTGCATCTCGCCCTCGATGCTCGACGACATGAACTGGTCGGAGTTGTCGACGACCAGGCCGATCTTGGGCGCGTTCTGCGAGTAGTAGCGGCGCGAAAACTCTTTGGGAATAATGACGGCCGCATCGAGCTTGCCGGTGCGCACATCTTCGCGTGCCTGGACTTCGTTGTCGTAGGGAAAGGTCTTGAAGGTCTTGATATTGACGGCGATGGCGGCGAAATCTTCACGCACCTTCACCGCTTCAGGGCCGTGGTCGTAGTCCACCAGGCCAACGCGCGCACCGGTGATTTTGCCGCCGAAGGCATTGCCGAGAATGACGAGCTGCACCAGCGGCAGCATCATCGACATGATCATGAGCATGGGCGAGCGGAAAAATTTCCGCATCTCGCGTTCCACAATCGCCAGCATTCTGTTCATGGCTGCGCTCCGGGCCGCGGCGGCATGGTGAAGACGGACTTGACCTGCTCGTCTCGCAACTGACGGCCGGTGTAGTGCACAAACACGTCGTCCAGCGTGGTGTTCTGCACGCTGAGCGAGGTAAGCGTTTCGCCCAGTTGCGCGGCCATCTCGACCAGTTGCATGGTGGTGCGCGAGCCGGATTGGGTGATGACGCGGTAGAAGCCGGCGCTTTCCGGCTGCACGCTGGCTACGCCGTCCAGCTTTTCCAGCCGCTCTTTCCACTGCGCGGTCTCGCGATCGAATCGGACCTCGACCACATTTGCGCCGGCCACGCTGTTCTTAAGCTCCGCCGGCGTGCCCAGCGCCACCAGCTTGCCGTGGTCGACGATGGCGATGCGGTCGCAGAGCTTGTCGGCCTCTTCCATGTAATGCGTGGTGAGCAGCATCGTGAGGTTGCGCGTGGTTTTCAGCTTGTTCAGCATCTCCCACACCGCGATGCGCGAAACGGGATCGAGGCCCGTTGTCGGCTCATCGAGGAAGAAGATTTTCGGGTTGTGCACGAGGCCGCGCGCAATCTCAAGGCGCCGGCGCATGCCGCCAGAGAGCGTTTTGGTTTGCGCGTCGCGCCACTTGGTCAGATCCACCGCCTCGAGCACTTCATTAATGTTCCTGTCGCGCTCGGCGCGCGGCACACCGTAGAGCTTGGCGTAGATGACCAGATTTTCCTGGAGCGTCAGATCCTGGTCGCTGGTGAGCGCCTGGGGAATGACGCCGATGACACGGCGCACGTCGTCGGGATC
>DATAVZ010000044.1:0-30052 GCA_036267475.1 Occallatibacter sp.
CCCGCAACCCGAAGGGACGGGGCCAATTTTTCCCATCTCTTCGTCAATCATCGCTAGCAGACACCCGGTATGCGTCACTCCTCACTCCTCGATATGGTAAAAATTGGTTCCCGTCGCTGTGCCCTGAGAATTTGATGACAGACCCTAGAGCTCCGCCCGCAGCGCCACAATCGGATCCAGCATGGATGCCTTGTGCGCCGGATAAATGCCGAAGAACAGCCCCACCGCCGTGGACACAAACAGGCTCACCGCGATAGACCAGATCTCCACCACGGAAGGAAATGCGATCACCAGCGTAACCAGCTTGGCCGCCGCCACGCCCGCCGCCACGCCAATCACCCCGCCCACCAGCGCCACCGTCGCCGACTCGATCAGAAACTGCAGCAGAATATCCCGTCTCCGCGCGCCCAGCGCCTTGCGCACGCCAATCTCCCGCGTTCGCTCGGTTACCGAAACCAGCATGATATTCATGATCACGATTCCGCCAATCACCAGCGAGATGCCCGCAATCGCCGCCACCACCGCGCCAAAACTGTTCAGAATCTTGCCCAGCAGGTCTTTGAAAGTCGCGCTCGAATCGATGTTGAACGTATCTTCCGTTCCCGGCTTCAGGTGCCGCCGCACCCGCATGATCGTCCGCAGCTCGTCTGTCACTGCGTCCAGCACCGCCCCGCCCCCGCCCGTGTCCACATAAATACTCAGGCTGTCGTTCGATCCGTAAGTCTCCAGAAACGCTTCCAGCGGAACCGCCACCCAGTTGTCCATGCTGGCCCCGAACATCTTGCCCTGCGCCTCGCCCACCCCGATCACCCGGTAAGGCTCGCCGTCCACGCGAATCTCCTTGCCCAGCGGGTCGCCCGCGCCCAGCACGTTGGTCGCAATGTCGGCGCCGACAATCGCCACGTGCGCCGAGTGCGCGTCTTCCGACTCAGTAAAACTCCGCCCCAGCGCGATATTCAGGTTCGAGATCGGCGGCATCGTCCACGTCCACCCGCGCACCTGGGTGTCGGTCGTCGACTGCGTTCCGTACACCACTTTGCCCGTTGTCGTCCGCTGCGCGCCCACTGACACGCAGGACTTGCACTTGGAAGCCACCGCCCGATAGTCGTCGATCGACAGGTCCCGCCGCTTCTGATATTTCAGATACTCTTCGATCGTCATGAACGTCTGCGGCATCTTGCTGATCGTCACCACCGCCGCCCCGTACGAGTTGATCTTGGCGGTCACAAACTCCTTCGCGCCGTTGGTCAGCGTCACCACCGTAATCACCGACGCAATCCCGATCACCACTCCCAGCAGCGTCAGGATGCTCCGCATCTTGTTCGCCCAGAGCGACTGCAGCGCCAGTTTTATCGCCTCACCGAATTGCATCGCTCCGGCCTTTCCCATCCCGAATGCGCACAGCGTCCGGCGCAAAAAAAATTAGCCCCTTCCGTCGCCGATCCCGTACTGCTTCTAAAGTTCGCTGGGTGCCCCAGGTCTCGATACCGGGGTCCCCGACGACAGGTCTTCGTCGCTGGGGTGGTTCGAGACCTGGGAAAGCACGAATCGAACAAACAAAATCACGCGGTCAGAAACCCAGGTTACCTTGCCAATCGCGCGCGCGTGTCTATTGAGGATACGCTCCCGCCGCCCGTCCGGTTCCAGCGTCAGCCAACTACCGCCCCGAGCTCCCAAATCCCTTCGCCGCACGCGCCGACGCTTCCAGCGTCTCCACTTCCTCTACCGCCCCGGTCAGCACCGGCACCGGCACCATCTGCGCAATCTTTTCGCCCGCGCCAATCTCCACCATCCCATCGCCCAGGTTGGTCATCAGCACCAGAATCTCCCCGCGATACCCCGCGTCGATCACGCCGCCGATCGTCGTTACCCCGCGCGCCGCCATCGAAGAACGGTCCCGCACCAGCAGTCCCAGTCCCGCGCCGGTCTCTGGATGCCGTGCCTCCACTGCAATCCCGGTCCTCACTTTCACCGTCTCCCGCGCGCTCAGCCGCGCTGCCTCCAGTGCAAACAGGTCATAGCCCAGATCCTCGCCCGGATGCGCCACCACCGGCGCCCGCGCGCCGTCCACCAGCTTCTTCACTCGCAGCATGTTTCCCATGCTACAGCAGCCCTGCCGCAACCTTCACCCTCCACCGCCGCGGCGGCCGTCTGGAACCAAAACCCTTCCCGCCGCGTATAGTCGCCCATGCAATGCGTGGGTACATTAAGCTGGAGCATGGTGGGGGCGTCCGTAACCGGGCTCAAACCGCCCTCGGCCCGGCGCGACTCGCACGCCGATCAGGCCGCCCGGCTCCGCCGCGGCGGAGTTCCGGAAGCCGGCAGTCCCGGCGAGCCCAGGGCCGCGCTGCCCGCACTGCCGGCTGCGCGCCTGGAGGCAGGCAGTCTGGAGGTAGGCAGTCTGGAGACCGAATGGTCCCAAATCGTCCGCCGTTGCATGAGCGGGGACTCCGGCGCATGGGCCGAGATGGTGCGCACGCATCATAAGCGTGTGTACTCGCTCTGTTACCGCTTCACCGGCAACGTCACCGATGCGGAAGACCTTACCCAGGATGTCTTTCTCAAGATCTACTCCAACCTCGCCAGCTTTGACTCCACCCGTGGCAGTCTGCCCGTCTGGATCGCCACCATGACTCGCAATCTGCTGGTCGACAACTTCCGGCGCACGCGAAATCAGCGCGCCACGTCTTCTTTGGATGAAGGCTGGGACTCGGTCGAAGATCTCAAGCCGATTGACCGGCTTACCTCCCGCGGCCCGTCCCAGCACGATCTGGCTGCCGGCAAGGAGCTCTCCCGCATGGTCCAGGACGCCCTTGCCCAGGTGTCGGTGGAATTGCGCGAAGCCGTCATTCTAAGGGATTTGCAGGATATGGACTACAAGGAGATCGCCCAGGTGCTGGGCATACCCGAGGGCACCGTCAAGTCCCGTATCAGCCGTGGCCGCGCGGAACTTGCGCGGCTGCTGGAACGTAATAAACGAGAGGTGATGTAAACCATGACAGAGCGCGTACACATTCCGAGCTCTCCGGCCTGCGGCCAGTGGGAGACACTTTTGCCGGATGCGCTCGACGGGCTGCTCAAGCCCGAAGATCAGGCAACGTTTACCGCCCACATGGCCGCCTGCGCCGCCTGCACGGCGCTGTTTGAGGAGTCGCGCCGCGGCCGCGAGTGGCTGAAGTTTCTCGCCCCCGAGCCCGAGGTTCCCGCCGGCCTGCTCGACAGAATTCTGGCTCGCACCGGTCCCGGCCATACCGCCGGCCTGGGCCTGGCCGCGCCGGCCAACGTGGTTCCGCTGCCGCAAATGATCGTTCCCTCCTGGCAGAAGCCGGGCTTCATGGGCTTTGTGCGGCGCTTCGCCGAGCCGCGGCTCATGATGACCGCCGCCATGGCCTTCTTTTCCGTCGCACTCACGCTCAACATGGCGGGCGTGCGCGTCGCCAGCATGCGCATGTCCAACCTGCGCCCCACTGTGCTGCGCTCGTTCATGGAGCGGCAGCTCACCATGGCCTCGGTGCCCATCATCCGCTACTATGACCACCTGCGTTTCGTCTACGAGGTCGAATCCAGGGTGCGCGAGCTGCGCGGAACGGCCACCGAAAGCGAGCAGGAAAATGCCCCGCCTGTTTCGCCGGGCGAATCGAAACAAAACACGCCGCGCAAAGATGGAGGATCCCGAATGGACCCTCCGCAGCGGTCGGCGACCCCGACCGATAGCTATGGCGACTATCTTGAGGCTTCGCTGACTGACAGTGATCTGACCGCGCATTCCGGCGGCTCCGCAACGGCAGAAAGTGAAAGGAGCAGGAAATGGACTGCGTAAATCACAGCGGTGTAAGCGCCGCCGCCTACTGCCAGAACTGCGGCAAACCACTCTGCGCGGCCTGCGTGAAAACCGCACCCGGCGGACAGATTCTCTGCGAGCCCTGCTGGGCGGCGTGGCAAAGCGTCCAGCCCGCCTATCCCTCCCCCGGATACGACGGCGGGCCCAACCCGGCCGTGGCCGCGGCGCTGGGCATCATCCCCGGCGTGGGCGCCATGTACAACGGGCAGTTTCTCAAAGGTTTCGTCCACGTATTCATCTTTGCCATCCTGGTCAGCACGACGGGGCGTTATCCCATCTTCGGGCTGTTCATCGCCGCCTGGGTCATCTATCAGTCCTTTGAGGCGTTCCATGTAGCCAAGGCCCGCCGCGACGGCCTGCCGGTGCCCGACCCGCTCGGTCTCAACGAGATCAGCAACTGGCTCAACTTCGGCGGACGGCGGCAAAATCCTCCTCCTCCGCCCGGCTCGGCAGCAGCCAGCGGTTTCGGCCCCGCCGCGCCCTTTTCAAACCCGGCAGCGTCCTACCCCGACACGCCCAACTGGCAAACGCCGTATCCCGGCCAGCCCGCCCCCCC
This sequence comes from Occallatibacter sp., assembly GCA_036267475.1. Taxonomy (GTDB): domain Bacteria; phylum Acidobacteriota; class Terriglobia; order Terriglobales; family Acidobacteriaceae; genus Telmatobacter. Next base: position 4,398 of record DATAVZ010000044.1, read on the forward strand.
GCCACCGGCAGGCGCACCGCCATCGGGTTACCCCGGCTCCGATTATCCGGGCCCCGGCCAGCCTCCGTATCCGCCCATGCCTCCCATGCCTCCCGACGGCCTCTGGAGGCGCAAGGAGCCCGTCGGTGCAATCATTCTCATCGCGCTCGGCCTGATGTTTCTGCTCGGCCAGCTCAACCTGTTTTCCGGGCGCGTATTTGAGTTCGCCTGGCCGCTCTTTCTCATTGGCCTGGGTGTATGGATGGTCGTGCGTCACGTGCAAAGCTCGCAGGGAGGTCCGAAATGAACCGTTACGCCTTGATTCACCGCTTGCGCGGACCCGCCGTTCTCCTGCTCATTGGAGTGCTGGCACTCTTTGATCAGATGGGCATCATCACTCGCTTCTGGGGCTGGTTCTGGCCGCTGCTCATGATCACCATCGGCGCGCTCATGCTGGCGGAGCGCGCCGCGCTGGCCAGTGAGGACGACTATCCGCCGCAGCCGTATCCCGGCTCGCCCTATCAAGGTTCGCCCTATCCGGGTGGTCCATATCCTGGCGGTTCGTATCCCGGCGCCGATCCCAACGTCAATGCAACACAGCAGCCTTCCACCGCGCCCGGAACCGCCATCGTTCCCTCCGGCTCCAACGACTTCACCGGCGGCAACGGAGGCCGGCTATGAGCTCCATGCCCCCCAGCTCGCCTCCCGGCGGAGTGCCGCCCTACGATCCCAAAACCCAGTGGCGCGTCTACCGCGAACAGCAGCGGACCGCCTGGCGCGCGCAGCGGGATGCATGGCGGGCACAGCGCCATGCCTTGAGGGGCAGCTACGCCGGCGCCTACGGCCCGCGCGTCCCCTCCATGGTGGGTCCGCTCATCCTGATCGCCATCGGCGTCATTGCCCTGCTTATCCGCACCGGTCGCATCGCCGCCGCCGACTTCTGGGTCTGGTACGCGCAATGGTGGCCGCTGCTGCTCATTGCGGCCGGCCTGGCCCTGCTGGCCGAGTGGGCCCTCGATCTGCGCCGGCCCACCCCGGTGCGGCGCACCGGCAACTTTATCGGCCTCCTCATTCTGCTTGCCTTCCTTGGCTTTGGCGCGGCCGGCTGGCACCACATGGGCACCTGGTTTCCGCAGTGGAATGGAGATGGCGGCCTGTTCAACACCTTCGGCATGCCCGAGCACGACAGCGATCAGCAGCCGCTCACCGCCGCCATTCCCGCCAATGCCGTCATCGACATCGAAAATCCGCGTGGCGATGTCAGCATTACCGCCGCCGACAGCTCCACCATCCAAGTCCAGGCCCACGAGCTGGCCTTTGCCGGCTCCGACAGCGATGCGCAGAAAATCTGGACGTCCGAGGCAGCGCGCCTCACCGTCAACGGCAACTCCGTGCAGGTCAGGTCCGCCGGCAACGGCAAAGGCCGCGTCAACCTCACCGTCACCGTGCCCAGGTCGGCCAAGGTAACCGTGAACGCCGGCTGGGATGACGTCACCGCCACCGGCCTGGGCGCCGGCATGGACGTCACTGCCCGCGGCGACGTTCAGCTCAACTCCATCGCCGGCCCGGTCAGCGCGCACTTCATCAACGGCAAGCATAACGACTTCTCCGCCCACGGCATCCAGGGCGATCTCACCCTGCAGGGCGACGTGGACGACCTCACCCTGTCCGAGATCAAGGGCTCCGTCACCCAGAATGGAGAGATTCCCGGCGACGTTCACATGGAGAGCATCTCCGGTCCCGTTCATCTGCACACATCGGTCACCACGCTGGACGTGGCCGCTCTGCCCGGCGACCTGACCCTGAACTCCGACGATCTGCGCGTCACCGAGGCCACCGGCAGCGTACACGTCACCACCCACGCCAAGGATGTCGACCTCAGCCAGATCTACGGCGACACCTTTGTCGAGAACCGCGACGGCCGTATTGCCGTCGAGCCGGCCGGCTCCTACTCGGTTGAAGCCAGAAACAGCAAAGGCGATGTGGAGATCACCCTGCCGCCCGACGCTTCCGGCAACGTCGAGGGCCACACCCACAACGGCGACATCGTCACCGACTTCGCTCTGCAGATCAGCGGCGACGCCGACAAGACCGTCACCGGCAAAATCGGCGCCGGCGGCCCGCGCATCTACCTCAGCTCCGACAACGGCGACCTCGGCATCAAGCGCGGATCGTCCTTCCCGCCTGAGCCCACCGCCGCCAGCGCGCCCGCGTCTGCACGGCCGCCGGCCTCAACCCATGTCCCGCACCTCAAGTCGTCCAAAGCCCTGCCTCCGCATCCGGTCCCCGAGTAGCGTCGCAGGCAAAAGAACCCGGCGCGGCGTCGACTTCCGCCGCGCCGTCAGGCGGATAAAAACGACGCCGTCCCTGCTCTGCATCTTTGCCCCCAGTATTGACATTCCCTGGTTCGGGTGTATCCTCCACTCGCGGGGGGTGATTTTGCAGGCATGGTCAACGCACCCATTCGAGTCATAACCGTGGAACGCGAATATGGATCGCGCGGCGGCCAGTTTGCCCACGATCTGGCCCAGCGCCTGGGCTGGCGCCTGCTGGACTCCGACCTGGTGGCGGGCGCGGCGCGCATGGCCGGCGTCGACCCCAAGCTGGCCGAGCGCTTCGACGAGCGGCTCGATCCCTGGTACTACCGCTACGGCAAGCTCTTCTTTCAGGACTCGTCCTACTCCATGCTCAGCAACTCCGAGGATCTGCTCTTCGACTCCGAGCGAATGCTCAGCCTCATCCGGCAGGAGATACTTGCCGAGGCCCAGCAGGGCAACTGCGTTCTGGTCGGCCGCGGAGCGGCCTGCGCCCTGGCCGGACAGCCCGGCTGCTTCCACATCTTCGTCTACGCCACCATGCGCGCCAAGCGCGAGTGGTTCGTCCGTGCCTTTCCCAAACAGGCCGACAACGCCGAGCAGCATCTGGCCGCCTTTGACAAGCGCCGCGCCGCCGTCATCCGCCGCTTCTATCAGCAGGACTGGTGCGCACGCGGTCTCTATCACATGCTGCTCAACTCCTGTATCGGCATGGATTCGATGGTCGCCGCCGTACAGTGCGCGGCCGGCCTCGGCGTGCCCCAGTCGGTGAGCGCCCCCGGCAGTTGTCCTGATGAGCTTCCGTCCCATGAGTTCGGCCCCGGCGGAATGCAGGGTGGCTCGGCAGCCGTCTAAACAATCTCTGCAGTCGACAGCATGAAGGGTACGGGCTTTCAGCCTGTACATTAAGCGTGCAAAATCAGCAGGGCTTTAGCCCGTGAGGGACTGCCCGTGGCGCAGCCAGAACCTGTGCCGAGATTGTCTAAACCGCAATCCGCGGAACCCGCGCCGCAATCCGCGTGAAGATCTCCCACGGAATGGTGCCCGCGGCATCGGCATGATCGAAAGCCGAGATCGTCTGCTCGCCCTGCGTTCCCACAATCACCACCTCGTCGCCCGGCCGCACGCCTGGAATCTCGGTCACATCCAGCACCGCCTGGTCCATGCTGATGCGCCCCGCCAGCGGCGCCCACGCACCGCCCACCAGCAGCTTGAAGCGGTTGCCCAGGCTGCGCGAAAGCCCGTCCCCATAACCGGCTGCAATGAGCGCCAGCCGCATTGGCTCGCTGGCCACAAAGGTCCCGTTATAACCAACCGCCGCGCCTGCGGGAACGGTGCGCACGCTCACCACCTCGGTCTTCCAGCTCAACACCGGCCGCAGATGCCCCCGGGCCGCGGTCAGCGCTTCTGGCTCGGCCAGATCGAAGCCCGGATCGAACTCCGGCGCCAGCCCATAGAGCGCCAGTCCCGGCCGCAGCATCGCCTTCATGCCGTGCCGCGCCGCCAGCTCGGCAATCGTTCGCGCCTCGCCCGCCAGTAGCGCCGCCGAGTTGCCCACGTTCAGCCACTCCCCAAACAGTCCGGCCCCGGAGATGCGTCCCAGCGTTTCGTCCAGCCGGCCAAGCTGTTCCGCGGTCACCCGCCCGTCGGCCTCGTCGGCGGCAAACAGATGCGTCATCACACCTTCCAGCCCCAGGCGCGAAGCCGGCAACAGCCGCGCCAGCAGCCTGGGCAGCGCCGCAAAATCGGCCCCCTGCCGGCTCATGCCGGTATCGATCTCCAGATGAACCGGCAGCGCGCCCGGTCCCAGGCCCGCGGCCTGCCCCGCGGCCTCCAGCTCGTCCAGGTGCCACTCGTCCCACACCACCGGCGTGAGCCGGTGCGCCACCAGCGCCGCCGCCTGGCCCGGAAACACTCCGGCAATCACCAGAATCCGCGCCTCCGGACACAGCGCCCGCGCCGCCACGCCTTCTTCCACGCTGGTCACGCCCAGCCAGCGCGCGCCGGCCCGCACCGCCGCCGGAGCGCAATGCGCCAGCGAGTGGCCGTAAGCGTCCGACTTCACAATCGCCAGCAGCTCGGCGTGCGGAGCGGCCATTGCCGCCAGAAAGCGGTAGTTCTCTTCAAGTGTCCGGGTGCAAATCTCCACCCGGCAAGGGCGCGTTGGCATGGCATTTTCCAAAGCCCTAGTTTACGGCATGCCCACGTTATGCCCCCGGCATGCCCGGCCCTCACCTCAGCAGCGCGAACGCCACAATCGTCTCCTCCGCTGAGCCGATTTCCTCCACCAGCCGCGCTTCCATCTCCTGCGGAACCGTCATCTCGCATGCCGCCACCTGCTCCGCCGTCGCGCCCTGGAAGCACAGCTCGCAGTGGCCCAGTCCCTCGTCCTCGCCCGCGCCGGCCATCCGCACCGGCGGACCGAACACGCGGCAGGTCATCGGCCGCCACGCGTACACCCCGCACAGGCCGGTCGCCGGATCGAGCGCCGGACAGGCCGCCTCGTCGGCATAAGTTTCGAACCGCTCCCGGTCCGCCTCGCCCGTGCCCAGCACGCCCGTTTCGGCATCGCCCGGAAAGCCCGGCCCATAGCGCGCCAGCCAGCCGCGCGCGCGTTCCCTCATCGCCTCCGCCGCCGCCGGATCGTCCGCCTGCAGCGTCCTCATGCCCGTGCGCAGCCGCTCGGCGTCCAGCGCATCGATGGCGAATGCGCCGTAACAGCACTGCGTACACCCCGGCTTGCACACCAGCCACGGACCCGCCCGCTGCGCCGCCTCGGCAAGTGAAGCGTCCACAATCTGAATCAGCGCCGAATCGCCGGCCGGCAGGGACATGTGGGCATCATAACCGAGCCCACATGCAGTTCATCCGGGCGCGCGGACAGGCTGGCCCACAATCCATTTCCGCCCCTTCGCTCGTACCTGTCTATAAGTGCCGATCCAATCAGAGAGAGCGTATGCTTTCCCAATCCCGTATGCTTTCTAATCCCAGGAGGCTCAACGTGGCCCATCGTGAGAACGCTGCAAGATCAACCGTTCTGCCCACGCTGCGCTATCACGATGCAGAGGCCGCCATCGACTGGCTCTGCGCGGTCTTCGGATTCGAGCGGCGCGCAATCTACGCGGGCGACGATGGAACCATCATGCACGCCGAGCTAACCCTCGGCGGCGGCATGATCATGCTCGGCGCCGCGCGCGACGACGCCTACGGACGCGGCTTCAAGTCCCCCGCCGATCTCGGCGGCGTGGAGACGCGCAGCGTCTACATCGTTGTGCCCGACGCCGATGCCGTCTTTGCCCGCGCCCAGGCCGCCGGCGCCACCGTCGTCCGTCCGCTGCAAAATATGGACTACGGCAGCCGCGAATTCACCATCAAGGACCTTGAAGGACATTCCTGGAGCGTTGGCACCTACGATCCATGGAAAGCCCACGCCTAGCGCATGGCGCAGTTCTACCCACGTTCATGCGATTGCCCTGCGCAGAGCGAAACGCCCCATTCCTCGCCGCAATCCGCATACGATATAGTTCTTGCGTGGTTTAAAGCGAGGTCTCTTTTGAAGCTGTCTGCCCTGGCCGCATCTGCCGCCGTCGTTTGCCTTGCCCTTCCCGCCCTGCATGCGCAGGGCCGTCTGCTCGTAGATCAAAAAGGCGACCGCAGCCTGGCCATCGTCGATCCCGCCGCGGGCAGGGTCATTGCCGACGTCGCCGAAAACGGCATCACTGGCCATGAGGTCGCCGGCTCGCCCGACGGCAAGCTGGCCATCGTGCCCATCTACGGCAACTCCGGCGTGGGCAAGCCGGGAACCGACGGCCGCAACATCATCGTCGTGGACATCGCCGCGCACAAGATCGTCGGCAACATTCAGTTCGATCACGGCGTCCGCCCGCATTGCGCGGTTTTCGCACCCGACGGCAAGCTCTACGTCTCCACCGAGCTGGACCAGTCCATCACCGTTATCAACCCGAAGACGTTCAAGATCGTCGGCTCCATTCCCACCGGCCAGCCGCAAAGCCACATGTTCACCATCGCCCACGACGGGCTGCGCGCCTACACCGCCAACGTGGGTCCGGGCACCGTTTCGGTAATCGACATCAAGGCCCGCAAGGTGCTCAAGATCATTCCCATCTCCGCCAACACCCAGCGCATCTCCATCACGCCCGATGACAAGTGGGTCTTCACCGCCGACCAGACCAAGCCGCAAATGGCGGTCATTGACACGGCTACTGATACCGTAAGAGCCCGCGTGCCCATTGACGGACTCGGCTACGGCAGCACCGTCACCCCCAACGGCCGCTACATGCTGGTCGCCGTGCCCGATGCCAACAAGGTCGACGTCGTCGACGTCAGCACTCTTAAACTGGTGCATTCCATCCCGGTTGGCAATAGCCCGCAGGAGGTGCTGGTGCGCCCCGACGGCAAAATGGCCTACGTCTCCTGCGCCGGCAGCAACCAGGTAGACGCCATCGACCTGGGCGCCTGGAAAGTCACCAAGCAGATCGCCACCGGCAAGGGAACAGATGGACTAGGCTGGGCGCGCGGCGAGTGAAGCGGACGGGATACCCAGGTCATCCAAGCCGCCAGCCATTCGAATTCCAGCAGGTGTACGATAATCTGCATGGGAACTTATCGCGTGATTCTTCGCCAATCGGAAGAAGGGTACAGCGTTTCCTGCCCCGGTCTGCCCGGCTGCTGGTCGCAGGGCGCAACCGAAGAGGAAACCTTGGCAAATATCCGCGTGACGATTAGCGAGTATGTTGCTGCGGCAGAAGAATTGGCGCGCGATGCCGACAGCCGGCTGGTAGAAGTTGCGGTTGCGTAAGCGGGGATATTCCTTCGTCCTAACGCCGAGCCGTCCGATCTACGAGAGTGCCCGGTCCCAGTTCTCCAGCGCGCTCTTGAACTCCAGCATGAATTTGCCTGCGTCGGCCCCGTCGATGACGCGGTGGTCCAGGCCCAGGCAGTAGTACTGCATCGAGCGGATCGCGATCGTGTCGTTGCCCTCGGGGTCGGTCAGCACCACCGGCTCCTTGCGCAGGCCGCCGATAGCCAGAATCGCCGACTCCGGCTGGTTGATGATCGGCGTGCCGTACTCCCCGCCGAACACCCCCGAGTTGGTCAGCGTAAAGGTGGAACCGGCCGCCTCGTCGGCATTGAGCTTCTTGTTGCGCGCGCGTCCCGCCAGGTCGCTGATGGCGCGAGCCAGGTCCACAAAGCTGCGCCGCTCCGCCTCCCGGATCACCGGCACGATCAGGCCGCCCTCGAGCGCCACCGCGATGCCCAGATGAACGCTGGCATGGTAGTGAATATTGCCGTCGATCAGCGACGAGTTCACGATGGGAAATTTCCGCAGCGCCTGCACCGCCGCTGCCGCAATGAACGGCATGTAGGTGAGCTTCACGCCATGGCGCTGCTCAAAACCCGCGCGCTCCCGCTCCCGCAGCCGCGCCACCCTGGTCATGTCGATGCGGTAAACGGTGTGCGCATGCGGACTGATCGCCAGGCTCTCCACCATGCGCTGCCCAATAATGGCCCGCATGCGGCTCAATGGCACCACCTGCCCTATATTTTGGCCCATATTTTGTCCCGTATTTCGCCCCGCACTCTGCGCGCCACGCTGCGCCTCCGCCGCTCCTTGGCTCAGGCACCGCAGCATGTCTTCCTTCGTAATGCGGCCTTCCGACCCGCTGCCGTGCACCCCGGCCAGATCGATCCCGTGCTCCTTGGCCATGCGCCGCACCAGCGGAGACGACCGGATCTTCTGTCCCGCCTGTACCGTCTCCGGCTGCCCCTGTCCCGTCTCTATCGCCTCCGCCTGTCCAGCCGCTACGGGCGCAGAAGCCTCGCTCTGCGTCGCCGTCCCCGTCTGCCCGGCCGCAACGCCAGTTCCAGCCACGCCGCCAATCACCGCGACTACCGTATTGATGTGGACCGTTTCGCCTTCCCGGAACCGGATCTCGGTAACCACGCCGCTGGTCGGCGAGGGAATCTCCGCGTCCACCTTGTCGGTTGAAATCTCATACAGCGGCTCATCCATCTCCACCCGGTCGCCCACCTGCTTGAGCCACTTCACAATCGTGCCCTCAAAGATGGACTCGCCCATCTGCGGCATCACCACCTCGGTAGCCGCCTGCGCCGTACCGTCCCCGCCAGTCGTCGCAACGCCAGCCGCAACGCCGGTTGCGACCACGGTCGCAACCACGGTGTTCACATGCACCGTCGCGCCCTCCGGGACCAGGATCTCGCCCAGCACCCCAGCCGCCGGCGAGGGAATCTCCGCATCCACCTTGTCGGTTGAAATCTCAAACAGCGGCTCGTCCATCTCCACCCGGTCGCCGGGCTGCTTGAGCCACCTGAGAATGGTGCCCTCAAAGATCGACTCGCCCATCTGCGGCATAATCACGTCGGTCGGCATCGGTCCCTCTTCCAGCCGGATTATAAATCGCAGACCGCACGCGGCTCCGCATGCCGGCTCACGCTCGCACCGCAATCGATGAACGCCCTGTGTTCATCAGCTACGTTCGGCTGGCGGATATCAAGTGGTGCCACTGTCGTTTCGTCCCGGAGGGACAGCCCGATACTAGCCCAGGCCAAGCGAAGCGCAGTCCTGGGAAGGCGAAATCTCAGAACAAGGCAGCCCCGTAGGGGCGGCGCGAACCCATGGCACAATTCTTCCCACGCTCATGCGCCCACGTTCATGCGATTGTCCGGCTCACGCCCGCACCGGCCGCTCGCGTTTGCCCTGCAAGCGCTCAATTGCAGCCGGAACCTGAAGCGGCGTGTCGACAGCAGGAAACACAGGAGCCTGAAATTCGCGCCCCGGAAATTCGCCGTCCGCACCCTCCGCAGCCCGCGCGCGCAGCGCCGCCAGCCCGTCCAGCTCCGTCGCCGGCTCCTCAAACACAGCGCCAAAGTGCCGCGCCGTCTGCCGCGCAATCGCTTCCAGCCCGGGCAAAGCTGCGGGCTCCGCCGCCTCTCGTTCCAGGCTCGTCACCGGCCGGTCGGTAATGCCGCAGGGATTGATAAGCATAAAGTCGCGCAGATCGGTCCGCACATTGAAGGCAAAGCCGTGTGAAGTCACGCCCCGCGCCACGTGGATGCCGATGGCGCAGATCTTGCGTCCCCCGCTCACCGACTGCGGAGCCGCCGCGCAGTCTGTCCCGGCATGCCCGGCTGGCAGGCCGCACCACACTCCCGTCAGCTTGCAGATGCGCCCCGCGGCCACCCCATAGTCGCCGCACACGCGAATCAGCGCCTCTTCCATCAGCCGCACAAAGTCCACCGGCCCAAGCCGCAGTCCGCTGGCCGGATTGCGCAGGCTGCGCAGATCGAAGATCGGGTAGCCCACCAGTTGCCCAGGACCGTGATACGTCACGTCGCCGCCCCGGTTGATCTCGTGAAGGCTCACCCCGCGGCTGGCCAGCAGCTCGTCCGATGCCAGCACGTTCCCGCGGCTCGCATTGCGCCCCAGCGTCAGCACCGGCGGATGCTCCAGCAGCAGCAGGGTATTACCCACGCGCTCCCGCTGGCGCAGCTCCACCAGCTCAGCCTGCAGCCGCAGGCCCTCAGCATAGTCCACCCGCCCGAGATAGAGATACTGGATCATTGCCCGCTTCATGCCCCGCTCAAATCCCGTCCCTGTCCCGATTGTAGCCACTCTGCGCAGCCACTCTGGCCCGGCGCACCGCGGCCGCCGCGTGCCCACGCGCCCAAGTCCTGCCCGCTCAGTCCTGCGCCCGCTGCTGCAGAATTCCGGAGAACGCCGAACGCACCCGGTAGGCCACCAGCAGCCACAACACAATCAGAATTACGGCCATCGGCAGCGCCTGGCGGGAGATCAGCAATCCGGTCAACAGAATGTTGAAGATGACCGGACCCAGCAGGGTCAGCCCCAGCGGCACATAGCGATTGATGAGCAGCAGCACCGCCGGCGCCACCTCAAAAAACGCCACCACATACAGGTAGTGAGAAACCATGAGCACGCTGAAAAACTGTCCCGCCAGTCCGGTGGGCATCGCTCCCATGGGAATGAAGTTGAGGTAGTGGTTCATGCCGAAGACCAGAAAAATCAGTCCCAGCAGATAGCGGGCAATGGTGGCGGCAATCTTCACAGTTCTCTCCTGACTCGTTTTGCCCTAACTCGTTCTGTCCTGACGTGCCCTCACCGGAGTTCCCTGCGGCAACGGGAGCGAATCGCCGCACCAAAAATGGATGGCACCCCCCGACCCGTCGATTCAAATGATTGACGCCCGTGCAGTCGGAAGATGCGGCCGACAGCCGGCATTTCGCGTTAAACTAAACCTTGGCAGGAGAACTGGGCGGTCGCTGCCGGAGGCTCGGGAAACCGGGCTGCCGGGGGAGGAAAGTCCGAACTCCGCAGGGCAGTGTGCCGGATAACGTCCGGGACGCGGGCTTCAAGGCCCGTGGACGGCCAGTGCCACAGAAAAAATACCGCCTTGAGGATGAAAGTCCCTGGGGTAAGGGTGAAAAGGTGCGGTAAGAGCGCACCGCTCCGGCCGTGAGGCCGGGGGCATGGTAAACCCCACACGGAGCAAGACCAAATAGGGAGGAAGTGCGCGGGCCAGGAGCCAGGCTCGCACCCCATGCCGGCCCGGCGTGGCAAGGCGGCTCCGGCAACTGCCGAAACCTCCGGGTAGGTCGCTGATGAGTGTCCGCGGCAACGCGGCGCCTAGAGGAATGACCGCATGAACAGAATTCGGCTTACGGGTTCTCTTGCTGACACAACGGCCCCGGAGGTTTCCCCTCCGGGGCCGGCCATTTTCAACCCAACAGGCCCTACGTCAGGGCCAAGAACCGCATCGCCACCGAGTTCATGCAGAACCGCAATCCCGTCGGCGCCGGCCCGTCGTTGAACACGTGTCCCAGGTGCCCATCGCACAGCCTGCACGATACCGCCGTCCGCACCTCAACCAGGCTGCCGTCCACGCTTTCCACCACATTCTCCTGCGCAATCGGCTGCCAGAAGCTCGGCCACCCCGTCCCGGAATCGAACTTTGTCTCCGACCGGAACAGCGCCAGATTGCACCCCACGCAGCGAAACAGCCCCTGCGCGTGCAGATTCCAGTACTCCCCCGTGTAAGGCCGCTCCGTATCCGCATGGCGCGTCACCCAGTACGCATCCTGCGAAAGCATCTTCCGCCACTGCGCATCCGTGCGGATTACGCGCGGCACCGTCGCCTCGCCCGTCCGCTTGCCGGCGCCTGAAAACTCCACCACCGTCACCCGCGCCGGCCCTTCATCCGCACCCAGCGGCCGCGCCGCGGCCACCGTCGCCCGCCGCAATCCCATGAAAGCGCCCGCGCTTACCACACTCGCCGCGCCCAGAATGAACGCCCGCCGCGTCCACTCCACGCCGTCCCGCTCCACTCGCCCATCCCCGACGCCGGGTTCAGCCCTTTCCTTCAGCGAAAGCATGCTCACAGCCCGCCGCCCTTCTCACGCGCACACTCATCAGACTGCGCGGCAGCGCCCAAAGTTACACCATCCCGGCACAAGCAATCCCGCTGGTCTCTGACCGCTTGCTTTCTTGCCGCTGCGGGATGACCCATCCTTGACGCAGCTTCATCGCGGCAAGGGTGGGAGAGCACGAATTAGCATGGTCGGAAACCTAATACCGATCCCCGAACTCCGGGTCCACCGGATTCTCGAACAGCGAAGCATCCCGCGTCACAATCGTCAGCCCCGACGGCGTCACAAAATACCGGCGCTTATCCTCCACCGGGTTGTAGCCGATCACCGTATTCTCCGGAATATGCACATCGCGGTCGATAATCGCCCGCCGGATGCGGCAGTGCCGGGCAATATTCACGTGCGAAAAGATGATGCTCGAATCCACATCCGAATACGAATTCACGCGCACGTCCTGTGACAGAATCGAGTTGTACACCGACGCGCCAGAGATGATCACGCCCGCCGTGATAATCGAGTTCACCGCCATGCCCGACCGTCCCGGCTCGCCAAACACAAACTTCGCCGGCGGATACTGCCGCACCCGTGTCCGGATCGGCCAGCTGTTGTCATACAGGTTAAAGATCGGCGAAACCGAACACAGGTCCATATTGGCTTCAAAGTAGGCGTCCAGCGTGCCCACGTCGCGCCAGTAAAGCGCCTGCTTCTTGTTCTCGTCCACAAAGCTGTAAGCCACCATCTTCTTCTTGCCCAGCATGTTGGGCAATATATTATGGCCAAAGTCGTGCTTTGAGTCCGGATCGTCCGCGTCGGCAATCAGCGCCTTTAACAGCGCCTCGGTATTAAAGATGTAAATGCCCATCGACGCATCCACCGCATTGGGATTGAACGGCGAGCGCACGTTGGTGGTTGCCGGCTTCTCCTGGAAGCCGGTCACTTCACCGTTCTGTCCCACCTCCACAATGCCGAACCGCGAAACCTCGTCGGGCGCAATCGGCAGCGTGGCCAGCGTCACCTCGGCGTGCGATTCCTTGTGGTGCGCCAGCATCCGGCTGTAGTCCATCTTGTAAATGTGGTCGCCAGACAGAATAATCACGTACTTCGGCTGCTCGCTGCCGATCGAGTAGATATTCTGGTACACCGCGTCGGCTGTGCCCATATACCAGTTGGCGCCGGTCCGCTGCATCGGCGGCATCAGCTCGAAAAACTCGCCCAACTCCTGCGCCACAATCCCCGTCCACCCCTCGCGGATGTGCCGGTTCAAAGACAGCGCCTTGTACTGCGTCAGCACATACACCCGCCGCAGCCCCGAGTTGATGCAGTTCGACAGCGTGATATCGATAATGCGGTAATGGCCACCGAACGGCACCGCGGGCTTGGCCCGATCCCGCGTTAGTGGAAACAGCCGTTCCCCCGCGCCGCCTGCCAGCAACACTCCGAGCGTGTCTTTCATATCCATGTGATCTGCCTCAACCCCGCTTTCCACAAATCGTGCGCTGCACAGTGCCGCAATCCGAAACACCGTATTCTTGAGCGGCACTTTTCCACAAGGCTAACCGAACGCAGGAGAATAACACACCCAGTCCGGCACGCGCCCACCAGACTCGCCCCCGCAGACTCGTCCGGGCAGACCCATCCCGAGCCGTTCGCGTCATGTCGTTCGGGTCATGTCGTTGGCATCTTGCCGGTTCGCGGCTCGCCCGCTCGCGCTTCCCCTGCTCGCATGGATGAGCTTGCATGCCTGGCAGTTGGCTGCGCCCACCCGCGCGCGCCCTTTTGTCCCAAACAGCGCCATCACGCACAAATGGCCCGGCGCGGAGAGCGCGCGGGCCATTTGTGCAGGTGTCGCCGCCAGGCTTCTATTGCTGCCCGGCTTTTATCGCTGCGTGGCTTCTAGCGTTTTGATCGTTTCTACCGTTTGATCTTGGTGAACTTGTACTGCACGCCCACCGACACCGCGGGATTAATGTCCCACTGCGCAATCTTGGCGCCATAGTTGGTGCTGTAGTGGGTCATGGTCGCGTCCGTCGTTACCCTGAACACCCAGTGCGCCGAGCGGTTCAGGTCGAAGTGACCGCCCATAATCACCGCCGGAGCTACCTGGTCGTTATAAAACGCCACATAGCTCGCGTTCTGTCCCTGCAGACCGCCTTCAAAGTCGCCGTACACGCCGCCCACCAGCACATGCGCAATCAGCGCGCCATGTTTGTTGTGCGGACCCAGCCACTCCGGGCCGGCCGTAAAGAAATACTCGCTGATGAACGGTCCCTTGATGTTGAGCGCATTGGGCTGGCCCACGCCGCTGGTGCCCAGAAAGCCGCGACCGCTGCCCTCCACGCCCCACCGCTTGGTCAGCCAGTACGACCCCGAAAGGTTCAACCCGCCCAGGTTGGCGCCCTGCAGCACATTGGGGCCCGCCTTGATGTGCTGGTAAGCCATCTCCAGCGACACGTCCCAGCGGTTGTTATACCGCACGTTGGCCAGCGGATCCACCGGAATATACGCACCGTTGGCCGCCAGCTCGGCGGCCGTCTCGCCGGTGGTAGACGGAGCGCTCGCCGAATTCGAGCCGGAGTTGGAGCCGGAATTCGAGCTTGAGCTCGAACCGCCGCTGCTCTGTGCATTCGCACCCGCTCCCGCCAGCAGGGCGAAAGCAAAAGTGGCAACAATACAGGGGTAAAATCGTACGGAAAGGCGCATCACCCACCAGCTTACAGGACCATACCGGCGAGCGACAATGCGAGCCTCGCCCCGCTGCCCTGATCCTTGCTTCCTGTCTAAAGTTCGCATTGATCTATTGGACGGCTCCAGACCAGATATCGCACTGTCTTGAGCGTCTCCAGCAGTCCCGCCGCATCCTCATCCGTCGCCGATTCCGGCTCCAGCGCCGGCGCCGCCCGCACCCGCCACCGGATCGGCAGCCGGCTGAAGATCAGCCCCGCCCGCTCCAGGTGCCAGGGACTCGACACCACCTCCGCCGACTCCCACCCATGCGCCCGCATCAGCCGCACCGAGTAGCAGGCATTCTCGATCGTATCCCGCGCCGCCGGCTCCACCACCACCGCCGACTCCGGAATCCCCTGCGCCTCGGCCGTCCGCGCCATCACCTGCGCTTCCACAAACTGGTTGTGTACCGCCCCGCCGCTGAAGATCAAGTGCGCCGCCACTCCGCGCTCATACTCGTGGACCGCTTCGTTCACCCGCGCCAGCTCGGTCGGCGTCGGATTTCCGTCCGCATCCGCGGGATCGCCCAGCACCACAATCGCGTCGAATCGCGCCTGGCTGGTGTTGCCCGCCGGAGCCAGCCGCCGCGCCGCATAGGCCCACATCCACAGTCCCGCCGCCAGCACCACCCCGGCCGCCAACGCGCGCCCGCGCCAACCCAGCCGGCTCCGCTGCCGTCCGCCCCCACCCCGCTTGTGCGCCGGCCGTCGCCCCGTCCCGCGCCGCCGCACACCCGAATTTCGCACCGCCGCCGGACTCACCCGTGTGCCACGCCTCTACCCTCTACTTTATCGCGCCCGCTAGAACCGAAAGAAAAGTGGTAAGGCGGCAGGACGGTAAGGCGGTATGTGAGGATTCGCCGTCCAGGCAAAAGGGCATCGACTTTGACCCGGCATCATCAGATAATGAATGGATGAGGAGGTGATCGCCATGACGATTCAGGTAGAACTCAGCCCACAGACCGAAGCACGGCTGGCCGCCCAGGCTGCTGCGCGCAGCATGGATGTACCTGCCTACGCGGCCACCTTGCTTGAACTGGCCGCACAGCCGGAACATGACTTGCAGGGCCGCACCGCTCAGCCAAAACGGCAGCGCCCCGCCGGCAGAAAGAGCCTGGCGCAGTTATTTGCCGATTCACCGTTCAAGGGCCTTGACCTGGATTTTGAGCGGGAACCGGACCTTGGGCGTGAAATTGCGCTATGAACGGCTTTCTTCTCGATACCAACGTCCCTTCAGAATTAACCCGGCCACATCCTCAACCGGGCGTCTGCCACTGGCTCGACAATGCCGACGACGAGCGGTTGTATCTCAGCGTGGTTTCTCTGGGTGAGATTCTGAAGGGGATTACCGTTCTCCCTGCGAGTAAGCGCCGCAGCGGACTACAACAGTGGCTCGATGAAACCCTGCGGCCATGGTTTGAGGGTCGCATCCTGCCAGTGAATGAACCTGTAGCTGAGCGGTGGGGTTTTCTGGCCGGACAATGCAGATTGAAAGGCAGGCCTCTAAAAGTCGCAGATGGATTCATCGCGGCGACCGCCCTGGAGCACGATTTAACCATTGTGACTCGCAATGTTCGAGACTTTGAAGGGTTAGGCGTCGAGCTGTTTAATCCATGGGCTTAGTCCGCGGGCTTAATCCACGGAATTGATCGAATGTCCCTGTCGGCCAAGCGCCTGACTGACCCCTGATCTCTGATCCCTGACCCCTGTGTCACCACTCCATCCCCACACCCCACCGCGAAAACACCAGCTCCTCCAGCTCCTTGCGCTGCCGCGGCGTCGACTCCCGCCGAATCAGCTCCTCGTTGGCCAGCGTCTCCGGCTCGTCCTGGTAGCCCAGCGCGATCGTCACGCCAAACTCATACTCCTCGGGAATCTCCAGCAGCTCCCGCGCCCTGGGCTTGTCAAACCCCGCCATCTGGTGGGTCGTCATCCCCAGTGCCGCCGCCTGCAGCGTCAAATACGAGCTAGCCGCGCCCAGATCATACAGCGCATAAGGATTCGGCGCGTCGTCCTTCACAAACCGCGTCCGCGCCACGCCCAGAATCAGCACCGGAGCCTTCGGCGCCCATTTCTGGTTAAACCCCGCCAGCGCCGCCGCCAGATGCTCGTGCGTCGCCGTTCCGCGCCTGCCCGCCACAAACCGCCACGGCTGTTCGTTGTTGGATGAAGCCGCCCACCGCGCCGCCTCAAACACCCGCTTCAGGTCGGCCAGCGGCACATCCCGGTCCGCAAACGCCCGTGAGCTCCACCGCTCATGAAAGATCGGCAGAACCCCGTCCACAGCCGGCGCCGCCCGCTTGATCTTCTTTACTTCGCTGGCGCTCAACGCCATAAAAACACCCCATCCCAACCAATACTCGGCCCGACCAGTATCGAATACCCCTATAAGGATTCCACACCCGCCCGCAAGGATTCCCCCGCGCCACAAAAACCGCTACGCCCACTGCTTCAGTTCCGGGTATCGGGCATAGATGCGGCGCTGATCCTCTGCCGGTAGCTGCCCCAGCCGGACAGGCTTGTCCTGTGGGCGCACACCCTTCTGGTTCAATACGTTCATCAGGCTCCATTCGCGCTGCAGCCGATCGGGCTCGTGCGCCGGCAGGTCGTACCGGGTGAAATCGATCGCCTTGTATGGACTGCCGGTTACCCAGTTACGCAGCAGAGCCAGGCGGAACTCCTGATTCATGTACCAGCGAATTTCCAGGTCTTTTTCTGAACCGGGCGCGCCGGTTCCTTGCTCATCGAACCGGTAATTGAGAGACGTATTGTTCGGTGTGCGACTCCGCCACTCCATGCCGAACTCGCCTTCAGTCATCACCTGTGTGTCCGGCCATCGCTCTGTCACCGCTTGCAGCCACCAGGTCAGGTCTTCATCGTGGCCGATCGATACCTCCCATATTCCCGTAACCCAGCCGAAGCCGTTCAGTGCATGGCCCCGGTCAAAGTGAACGGCGGTGGTCGCCAGCATCTCCCTGCGGCCGGCCTGCTCACCGAGATCTCCAACTGTCTCGATGGGGCCCACACCCATGCGGCTGTTGAACCCTCCCAAAAAGCCGTTGCGGCGGGCTGCAAGAAAATCGCACGTCCACCCGTCCAGGCAAACGCAATCGATAAAGTCCGCCCGGCCCTGAGCCGGCTTCAGATAATGCTGGCGGCTGGGGTAGTAGGGGTAGCAGATTCCCCCGTCGCCATCGCCGTGGTCAATGCCGTGCTGGCTCCATATCTGGCCCTGGCATACATGAATGCCCTCTTCGGTGGCCAGCAGGCGCTGGTTTTCCGCATCCATAAAACCCGCAATCAGAGACTGTGGACGGTATCCGTTTCCAACCATCTTCGAAACCATTTGCAGCGCGCTGTGAATGGTCTTCTGGATTTCGTCGCGCGTGTTGTACATGGGCGCAAAGTAGCCGCCGGGAATAAAAGTAATCTCATCGCCGTACCGGTCGTGATAGGACGCCAGCAGCCGGCGCGCCTCTTTGTACTCCTGCCGGTCGTCGTTCAGTGCCAGCCAGCTGATGGCCCAGGTCATTCTGCCCGCCGGACAGCCGCGCGCAAAGGCATCGCGCCGCGAGCGGATATGCTGCGGACTGTTGGCCGGCGCCTCATCCTGTCCGATGGAGCGGTTGCGCGAGACCTCGATCTGGTTCACGCGCACCACCGAGATATGCGTGATAAAACGTCCGCGCATAGTGGCCGGCGCCGCGCCCCAGGCCAGCGTGCCGCCTGCCGGCGAAGCAAGCGTGAGCGCTCCGGCGGTCCCAGCCGCGCGGTTCAAAAACTTTCGCCTGCTCCAGAAACAGTCCATTGCCTTCTGTCCTTTCGATCTCAACTCATGCGTCCGGCATTCACGCGTCCAGCATTCATTCGTCCAGCCATATCCTGCTTATACAAACTCGCGTCCTGCAGAAATCTCACGAAAGTGCCGGCTTTATGAGCAAATAGCTCACCCTTGTTTTTCATCGTCCGTTCTATCACAACCGATGGCGCCACATCCGGGTTTTTCAACGGTCAGTTCTCGCGGTTGTTTTTCGGTCGCATCGGCGATTTGTCACCAACCGGCAAACCAATGGCGTCGACCAGAGTCTATGTACAATCCCATGGAATGTTCCAAACCCACCGTATTCCGGGAGCCTCGGCATAAGAGCCGTAACAGCATGATCATTTGCATGAAATCTCTTCGCGCCGCTACCCTGCTGGTCTTCCCTCTGGTCTTAGCTCACGCGCTCCTCGCCCAGCACAGCCGGTGGGTCCATCCGGGCGCCGATGGGCGCCTTGTCTATGGCCACAATAAGAACGGTGTCATGATCCCTGACTACTCCTTCGCCGGCTACCGCTCCGGCGGTGTCGCTCTTCCCACCGTTCCTGCACAGATTAAGCTCTTGCCCACTGGGTCCGACGACACCGCCGCCATTCAGCACGCCATCGATATCGTCTCTGCCCGCCCGCTCGACGCCAGCGGCTTCCGCGGCGCCGTACAACTCGCCCCAGGCACATTTCACTGCTCTGCCGTGCTCGTAATCGCAGCGTCCGGTCTCGTCCTGCGCGGAGCGGGCAGCGGTGCGGACCATGAGGCGACCACCATCAGCCTGACCGGAGAACCGCACGTAGGCATCTCCGTAAAAGGCAACTTCGCGCTGCGTACCATCTCCCCTGCCACCAACATCACTGACGCCTACGTCCCCTTCGGTGCGCATACCGTCCACGTCGCGGATGCAACGCACATCCACGCCGGCGATCTTGTGCAAATCTCCAAGCCGGTGACCGCTGCGTGGATTAAATATATGGGCATGAGCGGCCTGGAGCGCCCCGACCGTGACGAACACTGGATCAATGGAATTCTTGCCGTGCGTCGCCGTGTCGCCACCGTCAGCGGCAATGCCGTTACCTTCCAAATTGCGCTCATGGACTCCTACGATTCAAAGTTTCTCGGTACAGAACACTTCACGGTGCAGCCCGTCGCAATATCCGGACAGGTGAAAGAAGTGGGTGTCGAAGACCTTCGTATCGTCGCCCCTGCAGTCAGTGTGGGCTTCCACGACGCACACACCATCGCAATGGAGATCAACGCTGCCGCTGATAGTTGGGTGCGCAATGTCGCCATGATCGACACGACGGAAGGTATTCGCATGGACTTTAACTCCGAGCGCATTACCCTCACGCGCGTGGATGTCGAGCAGAGCAAGACCGTCACCAGCTCCGCCAAGCCCTTCGATTTCGCCATCAACGGCACTCAGGTCCTTGTCGACCGCGCCACGGGCACCGGCAACAGCGTTGAATACTTCGCCACCGAGCCGCGCCAGCAAGGGCCGGTCGTCATCCTGAACTCGGTCTTTCACGGCGATGGCAACATAGAGCCGCACCAACGCTGGTCAACTGGGTTGCTGATCGACAACTGCTCTGTCCCAGACGGCGGCATTCATCTGATCAACCGTGGCATTGAGGGCTCGGGCCATGGCTGGACTATGGGCTGGGACGTAGTCTGGAACAGCAGCGCCGACAACTTCATCATTCAGCAGGCGCCAGGCACCATCACCTGGGCAATCGGCAATCGCGGTCCACTTAAAAGCCAGGGCATGCCTGACGGCAAGGGTGGCCGTGTACACGGTACCCCGCTGCCTTCAGGCTTCATCGAATCCCAGGGCAAGCCCGTTAATCCGCAGAGCCTCTACCTCTCCCAGCTAGCCGAACGACTCGGTCCCGATGCCCTCAGGAACATCGGCTACAAAACCACCGATCCCGCGCACTGAATGAGTGACACATTCCTCAAGCCATGCCAGGTGGCCACTCATCGGTCCTGATTCATGAGCCGGAATCTCATGAGTCGAAATCTAATAGGTTGTGCGGCAATCTGGCATCAATCGAGAAGAATCTCTGGCGACAAGGATCTCCGGAATCGCCGGAAGATTCACTATTCCATTCGCAATGCCTGCATCGGATCGATTCGCGACGCCTTCCACGCCGGAATCAAAGAGGCAAGCGCCGCCATCGCGAACAGCGTTACTGCCACCCCGGCATAGACCGCCGGGTCGAGCAGCCGGGTGCTGTAGAGCATCGACTGGATCAGGTGTACCGCCTCCACGCTGACGGCAAGGCCCAGCACCAGCCCGTATAGGACGGGACGCAGGCCATCGCCCAACATCATCCTCACCACCTGCTCCCGTTGAGCGCCAAGCGCCATGCGAATGCCGATCTCCCCGGTACGTTGAGTCATCAGGTACGACAACACTCCATACAGTCCCACCGACGCCAGTATCAGCGATAGAACCGCAAAGGCCAGCACCAGGCTCGCGCTAAGGCTGGCGTTGCCCAACGACCGTTCGATCACCTGCTGCATGGTCAGCACATCCCTTACCGGCAACTCCGGATCGAGTCCCGCAATCAGTTTCTGCACCGGAACGGAGAACGCCAGCGGATCGGACGCCGTCCGCACCACAAGGGTCATACCCCCGTGATCTCCCCTCAGAACAGGCAGGTACACGGTCGCCTCGGCCGGCTTGCCCACCTGATAGAGTGTGTCGGCAACAACGCCGACGATTTCGTAATGAGCGTCGCCGAGCGCCCAGATATGCAGGTGCTTGCCCAGCGGGTTCTCCCCAGGAAAATACTGCTGCGCCAACCGCTGGCTCACAATCACCGTCGCCGGACGTCCGGCGCGATCCGCACTGGTGAAAAAGCGCCCGGCCACAAGCGGTATTTGCAATGCGCTAAAGAAGCCGGGGTCGGCTGTTCCGTAGAGTGCCACGGGCAGCGGCGTGCCGGGTGCAATCGGTGGATGCTCGGGAATCGTGAAGTCATCGTCCCCCATGGGCCCCGCTCCGGGTATAAGAAACCCCAGCCCTGCGGCGCGTACACCGGGCATGCTGCGCACCTTTTCCAGCAGCGCTTCGTTAAACGCGTTCGCCTTGTCGGGAGTGTCGTATTTGCCCTCAGGAAGGTTGTAGCCCATCGTCAGCACGTTGTCCGTCACGCAGCCCACATCCGTCGTCCGCAGCTTCCAAAAGCTCTTGAGCAGCAGCCCGGCAGAAATCAGCAGCACCACCGTTGCCGCAATCTCTACGGTCAGCAGCGTCTTGCGCAGCGTCGTCCGCGCCTTGCTGCCGGCGCCGCTCCGTGCCGAAGCCTGCAGTGCCGCAATCGCGCCCTTACCCGTCGATGAGATCGCCGGTAGCAACCCGGCCAGCAGCGCCGCTGCAAAGACCAGCCCACAGGCAAACATCACCACTACGCCATCCACGTGGATACTCTGCGCGCTGGGCAGACCTTTCCACGTGCTCACCAGCCACTGCGTTGCCGCCAGTGAGAACAGCACTCCGGCCACCCCTCCGGCAATCGACACCAGCAAGCTCTCCATCAGTTGCGCCCGAATCAGCGCCGCCCTCTGCGCTCCCAGCGCGCTGCGAATCGCGATCTCCTTCTGCCGCGCCGCCGACCTCGCCACCATCAGGTTGGCCACGTTGAGGCAGCCGATCAGCAGCATGCAGGCCACCGCGCACAGCAGGATGATCAACGGCTTCTTCACATCCTTGGCCAGATCCTGAATAAGAGTCCTCGGCGCCACGTCTTCGGCCACCGGGTTGTTCAGATACTTCATGTGCAGCCGGTACTGGACCGCTTCCACCTGACTCAACGCGCTTGCCAGGCTGACATCCGGCCTCAGGCGGGCTACCACCGAGCTGGAGTGATGGTCATGATATCCCAAAAAGGCCGGTGGCATTCCTGAGGCATACGGAACCCAGAGCTGCACCTTCGCATCGGGATAGGTAAACCACTTGGGAAGCACGCCGACCACCGTATATGGTTTCCCGTCCAGATGGATTTGCCTGCCCACAATCGAGGCGGAACCGCCGAACCTGCGTTCGAACAGACCCCACGTCAGCAGCACTGAGGTTCCGTCGGGGCGATCTTCGTTCGCCGTGAATGTGCGGCCAATCGCCGCCTTCACCCCGAGCAGCGGAAACAGGTTCCAACTTCCACCCCGGGCGTTCACCAGTTCCGGTAGCTCCCCGTGCTCTCCGGTCAGGTTGAATTGCCACCAGCGCCACACCGCCATGTCTTCAAATCCGTGAGTCTGCGCGCGCCAATCGTAATAGTCGCCCGGCGCAACGCTGTTGTAATTGAACCCCTGCGCATTCATCGCGGGATCGCGAAAATGCTCATAAAGCATCACCAGCTTGTCCGGATCCTTAAAGGGCAGTGGTCTCAGCATCACCGACCGCATCACCGTGAACAGCGATGTCGTAGCGCCGATGCACAACGCCATCACCAGCACTGCCATGATGGAAAAGCCAGGTGAGCGCAATAAAGTCCGCACGCTGATTCTTAGATCGCGAAGCAGAGTCTCCGCGCCGTTCCAACTCCAAACCGCGCGCGTTTGCTCGCGAATCACCGTCGCATTGCCAAACGCGCGTTGTGCCGCGAAACGAGCGTCTTCCATGGACAACCCGCGCTCTCGCTGCTCTTCTCTTTCCAGTTCCAAGTCAGACTCGAGTTCCCGGCGCAGGTCCTCGTCTCTTTTCCTTAGCCGCCACCATTTCATCTCAGCTCTCCTCGGCGGCGGGCCACATCACCCGCGCCACAGCTTCAGCCATCTGCTTCCAGAGCGACTCTTCGACCAGAAGCTGTTTCCTGCCCTTCTCTGTCAATCGGTAATACTTGAATTCCCGATTGCGGTCCGGAGCGGTTTCCCACTTCGCAGTCACCCAGCCTCGTTTCTCCAGCCGATGCAACGCGGGATAAAGAGAACCGTGCTGCATCTGCAGAAAATCGTTCGTCGTCCGCTGAATGTGCTTTCCAATTTCGTGGCCATGTGCAGCGCCCGGAAGCAGCGTTCGCAGAATGAGCATGTCCAATGTGCCCTGAAGAAGTCCGTTTCGTTTTTCCATGGAAGACAGCCGACCCTCAACTTGAAAACGATGGTAGACGTTCGACTATCGCCTGTCAAGCGATGTTCTGGAATTCTGGAATGATGATCCGGAGTGGCGAAATCAGCCCCGGGCAGATCCACCACGTAAACGGATGGGCGGCGGGGCATCCACTTCAAGCCTCGATCAAGGCAGCATGCATCGGGTCTCATCCATGGTCAGGCCCAGGATGATCCCCCCGCCTATCGTCCCCAGCCAAAGGCGATGCCGGCCAGCGAAACACCCAGCAGGATTGCGATGGTGAGCAGTTCCTTCCAGGGGCGAGCAGGCCGCGCCTGAATGGCATAGGACATGATCTTGATCGGTGAAGTCGGCGCGGGCGGCGCCTCCTCAGACGTGAGTGCAACCGAGAACCGATGAAAATAGAGCTGTATCAGCGTCATTCCCACCAGCAGCCCGGTCAGAAAGCTTACATGTTCGATTCCCCGAATATAGAGCAGCACAACCAGCACGAACACCAGCGCCAGCAGGCCGATATCGGAAGCCTTTGTCGTACTGGCTTTGTCTCGATAGGCTTTGTCGAGCATCGCCCGGCGGCGATCGTAGCTGAGCAGGAAGAGTACGGCAAATTTTGCAAAGGCGTAAATAGAAAACGCCCACAAGAGGCAAGTCAAGATTCTTCCTGTCACCGCGGCAGACCTCCAAGGACCTGGGGCAGCGGCCCCGCCTAGTTTTTCATCGTCCGTTCCACCACAACCCAGGGTGCGATCCACTTTTGGAGGTGAAACAGGCAAGGATAGAAACGAAGCGAAGCGAAGCGACAAGCCTCTCAGATAAACCGGCGAACCGAAGCCGACTTCCTGAGACTCATCTGTTTTGAGGAATGCATCTGCGAGGATGCGCCAACTGACCGCGACATGAGCGCTGATCATGGAAGCTTCGCGAGGAAGTTGTTCATCTCTCGAACCACCTCTGCCTCATTTGAGAGGTAGACGTAATGATCCGCGTTGGCAATACGCACTACATGGGCAGTGGGCACACCGCGGGCTAATGCGTCGGCCCAAGCGTTACAGCGCGCTGTGTCATCCGCAAGCAGAGCGGCTTTGTGGGGGTCGTTGGCGGGAAGGCGATCCCAGTTGTGTGGGCAGGCATAGATCGCGAGCACGGGAACCGGAATGGTGGTGTATTTCTGCATGCCGAAGTTGAGCGCGGCGCCAATCGGAGAACGCGGCGGCAGTGGAGGCATGTTCACGAGCTTCGCATTGCTCTGATGAAGAACGGTCTCGAACTTTGCGATGGCCGCTTCGAGCTCCAATAACTTCTTCTGCTCATCCACTCCGCCGGCTTCGATCTCGTCAATACGCCTCTTGATGTCGTTCATCTCGATCTCTACCGGAGGGTGTGCGGGATCGTAGAAAGCAAAGCCGGTTGCGGCGTCGAGATAGATGAGGCCGGAGACCTTCTCCGGGAAGCGGCTGCCGATGGAGCTCAGTTCCTCGCCCGCAAGAGAGTGTCCTACCAGCACAGGGCGCTCGATGTGCAGCGCCTGCATGACTGCAAGAACATCGTCTCCGAGGCGGTCCGCCGAGTAGTTGCCGTTGGCCGGTGCTGGTTTGCTGGATGCGCCAGACCCTCTTCGCGTAATGCCATAGACATGATGTTGCGCAACGAACTGTGGAGCAAAGCCGTCGAAGCGATGCGCGGTATCTCCAGCCCCGGCTAGGAAGATGAGCGGCCTGCCGGAGCCGCCCCAATCCAAAACCTCAAGCTGAACACCTGGCTGGACTGTGACAAACTGCACAACATGAGGAGAATGGTCGGTCTGGTCCTGCGCGCACAGCTTGCTACCAGATAGCGCAATGAGCGTGACAAGACACAGCGTCAAGTTCTTCACGGCTGATCTCCCTGCCTCTACTACTGTTTGGCGATGGAAGTTGTGGCAACGGTCCCGCCAAGGGTGGCCCACCCTCGTTCTTTCATTGTCCGTTCTATCACAACCGAGGGTGCCCCTCACATTCGCGATGTCATTCTGAGCGCAGAGCAGCGGAGACGAAGAATCCGCGGCTGTTTTTCGGTCGCAACGACACAACAGCGCAAACCTCAAATCGCAGCAATTCAATCCACGCCATACAAAGGGCAGAAACGAAGCGAACCGACAAGCCTCTCAGAATCTGTCCAGAAACCATCCTTCTCAGAACCCTTTTGAAAGGGCACGGCTTCAGCCGTGCCGTAAAGAGCTGAAAATAGGTTGGGCTTTAGATGGGATGAGACGGCTGGCCTCGCGGAGAGCTAGGCTTTCCGCAGCGCACTCGAGGTGCTAAAGGAGACCAGCCATGAAGAAGGTTAGC
>DATAVZ010000045.1:0-69589 GCA_036267475.1 Occallatibacter sp.
AGCCCTGACGGGCTCCGCTTCGCTCCGGCCTTGACCCGGCTGCTCCACTGCCCAGAAATATCCAACCAGGAAGGCGAAACACAAAAAGAAATTGGGCTATGATTTCATACACCAAAACGGACGGAGAATGGGGTCAGGTCACCACGAAGACAACAAGGGCAGCGGGGTAGCGATTGAGCGAGGTGGGTTGCGATCTGGCGTCGCAGAGTTGCGATGGAGCGTGGGTTATGCCTTTCGGTCCGTACGGGTAGCGCCTCGAGGCTTGTTCAGAGGTTTCCTAGGCAGGCATCGATTCGTCTTGATTTAGTGGACTCGCCGGTGTAGTTCCGAATACATCTGAACGTGCAATTCAATAGTTCTCTTCCAACTGAATTGTTCAGCCCATCCCAGGGAGGCATTGGATAACCTTGCAGTTTCTCCGGGTGCATTCATCAGTTGGACCATTTGTTCCACCGCCTCGGCCGGATTCGCCGCAAATCTGACGACGTCGTTCAGTTCAGCTGGGGTTTGACTGCCTCGAGTCGTAATACACGGCAGTCCAACCGTGCACGCCGACTTCAAAGAACTTCGCCTTTCGGAAACACCATCAGGAAAGGGTAGATAACAGAGTGCCGACTTCGCGAGCTCCTCTGAAACAACTTCCAGGCATTGATCCAGAATCAAATCCACGCCCGCAGACCGAGACGCGTCGAAGATGTGCTGCGCATATTCGCGGTGCCGCGCCGGAACCTTGCCGATGATCGCGGTCTCCCAACGGTGGCCTCTGTTCCTCGCTATCTGGGCAGCCTCGATGAAGTCCTCAATCCCTTTGTTGGGCATAATCAAGCCGAAATATGCGATTCTTTGCCTTTGACTGGCCAGAGGTGATTTCGGCTTTGGGGTATTACTCGGAACGGTGATGACCCGGATCCGCTTGCCTGCCCATGGAATTCTGCGACTGATGACCTGCTTCTCTATTTCTGTGATTGTCACGATTGACTTCGCCCGTAAGGTGAATGGAACGATTGAGAGCCTCCTCAGGACATGTGCGGCACTGAACTCGTGAATTGTAACAATGCACGATCTCATCATCGCGCACAATTGCGGCCCGAGGCTGTGACCATAACCAAACGAAGGGTACTGAATGTGAATCAATGCGTCTTTCGAAGCTCTTAACTTCTGGAGTGCTTCCCAGGTTCCAGCCAAATTCCAGCGGGGGTGATGGAATAATTCGGCCTGGATTCCAGCATCCTGCAATCCGGAAACCAGGAGCGCCGCATAGTCTCCAACGCCGCACGCGTCAGGTGGAGCGGATCCCGTGATTATGATGACTCGTGGCTTCATTGATCTCTCTCCGTAATTCAGGGAATTCGATGGACGTTCATGCCTGCAGCCATAGCCGTGAACATCGTCCGTCCACGATTCCAGTCTCCCCGGCAAATCCTCTCGAGTGCAGCGGCACCGATCGCAGCAATTACGGTAGGTAGAGCCCATGGGAAAAACCTGCGGGTGAAAAGTACACGATTTTTCGTCAAGTAATATTCCGACCTCAAGCTACGGCTCATTCGA
This sequence comes from Occallatibacter sp., assembly GCA_036267475.1. GTDB lineage: Bacteria > Acidobacteriota > Terriglobia > Terriglobales > Acidobacteriaceae > Telmatobacter. The sequence goes on from DATAVZ010000045.1 coordinate 1,549, forward strand.
TCCCCATTTGAACCGATGGCCTTGCCTTCTTTATGGTAGATCACACTTTCGCGCGCGTATCCCAGAGTAAATTGTCCTTTTGCTCGCATCGCCCAGTCCATTTCTTCGAAGTAAAGGAAATAAGATTCTTCCATCAATCCGACCTTTTCAAGAAAATCGCGGCTTGCTAGCATTGAGGCTCCGTTGACGTAGTCGAATTCAGCCGGTCGAGGCGGCAGGTTGTGGACGAAGTATTTACGCCGCTTCGCGACCCTTCCCGTCCAACGGGAGTACTTGTTTCCTCCCTCAGTCTGCACCTCCTCTGGATTCACATAGGAAAGATTCAATGAACCACACAGACCTATATCATTGCGCTCTAACATCATATGCATCATTGCATCGAGGGATTGTGGATCTACAACCGTGTCATTATTCAGAATCCAGAAGAACTCGCAATTCTTATCGCGAAGAGCACAGTTGATCCCAATATTGTTTCCGGCTGCAAAGCCAATGTTCTCCCCACTTTGAATAAGGATGAGCGGTGCATCGAACTCGATATGCGCGGTACCGGTCTCGGCGCGAGTCAATTCAACATAGCGGATTGGCTTTAATATAGGAGGCGATATAAGATGCGCAAGCTCAGGATTCTGCGCTATGGCATTTAATTCGCCGTTCGCCCAGAGTTTGATCTTATCCAGCGAGCCGTCAGAAGATTGGTTATCGCAAACAATTACGCGATAACCAAGGGTTTTAAGCCGGAATACAGACTCCAGACATTCAATTGTGTCCTTCCATCCATTCCAATTGAGGATAATAATGGACGTTCTCATTGTATTGCCGCACCTGCAAACCCACCGATCCAGGCTGGGTCTTCCGCAATGACAGCCGCTGGTTCATATACCATTTCTTTTCCCCATTCTTCCTATTATGCCGTCCCATGTACCGAGCAGGAAGCTGCGGAACTTACGAAACCGATCGGGCTCTCCGATAAAGCATTTCATCGTCTCGCGCAGACATTCATAGCTGTAATAGGCAATCCAACGAGGGAATATATGGAAATACTTACAGCAAATGACAGTCTGATTGCGAGATATGTAGTATCGCCGCACAGCGCTGTGATGGGACGGCCTGAATGTAAAGCCCAGAATTGTCACCGATTTAGGTGTTCCGGAGCTGTGCCTGAGTACGGCAGTTCTTGAATCGGCGATGCAATAACCGGTTGCACGGATACGGAAGCAGAACTCGGTATCGACACCGTCAATAAAGAACTCCGCTGCAAACCACCCGAGCTTGTCAAAGATCCAGGCCGGATACAGAGAACCAGAAGTCATTGATTTGACAGGTCCCCCGTCCTCAGCGCGCCACACATGCGCCTCAGTATTCGTCTCCACTTCGAGGTATCTGGGATGCACCGCACCCACGCGCTCTCGCTGCGGGTGATGCTCCCACGTCGCAAACATCTCCTCAACAAATCGCTCGGTGATTTTGCTGTCCTGATCGAATAGGATCACCCACGGATAACCTTCGCTCAGAGCCCAGCGCACGCCCTGATTCAAAGCCTCGGCAATTCCAAGGTTCTCGTGGTTCTCAATCAGATGAAGACCGTCTTTGTTCAGGGCATCGCTAAGCCCATGCAGCTCTTCGGGATTTGAGCCATTATCAACTACGACCAAGCCATCGACTTGAGTGCGAAGGGCAGACAGATTCTCAACCATTTCTTCACTTGGATGATAGGTAATAATAATCGCGCAGACGCGCCTTGCCTTCATTGTATCCGTCTCACAGCCGTTGCCGGGCGTGTCAAACAGCATTCCAAATGACCTCAAAAAAGAATAATATTGAGCGCTGCCAGTAGCCGCCTGAGGCAGGTTTGCTCACGCCACAATATCGGCCTATGCGTCGAGCACGACAGTGTTCTTGCCAAAACGCTGAAACCGTGCGAGCAGATTCAAAACCGCCACGCGCTCCCCCTCGTCAAAGACAAACTTCCAGAACAAAAAGCACATTGTCAACTCCGCAACCGCCATCAGCAGCACTTCGAGCGCGGGGGAATGGAGCCGGGTATAGAGCAGCACCAAAAGCAAGAAGGGAAGCATGAACGCGATCGGTCTCATTATTCCCTGCGCCAGCAATTTTGAACGCCTTAAGCGGACGCAATCTGTTTTTTTCATGCTGACAGTAAAGTGAAGCCCAACGCCCACGATAGCGCCGATCAAGGTTCCAATCGCCACGCCGCGCGCGCCAATCACCTGCGCCAGGGCAATACTGCATGCCAGATTCGTAATGCCCTCGGCCAGGGGTGAGAGCAACATGCGATTTTGTTGGCCGCCGGCAAAACCGATGAGGGCATAAGGAAACATGGTAAGGCGGATGAACTGCGCAACTACTAGGATTTGGCCCAGCAGCATCGCGTGTCTGGCATAATCGGCGCCAACCCATACCTTGAGAAACAGAGGCATCAACAAGAACAGCGGCAAAGTAATCAAACAAAGCACAGCGGTCCCGAAGACGGTAGTTTTGAGAAGCGCTTGCCCCATTCGGTCCGGGTCTTCGCTGGCGCTAATTTCCGACGCGATGGGTAACAGCGAGCTGACGATAGCGCCGTGAGGGACTGCCAGGAGATTGCTCAATATGGACGCGACGCCGTAGTAGGCAGCGAAGCGGAAATCGAACGCAGCCACCACCGGCATATCCATTCCGGTGACCAAAAGGAAGCTGAATTGGGAAACCATCATCGCGGAACAGAAGACGATAAATTCTCGCGCAACTGGCTGCTCCACCAATGAAGGGCGCAACAGCCCTTGGGAGGGTTCTCGCTTCCAGAAGATGGAATAGACGATGGACTGTATTAAATTGCCGGCCGCAACCCAGATAGCCATGACCAGCAATCCCTGATGGTGATATGCCGCCCACCCTGATCCTAGTGCTCCGGCGAATTTGCCCACCGATGCAGCCAGTGCTCCAATCTCATTCTGCTGGCGGCCAAGGAAGAATCCAGCCAAAACTGAGAAAGGCAGGTTTAGTGCAAGGGAAACCCCGACAACGAAAAGCGCCGAGCGGGCGCTAGCTGAAACTGCACTGGGAATGCTGCGAAATATGCCGGTCAAATACCAGGACGTCACAGCAACGATGAGAATCGTAAAGAGGCTGCTGAGGATTAACACGAATCCCACGCTGCTGAGCATGCGCGCCATCTGGGCACGGGCACCAAGGCTTTGATGGCGCGCAACATAACGCGCAATCGCCATTTGAATGCCGCCATCGAAGATGGTAATGTAAGCTGCCAGTTGCAACAACAGCAACCAGACTGCGTAAGTCGGTTTGTCCATCACCCGGATCAGCAGCGGAGGCAGGAAAAGCGTGATAATCCAGGACGAGCCGACGCGAAACAGATTGGCTAGGGAATTCTTAGCGACAAGTGCGACAACATTCGATTTGCTACGCGCCGGTTGAGGACTGGTCAGCACATTTGTCATTTTACTTTAAAAGATAAGATGCGAAGAAGGCGGATGCCAGCCGCATGTCGATGCTTCCCGCATCCACAGGAGGACCGGCGTGCTGTGGGAACACCAGCTGCGGATGAACATCGGCTGGGGGAGCAATTCGCCGACTAAACTCCTATAATTAGGGTACTATTCATCCGAGCCTGGACCTCATCATTGGTGCGAACTGAAGCGTTGAGCGCCTCTCCGGTTCCGGAACTGCAGATGGAAGTAGAATGCGCAATAAAGCCGGCAGAGGTGCAGCAAGGAGACCCAGCTATTTTGAGAAATGCTCTCAGCGAACAGCAGAACATGATGCAGCCAACAGTCACCTGTCCCTATTGCAAGGGTGAGTCGCGATACCAACTCTCGTCGCAAGATATAAACAGGAAAACGGTAGCGGATAATTTTGATTTCTACAAGTGTTCGAACTGCGAATTGATGTTCCTTCATCCGATACCGCCGGATTTGCGCCCGTTCTATAAAGGTGGGTATCAGCGAATTCCAGGTGATTTAGCCAGCCTGAGGGCTATCGCCAAGACCGAGCGCTACCGAATGGACCCCATCTTGAGACATAGATCGCAGGGAAGCTTGCTTGAAATCGGCCCTTGGATGGGCATATTCAGTTGCAACGCCAAGGACGCTGGCTTTGACGTCACCGCCATCGAGATCGACTCCGACTGTGTCGCCTTCTTGAACAATGTGGTTGGGATCGATGCAATTCGGTCTGCCGATCCGGCCGCGGCGATGCGTGCGCTAGGCAGAAAATTCGATGTGATTACCCTGTGGCACAGCCTGGAACATTTGCCCGATCCATGGCGTGTCCTTGAGGCTGCGGCTGAGCACCTAGCTCCTCAGGGTTTGCTGTTGATCGCAGTACCGAATATCGAGAGCTATGATTTTTCCGTTTTGCAGGTAGGGTGGTTGCATTTGGATGCACCGAGACATCTTTATTTCTATACGGCGCGCTGGCTCGAGAAAGTCTGCGCTGAGATCGGCCTTCGGACGCTTGAAGTGAGCACCTCCGATCGCCTCGGGCACATTTTGAGCCGAGATGCGTGGTGCGCCCACTCAGCGCGCATTCTCCCCATAAAGTATGTTCGCCGCGGGCTGGGAATTTTACTGTATCGGATCGCCATGTGGAGAGGGCCGGGCAACACCTCAGGCCTGACGGCAATCTATGTCAAATCCTGAGGCTCAAGGGGCCTGGATATGAGCATCTGCGTCGAGTCGTACGAGCATTTCCATTGCGATATTCTTTAAGGCGTGTTTCGAAAATACCTACCTATGGAGATTTCATTGGCGGTTACGGCACAATTAGAAGACCTGCGCATCGCGATTGTGCATTACTGGTTTGTTGGCAGGGCGGGCGGCGAAAAAGTTGTCGAAGCTCTGGCCGAGATTTTTCCGCAGGCGGATCTGTTCTCGCTGGTGGCTGACCAGTCCACGTTAGCTCCGGTTCTCCGATCCAGAAAACTGCAAACCTCTTTCCTGCAGCATGTACCGGGCGCGATAAAGTTCCATCGCCACTTCCTCTTTGCTCAACCGCTCGCTCTCGAACAATTCGACCTGAGCGGCTACGATCTGGTTATCAGTTCTGAATCGGGACCGGCAAAAGGCGTGATTACCTCATCGAAAACATGTCATATCTGCTATTGCCATTCTCCGATGCGCTACATATGGGATCTATATCCCGAATACCGGCGCGGCGTGAACCCGTTGATTGGGTCTATTTTTGCGTTGACAGCGCACTACATGAGGCTTTGGGATTACGCAACGGCTGGGCGAGTCGATTATTTTGTGGCAAACTCCAAATTTATTGCTTCTCGAATCCGTAAATACTACGGACGAGAAAGTTCCGTCATCTATCCACCCGTGGAAACGAGTGCCGGAAATATCACGGCACCTTGCGGAGAGTACTACCTAGCCATTGGGCGCCTGGTGGACTACAAGCGCTTCGATCTGGCAATCCGTGCATGTACCGAGCTTGGTAGACCGCTGAAGATTATCGGCGATGGGCCGCAGTATAAGCATCTGCGTCGGATTGCCGGTCCCACAATCGAGTTCCTCGGAAGAGCAAGCGATGACGAATTGCGCAAGAGTCTTGCTCATTCACGAGCCCTTCTGTTTCCGGGCCAGGAGGATTTTGGCATTGTTCCTGTCGAGGCGCAGAGTTTTGGGCGGCCTGTCATTGCATACGCCTCTGGCGGAGCCCTGGAAACGGTGCGCGGTCTTTTGCCGGAAGTCGACGACATCGAGGACCCGACTGGAGTGTTCTTTACCGAGCAATCCACGTCAAAGCTGGTTGAGGCCATGTTGCGTTTTGAATCTCTGCAGGATGGTTTTTCCGCAGCAGCGATCCGGCAACACGCACTGCAGTTCGATATCGCCGTATTCAAAAGGCGCATTGAAGAATTCATCCGTTTTGCCTTGCACGATTTCGGAAACCGCAGCAAGTGACGGACCGCAGCAAGTGAAGCTACTGAGCGGCGTCCGCTTTGAAGCAGCACACTTCGCCTTCCAGCGCGGCGATTTAGCGATTCGGCGCCTGAAATCCGGCGATTCTGGCTCCAATTGAGCCGGCGAATCGACAAGTCCATGAGTGACTTTGGCATCTTTTCCGCACAGCTTTCGCATCAGCTTTACGTCGTGATTTCCTATCCGCGGTTCTTTTGGGCATGGCGTACCTGCCATCCAGATATTGTCCACAGACCGCTCCTGAAGCTGCGTTGAAGCATGCGCGAAGAAGCGCAGATCAATCCCAAGATTCTGGTTTGGGCGAGAGAGTTTGCTGGCCTCAACATTGAGGACGGGGCTAAGCGTCTTGCTCTCGGAGATTCCAAGACCTAAGGTAGCGAACAAAAACTGCTTGATCTGGAAAAGGGTGTGCGCCTTTCTTACGCCGTGGTGTACCCGACGAGTTCGTCTCAGAAACGTCAGAAACTTCCGGCTTTTTGGTGCCCAGTTCTATAGCGAGTTTTCCAGCGGACACGCCGGCGATAGAATTATTTGACAATGCAACTCGACCTTATACCGGGACGTGGAGGACGCAATGCTCGCGCCCTCAATCCATCTTCACTCGAACTTTATTCGAACCGGGAGAAACAACCTTGGCGCATCAGCTTCGTCATCCGTGTTACGTATTTCTCTCTTTTCTGTTGGCTCTCCATCTCTCCGCTCAAGTCAACATGGTGATGCAGCACAATAACCCCGACCGTACGGGCGCAAACCTTCAGGAAACTCTACTCAAACCGGGTAATGTCAATAAGGAGCATTTCGGAATGCTCTTCAAGCGGCTTGTTGACGATCAGCTCTACACCCAGCCGCTGGTTCTCACCGACGTTCCGGTTGGCGGAGGGTTCCACGATCTCGTTTTTGTTACTACGGTCAGTAACAGTGTCTATGCGTTCGATGCAAACGATGCAACCAATATGAAGCCGCTATGGCATGTAAATTTTGGACTGCCTGCTAATGTTCAGGATTGGGATTTCGGGTGCCTCGACATCAACGGCAATATGGGCATCATCGGAACGCCGGCGATAGATCCCGTCAGGCGCATTCTCTATGTGGTTGCGCTTACGAAAGTGGCGGGGCATTTCGAACAGCGCCTGCACGCGCTCGACGTTTCCACCGGCGCCGACATGCCAGGAAGTCCCGTCACGATCACCGCTCCCGCCTTTAATCCGCTTCTGCAAAATCAGCGTCCAGCTCTGCTGCTCGATCAAGGCAGCGTATACGTCGGATATGCTTCGCATTGTGACAAAGAACCGTATCACGGGTTCCTGATGCGCTACAACGACACTACGCTCCAACAGCAAGGGGTGTTCAATACCTCGCCAAATGGCCAGGAAGCCAGCATCTGGCAAAGCGGACAAGCACCTGCGGTCGATGAAGCGGGTAATATCTACTTCGTCACCGGCAATGGCACATGGAACGGCACAACTGATTTCGGAGAAAGCTTCGTGAAACTTTCACCCGATCTCAAGGTGCTCGACTGGTTCACCCCAACGAACCACGTACACCTGGACGACACCGACAACGACTTCGACTCATCGGGTGCGATGCTCATTCCGGGCTTGCATATTGTGATAGGCGGTGGCAAAGAAGGCGTGCTGTATCTCGTTGACACGCAAAATCTGGGACATCTGGGCGACGAGAACGCCATCCAGCGATTCCAGATCACAAGCTCTCACATTCACAGCATCGTGTTCTGGAACAGCGCGCGGAACGGCAGGCTCTTGTACCTGTGGGGGCAGCGCGACCGCGAGCGCGTGTATCGATTTAACGAGAAGAATCGGCTTGATGAAACCCCTTTCCAGATCCGCGCGGATGCGAATGAAGGCCATCCAGGGGCTATGCTTTCTATCTCTGCAAACGGAGACAAGGACGGAATTCTTTGGGCGGCAATTCATTACACAGGGGACTCATGGCACGAATCGAGGCCCGGAATTCTGCACGCCTACGATGCCGATAACATCAACCATGAGCTCTGGAACTCGCATCAGGATTACTCGCGGGATGACTGCGGCGAATACTCCAAAATGGCGCCGCCGACCATCGTAAACGGGAAAGTCTACCTGGCAAGTTTCGGAGACAAAAATACTGGCACAGGTCAACTTTGCGTGTATGGACTGCTGCCCGACGGGGAGCCTCCATCGGCACCAGCCAACGTTCGAACTCATCTTTTCGCGAAGAAGGTCGTCATCGAGTGGGATCCAACGCCGAGCGCAGTGACATATACGATAGAAAAAATGCAGAATGGAATTTCCCATGTTCTGGCGTCGGGCTTAACTCGTCCTTCTTTTATCGAGTCCGCCGCTGGAACAGGAACCATCGAGTACAGTGTCATAGCTACGAATCGGAACGGAAACAGCGTTCCATCCAGCTTGGCTACGGTCCCGATCCAGGAGAATCAGGGGAAGCACATGTAGCATTGAGACGATTGCCGACCGAATGCGCATCAAAATGCTTTCCTGACAAAAGTCCAATCTGGAGGTATAGACGCCGTCTTCGGCTACCGGTATTGCATTGCAATCGAAGCACACCCCGTATACTGTCGTTTTTGTGTGGTCTGACCACGGTCGTGTTCGTGAGCGCTTTATTCATCTCCAGGAGAACCGAATCATGAGTTTTTTCCCTATCAATCTGCGCTCTCTGCGCGTCCGGGTCAGTGCGATCCGGGGCCTTTTGCTTTGTGCTGCGATAGTTGGCGGGTTGGCTGAAGGTTCAGCCCCTGCGCAGGAACCACTACGAACTCTTCTGGTAGATGTGGACCACCGTCCAGCCACCAGCCTCGACGGCGACTGGCACTATTTGGTCGACATGACCGGTAGAAACCTGTACGGACCCAACGGCGAAGTCCGCGACAACGGGTACGCGCTCAATGAGCACCCTGACCTGACGGGCGAACACAGGGTGCAGGAGTACGACTTTGCGACGGCTCCCACCCTGAAGGTTCCGGGCGACTGGAATACCCAGGACCCGACGTTATTTCGCTACGAAGGCGTTTTGTGGTACGAACGGGATTTCATCTACCAGCCGAAGCCGGACATGCGCACGTTTCTGCATATCGGTGCGGCAAACTATCGCTCGTATGTGTGGGTCAACCAGAAGCGAATCTGTGAGCACGAGGGAGGATTCACTCCCTTCGATTGCGAAGTGACTGCCGCTCTTCAACCCGGCAACAACTTCGTCGTCATCGCTGTCGACTCGACGCGTCTGGTCGACGGCGTTCCAAGCGTGATCACCGACTGGTACAACTATGGAGGCCTCACGCGCGACGTCTCCCTGGTGGATGTCCCTAAAACTTTCGTCGATGACTTCGATGTACATCTGAAGCCGGGAACAGCGGACGAAATTGCAGGCTATGTTCACGTGGAAGACGGAACAGAGGGAGAGCCGGTCGCAATCCGCATCCCGGAGGCCGGAATCGATTCCACCGTGAAGACGGACGCAGACGGACGAGCCGAGTTCGACGCGCACGCCACTCATCTCGACCTGTGGTCGCCTAATACTCCCAAACTCTATAAGGTCCACATCCAAGCCGGACAGGACAGTCTCACCGACGACATCGGCTTCCGCACCATCAGCGTGCGGGGCACGGAGATCCTGCTCAACGGAAAGCCGATCTTCCTCTATGGCGTAAACGCTCATGCCGAAGCGCCCTATCGTACCGGGCGGGTCGACTCCGACAAGGATGTTGACGCCATCTTCGGCTTCCTCAAGGATCTGCACGCCAATTTCGTGCGCCTCTGCCACTATCCGCAGGACGAGCGAATGGAGCGTACGGCCGATCGCGACGGCATCATGATCTGGTCGGAGATCCCTAACTGGCAGCACATCTCCTTTGACAAGCCGAGTGTATACGCCAAAGCGGATGCAATGCTGCACGAGATGATCCGCCGCGACCGCGACAAGGCATCGGTCATCATGTGGTCGGTATCCAACGAGACGCCCAACAATCCGGTGCGCACCGAGTTTCTCACCAACCTTGCCAATGAGGCTCGCAAACTCGATCCAACGCGGCTCATCACTTCGGCTTTAAATACTGCTCGCTTGAACGGTACGGAGATGACCCTTGATGATCCACTCGTGAATGCACTCGATGTGGTTGGCGTAAACGAATACATCGGCTGGTATCAAGGGCTACCGCAGGATGCCGACAAGATCACCTGGAACTTACCCCAGAAGCCGATCATCATCAGCGAATTCGGCGCGGAGGCTAAAGCGGGAAATCACGGTCCTAAGGACCAGCGATGGACCGAGGAGTTCCAGTTGGATTTCTACCAGCACAACTTTGCCATGCTCTCCAAGATTCCGCAGGTGCGCGGTTACGCCCCCTGGGTGCTGATGGACTTTCGTTCACCCACGCGCAACCTGCCGGTACTGCAGGACGGATTTAACCGCAAGGGGCTGATCTCAGAAAACGGAAAGAAGAAGAAGGCTTTTTTCTTCATGCAGAAGGGTTACAAGGATCACATCTACGGGAAGGCGCAGTGAGGATGCGGGAGCAAAAAAAGGTTGGCGCAGCCCGGTACGCCCGCCCGCATTACGTCGTGCTATCTGAATCCCGCGGCGCCGGACCGAAGTCGCGGAAATCTCTTGAAGGGATCAACCGTGGAACTGTCATCAACTCAAATTTCCGCAGCATCTCTTCGCACCCGTACATCACGTGAGCACGCATTGCGGAGTCAGCTCTGTCCGGATCCGTTTGCGCCAGCACTTCCGCCAGGCTGCTATGGTGGCTGCCGGGCAGATTCCTGCGGTCGGCCACCGCGTCGTAGAGCCAGTTGAATGTCAAAATCTGGTTCCGTTCAATCGCATGGCACAATGCCCGATACCCGCTGCACTCGGCAATGCGTATATGGAACCGGAAATGTTGTTCATGCAATAGAAACGCCTGATCGACCGACAGCTCGCCCGATCCATACAGTTGGTAGCCCTGATCCAGGCCCCTGGCCAACTGCAGAATCTCCTCCCGCTCTTCCGGCGACGCCTTCTGCGCAAAAAGCCGGGCAGACTGCGACTCAAGAGCCTCGCGTACGACATAGTGTCCGCGAACGTCCTGAACGGTAGGAATGCGAACGCGCGTGCCCACACGCGGCCAGCTTTCAACAAGCCCTTCATTCTCAAGCCGTTGCAACGCATCAGACACGGGCACAACGCTCATGCCCAGCTCCAGGGCGAGCTTCCGGCGCGATATGGGACTTCCCAGCGCGAGCTGACCTCCCAGTATGCTCGTGCGTATCTTCGTGTAGGCTCGCTCGGAAAGGCTAAGGGCTTCTAAATCTCGTCTCATGGCTCAACTGTAATATCAGTATACATCAGTTTTGTTTTTGGCTTGACAGTCCATAAATCGCCGGCGTATTTTGCTGTATCAGAAAATCTGCTGACATATCACGGCGATTTGGAGGCGTTCTCAACATGAAAATCATTCGACTGAAAACCATACGTATCTGTGTTTCGCTGTGTTTCGTCGCATCCCTGGCTCTTGTACATGCGCAGGGCAATCTCGCCACTATTCGTGGAACGGTCACAGATAACTCCGGGGCCGTCATTGTGGGTAGCCAGGTGAGCGTCAGGAATGTCGGAACAGGCATTGGAACTAATCTGAGCACCAACACCGATGGTATTTACGTGGCTCCGCTTCTGCAGCCCGGCGTCTACACTGTCACGGTGCAGCAGACGGGCTTTCAATCTGCCAGTCGCGCCAACGTTGTTTTACACGTCGACGACAATCTCGCGGTCAACTTCGCGTTGCAGCCGGGCGGCGCCGCGACAACCGTGACCGTGCTCGCAACCACTCCGCTGCTGCAGGCCAACTCTGCCTCGCTTGGACAGATCATCGACAACCAGCGCATTGTCGATTTGCCGCTCGATGGGCGAGATCCGATCTCTCTGGCAGGTCTGTCCACCGGCGTGGTGCCGGTTCCGCCGAATGCCAATATTCATCAGGGAGACAACACGCCCAGCATCAACGGCGCCGCAAACTTTACCAGCGAAGTGCTGGTGGATGGTGTTCCCGATACGACCCCCCGCAACTCTGCGCTGAACAACTTCATGATCTACACCCCCACAGTCGACACAGTGGCTGAATTCAAAGTGGAGACAAACGCGCTCAGCGCTCAATACGGCCGCTTCAACGGTGGAGTGATCAACGTCATCCTGAAGGGTGGCACGAACACGCTGCACGGTTCGGTCTATGAATTTATCCGCAACTCCGACACGGACGCCAACTACTTCTTCAATAACCGGTCTCACATTCCCCTTGCTCCGCTGCAGAGAAATCAGTTCGGATTCACCGTGGGAGGACCGGTCGTGTTTCCTCATATTTACCATGGACAGGACCGCACATTCTTCTTTGGCGACTACGAAGGCTATCGCGAGTCGCTCGGCTCGCCAACCTCATTTACCGTTCCCACAGCTCTCCAAAGGCAAGGCGACTTCTCGCAGACATTCACATCGTCCGGTGCGTTGATCACTATCTACGATCCCGCCACGCTTACAACCGTGAACGGAGTCCAACAGCGAAGCGCATTCTCAGGCAACGTCATTCCTCAGCAGCGCCTCGACGCGGTTGCGTTAGCGCTGCAAAAGTATTACCCGGCTCCGAACAACACCAACCTCACCAACAATCTTGTCCTCTCAAACAAAATTCAGAACATCAATAACACCGGCGATATACGCATCGATCAGCACTTCAGCGATCGCGATCAGGCTTTCATGCGCCTTTCCCTTGAATATCCCTTCACCGGTTCGGCCAACTACTACGGAAATATCGGCAACTCCGCCAATCCACCGTTGACGCAGAAGCGCCAGGCGGGAACGGTTCAGAATACCTTCACCTTCAGCCCGACGCTCATCTTTCAGGTGAGTTACGGTATCGCACACCAGTACGGCACACGCACTGCCTGGTCGAATGGATTCGACATTACAACCCTCGGCTTTGCGTCTAACTTTGCTTCCGCGCAGCAGGTCAAAGCCATCCCATCCATCTCGCTTACCGGGATGTCGGGAATCGGAAACAGCAACCAGAACTACAGCACGCAGTTGAATCACACCTTGCTTGCCTCGATTACAAAGATAGCCGGGAGGCATTCGCTCGAAATCGGCGCGGATTTTCGCACCTATTTTATTAATCAGCTACAGAACACAGCCGCAGAGGGCGCCCTTTCCTTCAGCCCGACTTTCACGCAGGGTCCGAATCCGAATCAGGCCAGTGCCACAGCCGGGACTGGGTATGCCGACTTCCTTCTGGGCATTCCGGGAGGTTCGCTTGCCATCCAGCCCGCGGTCGCTTCCAAGAGCTCGTACCTTGCCGAATTCATTGAAGACGACTGGCACGTAAACGACCGCCTCACGCTGAATCTGGGCCTGCGTTACGACCTCAGCTTCCCACGGACCGAGCGATACAACCGGATGAGCCTCTTTGATGCCGCGGCTAACGCCCCCATCTCGGTTCCCGGCGAGACCCTGAAAGGAGCCATGACCTTTGTGGGCCCGGGCCACCGGAGCTATACCTCCGCGGATAAGAACAATCTGGCGCCCCGGCTTGGACTTGCCTATCAACTGAAAGCCAACACAGCTTTCCGCGTGGGGTACGGAATTGTTTACGGCCTATCTCCAACCGACGCATCTGGACCGAGCGGGGGCTACACAGATGGATTCACGGGCAGTACGTCTATCACGACTTCGCTGGATGGCGTAACACCGATTGTCCAGTTGGAAAATCCGTTTCCGAATGGAATCAATCTACCGGCCTCTGGCTCTCAGCTAACCGCCTCAACCGATCTTGGCCAGGCCATCAGTTCGGTGAATGTCGGGCAGCTCACTCCTTACCTGCAGAACTGGAATGTTTCCATCCAGCAAGGCATCGGAAGGAATCTGCTATTGCAGGCCGCCTATGCCGGAAATAAGGGCACCCGGCTTCCATTCAATGCCGCCTTCAATGTCAATTCGTTGACCACAGCGCAATTTGAAGAGGGCGCGATCAATAATCAACTGGTGACAAACCCGTTCTACGGAATCATCACCGATCCCACCAGTATTTTGTCGAAGCCTACAGTTGCCGCAGGGCAGCTTCTCCGCCCCTACCCCCAATACACAACCATGAATGCGATCTATGCCACCAAAGGAGATTCGATCTACCACTCATTCCAGGCGAGCGTGGAAAAGCGACTCTCCAGCGGCTTCTCTATTCTAGGGTCTTACACGCTGTCCAAGCTGATTGACGACACGAGCGGCGCCGGAGCCGGAGCGACGATCGCCACGATTCAGGACCCGACTAATCTTCGCGCAGAACGCGCCATCGATGCTCAAGATGTTTCCCAGCGTCTGGTCATCAGTGGAGTGTGGGCGCTGCCTTTCGGCAGAGGGCAGATCCTTGGCGCCAACATCAATCGCATCGCGGACACGTTTGTTGGAGGCTGGCATTTGAATGGCATTGCAACCTTCCAGAAAGGCCAGCCGTTAGTGATGACCAGCATTGGGCAGTCAGGTCTGCGGCCCAATGTGGTCAAGCCGACGCATCCGCTCGGCGGTCCGATACTGAAGCGGCTCAACGAATATTTCGACACCTCGGAGTACGCCATACCGGCCGCTTTCACCTATGGCGACAGCACGCCCACCGCCTCCAATTTGCGCGGGCCCGGAATCGCCAACTACGATTTCTCCCTGTTCAAGAATTTTCCGATCAAAGAACGGTTCAAGGGAGAGCTCCGCGTCGAATCCTTCAATACGTTCAACCGAGTCCAGTTTGGCCAGCCGGGAAGCCAGGCGGGAACCACGACTTTCGGCGTGATCTCATCGCAGGCGAACACGCCACGCGAATTGCAGGGCGCGGTCAAAATTCTGTTCTAAAGCATCACGATGAGTGAATTCAATCTGGATTCGCCCATCGTACTATGGAGGTCGAAAAGTGCAATTAACGAGACGCGCAATGATGAGGATGCTGGCCGTAGCGGCAGCGGCAGAAGGCATTGCTGTGGAAGGACTCGCGGCATCCGCGCAGAGCCCGTCAATCCAAGCGCAGAATCAGGAAACGCCCGACCGGAGAAACATCGTTAACGGCTGGGAAATTCCGCGGGAAAATTACAGCGATCAGCCCTACGTTGTAATTACCAAGGACGGCAACTGGCTCTGTACTCTGACCACCGGTAAGGGCGGAGAAGGCGCTTCCGCGCAACATATCATCTCGACCATCAGCGCGGACAAGGGACGTACATGGTCCGCACCCGTCGCTATCGAGCCCTCGACTGGTCCGGAAGCCTCGTGGGTTATGCCGTTGGTTGTCCCTAGCGGTAGAGTGTACGTCTTCTACACGTACAACTCGGAAAATCTTCGCTACGACACGAAGTGCAACGACCCGCATTTCGCGCGCCGCGTTGACACGCTTGGCAAATACGCCATGAAATATTCAGACGACTACGGCCGCACCTGGTCGGCGGAACGTTCTTACATCCCGATGCGGCTCATGCGCATCGACCGGGAAAATGCCTATGGCGGGAAACTTCTCTATTTCTGGGGCGTCGGTAAGCCGATCGCAACCCGGCATGGCGCTATGTTCGGCTTCGCCAAAGTTGGCAAGTGGGGCCTGCCCGGCGGAATGGTCACCTCGCAGGGCTGTGTCATGCGCAGCGCCAACATCCTGGAAGAAAAGGACCCGGCCAAGATTCAATGGGACATGTATCCGGACGGCGATGAAGGACTGCGAGCGCCAAAGGGCCCAGTCTCGGACGAAACAAACCTGGTTGAGCTGAGCGATGGATCGCTCTACGCAACCTACCGCACCATCGATGGTCATAATTGCCAGGCCTACAGTCGCGACGGTGGACACACCTGGACTCCCTCGGCTTACGCAACCTACACGCCGGACGGCCGAAAGATCAAGCACCCGCGCGCCGCCAACTTTGTCAAGAAATTCAGCAACGGCAAATACATTCTCTGGTATCACAATCATGGCGGCGAATGTGTCCTGACCAATCCGTGGGCCTATTACTCTCATAGGAATCCGGCTTGGATAACGGGAGGAATTGAGCGCGATGGATACATCCATTGGTCGCAGCCCGAAATTCTCCTCTACGATCGGAATCCCGATACCAACATGAGTTATCCGGACTTCATCGAAGACGGCGGAGAGTTTTACGTCACCGAGACTGACAAAACCGCGGCCCGAGTACACCCAATCGACCTTGCTCTACTGGAAGGCATGTGGAACCAGGCTGAGGCGCGCGACGTAGCTCAGACAGGTCTGGCGCTTTCGCTCGCCGGTGACAAACTGCAAAGTGGCTCCTCCATCGCAATGCCGCGCATTCCCGCGCTTGCGGATGGAGGCTTCACGATAGACTTTTGGGTCCGCTTCAGCGAGCTGACGAAGGGACAAATCATAATCGATTCGCGCAATCAGGCGGGTAAGGGAATCGCCATCACGGTGTCTGATCACGAGACTCTCACTCTCACCATGAGTGACGGCACTCACGAGTCGTCCTGGGACAGCGATCCGGGCTTCCATCCGGGCACCATGAAGGTTGGGTACTGGCAATACGTCGCCTTCGTGGTCGACGGAGGACCAAAGATCATCACGGTCATGGTGGACGGAATCCTCAATGACGGCGGGCCTGTCCGCGAATATGGATGGCAGCGTTTCCATCCCATGCTGGAAGATGTCAACGGTCTGGATACCGCGCAGGCCGCCGCCGGCATGTTCGGCGAAATCAGGTTATTGCGGATCTACAACCGGTATCTGCGCACGTCGGAGCTGGTAGGGAACTGGCGGGCCGGAACAATGCAGATATGAAGCCGACCCCGTCCGATGCTCGAAGGGTGAGCATCTATTCCGGAATCCGTTCGCGCGTTCTCGGAATGACAGTTGCCCTGGCATTTCTCACTTACATGGATCGCGTATGCATCTCGGTCACTGCGCCCGCGATGATGCGCGATCTCCGGCTCACACCCTTGCAGATGGGGTTCGTATTCAGCGCTTTTACCGCGGCCTACGCATTATTTGAAATCCCGACCGGCTGGTGGGCCGATCGGACCGGAAGTCGCAACGTACTTACACGAATCGTAGTATGGTGGTCGGTTTTCACCGGACTGACGGCTGCAGCCTGGAATTTTCCTTCGCTTCTGGCCGTCCGCGCATTGTTTGGCGCAGGCGAGGCCGGAGCATGGCCAACTGTTGCACGCGCGCTGTCTCGATGGTTTCCAAGTGAAGAACGCGGCACCGCGCAGGGCATTTTCTTTATGGGGGCTCACCTTGGCGGTGGGGCGGCGCCTCTGCTTGTCATGGTGCTCGAATCGTGGATTGGCTGGCGCCGGATATTTCCCGTTTTGTCTCTATTCGGATTTATCTGGGCAGTCTTCTGGTTTAGGCAATTCAGAGATAAACCGGAGGACCATGGCTCCATTACTGCCGAAGAGCTGGCATGGATCAGGAAAGGCGCGAAAGACAAGGATATCCATGCCGGACGCGACAAGGAAATTAACGGCTCCATTCTCCGCACCGCACTGGCGACGCCCGGCATTTGGTGTCTGTGTCTGATGTATTTCGCGCAGACGTATGGTTTCAACCTCTATGTGACATGGCTTCCAAGCTATCTCAGTCATGATAAGAAGCTGGCGGGCATAACATTGGGATTTCTCGCAGGACTTCCCTTGTTATTAAGTGTCGTTGCCGACCTGTTAGGAGGAATTGTTACCGACAAGCTAAGCGTTAGATACGGCTTGCGCTTTGGCCGCGGGATAGTCGGTTTCAGCTCGCTGGCCGCCGCTGGCATTCTGCTGCTATGCGGATCGCTACTGGGCGGGTGGTTATCGGCCGCATTCGTGGCGCTTGCCGCCGCATCTTCAAATTTCCTGCTGGGTGCAAGTTGGGGAGCATGCGCCGACATCGGCGGCGAACATGCCGCAACCTTGAGCGCGGCAATGAATACATCGGGTCAGATCGGCGGCGTTTTCAGTCCCATCGTCTTCGCGCTACTCACGCGCAACCAGGCGAGTTGGTCAACTCCGCTTTACTGGACTGCTGGCCTTTATCTTCTGGGAGCCATTTCCTGGGCTTTCATTCACCCTGAGCGTCCTCTGAACGCCTTAATCAATGACAATCGTGACGGGAGAGAATTGATATGCAATTAAAACGATCGCAAATAAACGCGAACATTCGACTCGCAATGACAGCCTTTGACAAAGCAGGGATCAGTCTCCCGCCATTTGCATATTGGACAGTAGACGAATGGCAGCACAAAAGTGCTGAGGTAGACGAGATTCGCCATTGCCTGCTTGGATGGGACGTGACCGATTTTGGAAGTGGAGAATTTTCTCGCATCGGACGCACCCTGTTCACGTTGCGCAATGGATCGGTTCGCCATCCACAATACGGCAAGTCGTACGCGGAAAAATTGATTCTCGACCCGGAGGGACAGCGGGCACCGGCGCACTTCCACCGCTCAAAAATGGAAGACATCATCAACCGTTCGGGCGGAAACGTCATGGTGCAGCTCACCAAAGCCAACAGCGAAGATTCCTGGAGCCAGGAAGGTTTTGCCATCCAGGTCGATGGCGAAACATTTCGTGTCAACGCCGGTCACACCGTACGCCTGGGCCCCGGACAAAGCGTGTGCATCCCTCCGCGCACCATCCATCAATTTTGGGGAGAAGAAGGAACCGGGCTGACCGTAAGCAGCGAAGTGTCCAACCTCTGCGACGACTGGGAAGACAATTGCTTTCTCAAGCAATCCGTAAGGTTTCCGGAGATTGACGAAGACGAGCCGCGCCAGTTCTACCTCTGCCATGAATACCCGCAGGCACAATGAAAGAGCCGCGCAGACAGTGGAAGCTTCAAAGGCCCCGCGTTTCGCGATGCTGCGCGGTATTTGTTCATGCTTCGGGGTATGTGTGATGCAACTCACAACCGCGTTTGGCTCGATCGTTATCTAAAGGCGTTGGACGAGCGTCTTGCGGAGAGTGACCAGACGCGTGGCGAAGTCTGTGCCGCCGGTCTCGATTTTGATCGCAATACGTCCGGAATTTCCGGCGTGTCCTCCTTGTGGATTTATGTTGGGTCGCAGGGGGCGCTCGCCAGACTGGCTGCGTGGGAGACAGATGAATTGGTCCGCGCACAATTCCGGCAACGGCTGGCCAGTGGGGCCCGGCGTACTCCTGCTTTTTGTCGGGAATTCCAGCAGTTCGATAATGATGACACAAAGGCATTCGGCAATGCGGACTGGCGATCAGGTTATCCGACGTGGTTTCCCTAAAAAGCCCCGGCTGATGCCGTAAGACTTTCCCAAACCGGCGATCGGAAAAAACTAGGCGATCGGAAAAGCTACGAAACGCGTTATATGAGAAATCCGTTGGCCGCTGCGGCGATCATCGCTCTCGATGCGGATGATGCCGGGCGCGACGCAGTTGAGAGCGCAATCCGCCATTACGACTATTCAAGAATCCATCTATCGCAATTCTTATTTGCGGAATGCGCTTATTACTCTTTACCGAATCACAGCGTTGGCCAGCGGTGAATTAGAGACCTTGGCGCTTACCTGTCGCGGCAATTGGCTTTGGCAAAACTGGATTACCGCGTGTGTTAGCGAAGCGGAAGAACTGACTGCCGGACAAAAATCAGAGGAAACCTTTGCGCGCCGCACGCAGTTGTCTTTTCAATGTGCCTCGCCGGGATCCCGCTTGTATCATGGCTCTGGCTTCATGCTGCCAGGCTGGAATCGCATTGCCGAGTTCCGCAGCTTGCGCGAAGGACAGCCGGTTCGACCTTTATTGACGACTGCATAAATACTGCAATAGTTTTAGTGCAAAGAAAAAGACAGTTCGGATTGGGCTATCCAGCTGCGCAGTTTCTCCGCAGAGCTGCGAATGGCTTCGATGAAACCGAGGATACACAATTGGCGAATGAATGGCAGGATTGATGGATACTGGAACTGTCTTGCCATGGCCGGGAAGAGCGCTTGAAAGGAAAAAAGACGTGCAAGTCATAAAATGGAGGCAGCCTGGACGACTGTTACCACTTAACTGGGCATATTTGACTCACCCATCCATCTTTCTTTATGTGAGCCAGCTTAAGATGTCTGGGGATTGAGACCTTCTTTACCAATTCGAACTCGGGGAACGATGCCTTCATGACAGCCTCAGCAGTCAACCGAATTTCTCAAGGGATGTTCGAATACGCTCTGAAGCCGTGCGCTGTCGCGCTCTGCTTTGTGGTTGTGGCGCTGCTATGGACCTTTCCGTTGCAGCATGTCATCGCGTATCCATTTGTATTTCTCTTCTTCGGCGCGGTCATGGGGAGTGCCTGGTTTGGAGGCGTCATTGCAGGATTCATTGCCGTGGTCCTGTCTTCGCTGCTGATCACGTACTTCTTTATTCCTCCGTTGTACTCCATCTCAGTCACCAAAGAATCCCAAAGTTTTCTTGCGGCTTTTATCCTCTCCGCAATAGCGATCTCCATCGTGAGTTCGACGAGGAAGAGAGCTGAGAACGCGGTCCGCTCGGCACGCGACCAACTGGAGGTGCAGGTGCAGGTGCGGACGGCTGAGCTTGAAGAATCGAATCTAGAAATCAGAGAGAGTGAGCGCCAGCTTCGAATGCTGACGGAGGCGATTCCGCAGCAGATATGGCGTGCGGACCTTCTTGGTCGCATCGAATACTGCAACCAACATCTGCGTGACTACATTGGCGGGTCTTCTGGGGCGCTAAGCGGAGAGTTCTTCTTCACGATTCTTCATCCCGAGGACGAGCCAATCTTCCGGCACAGGTGGGAATCGGCACTTACGTCAGGGGAACGGTTTGAGGTGCAAGCAAGGGTGCGAGGCGCAGATGGGATATTTCGCTGGTTTCTCGTACGCAGCATTCCCCAGCGCACCGAGAGCGGCAGGATTGCGCGTTGGTACGGCATTCACATCGATATAGAAGAGCAACACAGAACCCAACAAACCCTCTTCCGCGCGCAAGAGGATCTGTCGCGCTCCGGCCGCGCGATAAGTCTGGCAGAAATGGCGGCATCAATCGCGCATGAACTTAATCAGCCTCTTACAGCACTCCTTACACATGCCTCAGCGTGCCGGCGTTGGCTGCAGGCTGAGCCGGCCAATATGCAAAGAGCATCCGCGGCTGCGGACAGAATTGTGCAGGAAACCACGCGCGCCGCCGAAGTGGTGCGCCGGGTCCGCTCTTTGTTCAGCAAGACCGACTATGTAAGACTGTCCACAAACATCAATGCGCTCATTGAGGAGTTCGCAGGGTTGCTTCGAGACGAAGCAATCCGTCGCGGCGTTTCCTTGAAATTGAGGCTGACCGAAGAATTGCCCATGCTGCACATCGATCCCGTACAAATTCAGCAGGTTTTGTTGAACCTCGCGACCAATGGCATGGAAGCGATGACGGAAAGTGATGGACCGAAGATACTGGAGATCAGTACGGCGACGCGCAGGCCGAACGAGGTCTTGATCTCGATCAGTGATAGCGGATCCGGATTCCCCGAGCATGTCGACGCGAGAATGTTCGAGCCCTTCTTTACGACCAAGAAAGAAGGTACCGGGATGGGCCTTGCAATTTGCCGCAGCATCATTGAAGCGCATGACGGACAGATCTGGGTGGAACGTCTGGACAGCAATACCATATTCTGCTTTGTACTGAAGGCCGGCGCATGACGAGTGTCAGAAGCGATTCCGTTGAGACCGTATTTATTGTCGACGACGACGAGGCAACCCGCGCAGGAGTCTCGGACCTTCTGGAATCGGCGGGCCTGAGGACGCAGCAATATTCCTCAGCCGAAGAGTTCCTTGAAATCTGGAATCCAGAGATCGCCGGTTGTCTCGTGCTCGACGTTCGCCTGCCCGGAATGAGCGGAATGGAACTGCAAGGCCATCTTGCCGAGTCAGGCATCGCCCTTCCACTAATCATTATGACCGCACATGGCGATATGCCGATGGTCCGGAAAGCCTTGAAGGCTGGAGCAGTAGAGTTCCTCATTAAGCCCTTTCAGGACGCGGAGCTTCTCGAGGCCGTGGAGCAGGCGTTTGCCCTGGATCGCAGTCGCCGGCGCGACGGAGAGTTGCTGCATTCGATTCAGGCCCGGGCAGGCACGCTCACTGAGCGGGAACGGCAGGTGATGGGCATGGTCACTGCAGGGCTGACCAACAAAGAGATCGCGGAGAAGATATTTCTGAGCGTGGTCACGGTTAAGCTGCACCGGAGCCAGGTGATGAGGAAGATGCAAGCCGAATCCCTGGCTGACCTGGTGAAGATGTCGGAATGGTTTAACAAGTCTCGCGGTTCCGCCGGTGGTTAGATCTCTAATTGCTTCAACCTGCGCCAGCCAGGGTGCCCTGGGTCCATCGCAAAATCAGAGTGTGTGTAAGCCGAGTTGATGCTGCCGAGTGTTGCTTTTCTTCAAGAAAACGGTGCCTTGCACGATCTTCGCAATCCGCAGATTCACTCTGATTGTGCTCTAGATTTCGAGACCCGAGAAGGCATGAATTATCCAACAAAATCACGCGGCTAGAGGCCCGGATTTGGCTGGAAATAGTCGCCTGAGGCCTGGGTAGAATAAGGAACTCATAAAGATGCGACGAAACTATCCCAAAGGATAGTTGTATTGACTGACATGCCATTCTAGTCTCTAAAACAAGTCGACCAGTACTTCACTTTTCACAGCACACTCTCTCCGGTAAGTGTCGGAATTTGCCTCGGGAGCAGTGTCGAATGGACCTCGCAAGTCCTTGATATCCCGACTGGGATTGCTGCTTCCAGCGCCAGGCAAGTTCGTTATGCAATGGTCCGGTCCACTTTTCCGGCCCCAACCGTAGTGTGTATTGAGAGGAATCGTGGGAACACAAGCATTGCTCGTCGAAGGTCTTCTCTCGGGGTTCTTTGCGATCGCGTGTTTTCGCGCCCGCCCCGCGTCCGTTACCATGCGCGAGCTGGCGCCGCGGAGGCTCTTTGTCCTCACCGATCGCATCGAGCGTCTGCGGAAATCGCGCTGGCAGTGGTGCTCAATGGTCCTGCTGCTGATCTTCGCGCGGATGCAGAGCGGCGGACCGTTGGTTGCGGAACTTACCGTGCTCACGCAGCTTGTTGTCTTTCTCGCATTGCCCTCGGAGAAAAAGGCAGCGCAAGCGACAGTGGGAAAGAAAACGTTTCGGGAGGCTCTGCGAAGGGCATGAAAGAGCTGTTCCAGGCCGCCAAATTTCTGAGCATGACGCGAAGAAAGTTGCGGTACGGCGCATTCTCAAGCGAACCACTGTTGCTGCTGCGCTTCGAATGGAAAGGAGACACCGTGGAATGCGACTGGTTGATGCGTCCTCCTCATCCATGGGACCGCGATCTGGCCCCGCACGTAGGCGGGGAGAACCAGACACTTCAGGCGCTGAGAGATGCGTTGATCTTGCGCGAGACCATCTTTGAATCATTTCCGGCGCTTACCAGTGCGAATTTGCGTATGTATCGCGCCGACTCGGAACATCGCCTCGAACTGATGATGACGGGCGGCGTAACCCGCTCCAACGAAGTGTTCGAACGGGTCACTTCCATGGCCATGCGCGCAAAGTTATGCGGCTTCCATTTCAACCTTAAAGCAGGCGAGTTGGAGAGTATGCCGTCGGGTTCGTTGAACTGTACGTGATCTGGTTTTTATCTGTGATGCAGCGCCGGCAGAGACGGGCAGCAAGTCCGGCAATCGGTTTAACCGTTGGGTTTACGGTTGGGATGTAAAAACGTGAATCAAGGAGGGCAGTAATGGCGGCAACAAAATCGCAGGGCAAGTCGTTCACGCTGTTCATGGTGGGGCTGACAGCAGCTTGCGCCGGAATCGCATACTTCACAACTGGCGTAGGCAAGGTGGCGCTTTTAATCGGCCTCGTTGCCGTCGCGATATCGCTTTTCGAATTCTTCAAGATCAAGCCTCTTGAGGGCAGAACCGGAGCGGGAGCTCAACCTGCCGCGCTCAAGCTGGCCGGGGTGGTGGTGGTGTTGCTCGGGTGGGTTGTCGTCCTGCTCGGATTGCACTTGACCGCGGGAGTAGGCGGACGAATGGTGATGTCGATTATTGGAATAGCTATCTCGCTCGGCGGAATCTTCTTCCTTCTGGCGCCCGCGTCGAGCAAAAACGCAATCTGGAAAGCGTGATTCCCAATTCCCCAAGCTCTTCTGCTCATGATCAACCAACCTATGGAGCCCAAATGATGAAGATCAAATGCCTAAAAGCTTGCACATGCGCCTTGGCGATTGTAATGATGGCCGGCGCTGTGACTGTGGCTCGGGCTGATGCCGCGCCATCGGCGTCGGCTACAGAGTTGAGGGACGCCGCTGCTAAGGCGCCCACCACCGCTACACTCGCCAACGGCGATCCCGGAGGCGCGCTCACTGGCACCGTCAGCGATGTGCCTGTCGCCGACACCAAGGCCGGCATTACGCTGGCCGATGTAGCCAATCAGGTCGGTCAGAATAAAATTGCGGTTAACTTTACCTGGACGCTGATTTGCGGTTTCCTGGTCATGTTCATGCAGGCCGGTTTCGCCATGGTTGAAGCGGGCCTGTGCCGCGTGAAAAACTCCAACCACACCTACATGATGAACTTCTTCGTGTACGGCTGCGGGTTGTTCGCCTACTGGATCATCGGCTTTGCCATCCAGATGGGGGGCGCCGCCGGCAATGGGAACCTGGGAGGTTTGCAGTCGCTAGCCACCGAGCACGCCATTACGCTGTTTGGCACGCATTGGGGCATCTTTGGCGAGAACGGGATGTTCCTTGCCAAGCACACCTATGACGTAGGTGCGATGGTCATCTTCCTGTTCGAGATGGTCTTCATGGATACAGCCCTGACCATCGTGACCGGTGCCTGTGCTGAGCGCTGGAAGTTCCTTGCCTTTGCCATCTCGTCGGTGCTAATGGGCGCCTTCACCTACCCGCTGTTTGGCAACTGGGCCTGGGGCGGCGGCTGGTTGGCACAATTGGGAACGAACGTGGGCCTCGGAAAGGGATACTGCGATTTCGCGGGTTCCGGAGTGGTGCACGCCGTGGGCGGCTTGTCGGCGCTGGCTGTCGCATTGATAGTGGGTCCGCGCATCGGCAAGTTCAATCGCGACGGATCGAGCAATGCGATCATCGGACACGATATCTCCGCTGTGATGATTGGCTGCTTCATTCTCGCCTTCGGGTGGTTCGGATTTAACCCCGGCAGTACCCTGGGAGCTTCGGCGGCTGGTTGCCTGCGTATCGGTTCGATCGCAGTTAACACCATGCTGGCCGGCTGCACCGGCACCTTCGGCGCCATCTGTTATATGTGGGCGCTGAAAGGCAAACCTGACGCCTCGATGGCCGGCAATGGACTGCTGGCCGGACTGGTCGCTATCACCGCGCCCAGCGGATTCGTTAACACCACGGGCTCAGCGATTATCGGCCTTGTAGCGGGTGTTCTGGTCTGCCTCAGCTGCGTATTTGTCGAGAACTATCTCAAGGTTGACGATCCCGTCGGCGCCATTTCGGTGCACGGAGCCTGCGGTCTATGGGGCGTGATATCCGTCGGGCTGTTTGCTGACGGAACGAGCAACTATGGCGGTTCGTGGAACGGAGTGACAGGCTCCGTCACCGGACTGTTCTATGGAGACGCCAGCCAGTTGGTAGCGCAATTGATCGGTTGCGCTACGCTGATCGGATTTGTCTTCACCTTCAGCTTTGTCCTCAACTGGATCATCGACATCATTGTTGGCCAGCGCGTTTCCATCGAAACCGAAATCGCCGGGCTCGATCTTCCGGAGATGGGGCAGCTCGGTTATCCGGAGTTCGTGTTCGCGCCGGAACCAGACTTCATGCGGGCTGCTGAAAAGGCGGCCGTCGCTTAAGTTTGCCCATGGGCATTCTCCTGGTGCAGCAAGGCAGATTCTGCCATTGCCTTGCTGCCCACCTTTTTTGACTGAACCCCTGGAGTTCTCCGAATGAAGAAGATTGCCGAAAGCTACCTTTCATCGAACGAAGAGATGTTTATTGTTCCAATCTCGCAGACCGCGCTGGCATTGCCGGCTGTGCTCGATCGCGAGACTTCAAATCTGCTGACAAGAATGTTCCGCGATCCTCGATCGTTGGAACCCGCGGACCGCGGCGACCTGATTGCGCATCTTCGAGCCGCGCTTGAGATTGCGCCTGAAATCACGGAAATCAGAGTGATGCTGGGCATGGCGCTCTGCGTCAACCTGCAAGTGCAGGAAGCCATGGAAGAGATGCGCGACGCCGTGCAAATGACGCCAAACAGCTTTATCGCCAGGCTCAAGTTCGGCGAGTTGCTCATGCGGCTGCGCGTCTGCGATCAGGCTGCAGAGCACACGCAGGAAGCCGTGCGGCTGGCCTCAAATTTCGCACAAGCGGAGCTGGCGCGCAAACAAGCAGCCACTATTCGTGTCATGTTGAGAGAAGGAATCGAACGCGGAGGCTACAAGGCCTTGCTTCCGAAAGTTCTTCGCTTCCACCGCAAATCCGCCTCGGCAAGCACTGCACCCGTCCTGGCTGGTTCCAAGTAGGAGAAGATGCCCGCGACTCTGCAACTGGCGCTGCTGATCGCCATACTTCTTCCAGCAGGAAAAATCGTCGCGTCCATCTGTTCTCACTTCGGCATTCCTGCCATTCTCGGTGAGCTGATGGTGGGCGTCGTGGCCGGCCCCGGCTGCTTCAACATGCTGCACATGCACTTGTTCAGCGGCACACCCGCTGCGGACGCCTTTCTGCTCCTTGCTCAGATTGGCGGCCTGGTCCTCATGTTCATCGCCGGGTTGGAAACAGACATCGATCGTATGCGCGAATCTGGTGTCATCGCCTTCCTGGTAGCATTATCGGGTGTCATCTGGCCCTTCTTTCTCGGTGCGGGCGCGGCGCACTTACTCGGACTCCCCTGGAGCACGGCATTTTTCCTGGGCGGCGCGCTCACCGCCACCAGCGTTTCCATCTCTGCGCGCACGCTCATGGATGCCGGAAAAATGACCTCGCCAGAAGCGTCGATCATTCTGGGCGCGGCGGTCATCGACGACGTGATGGGGCTGTTTGTGCTGGCCTTTCTCGCCGCATCGTGCAGCACCAGCAGCGCAGATGCATTTGGGGTGGCACCATGGCTCTCCCACTGGCTGCAACAGAACGTTCCGTGGGCCGCTCAACATTCGCTCGTAGTACAGATGACGCTTATCGCGATTTGCGTTTCGGTTTATTTCGTTGTTTCTTACACCGCAGCTCAGCATTGGGCCGATCCGCTCATGCGGCTATTCCGAAAGCTTGATGCCGACGAAGCTGTGACTAGCTGCGTGCTGGCGCTCGTGCTCATTTACGCGGTCAGCGCGGAGTGGCTGGGCAGCGTTGCCGGCATCACGGGCGCCTACTTGCTTGGCTATGTGTTCGCGGGCGCCAAGCTCAAGCCGCTCATCGAGCGCACTTTTGCTGCAATCGGACATGGTCTTCTCATTCCGCTTTTCTTCATTTCCATCGGATTGTCCAGCAACTTTCGGGCGCTGGGCGGTCACTGGTTATTGCTTGTCGTTATCTTCGTCATTGCCGTGGTCAGCAAGCTCATCGGTTGCGGCGTGGCTGCGCTTGGAATGGGCATGGGAGTCGTGCCCAGTTTTCGCATTGGTTGCGGCATGATCTCGCGCGGCGAGGTGGGCTTGATTGTTACGGCGATGGGCGCCAGCACAGGCATCTTCAAACCGCCTGAGGTAGCCGTCATGGTCACTGTGGTTTTGCTTACAACTTTGTTTACCCCCCTTATCATGCGCGGCGCCTTCATGATCAAGTGTGCGCAGGATGAAGAAGAGGATCAGGATAGCGACACGACCAGCGAATTCACCACAATTGTCGAGATGGAAGCGGAAGCCTGAAAGCACTCACGCCCGATCAGGCATATTTCATCCGCTTGCGAGCGTAGTGAATCAGAAGTTCATAGCATGAGTCGAAGCCCCGAACTGCGGGTCCCCTTCGACTATGCCCAGGGCAGGCTCTCGACTGCGTTCGGCGCAAAAGACGCGCCAAACTACCCTCAGAATGACAACGCATTATTGATGCAAACTTCGGAGACAGGATACTAGAAAGTTAAGCGTAATGTGAATTGCACTTGGCGAGGTGTGTTGTAAGAGCTGGCCACCTGCGGAACAACCTGTTCCGTCCCGTCTGTGCCACTGGGGTTAGTGAATCCCTGAACGTTGAAGGCGTTGAAGGCATCCACATTGAACCGCAGATTTGTTCTTTCCGTGATCGGAAAGACTTTGAACAAAGACAGGTCGGCGGTCCAGTTGATCGGACCGTTGAGCACGGTGTTGGAGAACGGATTGGACCCCAGCGTCGTGCTGCCGGAGGTTGGCGCGGGGGCATATCCCACGGGTCCCGTCGTTCCGTTCGCCAATGTGACGTTGACAGTGTTCGTGTTGTAATACGTGGTGCCTACCGTGGAGTCAATTGGCGACTGATAGGCCTGATAGTTCGACGGAAGCCCGCTGACACCCTTCGTCGAGGCGTTGATAACGTTCGGTGCAATGTAGCCGTTGAACCAAAGGTAAGCCTTGTTACAGGTGCCGCTGCGGCAGTCTGTAATGGGCGCACCGTGTTTGTAGGTTTTGAGTGGATGTGCCGGCCCCCAGTTTGTCGAGGTGATAGCAAAATCCTGGGATGCGATGCTTCCGTCTCCTGCGACCTGCCATCCGCCCGCTAATTCATCCACCAGGCGATTGGAATTGCCCAGAAATCGCTTCCCGCGCCCGAAGGGAAGATCGACGATTCCATTGAATGTAATATGCTGCTTGGGAATGGCTGTATCTACCTTGTATTCCTCGAAGACCTGCAGCGCATGCCAGTTAGCATAAGGTGCGATACCCGCCGGACGTGGCGGAGGCAGCGCTCCGGGACTGAGTGTGCCAAACGGTGAGGTCATCGTTCCGGCCGAACCGGAAGCGTAGGCTTGCGCGGTATAAATATTGCCGTCGCGGAATGTATTGCCGCCTACGCGGAATGGCTTGGACCAGACGTAGGTGAGTTGGTAGGCGATGCCGTGGTGGAATAACCGCTGATAGTTGGCCTGGAGCGCATTGTCATTTGACCAGCCGTCTTTAGTAATCAAATAACTGCTGCCACCGTAGGTGATCTGGTCGTACGGACCGGTCCCGGTACTGGCGTACTGATTTGTGCCGATAGTCGAAGCTCCGCCGTTGGGAGGCGCTGTGCCGGTATTCATCTCCCAGGCGTAGCTCGATGGATGAGTGTTGTAGTAGTAGTAGTGATCCAGATTGGTGCCATGGCTCCATAGCCAGGTGACTCTCAGCGCCGAGTTGCCCTTGAGCGGTTGCTCCACTGTGAAATTCATCTGGGTAACAAAATCGGGAGCAGTATCCGGATCGAGGTTGCCAAGGCTGAATCCCGGAAGAATGGCGTTTGTTGTCGTGCTGTTGACGACGTTTGTGCTGTTCGTGCCCATGATCACCGACTGCGGAGTTCTGAGAAGGTAGTTGGGCAGGCTGTCGGGCGCCTGGCTTGCGCTGGTATAGCTTTGCGAATAGCCGGTTACCCAGGGCTCGTTGCCCATAGGCGCTTTCTCGTAGTTTCGCGTTGGAATGGGATAGATGTATCTCCCATACGCGCCGCGGATCACCGTTCCGTGTTTCCCACCGAAAGGCAAATAAGCTATTCCCAGGCGCGGGCTTATGGTCGCATTGCGATTTTCAATCATCGCTGACGGGAATCCCGCCGCCGATGGCGTCTCGAACACGACTCCAAGATTCTCAAGGTTGGTGATAATGGTCTGCGTGGTGTAGCCGTGGCTGATGTAATACGACGTAGGGTTGTCCAGCACAACGGCCTTGTTCTTGAGATCGAAGCCTTCCAGAAGGCCATATTTGACCCACGGAGCGGGATGCGCCTCATACCGCAGGCCGATATTCACAGTGAAATTCTTTGAGACGCGATAGTTATCCTGAAAATACCCGTCGATCTCCATATCGTGGAAATGGATATAAGGCGGTTCCTGCGTCACCGAATAACTGGACGCGGCCCCGAGAAAGAAATCCGCATCCTCATAACCCGTGTTCGGAGCGGCGGAATAGGCAGCGGTGGAAACCGTCGCCGGATCCAAAAGCCCTGTTGCTTCTCCGGCGGCGAAAGCGATCGTATCGGATCCGCGATCAGGCAAATAACCGAAGCGTTCGTGCCTGTATCGCGCGCCAAACTGCATCTGGTGTTTGCCTACGGATTTGGTCATGTTCTCGTCGATATTCGAGATGATCTGATTCTCTTGATACTGATACTGAGTGCCGCCGTAGGGCATGCGCAGATTTGCGCCGATATTGGGAAAACCGGTTTCTCCAAAGTTGTTGGGCAGACCTAGCATCTGTTCGTAATTAAGGTTCGGATTGCCGCCGCCGCCAACGTATTGCATCATCCAGTCCTGGCTCAGAATGGTCTCAGCGAAAAACGTCGGCGAAAAGACATGGGTAAAGCCGAGCGCGGCGCCAAAGCTGGAGATTGTGATGTCCTGGTAACCACTGGCTCCGTCCGGGAAGCCATCCGCCGCGACTGTGTCGGGCGAGTTGCTGGGATAATTACGCAACGCCTGATTGAGCTGGTCGTTCGATGTGTAACGCAGGTATGCCTTGTTGTTTTCATTGAAGCTGTGATCGAGCCGAAAGGTAATTGTTGGAATAACTACATAAGTATTGTCGTTGAAGTCGATGTTAGGCGCCTGGAAAGGGTCGGAGTTATTGGTCGGCTGGGGTGTAATGTCATAGATGGTCTTGGCGGCGGGCGCCAGCCGGCCAATCGGAATCTGATTGTTGGTAAACGGCAAGCGACAGTACTGGCCATTGGGCTGTCCGGTGTTGCATGCCGGCGATCCTGTTGTTGCCGGATCGTATAACTGCTGTTGCACACTTCCGGGGTCAAGCAGGCTGAAGTCGCCCTGCCGCATGGCCTGGGTAGGCACCGTTACCAGTTCACTGGCCTGTTGCGCCAGCGAGTAGCGTTCATAAGCGAAAAACCAGAAGCTCTTGTCTTTGCCGTGATAGATTCTGGGCAGAATAATCGGTCCCCCCGCAGAGGCGCCGAATTCGTTGCGGACCAGTGGCGGCGCGGCAAAATTGGCGGCATTCTGGCGGCCTTTCGCGATACCCACGGCGTTGTTGCGCGCGGTCTCGAACAAAGAGCCATGAAGCGAGTTGGTGCCCGATTTGGTAGTGATGATCGCTGTCGCCGGCTCCGAGTACATGGCGCTCGTGTTGGTGGTCTCGACGCGCACCTCCTGCACTGAATCCGGATCGGGAAGCTGAGCCTGTGTCGAGTTGCCTTCACCGCCGAAGTTGCGATTAGTAAGCGGCACACCATCGGCAACATATTCGAGCGCTTCGGGCATCAGTCCATTCGCGCGCCCGCCAGAGGCTTCAAGCCCTGGCGTGGTTTCGCCGGCCAGGGTCAACAACAGACGACCGTTCATCGGCAATTGATTGATTCTGTTGTTTTCCAGTGTCGATGAAATAGTCCCGTTATCTGTGGTGGTGAGTTGGACAACATCTGCTGCAACCTCGACCTGCTGGGTCACGGATCCTGCGGTCATCGTTGGGTTGATGACGGCGTTCTGGGCCACCTGCAACTCGATCGTTGTCTTGTACGCCTTCATGCCCGCGGCAGTGATGGTCACCGTATAGGTTCCTGTGAAGAGGCCCGGAACTTGATAAAAGCCGACACTATTGCTGACCGCGCTGGCAGCGACAGTAGTGGCTTGATTGACGACATGGATAGTGGCTCCGGGAATAACGGCGCCCGTGGAGTCCGTTACCGTGCCCTGAATAGCTCCCGCGCCGCTCTGAGCGAGGACGGTAGAACTGCAAATGGCTAGCCCCAGAACGAGGGCCAAAACGGACGTGCTCCATTTTATGAGCAGGCGAACTGGAGAATGGATTGAGTAACCGGCCAAGTATTTCATCTGAAATCTGCCTCCTTTTCTGAAAATGAATGGTTCTAACAATCTGCAGCTTGAATGCTTCGCCCAGTTAAGACCATGAAGATTGTTGCGCTGAATTGCGATGACGCAACCTTCGCCAGATTGCCCATTACTTCCAGAAATTTACAGTTCTAACAAACAGGAGAGATACCTCTAACCTTGTTGAGCCAAAAGATTGTTTCATGAAGTGGGCGGACAACTGAAACATCGGGAATCGTGTTTTCAGTTGATTTTCTTGAAGCTGCGCAAGTTTAGGTAGGCATGTAACGATTTGTCAAGGGAATATTTTCTCTGCTGAAATTGATATCGCCTGATTCAGTTGCCTTTATGTTTATTTTTTTTTATGCTGGATATCGCGGATGGGTCACTTCCTGTGAACAGACGACGCGGAAATTCTAAGCGGTTTCGACTCTCTTTCTTCCAACTGCAGTTCCGTGCAACTGGCAATATTTCCGGGAAATTATCCACTTCTATTCTGCATTCTGTTAACCGCAAAATCGACAACTTCGTATGGGCGTGGCCTCGCCGCCCATGCATGACCAGATGCAAGCATAAAGAGCAGCGCGCTGCATCGATAGCCGGCTGTTTAATAGCGCATGTTGACAGTTGTTGACGGCCATAGTTCAATAGGTCACATCTTTATGAAACGAAATCACGCGCTTTATTTTTTGTTATCTGTGAGCTTGCTGGCATCCTGGTCCTTTCCACCGGCAATCGCTCATGCGTCATCGGCTTCCAACCCCGATCTGGTTGGAGGGATTCGCGAGCTCGACATCGCACCCGTCTGGTCCGGTCATCCAGTGGGCTTTGCTCTGCTGACACGCGGCGACCAGCAATATGTCGCTTATTACGCTGCCGACCGCAGGCTGACAGTCGCCCAGCGCACGTTAGGTCAAAAAGATTGGCATTTCACTGTGCTGCCCACCGCGGTTGGCTGGGATAGCCACAATTATGTGACCATGGCCTTCGATCGCGACGGTTATCTTCATCTCGCCGGTAACATGCACGCCATCCCACTTATCTATTTCCGCAGTAGCCGCCCCGGCGACGCATCTACCCTGGTCCGTGTCCCATCCATGACCGGTGAGGATGAGCAGCGAGTCACCTATCCGGTCTTCCTTCATAATCCCAATGGCGATCTTGTTTTCGAATACCGCAACGGCGTCAGTGGCGCTGGAGATACCATCCGCGACCGGTACGACGAGCGCACCAAAACCTGGTCCCAACTGACTGCCGAGCCTCTCTTCCATGGTGGACAAGCCCGCAATGCCTATCCCATTCGCCTCGTTCTGGGTCCCGATGGCTGGTATCACCAGGTCTGGGTTTGGCGCGAGTCCCCATGGTGCGAAACCAACCACGACATCAGCTATATGCGCAGCCGCGATCTCGTTCACTGGGAGACCGCCGCCGGCCAGCCGCTCGAACTTCCAGTCTCTGTCGCGACTCCGGGCGTTACTGTAGACGATGTCCCTATCCGTGGCGGCGCTATCAATGGCAGTCAGTCCATCGGATTCGATCTCAAGGGCAAACTGGTCATCGCCTATATCAAATACGATGCCGACGGCATCACCCAGCTCTACTTCGCCCGCTGGATTGACGGAGCCTGGCATTCTAATCAGGCCAGCCACTGGACCTATCGCTGGAACTTTCATGGCGGTGGCAGCATTCCCATGGAGGTCATGCCTGGCCCATTGAAGGCTGAACACGGCCAACTCTCCATTGCCGTTCATCACATTTCCTATGGAGACGTCGTCTGGAACGTCGATCCGGCTACCCTTGAACTCGTCGGTCAACCTCAGCCACAGCAAACCGCGCAGCAAGTTGGCGACGCCTACACGCCTTCTGCCGGCAGCAAGCTCATCGAGCACATTGCGAACGACCTTGGAAATCCACGGACCGATGGCGTCACCTATAAACTCGTCTGGAGCACTCTCGGCGCCAATCGCGATCGGCCCCGGCCCGAAGGCGCCCCGGCTCCCTCTACTCTTCGTCTCGTCGTATCGAAATAGTCTTTCCGAAACAGAGCGGAGCAATGTCTGTGCTTCGCCAGATGGCACCCATAGAATCAGCTCCTGCCGCCAGTGCCTGGGCCGCGGAGGCGCCGGATATTGCCAGCCAGGGCACACACGCTGTTGTTCCGTATGCTCATCTATGGAGCAACAGTTGAAGCTGGGAAGCAATAATTGAAGCTTGCTCTGCGAAGGCCGTTGTGCTCGGACCGCATCTGCGAATGGGAGAAGAATATCTGTGGTGAATCCCTCGATGAAGATATCGCGTCGTAGCATTGCCAAAGGATTGGCGGCCGCAGGGACGGTTGCAGGACTGGCCGGACTGGTGCGCGGCGAGCCTTCCACTACCAGCACGTCTCAAAGTTCTTCAGGATGGAAGCAGATTCATCCTGGCGTGTGGAAGGCGACCATTGGAAGCCCGGAACGCTTTACACCCGTTTCGAGCCGGCTGGTACCGGCGAAGGCCGAGGCGTTTACAAAACTCCCCACTGTAGAGACTGCGCCGCTGCCGGCGATTCAGGGCAAGCGTACCGCGCGCGGATGCAGGGTGCAGCTTCCTTTGCGACCGAACGAACAGATCTATGGAATGGGGTTGCAGTTGCTTTCGTTCGCACAGCGCGGCAAAAAGAAAGTTGTCCGCGTGAATGCCGATCCGAAAGTCGACACGGGCGACTCTCATGCGCCCGTGCCGTTCTACGTCACAACTGAAGGCATCGGCATTCTGATTGACACGGCGCGCTACGCGACATTCTACTTTGGCGACGCGCGGCCCAGGCCTGAGCATGCGGTCGATTCGGTGGACGGCGCCAACCCGGATCCTAATTACACGAATAGCATTCGAGACGGCGCTGCCGGGCAGATTACTGTCGAGGTTCCGCGCGCCGGCGGAGTAGACGTCTACCTGTTTGGCGGCCCTGAGATGTTGGATGCAGTGCGGCGTTACAACATTTTTTCGGGCGGCGGCGTCACCCCGCCGGAGTGGGGACTGGGTTTTTGGTACAGGATGGACGCGCGCGCGACGCAGAAATCCGCGCTTGCGCTGGCCAGAGAATTCCGAGACAGCAAAATCCCTTGCGACGTGATGGGTCTCGAACCAGGTTGGCAGACTCATGCCTACTCGTGCACGTTTGCCTGGAACCACAGCAGTTTTCCTGATCCCGAAGGATTCGTACACGCCGCACAGGAGATGAATCTCAAAATCAATCTCTGGGAGCACGCGTTCGTTCACCCTGCTTCTCCGCTGTTCTCTGAGATTGAACCACATTCCGGGGACTATGGCGTGTGGGGCGGATTGGTTCCCGATTTTGCCGGCGAAGCCGCGCGCACAGCGTTTGGAGGCTATCACGCCGAGACTTTCATCGATCCGGGGATAAGCGGATTCAAGCTCGACGAGTGCGACAATTCCGATTTCACAGGAGGCTGGTCGTTTCCCGAATGCAGTGCGTTTCCCTCGGGTATAGACGGAGAGCAAATGCACAACGTCTTCGGCCTGCGCTACCAGAGTGCAATCTGGAATGCGTTTCGAAAACGGAATCGAGCGACTTACGGGCTCGTCCGCTCGAGCGGCGCACTGGCGGCGCCTTACCCGTTTGTTCTCTACAGCGATCTCTACGATCACCGCCAGTACATTCGAGCGCTGGTGAACTCTGGATTCAGCGGGCTCCTCTGGGTTCCGGAAGTTCGGGAGGCTTCGAGTAAAGAAGACCTCATTCGCCGCTTGCAAAGTGTTGTATTTTCTCCGCTCGCTCAGGTGGATTGCTGGTACATGAAGAATCCTCCGTGGAAGCAAATCGATCGCGCCAAAAATAATGCCGGCCAGTTCCTTGAAGACTCCGGAGAGTTGGAAGCACGCTGTCGCGAAATGATTGGCTGGAGAATGCAGCTTGTGCCTTACTTGCAATCCGCCTTCCAGCGCTATGAAAAAATTGGTACTCCCCCGTTTCGAGCGCTTGTGCTCGATGCGCCAAACGACCAACGCCTTTATTCGGTCGACGATCAGTACATGATCGGCGATCGCATGATGGCTGCACCGCTTTTCGCAGGCGAGCCCGATCGCAAGGTTGTGTTTCCCGAAGGCGGATGGCACGATTTCTGGACGGGCGTTCCAATTGCCGGTGGCACGGAATTATCTGTTCCGGCGTCTACGGAACGCATACCCATCTACGTAAAGACCGGCAGTATTATTCCGTGGGCGGACGTAGGGCAATTCGCCGGTGCGGCCGAAACACGCCGCATCACAGCACGCGTCTATGGCGACGGCTCGATTCCGTTTGCTCTGGATGCCGACAAAGAAACTCTGCGCTTGAACTGGAATCAAGGACGGGGAAGCGCCGACGGCACAAAGGGCTACGTGGTGCACACCTGGCAAAAGATCGGATGAGCCTGCCTGGCAGGCCATGATTCCGGTTCCGCTGCCTTTCCGCACATCTGCTGTCGTTTTCAGCGGCTGTACCGCAAATTAATACTGTGGGATTGATATGCGACCAAATTTGTCGTATATTTTCTGAGGGACAGAAACATACGGATTTTGTACGGAAAAGGATGAAAGAAGAGGAGCCAGGGTCCCGCGGAATATCTCTTGGCGGAGACCGCAAAGACCCTGGAGCTGCCGCCGATTCGACTGCAGACTAGTCTGCATTATAGGGTCAGCCTGAGGCTGGCTCAAGTTCGGCGTCTCTGTTTCACTCCATTTTCTAAAAATCCAGTGCGAACTCTTTCGCGGCGCCATGTGTATGGCAATTGCGCCTGCGCCCCGTTGCGCTCAGAAGCGGCGCAGACAGGCGCGGCTCGCTTGCCGGTGGCATGGCCCGGTGAAAAGAGAAAAAACGGTGGGGAACTCCTGCCCAACAGGCACTTTTGCCGGAGGAACGATGATGCAGAAGAAGCGGAAGAGTGGATCGCAAAAGAAACTGAGACAGACTCGGCGCATGGGCCACGCCCGCGGCTGGATTGCCATGGGAACGCTGGCGGCTTACGCGGCCATGGGCGGAACCCGCCATGCGCTGGCCGCTGCGCCCAGGGCCAACCCAGCCGGCGCAACGCCGGAAGCCACTCTGCCGCTCAAACGCTTCAATATTCCCGCCGGTCCGCTCGAAGCGGCGCTGGACGCCTACGAAAAAGCAACCGGCCTGAAAGTGAAAAACGTGCTGCCGGCCGGCACTCTGGCCGGATTCAACTCGCATGGCGTAACCGGCCTGTATCGCGAAGACGAAGCGCTGCGCCTGCTGCTCGAAGGCACGGGCCTTAATTACCGCGTGGAAGACGCCGCCACCATGGTGGTGGGCGTGCAGGCGCGCGATACGGTTTCAGTAACCGCCATGGTGGCCAACTCCGTGACCATGGACAAATTTGCGGAACCGTTGATCGACACGCCGCAGAGCGTCAGTGTGGTTCCACTGTTCGTCATGCAGGACCAGGGCGTGTCGACTCTGCGCGATGCGCTGCGCAACGTGCCTGGCATCAGTCTTGCCGCCGGAGAAGCTGGAGCGCAGGGCGACAACCTCACCATCCGCGGCTTTACCGCGCGCAACGATATGTTTCTCGATGGCATTCGCGACTTCGGCAGCTACTACCGCGACTCGTTCGACTATGAGCAGGTGGACGTGCTCGAAGGCCCCGCGGGCATCCAGTTCGGCCGCGGATCGACCGGCGGCGTCATCAACCAGGAGACCAAGGTTCCCGGCGCCGAACAGTTCGAGAACGTGGACATGCAGTTCGGCACGGACCTCACGCGGCGCCTCGCCGCCGACTTCAACACCCCTGTGTCTAATCGGCTAGGCGGCACGGCGTTGCGCGTGAACGCCATGGCGGAAGAAGCCGGAGTGGCCGGCCGCGACGCCGCGGAGCTGCGGCGCTTCGGTATTGCGCCCTCGGTCTCCATCGGGCTCGACACCAAGACCACGGCCACGCTCAGCTACGAGCATCTCTCCGCCGACGACACGCCCGACTATGGCATCCCCTGGCTGATCAGCAAGCCGGCGCCGGCCAATCGCCACAGCTATTACGGCTTTCGCGACGAAAACTACCTCAAGACCGACGACGATATTCTTACGCTCAAAGTGCGGCATCAGTTTATGCCCGGCCTCGACCTGCACACCATTGCC
Organism: Occallatibacter sp.; assembly: GCA_036267475.1. GTDB lineage: Bacteria > Acidobacteriota > Terriglobia > Terriglobales > Acidobacteriaceae > Telmatobacter. The sequence continues at coordinate 39,581 of DATAVZ010000045.1, forward strand.
CGCGGCGCGAATTATCCGCGCCAGGTGCAGATTACCGAGCCGCAGCTCTGCTCCAACGCATCAATGAGCGTGCCTGCCGGCGGCGTGGTTTCCTCTCTGCCGACGCTTGCCGCCAATCCTGCCGAGCCGTGTCCCTACACAATAAACACGCCTGCGGACGAGATTACCCAGGTGAACCGCAACCAGATTCAGGTCAAGAGCGTGGAATCGATTCTCTGGGACCAGACCGAGCTCTCAGCCGAGTTCAATGTTCTGCATACGAAGAACGATCTTGTAGCCGGCGCGGAAGGCGGCCAGGAGATTTCCAATCCCACCCGTTATAGCTACGCCATCAATGGCGTGAACTCCGTGCCGTCTGCCACGCTGCTCCACCCGAATGAGGCGCAGCCGTTCTCCGGCACCGGCTACATCACTTCCGTGGTACACACCCGGTCAAGGAGCGCGGGCCTCTACTTCATCGACACCATGAAGCTCGGCCGGCTCTTCGAGCTCAGCGGCGGCATACGCTGGGACCGCTTCGACACCGACTACAACCTGTACCAGCCCACTCCGCCGAGCGGCGGCTCGACCACCGCGGCGGTTCCGCCCCTCAGCCGGCTCGATGAGCAGCCCAGCTATCGCGCGGCCTTCGTATACAAGCCCTCTCATCGCGGCAGTCTCTACTTCGATTACGGCACAAGCTGGAACCCCGATGCCGAATCGCTCAGCCTGAGTGTGGGCCTGGTCAACAGCAACACCGCGCCAGAGGAAAATACATCCTATGAAACCGGCGCGAAGTGGAGCTTCCTGAATGAGCGTCTGCTCATGGAGGGCGCATGGTTCCGCACGGAAAAAGACAACGCGCACGAAACCGATCCCACCAACTCCAACAACATTGTGGCTGCCGGCAACCAGCTCGTGAAGGGTGTGCAATTCAGTGCGGTGGGCCGCCTGCCGAAGGGCATGGATCTCGTGCTTGGCTACGCCTATCTCGACAGCGACGTGATCGCATCCAAATTCTTCCCGGCAGCGGTTGGCTATCCGTTGGCCAATGTGCCCAGGCAGACTTTCAATCTATTCGTTACTCATCGGCTGCCGCTGCGGTTCGATGGTGGTGTCGGCAGCAATTATGTGGCCGCGCGCACAGCCAGTTCCACCGTTCCTTACGTGCCCACGGGCTACGCTCCCAACCCCAACGGCTCCGGTTACGTGGTGACGAGCGTGGCCATGAAACAGGTGCCCGGCTACTGGGCGTTCAACGCGATGGTCAAGCGCCCGATCAGCGAAAGGCTCGAATTTCAAGCCAACATCAATAACGTTCTCAACCGCTATTACATTGACCTGCCGCATCCCAGCCACCTGATTCCGGGAGCGGGCGCGAGCGCGGTCTTCGGCATCAATCTACGTTTCAAGTAGACAGGGTTTCAAATAGACGGGGCTTCAAGTAGACGCGCGCCCTGGGCGCACTGTCAGCAAATACGAAAGAGTGAAACCATGCTCATGACCATTCCCGACGTTTTGACCGCCGAAGAGCTGGCGCAGGCCCGCGCCGCTCTCGACGCGGCCCAATGGATCGACGGCAAAGTCACCGCCGGTTATCAGGCGCAGAGCGTTAAAGCGAATCTGCAACTGCCGGAGGGCCACCCGGTCGCCGCCAAACTTGGCGAGATGGTGCTGACCGCTCTGGCCCGGTCGCCGCTGTTCATGTCGGCCGCCCTGCCGCTCAGGGTTTTTCCACCCATGTTTAACCGCTACACCGGCGGCGGCCATTTTGGCACGCACGTCGACACCGCCATCCGCGCCATGGCTTCCACGGGCCAGCGCATTCGCACCGATCTTTCCGCCACGCTGTTTTTCTCAGCGCCGGCTGAGTACGATGGCGGCGAGCTGCTGGTTGAAGACAGCTACGGCATGCACAGCGTCAAGCTGCCCGCGGGCCACATGGTGCTTTATCCGGCATCGAGCCTCCATCGCGTCACGCCGGTCACGCGCGGCGCGCGCGTTGCTTCGTTCTTCTGGATTCAAAGCATGATTCGCGCGGACTTTGACCGCACGCTGCTCTACGATCTCGATACCTCCATCCAACGCCTGGCCACGGAGCTGCCCGGTAGCGCCATCGGCGTGCAGTTGACGGGCGTTTATCACAATCTGCTGCGCCGCTGGGCAGAGATGTGAGCAACCTCGCGAGGCCGGCCGCGTCTATATGTACCAGGGCCGCGCCGAGGCGCATAATGGAGTCGAGCAAGACCGGAAGCGCCCGGCGCGTGTTTGACTTAAACTGCGATTCCGGCGCGCCCGCTTGGAAGGAGAGTGCCCATGTGGAAGAGCCTGCTCCTGGCGCTGGTTGCGGCGCCTGTTTCCATCGCGCTCGGCATTGCGGTGTGGGCCGGCGCAAACTGGAAGGCCGGCCTGATCGCCTGTTGCTGCACCTTTGCGGCCGGGCTCATCCTGGCAACGCTGATGGCCTTTTTCACCCGCAGGTTCACGCTGTTCGATGTTTTTCTGCCGGTCATTTTTTCCGTCCTGTGGTCGCTGGTGCTCATGCCTTTCAGCCTGGGCTCTGACCTGTTCACGGCGCCCGCGGCCATCGGCTCCGGCCTGCTGCTCACGCTGTGCCTGTGGAAGGCTTACCACGAAGAGGGCAGGAGCCGCAGATGGTTGATTTTTCCCATCCTCGTCTACATCTACGAGATGCTACCCATCAATCTTCCCGGTCCCTTTGACGACTACTTTGCGCTCACCGGCGATGTGGTCAGCTTCATCCTCTACCAGCTCGCCACGTCCCACAATCACCAGCTTTCCGGCAGCGGCCAAGCTCAGGGCCGTACCGTCGCGGGCCATGCCGTTCCGGGTCAGGTGATTCAAGGCCACGTGGTCCAGGGCCAGGTGGTAGATCGCGGATGAAAATCCTCCTCGGCATCCTTGCCATCCTGCTCATTGCCGGTTCCTTCTACGCCGACTACAAGTGGCGCCGCTGGATGGCCGAGCGTCGCGCCGAGCGCCGTGACCGGTAGACCGCAGCGTTCCCTTATCCGGCCCGTTACAATGCTTTCAGGGAGCCGTCCAACCGCTATGTCCTGTAACTTTGCCTTGTTCCGCCGGAGCCGCCGCGCATCCGGCCTCGTACTCGGTTTTTTCGCAATTGCGCTGTTTGTTGCCGCTTCCGCCGCCCATGCGCAGTTCGGCGGACCACCCACCACACCCGTTCATGATCCGGCCGCCCTCAAGCCGCCGCCGGGCGCGCGTGTAGCCATCGTGGAGTTCGAAGACCAGGAGTGCCCTGACTGCGCCGCTGCCAATCCGCTGGTCAAGTCCGCGGCGGAAAAGTACAACATTCCCTGGGTGCGCCACGACTTTCCGCTGCCCTTTCACACCTGGAGCTTTCAGGCCGCCGTTTATGCGCGCTGGTTCGACACCAAGAGCAAAAAGCTGGGCAATGATTACCGCGACAGCGTGTTCGCCAACCAGCGCTCCATTGAAACTCCCGTGCAGTTGATGCAGTTTACCGAGAAATACGCGCAGGGCCACGGCATTGCGCTGCCGTTCTCCGTCGATCCGCAGGGCAAGCTGTCCGCCGAGGTAAAGGCGGACTACGCGCTCGGCCAGCGTATCGGGATCGACCACACCCCCACGATCTGGGTGGTCACCGATGGCAGCAATCATGCGCCGCCGTACGTCGAGGTCGTTGACCGCAGCCGTCTGTTCCAGATCATCGATCAGGCGCTCGCCGAAACCCGTTCTCATTGAGTGAATCGATAGGCCGCCAACTTATGCGTATTTTGCTTCATTCGTTTTTCTCCGCGCTTTCCACCAATCGTGCATGCCGTGCCGTCCTAGCAGCCTGTGCTGCTCTCCTGCTCGGCGCAGTTGCAGCGGGCGCGCAGGCAAACAGCGCATCTTTACTCAAGCCGCCGGCCGGTGCGCGGGTAGCCATCGTCGAGTTCGGCGATCTGCAGTGCCCATCCTGCGCGCACGCCAATCCGATCCTCAAAGAAGCTGCGGCCAAATACCATATTCCCTGGGTTCGCCACGACTTTCTGATTCCCGATCACAACTGGAGCAGAATTGCGGCGGTTGATGCGCGCTGGTTCGATACCAAAAGCAAAGCTCTCGGCGATGAATATCGCGACCAGGTCTTCGCCAATCAAAACTTCATCGAGACGCCAGTGCAATTGAACCAGTTCACGCAGAAGTTTGCGCAAAGCCACGGCATCGCTCTGCCCTTCGCCATCGATCCGCAGGGCAAACTCATGGCGGAGGTCAACGCCGATGTCGCGCTTGGCAATCGCCTCGGCGTTACGCAGACGCCCACCATCTACATCGTGTCCGAAGGCCCCAGAGGAATATCCGCCACGCAGGTGAAGGATGTCGACAGCGATCTGTACAGCACCATTGATGCGGCCATGGCTCGGGCGCACCGCTAATGTGCACGCCTGACTAATTTTTTGTGGAGATCAGTCGCCGGTTTGAATATTCACCAGTTGCCCGTGGTCGCCCGGCGAGATGGTCCTGGTTTGCGGCGCGCGCCAGTGGTCGATGTGGCTCACCTGGTGTACGCAACTGACGGTGCAGTTGGGCGCGCAGCTCTTGGCGGTCACAAACTCACGCTTTACATCGGCACTGGTATATTCGGCGATCGGCACGCCCGGAAAGCCGCGCTGCTGCGAGCAGTAGTGCACCAGTCCGTCCTCGCAGATGTAGAGGTACCGCGAGCCGGCACGGCAGCGCCAGTCATTGGGCCGGCCCTGCGCAATCGCCTCCTGAAACTGGTTGAAGCGCGAGTAATTGCGCTTCTTCATCCGGCGCATCTCAAAGTACACGCTCGCCTCGTTGGGCTTGAGCGGCTTCAATTGGCCGTCGCCGTCGTGAATGATGCCGATGGTCGACGTAAACCCCAGCCCGATGGCCCGCTTTCCAATCACCAGGGCATCGTTGGGATCGCGGATGCCGCCGCCCACCACCGAGTTGATGTTCACGTGGAACTCGGCAAACTCGGCCAGCATCTGCAGCTTTTTATCCAGAACCTTCAGGCTCTTCTTTGAAACGTCGTCCGGTTCCAGATTGTCGATCGAGATCTGCATGTGATCCAGGCCGGCCCGGTTCAGCCGCTCGATCCGCTCCTGGTTCAGCAGATAGCCGTTGGTGATCATGCCGGCCATGGCGCCCGTTTTCCGCATGCGCGCGATCACTTCGTCCAACTGCGGATGGGTCAGCGGCTCGCCGCCGGAGATGGTGATGATGCTGGTGCCCAGCCGTCCCAGGTGGTCGATGCGCCGGTACATTTCATCCAGCGGCACGGGCTCTGAAACCTTGTCGTATTCATTGCAGTAGGCGCAGCTTAAGTTGCAGAAACGCATGGGGATAATCTGCGCCATCACGGGATGCCCGGTGAACGCCAGCGCCCGGCCAACCAGCGCGATCTCGCGCACCTTGCGCTTTGCCGCCAGCCATCGCCCGCGCACACTCGACTTTCGAGGAGTACCCATCCTTACTATTGAAACACATACGGCGGGTTCCGGTCAGGAGTGCGGACCAGCCTGCTTACCCGTGAATCGGTTCCGGTCACTCCATGATGACTAAGGCGTCCCGGCGATCTCGTTGAACCAGAAGACGCCGCAGCCGACCAGCGGAGCGCGCTCCATCAACTCCGAGACGCGCAGTTGCACGCACTCGCCGCGCAGCTCGCTGCGTGTGGCCGGCAAAAACAGCTCCGGCGAGCGGGCAATGCCGCCGCCAACCACCACCACGTCGGGATGGAAATCGGCGAGCAACGTATGCAACACCCGTCCCAGGTGCCGGCCCAGGTGCGCGAATGCCTCTTGTGCCGCAGGTTCGTCGCCGGCTGCGGCGGCCAGCTCGGCCACGCTGCGTTCCCGGCCGCCGCTGCGCTGATAAAAGTCCGCAACGGCACGGGTCGATATGTAGTCTTCCACAATTCCGCCGTCATAGGGCACATTCCAGATTTCGCCACCCGGCGGCACACCCGGCCCCTCCGTCACCAGCCTGCCGTTGGCGGCAAAGGCCGAGCCGATGCCCGTGCCCAGGGTCAGTCCGACGGCGCGCGTAAATCCGCGCGCGGCCCCGGCGCCAATCTCGCCCAGCAGAAATGCGGCAGCATCGTTCAGGAAGCGGACCTGTTCCGGACGGCAGCCCAGCCGCGCCGCCAGCGCCTGGCGCAGGTCCACGCCATATAGATACGGAAGCTTGTGGCGCATCCGGCTCATGGCTGCCTGAAAATCGAATGGCCCAGGCACGGCGAGAGCCGCTCCCATGCCGCTGCGCCAGCCCGCCTCGGCGCCCAGTGTGCAGAGCAGGTCGAGAAAGCCGTCGCTCGTTTCCACGGAATCGTAGTGAGCACTCGCCACGCGGCCAAGCCGATAATCGTGTCCCAGGCAAACGGCTGCGGAGACGTGGCTGCCGCCCACATCGAATGTCAAGACTGGAGTTGCCGTTTCAGCCATAAATGAGTTGCGGGAATCTCGCCTGTGGGACCGTTCCCATTGGTTGTGAGATTGTTACCATTTGTACCACGGCGGGTTACGCGTTGGCTTGCCGCAGTGAGACAGTTCTTTCGCTCTCCATTGAAAACCCGAAAAATATCCCGCATCACGCTGTGTCCGGACAGCGCCGGCCCTGCGGCTGTGGCCTCCTCGATCGGGAACAAACCGCGGCGACTCATGATAACGATCCCTTGTTATAGCGATTTACTTGAGTTGGTCACGCGGGATAGCCCGTGGAGGCACGCGCCATGAGGCGCGCGAGCGTGAGCGCGTTGCGGTTTCCCTGGGCTGTAACTGCCTGTGCGTCGCGCATCACGCGGAATGCGGCTCAGCTCATGATGACCGGAGTCTTGTGCTTGCACCCGCACGAGCGGCGCAGCACAATCTCCACCGGCAAAACGATGCGGTTGCCGGTGTAGGGAATTTCGCCGCGTGCAATACGGTCAAAGAGCAGGTTGGTTGCCACACGCCCCATCTCCTGCGCGGGCTGCCGCACCACCGTCAGCGGCGGCGAGGTGAACTCGGCAAGATCGAAGTCGTCGAATCCGGCAAACGCGATGTCGTTCGGCACTCTCACGCCCAGATGGGCAATGGCGCCCAGCACATAGCGCGTGGCCAGCGTGTTCGAAGTAAGAATCGCGGTTGGCGCATCCTTGCCGCTCAGCTTTTCTTTCAGCGCGCGCAGCGTCACTTCGTCGTTATTGCAATCGAATACCGCATCTACTTCCAGGCCGGCGTCCTGCATGGCGCGGCGATAGCCGAGAAAGCGCGTATTGATGGTGAACAGCGAGCGGCTCAGCGCCATGTAGGCGATGCGCTTGTGGCCGTGCTCCTCGATCAGGTGCTCCACAATGCGGCGCGCGCCCAGGGTGTTCTGCACCAGCACCATGTCCAGCGACGGATCAGGCACGGGGCGGTCGAAGGCCACTACTGGCGTTTTGCCGAACAGCGCGCGCGAAAGCCGCGTCTGCCGGAATGGGGAAGGAATCACCACCATGCCGTCCACATGCCGTTCGAGCATGTGCTCGGCTTCGGCAAACTCCGTCTCCGGATTTTCATTGGACGTGGTGATGATGACCGAATAGCCGTGCTCCTTGGCTACCGTGGTGACCGCGTGCGCGCAGTTGGCAAAAAACGGATCGTAGAGGTAGGGAATGATCAGCCCGATCGAGTGGCTGCGCTGTCCGCGAAAGGCGCGGGCCAGCTCGTTCGGCCTGTACTTCAACTGCTCAATGGCGGTGTTCACGCGCTGCGCCGTCTCGGCGGACACGCGCACCGTTCCGCTCAGAACGCGAGAAACGGTCATGGTGCCCACGCCTGCCAGGCGCGCGACATCGCTCATGGTGGGTTTGCGGTGCGCCGCCGGAACACGTTCCCGCGGCCGGGTCTTGATGGGGTTCGGATTACCGGAAGCCTCAGACAATTTCAATCTCTCCACGGCAGCGGAAGCCTTCAAGGCATTCCGGCCCATGAGCCTTTCCGGCGCATCAGGCAGGCCTGACCCGGTACATCCATTCTAGCCATTGTCCGTCAGAGGCCCATCGCGGCGCAGATCGCGGCCACGTCGCCGATGGCTTCTCCCAGGCTGGCCGGCATAACCTGGCAGACGCGCGCCGAGCCGGGCAGCGCCTCGCGTTTCATGGAGCGGCGCGCCGGACCCAGCAGACTTTCGCCCAGCCGCATGGCCACGCCGCCAATCACAATCCGCTCCGGATTGAGCAGATCGACAAGGATCGCCAGCGCCTCGCCCAGGCGGATGCCGGTGCTCTCCACAATGCGCATCGCCACCGCGTCTCCGCGCCGCGCGACTTCAGCCACATCCTTCGCCGTGAGCGCACCGGCCATGGCCGCCAACTCCGTGGGCTCGCCGCGCTTTACCGCCGCTTCAATCTCCAGCGCTGCGGCCCGAGCCATGCCCCCGCCGCTTGCCCATCCCTCCACCGAACCGGCTTTGTGGTAGCCTACCGGGCCGTCCGCGCTCAGCCGCACATGGCCAATCTCGCCGGCTTGTCCTGCCGCGCCGCGCAACAGCCGCCCGTCCGCAATAATCCCGGCGCCAAGCCCCGTCCCCATGGTTAGAAAGACCATGTGGCGCGCGCCTCGTCCGGCGCCGTATCGATGCTCCGCCACTGCGCCCGCATCGGCATCGTTCTCCAGCCGGCAGGCAACGCCGAATTCCTTGCTGAGAATCGCGGTAATCGGGACATCGACCCATGTATCCAGGTTGGGCGGCGCCTGAATCACGCCCATGCGCTGATCGAGCGGGCCTCCGCAGCTTACGCCGATCGCGCCAATCCGCGCGCGATCGATGCCAGTGCTGCGCATCACCTCATGAATCGCCTGCTCGATCCGTTCGATGGCCTGCTCCGGACCCTGTTGCGGCTGGGTAGGAAATTCGATGCGCCTCAGCGTGGCGGGCGGGCGGCCGGCAACCACCACGGCAGTCTTTGTGCCGCCAATGTCCACGCCGATCCACGCCTGGTCATCCGTTTCGCTCGTTTCGCTCATCGTCGCCGCCCGGTCCGCCTCGATCATAGCAGCGCGGCAGGTCGCGGCTACCTTATGGGCCATTTCATCGGCCGCGTATCGGTTCTCGAACCGCCGGGGCATCGACCGTCTTATGGCGCGCGGCATAAAATCCAAGTTGAGGATGGCTCCGCGCAAGATCATCCACGTCGACATGGACGCCTTCTACGCGTCTGTGGAGCAGCGCGACGATCCGCAGCTCCGCGGCAAACCTGTCGTGGTGGCGTGGCGCGGCAACCGCTCCGTGGTCTGCGCCGCATCCTATGAGGCGCGTCGTTTCGGCGTTCGTTCCGCCATGCCGGCTGTGCGCGCCGAGCGGCTCTGCCCGCAGGCCATCTTCATTCCGCCGGACTTCGTCCGCTACCGTGCCGTCTCCCGCCAGGTGCGCGAGGTTTTCAAGCGCCACACCGATCTGATTGAGCCGCTCTCGCTCGACGAGGCTTATCTCGACGTAACCGAAAACAAGACGGGCATTGCCACAGCAACTCGCGTGGCCCGCGCCATCCGTGCGCACATTCGCGAAGAGCTCAATCTGATCGCTTCGGCCGGCGTTGCTCCCAACAAGTTTCTCGCCAAAATCGCCTCAGACTGGCGCAAGCCGGACGGTCTGTTCGTGATCCAGCCCGAAGATGTGGATGCGTTTCTGCCGCCGCTGCCGGTAGGCCGTTTGCCGGGTGTGGGCAAGGTGACGGAGGCGCGCCTCGAAAAGCTCGGCATCCGCCTGGTGGGCGAGCTGCGCGGCCGCCCGCTGCCCGAACTCGAGGCTCTGTTCGGCCGTCATGGGCAGCGCCTCTTCGAACTGGCGCGTGGAATCGATGAGAATCCCGTGGTGCCGGATCGTCCCACCCAATCCATCTCTTCCGAGGACACCTTTGAGCGCGATCTTCCGCTGGCCGAAACCGGGCCGCTCATCCGTCGTCTGGCGGAAAAGACCTGGGCCGCCGCGTCCAAGGAGCCGCGGGTCGCGCGCACCGTGGTGCTCAAGCTCAAGACCAGCGACTTCAAAATTCTCACCCGCAGTCTTACGCCGGCGGTGCCGCCCGCGTCTCTCGACGAGCTGACCGGCATTGCGCTTGCGCTGTGCGACCGCGTGAACCTTGGCGCGCAGCAGCGTTTTCGGCTGGTGGGCGTGGGCCTGGGCAACTTCCACGAGCCTGAACAACCCTCCGCCGCGCCGCAGCCCGCGCTATTTGATTAGCGGCTCTGCGTGCGCTACCGCGGAATCTCCCTGGTTCCCACCACGGAGAACTCCTGCGAGCGCACGCCCTGCGCCTGGTCTCGGTCCGGCTGCGAGCCGCCCAGCGAAATGCGATACTGCCCCGGAACCACTGCGCGCACGCCTTTGTCGTCCACCTCGGAAAGTTCGCGCGGATCAAGATGAAAGACCACGTGCCTGGTCTCGCCCGCATCCAGATGCAGCCGTTCGAAGCTTTCGAGCGCCAGCTTCGGCGACACATTCGTCCGGGGCGGCGTCAGGTACAGCTCAGCCACTTCGTCGCCCGGCGCTGAGCCCGTGTTCCGAATGTCAGCTTCCACGGTCAGGGTCTCGCCGGCCTGCAGATTTTCGCTCGAAAGCTTGAGGTGCGAGTACTCGAAGGTCGTGTAGCTCAGTCCGTCACCAAACGCGAACAGTGGCTTGCCCTTGAAGTAGCGATAGGTGCGGTTGGCCATGGAGTAATCGTCGAAAGGCGGCAACTGGCCGACTCCGGTGTAAAACGTGATCGGCAGCCGTCCCGCGGGATCGTTCTTCCCGCTCAGTGTTTCGGCAATGGCCTCGCCGCCGGCCTGGCCCGGATACCACGCTTCGAGAAGCGCCTTGGCATTCTGCGCAGCCCAGTTCACCGCCAGCGCGCTGCCGTTCAACAGCACCACCACCATGGGTTTGCCGGTTTCTGCCAGCGCATGCAGCATCTGCTGCTGCACGTCGGGCAGCACCAGACTGGTGCGGTCGCCGCCGGAGAAGCCGTCGATATGCACGTTCATCTCTTCGCCTTCAAGGTGCGACGTGAGCCCCACAAACGCAACCACCACGTCAGCCTTTTTCGCCGTCGCCACCGCCTCGTCCTGCAGCAGTTCGTGCCGCGGACTCCATTCGAACGAGATGCCGGCAAGAGGAATCCGCCCGCTCTGGACATACTCGATGCGGATCGCGTGCGGTTTGGTGTCGGCAAAGGGAATCGAGAACTGCTGCAGGCCGCCAAAGTTCCGTCCACTTGGCGGCAGCTTTACGCCGGGATGCGGCTGCGGCGCCCCGGTGTCGAGCTTTTTGCCGTCGAGATACACCGCGAATTGCAGCCGGCCTCCGCAGGGATAGCAGAAGGGCAGGCGGATCTGGAAGTTGTCCGTCTCGGCAACCGGCGCGGCGATGGCGCCGGTCCAGCGTACGGCAAAGCTCTGGTCCTCGGGATGCGTCGATTCGCTCGGTACCGGATTCGCAAAAGCCCAGTCGAAGTCGATCTCCTTGTCGACGCGCGTCATCTCCGGCTTTCCATCGAAGCTGGGCGCCGCGAAGTATGCGCCGGTAAGGCCGTCCACCTTCGAGCCCTCGGCCGCGCGCAGCATGGTGCGCGGCACCGGAACCGCGCCGCCCATAGTGTAGGGCGCGCCTTCTGCGTAGATTACGTGGTTGGCGCCAAACGCGGAGATGATTCCATCCACCGGCAGCACCGGATGCAGCGGGATCGCATTGTAGTTGCCTTCGAGCCCAATGCGCGAAGCGGCCAGCGGACCCACAATCGCAATGGTTTTGCCGTCGCCCGGCTTCAGCGGCAGAATGTGCCCATCGTTCTTGAGCAGCACCATGGACTCGCGCGCCGCGCGCAGCGCCAGCGCCGCATGCTCCAGCGAGTCGACCACACTGATGCCGATCGACGCATAGGGCACCTGCTGCGGCGGGTCAAACATGCCCAGCTTCATCCGCGCCGTGAACAGGCGCTTCACTGCCGTGTCCAGCTCCGCCTCGGGCAACAGATGATGGCGGACTGCGTCGCCCAGCGCGAGATAAGTGGTGCCGCAATTGGTATCGGTTCCCGCTTCAATGCCGTCCGCCGCGCCGGTTTCATGATTGGTCGCGTAGTGATGGCCGCTTTTCTGCGAGAAGTCGTCGATCGCGCCGCAGTCCGAGGTCACAAAGCCCTGGAATCCCCAGTCGCCGCGCAGAAATTGTTGTAGCAGCATCTTGCTGGCGCAGGCCGGCACGCCGTCGACGGCATTGTAGGAGCACATGAGCGAGTCGGCCTTGCCCTGCATGATGGTGGCGCGAAAGGCGGGCAGATAGGTGTCCCACAGGTCGTGCGGAGTGGGTTCCACATTGGCCTCGTGCCGGGTCGACTCCGGCCCCGAGTGAACGGCGAAGTGCTTGGGCGTGGCGATGGCCCGGAAGTAGCGCGGGTCGTCGCCCTGGATGCCTTTCACAAAGGCGGTTCCGAGCGTCGCGGTCAGAAACGGATCTTCTCCGTAGGTCTCCTGGCCGCGGCCCCAGCGCGGATCGCGAAAGATATTGATATTCGGCGACCAGATCGTGAGCCCGTAGTAGCGGTCGTGATTGCCATGCGCAATGGCGTCGTTATATTTGGCCCGCGCCTCGGTGGATACGACCGCGCCGATCCCGTGTATCAGCGGCGCATCCCAGGTGGCCGCGTTGCCAATCGCCTGCGGAAACATGGTTGCAAAGCCGGAGCGCGCAATGCCGTGCAGCCCCTCGCTCCACCAGTTGTAGGTCGGAATATCGAGCCGCGGAATGCCTGCTGCGCGGTCGATCACCTGCGACACTTTCTCGTCGAGCGTCATCCGCGAGACCAGGTCGTTCACCCGCTCCGGAATCGGGAGCGTGGCGTTGCGAAACGGCATGGCCGCCGCGGCTTTGATCTGCGCCTCGGTTGGCTGTTGAGGCTTGGCTTCGGCGCGCTCCTGGGCGCGAAGGCCGATTCCACTTACACAAAGCGCAAGGCAGGCGAGAAAGAATGCAGAGGCGCGCACAGGCATGGGTTCATCTCCAGACTGCCCATCTTACTGTGTGCGGAAAGCTCCGGGCAAATCGCTTTTGTAGGGATTTTTTCCGCGTCGCAGGAATCTTGGTTCCGCGCGGCCTGCCATCACGTCGTCTGCTGCCGCCGCGAACGACGTGAATGGAAATCCGGTGGCTTTCACACCGTCGCCATCTTCGCCACCATATTCGCCACTTCGGCGGCAATCTCCCTTTGCAACTCGTCCGGTCCCAGTATCCAGGCATCCGCGCCAAGGCCCAGCACAACAAACCGCGCATAACGCGGGGTGTCGAATTCCACGGCAAAAATCTGCCAGCCATCGGGCAGCGCGCGCGCCACAGCGTGGCCGGCGACCGGATGCACACGATGCCATCCCTGCACGATCCGCACCGCTTCGGGCGCCAGAGCCAGCGTTGCCGTCATCGGCTGCTGCCGGGTCTGGAGCGCCGCCATGCTGCGTTTCCAGTAGGCGGCCAGGTTAAAACTGGCAGGCCGTCTGAAGCTCATGGCCAGCACCACCGCATCGCGCATCCGCGAAACCCGGTAGGTTCTCATCCCCGCCGGCGCACGCGCCACCAGGTACCACGCCATCTGCTTGCACACAATTCCCAGCGGATCGACCGTCCGCGGGCTGGTGTCGCCGTCGGCCCGCGTATACAGAAACGCCAGTTTGCGGTCGCGCGCCAGCGCTTCCTGCACCACCGGCAGCATCGACAGATCTTCCTCGCCCATCCGCCATCCGATGGGATCGAAGTGCAGCCGGACCCGAATCGACTCAGCCTGCATGCGCGCCTGCGCCGGCAGCGCGGCCATCAGCTTGTCCAGCGCGCGCTGCGCGGCCGCGGTCAGCTTGCCGCTGCCCAGCGCGCCGGGCTGCGCCATCAGCAGGCCCTGCAACTCGGCGTCATCCAGTCCCGGAACCTGCGTCCGCCAGCCCTTTTCAAGCTCCCAGCCGCCCTGCGCGCCGCGATACGCTATGAGCGGCACGCCGGCCACGCACAGCGCTTCCATGTCGCGATGGGCGGTGCGCTCTGAGATTTCGAGCCGCTGGGCCAGCTCGCGCGTCGACAGCCGCCCATAGCCCTGCAGCAGCAGCAATTCGGAAAGCAGGCGCTCCGACTTCATCCGGCACTCCTCCGCAACGCTCTTGAGAGCGGGTCGACAAAAAATGATTTTCGCACGGATATATGACAGCAGATGTCATATATCCGCGCCTACGCTTGTTTTTGTGAGACCGTACAGTCTCCGGGAGGTAGAGCAAATGGACATGAGGCACTTTTTCCTGGAACAGTTGGAGCGCGAAGCCGTTGCCTCGCGCAAGGCCATCGCCCGCGTGCCCGAGGGCCACAACAGCTTCAGGCCGCATCCCAAATCGATGGAACTGGGTTATCTTGCCGCGCTGGTGGCCACCATGCCCGGCTGGGTGGCGCTCATGATCGACCACGATGAGCTGGATCTGGACGGCAACGGAAAATCCTTCCGCACCACGCCGGTGGAAGGCCGGCAAGAGCTGATGGCGCTGCTCGACCAGGGTCTGGCCGACGCGAGACGCGCTCTGGAAAACACTACCGAGGAGCACCTGCGCAAACCCTGGAAGCTGACCATGGGGCCGCAGATTCTCTCCTACCGGCCGCGCTACTCAAGCATCATGGACGGAGCGCTCAGCCATCTTGCACATCATCGCGGCCAACTGACAGTGTACCTGCGCCTCAACCAGGCCAGCGTCCCCGCCATTTACGGCCCCAGCGCCGATGAATGGCAATAACCGCGATTCAATTCACCGCAGGATGGTTAGGGCCTGTCATCAAGTTCTCAGGGCACAGCGACGGAGCCAATTTTTTTCATATCGAAGAGTGAGGAGTGACGCATACCGGGTGTCTGCTAGCGACGATTGACGAAGAGATGGGAAAAATTGGTCCCGTCCCTTCGGGTTGCGGGAAAAATCCGGCCATACTTCATTCTCGCCCTCGACGGTGGACCCGCCACAGCCTTCGGGCTCGGCTTCATCTGGCCGGATTTTTCCTCGCAACGCTGTACCCTCAGAATTTGAGGACAGGCCCCAAGAACATGGCGACTCTGGACGGATTTTTTTGCCGGCTCACGCGACTTATGCCACCTTTCGGCAAGGTCGGCATGCATCTTATGCAGCAGGGGTATACATCGCCTGCTCCTTTTAGAGCAGGCGCGCTCGCGATAAAATGTACGCAGATCCCAAACGAATCTCCTGACGACGGTGGTTGCGGCTGCGGTGCGTCAGGCCGTGGCTCGAAGAAATGTTTGCCCAGGTTCCGGGATGTGTGCTTTCTTCTTGTTGTGCGCCTTGAGTCAGGGGGAGGATTCCTATCGAGAGCAGGCTACATCGCCCGAGCGCGCGCCCAGCCGCGGGTACCCTCAGCCATGCGCGTGGACGGCTGGTGGTTGCAGCGCGCCATGCCGAGCGGGCCTGTCGGCTTGCCCTGGCCTTCGCCGTTCTGCCTTTTGCCGTCCTGCTCTTCGCCGCCCCGCCATTCGCTGGCGCGCAGCAGTACAGCTTTCGTTATTTCGGCTACCAGGACGGCCTGACCAACCTTGCCGTCAGCAGTGTGTATCAGGACCGCGTCGGATTTATCTGGCTCAACACCGAAAACGGCATCTATCGTTACGATGGCTCCGGCTTTGAGTCTTTCGGGCAGCAGCAAGGTCTTGCGCCGCAGAGCGCGGTCGCCTTTGGCGATGCTCCCGACGGCTCGCTTCTGGCAGGCGGAAGCTTCGGGCTCTATCGTTTTGCAGAAGGCCGTTTTGAGAAGCTCGCGCTGCCCATCGATGCAGTGAGCGCCACCCAGGGCATTGCTTCAGACAACCGCGGCCACACCTACGTTGCCACCGGCCGCGGCCTGGTTGAGCTGGCCATGCAGCCCGGCCAGCCCGGCTTCTCCTATTCGCTGCGCGCCCGGCCGCCCAACACCTCCAGCCCGGCAGCGCACTCTGTGCTTTTGAAGGGCAATGTCATCTGGTACGGATGCGGTGAAGAGATCTGCCGCGTTGCCGGCAGTGAAACCACGGTGCTGGGCCTGGAAAGCCGGTTGCCCAGGGACCGCTGGCAAACCATCCTCGAAGACCGCGACGGAGCAATCTGGGTCAGCGGCAGCCGGTCGGGCATCCTGGAAAGGCCAGCCGGACAGGCCCTGTTTCTGAGGCCGGCCGCGCATGAGATCGCGGGCGCTCTTCATGGCATTCCCGCCATCGACGCCGACGGGCGCATTCTGCTTCCATCCTCCACCGGCCTCTTCATCTCCACACGCCATGGCTGGCACAGGATCGATCGTGCGGCCGGACTGCGCGGCACCGTGGATGCGATCTTTGAGGATCGCCAGCAGTCGCTCTGGATCGGCCTTGTGGGCCGCGGCCTCGCCCAATGGACTGGCTATCGCCAGTGGGAGTCCTACACCATAGACAGTGGCCTGGGCAGCGACTTGGTCTATACGGTTCTTCCGCGCCCGGATGGCTCGGTATGGGTAGCCACCGGCTCCGGCATGTATCACGGCCAGCCCACCCAGTTTGGCTACCGGTGGCAGCCATTTCCTCCGCTGGCCGACGTGCCGGTGCACAGTCTGCAGATGGACGCGGATGGAAATTTGTGGGCGGGCACCGATGGCCGCGGCGCCATGCGCATTCATCCCGCAACCGGCGCTTTCGACTGGTTCGATTCCCGCCAGGGCCTGACCGGCCAGCATGTGTACGCGCTGCGTTTCGATCGCGCCCACCGCCTGTGGGCCGCAACCAGCGACGGCCTCTTTGTGGCCCAACCGCCTTACGCCCAGTTTGCCCGCAGTCCCGGATTGCCGCAAAGCCTCTTCTGGGCGTTGGCCGAGGGCAAGAATGGTTCTATCTGGGCCGGCGGCGCGGGCGGCTTATACAGGAACAACGGCGGCCAGTGGCGCAACTGGACCCGAGCCAGCGGTCTCAGCAACCAGGAGGTGCTTTCCATCGGCGCCGGTCCAGACGGCTCGATCTGGGTTGGCTACAGCTACGGCGGGGGCATCGACCGTCTCCGCCCGGTGGCCAACGGCGGCTTCCAGATTAAAAAAGGAGTGCAGCGCCCGGGCACCACGGGTATCGTCTACTTTCTCGACTTCGACTCATCCGGCCGACTGTGGGCCGGGACCGATCACGGCCTCGACGTGTGGAACGGCTCCCGCTGGAGCCATTACGACGAGGCCGACGGGCTGGTCTGGGACGATTGCGATCTGAATGCCTTTGCCGAGAGCGCAGACGGCCGTTCCTACTGGATAGGCACCAGCGGCGGCCTTTCCCACTTCAAGCCCCGGCCTCATGGCGCGCCCACTGTGCCGGTGCGGGTGGTATTTACCCGTTTGCTGCTGGGACAAAAAGACATTACCGATCTTCACGATCCCTCCTTCGACATGGACGACAATGCCCTCACGGCACAGTTTTCCGCCCTGAATGTCATTGACCAGAGCGAGCTGATCTTCCGTTATCGGCTGCTGGGCGCAAGCGCCGCCTGGACTGAGGCTTCCCAGCACGCGATTCAGTTCGTCAACGTAGCCCCCGGCCACTACCAGCTTGAAGTGGAGGCGGGCAATGGGCTGGGTAACTGGAGCGGCCATCCGGCCGCATTCGTCTTCGTCATTCTTGCCCCCTGGTATCGCACCTGGTGGTTCATCGCTATCTGCATCGTGGTTCCGCTGCTGGCCATCTTTGCCACTCTGCGCATGCGTGTGGCCGGCGCGCGCGCCCGGGAAAGCGAACTCATGCGTATGGTGGAGGAAAAGACCGCCGACCTGCAGCGCGCCAACGAGGAGCTTCTGCGTCTGTCGTCCACCGATTCGCTCACCGGCCTTGCCAACCGGCGCACCTTCGATCGCACGCTTGAAAGGGAGTGTGCCCGCATTCTCCGCTCCGGCGTGCAGCTTTCGCTGATCCTGTTCGACGTGGATCACTTCAAGGCTCTCAACGACACGCTCGGCCACCAGCGTGGCGACCTGTGCCTGGCCATGCTGGCCGGCGAGATGGAACGTGTGGCGCGCCGCTCCGTCGACCTTGCCGCCCGTTTTGGCGGAGAAGAGTTTGCCATGATCCTGCCCAACACCGGAGCGGAAGGAGCGCGTCTGGTAGCCGATATGGTGCGCCAGGCTTTTGCGGACCTCAATCTCCCGCATCCGGCCTCGCCCATCGCTTCCTGTCTGACGGTCAGCGCCGGAGTGGCTGCTGCTTCACGCGATCTTTGCTCCCTTCCCGAAGAGCTGATCGCCGCCGCGGACCAGGCTCTCTACGTAGCCAAGCGCCGCGGCCGCAATCGCGTCATCGTCGCTGGATCTCCACCGGTAGACAGCGTCGAGTCAGGTCAGCCGGGCTTCACTGCGCCGTAATCCGGCAGCCGCTCAGCCTAGACCCTTGCCTGTATCCGGTCCGTCTGGCAGAAATGGCATGCTCTTATGGCCTCGCCCCTTGGGGCACCAGCAGCAGGAGGGCGTCGGGTATGGTCTCCATGCGCGCGGGCAGGTGGCCGAGAACTTCGCCGTCGGCTTCGACATAGAGCGTGTCGCGCGAGCCGTTGCGCGCGCGGCAGTCCACGGTCTCGGTCTTTACCAGCTCGATTTTGCTGGCGAATTTGTGGCGGCCGGCGAGCACGGCGAGCAGAAAGCGCAGATAGAGATAGCGGCTGCGAGTGCCGAAGGCCACCAGGTGCAGCGAGTGGCTGCGCAGGGTGGCACCGGGAGCCAGTTCGCGCAGCGCGCCGCCAAAGGAGCGCACGCGCACGGCGAGCAACTGCGAGACCTCGGTGACGCGGTCCGGACCATGGCCGTTGGAGCTGAACGCTGCCTCAAACATCGGCAACGGGTCGGTGGCCCATATTTTGAAGGCCTCAATGAGATAGAGGACGTATCCGAGGCGGCGCTTGAGGCTGGGGTCGAGCCGCGACATGAGCAGGGCGTCGGCGCCTACGCCGGCGGCGACGAGGAAGTAGCGCGCATTGGGGCCGCGGCCGTTTTGAAAATGGATGCGGCCCACCGGGACGCGGGTGGGCGCAGCGGCGAGCAGGGCGCGCGCGGCGTTGGCCGGCCCTTTGCTGAGGCCGAGGTTCGAGGCCAGCGCGTTGGCGGTGCCCAGCGGAATGACGCCCAGCGCTACTTCGGTGCCTACCAGGCTCTGCAGCACTTCATGCACGGTGCCGTCGCCGCCGCAGGCCAGCACGGCGTCGTAGCCGTCGCGCACCGCCTGCCCGGCGTGAAGGGTGGCGCTGCCCGGCGTGTCGGTGATGAAGGACTCAGCTTCGAGGCCCGCCGCGCGCAGCACATCCAGAACCTGCTGAACCGCTGCCTTGCGGCGCGCGGAGTGCTGACCGGAGGCGGGGTTGTAGATGAGTGCGACACGGCGCATGTGGCGAGTTTCACCTCGTCGGCATGACTCCGAACAGCCTGGGGCTGCCGGGATGCGCTTTCTATCTTCGCAGGTCGCGGCTGCGATGCGGGTCAAAATTGCTGTAATGCCGCGGCGCGGAGACCAGGATGGGCACGAATGCCGAAGACGGCTGCGAAAGCGGAATCAGCGCAGAATGCGCCACAGATGCCAGGCTTCAAATGCGCAAAAGGCCATGGAACACTCGATTGCGAGCGCCCAGCATAAGCCGCGCAGGCAGCGGGTCGACAGGGGCATTTCGTCCGCGGCAAAATCGCTCGCGGCCTGGATATGCCCGGTCTGGATATGCGCGGCCTGGCGCGAATGAGGCAAAGGGGGCGCGCAGGCGCTTGCCGGCACCGAAAACGGAACGGGTTCCATCCCGGCACTGTCAATCAGAGACCTGTTGGTCCAGGAACTGTCGATTCTGGAGTGATTGCCGGAGCGGCTGAAGGTGCGGACGGACATAAGTCTTCAATCTCCACTATGTCTGGCGGGCCATGCCTGAATCTTCAAGTCCGATGCGCGGATAGATGCCGCAACGGCCTTCGATGAACCAACCTGGCCCATTGTGCGGGCGATTGCTCGCGAACGAAGTGATAAAGATCACGCCACCTGCCAGGCGGCAATCGAATGCGCGGAATGAAAGAGACTGCGGCCCGAGCGCTACCTTGCCGGACTGGCCTTTCGCGGCAAGCAAAGCGAAGCCAGCGTTTTCAGGAACGGAATTGGCCGGTCGGCTGGTCACGGGCAGGCTGGGCAGTCTCCCTGGGGCGCGCAGTATCTCCTTCTGTTCGCCGCCACGTTGTCAAATTCGGGATAAAAGTGTTGTCATATTTGGCTACCGTAAATGTTGTTTTTTTGCCCACTCGTTCAACTGCCGCCCTGCGGCTTAAAATAAGCCAACGCACCAAAGTATCGGGGCGGGTCCAGATGGGACTTGATCCTCTCCACGGCCGCATACCGATTTGCCAGGGCCAGAAGGCGCGGCAACAGGCAATTTTAATTTTTTGGAATCAAGCCATTGGCCATTGCCTTGGCCCATTTCCCCAGTCCCCCTGAGGGACAGAAAAGGAACACGTCTTGAGCGCTATGTGGAAACCCAACCAGACCGGACCGATTAGCTCGACCCCCACCCCCGAACCGCCGCGCGCCGTGCCGCCGCCGCCGACTCCGATGGAGCAGCCCGTGCGGGCGCAGCAGGCCATTACCGGCGACCAGGCCACCATCGGCAAGGGGCTGTACATCAAGGGCGAGATCACCGGTTCCGAATCGCTCTATATTGACGGCAAGGTGGAAGGCAGCCTGAACCTGCCCGGAAACCGCGTGACCGTGGGCCGCAATGGCCAGGTGGCGGCCAATATTACCGCCCGCGAGATCGTCGTGCTGGGCAAGGTCAAGGGCAACGTCATCGCATCGGACCGGGTGGATATCCGCGCCGAGGGCTCGCTGAGCGGCGACGTAGCCGCGGCCCGTATCAGCATTGAAGACGGCGCGTTCTTCAAGGGCGGCATCGATATCCGCAAGCCCGATGCGAAGTCGGCTCCGGGCCCCGAGGCCGTGAAGGCCGCCACGGCATAACGGTTCTTCCGCTTCAATAGCGAGAGCACGGGCGCTTCCGCCACCGCGGGAGCGCTTTGTGCTTTTCAGCAGCGGCTCGAACTGCGCCTATGCCAGCCCCAGCCGCTTCATGGCCACTCGCGGCAGCGCGGAGCCGGTCTTTTCGAGAGCCCACTTCAAAAGCACAGCCCAGAGCGCGGTTCCGGCCAACAGAATCATCAGGTCGGCCAGCCGCGCGTGGCTGTGCGCGTAGGCTCCGCCGGCATGCGCGAACAGGGCGCCGATGGCCCACGCCAGCAGCGCCGCGCCGCCTCCGGCAATGGCCGCGGCCAGCAGGCAGCGGCTCATCTCGGCAAGGTCGAGGTTAGCCAGCGAGACCATGCGGCGCCGGTGCAGCAGCGCGGCGATGAGCAGGGTCTGCATGGCGATGCCGATATCCGAGGCCATGGCCAGCCCCATGGCTCCGCGCACATGGTAGAGGCCATCGTAGATCGGCAGCGAGATCAGCGTCACAACGGTTCCGGCAATCATGGGAACCAGCGTGTTGCCCGCCGCGTAAAACGCGCGCGCATAGATTGCCTGCGCCGACCACAGAAACAGCGAGATCGAGAAGATGGCAAAGTAGAGCGCGCACTGGTTCGCTTCGCCGCTGGTTAGCCGTCCGCCGGCAAAAACCAGGTCAATCGCCGGCCGACCCAGAGCGATCATGGCAGAAGCCAGGAGTAGTCCCAGCGAAGCTACGCGCGAAACTGAGTCTGCTACACCGGTGGCGAACTCATAGCGCTTGTTCTGTGTCCACAGGCTGGCAAAAAACGGCATGGAAGCAGCCCCGGCAGCCTGCGCCAGCATGGCCATGGGCGCGGTGAAGAGCTGTTTGGCGTAGCTCATCAGCGCAATGGCGCCACTGGTGGTCGAGGCAAAGTAATTGATGATCCAGTTGTCCGCCGTCACCAAGGTCACGCCGGCCATCAGCGGCAGTGAAAGCCGGACCCACTTGTGGAGTCCTTCATCACGCCAATCCAGAATTACGCGGTAGCGAGTGCCGCTGCGGCGGGCAAAGAACCAGTTCAGGAGAAACGGGCCGAGAAATGCGCCGGCGACTGTGCCAATTGCCAGCGACGAGACGCCAATGCGCTTCACCAATAGCAGGCCGCCGACAATGGGACCCAATCCGTAGATCAGCGGAGCCATGGCCTGTACGGTGAACTGCTTGCGCACCAGCAGCACCGCCGCGAATACGCCCGAGGCAAAAAAGAAAACCTGTGCCGGCAGCAGAATGCGCGTGAGCTTTACGCAGAGCGCTGCCTTCTGCGGATCGAAACCAGGAAACATCCGGTGCACATACAGGGGCGCAAGCATTTCTGCCAGCAGAATCGCAACGCCCAACACCAGATACATCGTGGTCAGGATCACCGAAAGCGAACGCTCGCCTTCGGCCTCGCGACCTGTCTCGTTATAGCGCGTAAGGATGGATACAAAGGCGATGGAAGCCGCGCCGCCCGCCAGGAAGTACCCGATCATATCCGGCAGGACATAGGCGGCATACAGCGCATCTGCCTGCATGCTGCTGCCGAAGAGCCACGCAATGTACTTCACCCGCACCAGTCCGATGACGCGCGACAGGAAGGTGCCTGCCATGAGCACGACCGTGGCCGAGAAGACGCTGTGCGCGTGCGACGGGTGCAGAAGCCTCAGGCCGCGCGTCCACCAGGACACCTTGCCGGACCCGCTGCCGGATGGCGTATGCGGCGAGGGCGGAGTTGGCGGTTGGGTTGGGGGTGCGCTTTCCACTTCAGTTGATTCTACCGGGAGTCGCGGCCGATGAAGAACCGCGGCAATGTATGCTTTTCGCATGAGGGCATTGCATGCTGCATTTTGCCTGGGCGCAGCCGTCCTTCTGCCGCTGGCGGGCAGTCTGGGTGCGCAGGCCATTCGCGGGCGCGGCGGAATCGTGCTGCCCCCGCCGCCGGAAGTCGAAGTCGCACCGGTTACCGACAACTATTTCGGCACCAAAATCGTGGACAACTACCGCTGGCTTGAGGATGCGAAAAGCGACCGGACGCGGGCCTTCATCGACGCCGAAAATGCCTACACCAACCGCTATCTTCAACAGGCGCGCATCCGTCCGCAGATTGCCGACGACCTCGATCCGCTGGTCAACGTCACTGACACCGGCGCGCCCATCGATCGCAGCGGAAGCTACTTCTTCATGCGCCGCCTGGCCGGCGAAGGGCAGTATTCGATCTACGTGCGCCACGGATGGACCGGCAAGGACCAGCGCATCATCGATCCCGCCGCTTTCAGCCGCGATCCCAACACCTCGGTTTACATCGACGATGTTTCCCGCGATGGAACCGTGGTGGCCTACTCGGTCCAGCAGGGCGGAGCCGATGAGTCCAGCATCCGCTTTTACAACGTAAAGACTCGCAAAACTCTCTTAGATGAGCTGCCTTCGGCCCGCTACTTCAGCGTGACCTTTGCGCCGGACGGCAACAGCGTCTACTATGCGCGCAGCAATAAACAGGGCACGCTGCTCTATCGGCACGTCTTCGGCGAGCGCGTCTTGCGCGACACGCTGATCTTCGGCCACGAGTTTCGCGGCGAGCCGCTGGGCGGCAATGACCTGTTCTCCGGCCAGATCACCGACGACGGCCGCTATCTCGTCATCCAGATCAGCCGCGGCGTGCCGCCCAGCCGCGAAGACATCGTCTACCGCGACCTGACCAAGCCGGACTCGCCCTTCGAGATTCTGGTGTGGGGGCTGGATGCGCGGTTTTCCGCCATTTATGACGGCCGCGCCTGGTACGTGAAGACCGACTACAAGGCGCCCATGGGCCGTATCCTGAAGGCCATTCCCGGCGTCATGCCGGATGTGTGGCCGACGATTGTTCCGGAAGAAAAAGACGTAATCGACGACTGGTCGATCGTCGGCGGCAAAATTTACGTCAACCATCTGCGCGACGTAAAGACGGAAACCGAAGTCTTTACGCTGGCCGGAAAACCGGCAGGCTCGATCGACTACGACGGCATCGGCACCGCATCCATCCTGTTTGGCCGCACCACAGACCGCTACGGCTTCCTCAGCTTCCAGTCGTTCATTGTGCCGCCCACTCTCTATCGCGTGGATACCACGACCGGCAAACGCGAAATCTTCTTTCAGCCGAAGATTCCCTTCGATTCCAGCCAGTACCAGTTGAAGCAGGTGTTCTACAAGTCGAAGGACGGAACCCGGATTCCGATGTTCATCGCCGGAAAAAAGGGCCTCAAACAGGACGGCTCCGAGCGTCTGCTGATGACCGGCTACGGCGGCTTCGACGTCAGCGAGACGCCGGAATGGAATCCCGAGTATGCCTGGTGGATGGAGCAGGGCGGCTGGTTCGCGTTGCCCAACCTGCGTGGCGGCGGCGAATACGGCGAGCAGTGGCATGAGCAGGCCATGTTTGAAAAGAAGCAGAACGTCTTCGACGACTGGTTTGCCGCCGCCCGGTATCTGATCGCCAACCAGTACACCTCGCCCGAGCACTTCGCCATCCGCGGCCGCTCCAACGGCGGACTGCTGATGGGCGCATCCATCACCCAGCATCCGGAGCTGTTTTCCGCGGTCTGGTGCGGTTATCCGCTGCTCGACATGCTGCGCTATCAGAAGTTCAAGGTGGGCTATTACTGGACCACCGAATACGGCTCTTCCGACGACCCCAAACAGTTTCCCTACCTGCTTAAATATTCGCCTTACCAGAACGTGAAGCCGCGCTCCGACTACCCGGCCGTGATGTTCTTTACCGGCGACAATGACACCCGCGTCGATCCGCTGCACGCCCGCAAAATGACCGCGCTGCTGCAGGCCGAATCCAAAGGCGACCGGCCCGTTCTGCTGCACTACAGCACCTCCGGCGGACACTCCTCCGGCGTAAGCGTCGATCAGCAGATCCAGGACATGACCGACGAGTTGACTTTTTTGTGGACTGAAACTGGGCAGCCGGCATCACGAAAGTAATTTGCCACACTGCGCCGGCCCGGTGCCGCGCAGCAATCATGGCTCCGCGCTCGATCTAAACGCAGAGCAGCACTTGCGCGTTCATTCCCCTGTTGCGAGAGCAGCCGCTGCGCGCAATCTTAGAGCGCTCACATGAATTAGCAAAGAATCGTAATGCATCTTTCATTTGCTCCGATAAAGAAAGTGCAACACCAGAACAGCAGACTGGAAAGCGCTTGTTGACCGTTTTCGTGAAGAGCTCCCGATAAAGGATGCGCTCATTGAGCCGGCCGGGCCTGGGAAACCGGGTTTGCGGCCGCAGCGGTCTCTTTGTGACTCGAGTCAGGCTGGCGCGCAAGCGGAGAGCCAGGGCCGAAGATGGCACATGCAACACCGATAGCGGCATCCACAGGTTCGCGGGAAATGGATTCGCGGGAAGAGGACGAGCGCCTGGCCGCGCTGCTGTCCACCGGCATTCTGGACTCAGCGCCCGAGCCTGCCTTCGACGCCATCACCCGGCTTGCTGCCGAACATTTTCATGCCGACACGGTTCTGCTCGGCTTTGCCGACCAGAGCCGCGTCTGGATCAAGTCGTACTGGGGCGAGCCGGTGCGCGAGCTGCCGCGGGCGCATTCGCTCTTTGATATGGTGCTGGCCGGCAACGGTCCGGTCGTGGTGCCCGACGTTGCCCAGCACCCGCACTTCGAGGGCCGCAAACTGGCGGTACGCAGGCTGCAGGTACAGTCTTTAGCCAGCGTTCCGGTGCGTTCGCACGACGGGCTGATACTGGGCTCGCTAACCGTGCTGGGATGCCAGCCGCGGCGGGGCATGGCGCTTGACGAACTGCGCATGCTGGAGAGCCTGGCCGACATGGCAGCCAGCCAACTTGAATTACGCCGCCTGCGCCGTGCGCTTGAGGAGCAGCGGCCGGTTTTGGTCGCCGCCATCAAGCCGGCGCAAAAAAGCTGGCCCGCCCGCTCCGATCTGCGCGTCGCCCTCGACCAGCGGGAATTCGTGCTCCACTATCAGCCCACGGTCGAGCTCGAAACGCGAAAAATCGTCAGCCTCGAGGCGCTCATCCGCTGGCAGCATCCGGAACGCGGCCTGGTGCCCCCGCTCGAATTTATTCCTGCGGCCGAAGAGACCGGCATGATCCTGCCGATCGGCGACTGGGGGCTTTCCGAAGCCTGCAGCCAGATTCAGCGCTGGAATCAGGATGGCCTTGGCCACGGCTCGCTGCGCGTCTGCGTCAATCTGTCCGCGCATCAGTTCTCGCGCGAAGGGCTCGCCGACCACGTGGAGGCGCTGCTGATGCGCTCCGGCATCTCCAGTCGCCAGCTTGGCTTGGAGATGACCGAGTCCCGCCTCGTCTCCGACCGCCATACCGCGCTCGCCGTGCTCGGCAGCCTGCGCCGGCTGGGCGTCTCGCTGCTCATGGACGACTTTGGCACCGGCTACAGCTCGCTCAACCATCTGCACTCGTTCCCCTTCGATGTTCTCAAGATCGACCGCTCCTTTGTCTGTCGCATGACCGATGGCGAGCAGCCGCTGCACATCGTGCGCACCATTGTGGAGCTGGCGCGCGTGATGGGCATGGACGTGGTGGCCGAGGGCATTGAAACCCAGGCGCAGCATGAGCTGCTGTACCAGATGGGCTGCCGCTACGGCCAGGGCTTTCTCTACGCCAGGCCCATGACCGCCGAAGCCACAACCCGGCTGCTCGGCCTGCCCGGACAGGTGATCTCGAAGCCGGAGCCGACAGCGACTCCCGTAAACGAATCGGCGTTGCTCGACAGCGTGACGGACGCGTTTGCCTGAACGGCGCACCCCATGACTGCATCCGGGCGGCGAAGGCAAATGCCCGCTCGCCACTTCCTCTTTCGGGAATCATTTCTTCGCAATTCCTCGTCTGGAATCTGTTTAAGCATTTTCGCAATAAAGCGCTAAAGTCTGGCTGCGCCTGCCGCTTTATGCTTGGGGCATGGAGGCGATCCAAAACCATTCCGACGCTGCATCGACCTTTGCCGGCGCGCTGGCCGCCTTCGCTGCCGAGGCTGCCGGCCTCAAGCCCGATCCACAAGAAGACGGCCTCGCGGACGATATGGCCGTTCTCAGCTACGAAGGCACAGTGCGCAGGCAGGCGAGCCGCGGGCATGCGGGTTTTGCCGTGCCGGCTCTCGATCCGGCCGAGGTTGGCGCGCGCGGCGAGGACGACGCAGATTCCGAGGCCGGGCCGGACAGGAAATCGGCCAGCATCACCATCCGCATGAGCCACGTCGAGTGCGCGCAACTGCGCAAGCGCGCTGACCAGGCCAGCCTCACCGTCTCGGCTTACATGCGCTCCTGCATCCTTGAGGCCGAGACCCTGCGCGCGCAGGTAAAGGAAGCTTTGGCTGAGCTGCGCGCCGCCACCCCGGATGAGCCGTCGCCCACCCTGCGGACGCAGCGCCGCTGGTGGCATCTGGGCACTCGATCGAACTAAACGGCCCTACTCCGCTTCCAGCACCAGGCACTTCAGATATTCGGTCTCCGGCATATTTAACACCACGGGATGATCGAGCGCCGCGCCGCGGCGTTCAAGCAGTCGCACCCGCCGGGATGCGTCAGCCGCAGCCGCGGCAACCGCGCCTTCCAGCTCTGCCCAGCCCACGTGATGCGAGCAGCAGCAGGTCAGGAGCAGGCCGCCGGGCTTGAGCATTTTGAGCGCGCGCAGGTTCAGCTCCTTGTAGCCGCGCAGAGCGCCTTCCACGGCGCGTTTGCTCTTGGCAAACGCCGGCGGATCGAGAACGATGGTATCGAAGCGCTCGCCCGCGCTCGACCAGTCGCGCAGAATCTCGAAGGCGTCGGCCGCGATCCAGTCCACCTGCGCACCGATTTGGTCGCGATTGGCTTCGAGATTCCGCTCCGCCACTTCGAGCGACGCGTGCGATGCGTCAATGCCGGTGACGCTCTTCGAAACGCGCGCCAGGTGTAGCGCGAATCCACCCTGGTAGCAACAGACGTCGAGCGCGCGGCCGCCGGGAGACTTCTCTTGCGCCCATTGCTGCGCGGCCGCGTAATTGGCGCGCTGATCGAGAAATGCTCCGGTCTTCTGCCCGGCATTCGCGTCATAGTGAAACGTCAACCCGTTCAGGTGAAACTGCGTGCTGCTCTTCGGCGATTCCGGATCGGCCAGCCACAGCGCCTCATTTCCGGGTGCGGCCAGGCCCTCCAGCTCGCGGATGCGCGGATCGGGACGCTCCAGAATGGCAGCGGGCTGGAGCGACTCCCGCAGCACGCGCACGCATGCCTCGCGCACCGGCGCGGAGTCCAACCCTTTGGCCAGCAGTTGCAGGATCACCAGGTCGCCATACTTGTCGACAATCACGCCGGGCAGTTGGTCGGCCTCGCTGAAGCAGAGCCGGCAGGCATCGCTTTCGCCTCCGAGAGTGGACAGCATCGCCAGCCGCCGATCGATGACCCGTCGATCGATGGCCCGCCGCAGCCGTTCATCCAGCAGCCGCAGCCACGCCGCATCGTCCAGCGCCTCGCGCGCCACCATGCGCAGCGCAATCTGCGAAGACGGACTGTAGAGGGCCGTCCCCATCAGCAATCCGCGATTGTCGGCCACTGGCAGCAGCGCCGCGGGTCCGTCCGGTCCGGGCTCGGGCACATTGAGCGATTCGATCTCCGAGGCATACACCCATACGTGGCCGGCGCGGAGCCGGTCCGCCGCGCGGCGGCTGATCAAGGCGCCCGGTGCGGACCGCGCCTGCTGCGGCATCGCCTGCCCAGGCATGGCCTTTCCCGCCTGACCTCCCGGCTGTTTTCCTGGCCGCGCATCTACACTTCGCGATTTCTGTGCGCCGGCTGTGCGTTCCTTCTTCATGCGCTCCTGTTTCATGGGTCTCGGCTTCGTCGGTTCCCGATTCATGATTTTCCGCCTTCTGACCGCAAGCGTACCGGCAGGCCGGCGGCCGCGGGCCTGAACCTCATCGAGCGGCTGCTTCAAATGGCTGATTCGCATTGCATTTGAGCAATGAGACCGGGCCCGCGCAATCTGGGTCCATCCTACCAAGTTCGCCCACGCCGAGTTCACTCGCACCAAGTTCGCTCCTCTACATGGGATGTGCCGCGCATGGGCCGCGACGGGAGCGCGCATGAGCCGGCCGCGCCGCCACAACCCCAAATTCGCACTCGGCCTATAATGAAGCATGGCGACCGCGCGACAGGCCATCGCGAACGAAGCTTCCGAAACGCCCACAGACCTGGCGGCGGGTGCGTCCTCCGCTGCTGCTGTTCCGGTTGCGCCCGCGCCGGTTCTGCCCGCCGAGCTCGATGAAGAAGCCTTGAATGAGCGCTTCGAAACGCTGCTTCGCCATGTCCAGGCCAATCGCCCCAGTGAAGATGTATCGCTGATCCGCAAAGCGTGGAAGTTCTGCGTCCAGCATCACCAGGGCCAGATGCGCGCCTCCGGCGAGCCGTACATTATCCACCCCCTTGAAGTGGCCGAAGTGCTGGCCGAGATGCGGATGGACGCGACCGCCATTGCCGCGGGCCTGCTGCACGATTCGGTCGAAGACACTCCCGCCACCAACGAAGAGATTGCCGCCGAGTTCGGCGACCAGGTGGCCCACATCGTCGAAGGCGTCACCAAGCTCGACAAAATTAAATTCGCGAACCGCGAAGACCATCAGGCGGAAAACATCCGCAAGATGCTCCTCGCCATGGTCACCGACGTTCGCGTAGTCATCATCAAGCTCGCGGACCGCCTGCACAACATGCGCACGCTCGAGCACCTCAAGCCCGAAAAGCAGGTTCGCATCGCGCGCGAGACCCTCGACGTCTATGCTCCGCTCGCGCACCGTCTCGGCATGGGCAAACTGCGCGGCGAGCTCGAAGATCTCGCCTTCCGCTTCGTCGACCCTCTGTCCTACTCCAAGCTGACGACCGAAGTCGACTCTCTGCGCATCGCAGGCGAGGCCTTCCTCAACCGCATCGTCGGCACCATCGAGACCAAGCTGCGCGAGGCCAACATCCACGCCCGGGTCGAGTCGCGCATCAAGCGCCTCTACTCCATCCAGCAGAAGCTCACCGCGCACGGAGT
>DATAVZ010000046.1:0-38281 GCA_036267475.1 Occallatibacter sp.
CGTCACCCAGATCATGTGGTACTTGACGTCCCAAACAGAATGCGCATTCTTGCGATACTCCGCCATAATCGCTCAATCTAGCACAGATGCTGAAGCTCACCGCCTAAAGGCGGTGGGTTTAGACCGGGTGATTGAACTAAAATTGAATCAGCCATGGCCGAATTCACCCATCTTCATCTGCACACCGAATACTCGCTGCTCGACGGCGCCTGCGATGTAAAAAAACTCGTCGACCGCGTAGCTAAGCTGGGACAGAAGTCCGTCGCCATGACCGACCACGGCAACATCTACGGCGCCGTACACTTCTTCGATGCGGCCAAGCAAAAGGGCGTCAAGCCCATCCTCGGCTGCGAGCTCTACGTGTGCAAGGCCGAGGATCATCGCGCCGAAGTGCCCAAGGACGAGTACAACCACCTGCTCGTGCTGGCCGAAAACGAAGAGGGCTACCGCAACCTCATCCGGCTCACGTCGGAAGCTTCGCTGCACGGGTTCTATCGCAAGCCGCGCGTCAGCAAGAAATATCTGGCTGAAAACTCCGCTGGGCTCATCGGCTTCTCCGGCTGCCTGAGCGGAGAGCTGTGCCAGTCGCTCATGGCCGACGACTACACCAAGGCCATCTCCGTCGCCACGCAGTATCGCGACATCTTCGGCAAGGATAATTTCTATCTCGAAATTCAGGATCAGGGGCTGGAGCAGGAGCGCAAGATTCAGGCCAATCTGTTCCGGCTTGAAAAAGATCTGGGCATTCCGCTGGTGGCCACCAACGACTCGCATTACCTGTGCGGCGAAGACTCGCACGCCCACGATGTGATGCTCTGCGTGCAGACCGGCGCCAAGGTCCATGACAAGGATCGTTTCCACTTCGACTCCGATCAGTTTTTCGTCAAGGGAGCCGACGAAATGGCGCGGCTGTTCCCTGACTCGCCCGAAGTCGTCTCCCGCACCATGGAGATTGCCGAGCGCTGCAACCTCAAGCTCAGCAAGGTCGACAACCCCTTCCCGGAGTTTGCCGTTCCGCCCGGCCACACCATCGACAGCTACTTTGAAGAAGTATGCAGAGAGGGCCTGAAGAGGCGCTTTGAAACCTCGGTGCGGAATCTGGAAGCGCGCGGTGTCTTGCGCACGCCGCTCGCTGAATATGAATCCCGGCTGAACTTCGAGATCGGCATCATCAAGCAGATGAAGTACTCGGGATACTTTCTCATCGTCTGGGATTTCATCAAATATGCCCGCGATCATGGCATTCCCGTCGGTCCGGGAAGAGGTTCGGCCACCGGCTCTCTGGTGGCCTACGCCATGGAGATCACCAACATTGACCCCATGCAGAATGTGCTGCTGTTCGAGCGCTTCCTCAACCCC
This sequence comes from Occallatibacter sp., assembly GCA_036267475.1. Classification (GTDB taxonomy): domain Bacteria; phylum Acidobacteriota; class Terriglobia; order Terriglobales; family Acidobacteriaceae; genus Telmatobacter. The sequence continues at coordinate 1,360 of DATAVZ010000046.1, forward strand.
GAGCGCGTCACCATGCCCGACATCGACGTGGACTTCTGCCAGAACCGGCGCGGCGAAGTCATCGAATATGTAACCCGCAAATACGGCCGCGAACAGGTCGCGCAGATCATCACCTTCAACACCATGGCCGCCAAAGCCGCCATCAAGGACTGCGGCCGCGCCCTCGACATGCCCTACGGCGATGTGGACCGCATCGCCAAGCTGATTCCGGCCACTGTGGGAATGACGATCGACCAGGCCCTTGAAGACGTGCCAGACCTGCGCAAGGTTTACGACAACGATGCGCAGATTCGCCAGTTGATCGACACCGCAAAAAAGCTCGAAGGGCTGGTGCGCGGTTCGGGAGTTCACGCCTCCGCAGTGGTCATCGCGCCGCGTCCGCTCATCGAGCTGGTGCCCGTGGCCCGCACCAAGAACAGCGAAATCGTGACCGCCTACGATATGAAGGCGGTTGAAAAAATGGGCCTGCTCAAAATGGACTTCCTGGGCCTGGCCACGCTCACCGTCATTACCGATTGCGTCAAGCTGATTGAGCAAACCCGCGGCGAAAAGCTCGATATCGAGATGATCCCCATCGACGATCCGGAAACATTCAAAAGGGTGTTCCACACCGCACTGACATCCGGCGTGTTCCAGTTTGAATCAAGCGGAATGCGGGACATTCTGCGCCGCTACAAGCCGGACACGGTGGAAGAACTCACGCAGTTGAACGCCCTCTATCGCCCCGGTCCCATGGACATGATCGATGACTTCGTCGAACGCAAGTGGGGAAGGCGAAAAGTCGAGTTCCTGTTGCCGGAGCTGGAGGGAATTCTCAAGGATTCTCTCGGCGTAATCGTCTACCAGGAGCAGGTCATGCGCATTGCCAACGTGCTGGCCAGCTACTCGCTCGGCGAGGCCGATTTGTTGCGGCGAGCCATGGGAAAGAAGGACCCCAAAGCGATGGCCGAGCAGCAGGACCGCTTCCTACAGGGCGCGGCCAAACTCGGACATCCCAAGGCGGCGGTAAGCGAAATCTTCGATCAGATGGCGAAATTCTCAGGGTACGGCTTCAACAAGTCGCACTCCGCGGCCTATGCGTGGGTCGCCTATCAAACCGCGTACTTAAAGACCCATTACCCGGTCGAATTCATGGCCGCCCTGCTCACCTCTGAAACCTCCAAGCCTGACTCGGTGGTGAAGTACATTGGCGAGTGCAAGGAGCTGGGCATCGCCGTCACGCCGCCCGATGTGCAGGTCTCCGGCGCCCAGTTCACGCCACAGGGCGAGTCCATCCGCTTTGGCCTGGCCGCGATCAAGAACGTGGGCGGCAACGCGATTGAGTCCATTCAGAAGGCGCGCGAAGAGGCGGGCGGCCGCTTCCGGAGCTTCTGGGAATTTTGCGAGAAAGTCGATCTCCGCGTCATGAACTCGCGCGTGATTCAGTCGCTCATCAAAGCCGGCGCGCTGGACTCGCTGGGAACACGCGGCCAGCTCTTTGCGGCGGTGGACAAGGCGGTTGAGCGAGCGCAGAAAGCTCAGAAAGATCAGGCGCAAGGCCAGCACGGCCTGTTCGGATTGTTTGACGAAGGCCCGACGCATGGGCCAAAAGGCGCGCGCAACGGAGATGACCTGCCGCGCGTGCCGGACTGGGAAGAGAGCGAGCGGCTGGCCAATGAAAAAGAGGTGCTGGGCTTCTTCGTCTCCGGTCACCCGCTCGACAAGTATGCGGAAAAAATCCGCAATCTCACCGGCGTCATCACCATAGCCGAAGCGCTCGAGCGCAAGCCTCCTGAGCGGCGCTGGGGCAAAGACAGCGACCCGGCCGACGAGCTGCAGGTCGCCGGCCTCATTCAGGGCCTGCGTGTGCAAAAGAGCAAACGCGATCAGAAGCTCTATGCGCAGGCCGTCCTTGAAGACGCCACCGGCAAGATCGACCTGATCTGTTTTGCGCGCGACTACGAGCGCCTGGCCACGCAGTTGAAAATGGAAGCCCCGGTGCTCATTCGCGGCATGCTCATGGGCGAGGAGGACGCGGCGCCCAAGATCGCCGTCAACGGCATCGTCGCGCTTGAAGAGGTGCAGGTCAAACTGCCCTCCGGCGTTCGCATCCGCATCAATCTCGACCGCACAACCGAACAGATGCTCGCCGACCTCAAGAGCGCCGCCGACGCCGCGCCCGGCCCCGGCAAAGTGATGCTGCAGCTCGAGCGCAAAGGCGAATTCGCAGTGATTCTCGAGCCCGACGCCATGAGTGTCACCGCCGACCGCGGTTGGGTAGAGCGCATTGAAGACCTGGTGGGCAAAGGCGCCGTGCAGGCAGTGAGCTAGGCAGACCATCCATACTGGACAAACCATGCTCTATCGCAAACTGGGCAATGGCCCTCTTGAAGTTTCCGAGCTGAGCTTCGGCACCTGGCTCACCGTGGCCGGCGGCATTGCGCGCCAGCAGGCAGTGCGCTGCATTCACGCCGCAGTCGATCATGGCATCACGCTCTTTGACACCGCCAACCAGTACGGCGCCGGCGAAGCGGAACGCGTGCTGGGCGAGGCGCTCGGCCATTACCCGCGCGACCGGTACCTGATCGCCACCAAGCTCTACTTCCCGGTTGGCGACGAGCCAGATCGCGGCCTCTCCGCCGCGCAGATCGAAAAGCAGCTCGATCGCTCGATGCAGCGCCTCGGCGTCGATTGCATCGACCTTTACCAGTGCCACCGCTACGATCCGGACACGCCGCTCGAAGAGACCCTGCGCGCCCTCGACGGCGCCATCCAGTCCGGCAAGGTGCGCGCCATCGGCTTCAGTGAATGGACCGCGCAGCAGATACGTGACGCGGTCACCATCGCCGGCGCATGCGGCTGTGCGCCGTTCTCCTCCAGCCAGCCGCAGTATTCCATGCTATGGCGCAAGCCGGAGAATGCGGTGTTTGCCGAGTGTGCGCGGCACGGCATCGGCAACCTGGCCTTCTCGCCGCTAGCGCACGGCGCGCTTACCGGCAAGTACGCGCCCGGCGCGCCGCCTCCCGCGGACAGCCGCGCGGCCAGCGAACAGATGAGCCAGTTCATGGAGACCGCTGGCCGCCACTATCGATCGGATCATCTGCTTGCCGCCGTCGAAACGCTCAAGCCCATCGCCGCCGACCATGGCCTCACCATGGTGCAGATGGCGCTGGCGTGGGTGCTGCGCCGGCCGGAGATAAGCTCGGCCATCATCGGCGCGTCGCGGCCTGAGCAGATCGAGCAGAATGTGCGCGCCGTCGGCGTCACGCTACCGCCTGAAGCCCTCAAGCGCATTGACCGCGCTCTGGATGCGGTCGTCGTGCGCACATAAAAAAGCGAAAGCCGGAGATTGTGTCCCTCCGGCTCCCGCCTGTCATTCATTCGCAACCGCAAACTATGCGGACTGTTCCACGCCGCACAGATGCACAACAATGCCCAGCTCCGCAAGCATCGCAGCTTTGGTAGACAGCGCCTTGTCGGCCATCTCCGCTGACGGCGCATAGGCCACATTCAGGTGATTTGCGCGATGCCGCGCCATCATCTGGTTCTGGCTCACCCCGTGCAGCACCGCGTGCATGATCGGCCACTGCGACGTAGTCTCGCGCCAGCGCCGTTCCGTCTCCTCGGCGGGCAGCGATACGGCCGTTGCGCGGCCAAGGTCGGCGTGCAGTTTGCCGCCTTCCACAAACACCCGGCTCCACACCACCTCGCCGGGCTTGCTGATGCCCTTCAGCGATCCGCCGCCGAGCGGAAAATACATGGCTGGCTGCCGTTCGCTCTTCGCGCCTGCATAGCCGCCGGTAAAGTGATTCGCCGGCGCCGCGCCCGAGATCTGAAAGACCCACACAAACGTATCCAGATCGCCTGAAGCGCCGTCGCCCTTGTAGTGATCGCCCCAGCGCACGTCGTGCAACGTGGTAGAAGGATCGAGCCCCAGCGCGGTCCAGCAGCGATTGGTCACCAGCGCGTCCATGCCGGCGCACTCGTCCACCTCGTTGAAGTGAACCAGCGGACCGCCCGCGTACAACTCTTCCTTGCCGCCATCGGCAAACACCGGTGGACGATCGGCATTGTTGAGCAGCCCTTCGGCCAGGTCCGATGCCGGCGTCATATCCTTCAGCCCCTGCTGATACTGAATGCCCACCGCGTCGCAGCCAAAGTCCTTGGCAATGCGCAGCGCGGCAATGTACATCCGGCACTGCTCCAGAACCTGGTTCAGAGTGAGCTGGCTGGCCTCATCGCTGCCCAGGTCGAACTTCATCCCCTTCTGCACCAGCCAGTCGTAAACGCCGCGCGCATCCTCATCACTCACCGTGCGCATCCTGGCCACCAGCGCGGACTGGCTCAGGCGCTCCTTGTAGATACCCGCCGGATTCAACAGCTCATCGTCGATGATGGCGTTGTACATGCCCATGCAGCCTTCATCGAAGATGCCCAGAATGGCCTTGCGATGCTTGAGATCGCGCGCCAGCTTCGCGCCCAGCTTTGCGCTCTCGGCGGGCAGCTTCTTCTTGTCCAGGGCGCGCACGTGCGACAGATCGTGCGTGATCTTGCCGTCGCGGAGCCACTCGTCCAGCGCTTTCAGAAAAAATTCATCGGTAAAATCGCGGCTCCAGATCGACGAGAACTTTCTGCCGGCCTTGATCAGCGAGCCATTCAGGTTCAGCAATCCAACCAGCCCAGGCCACTGCCCCGACCAGTTGGCCACGGTCAGAATCGGCCCTTTGTGGCTGCGCAGGCCGGGAAGCACATGATGGCTGTACTGCCAGGCGGCGGTGGCAAAAACCAGCTTTGCGGCGGGATGAATCTTCATGAACACATCCATGCCGCGGCGCTGCGATGAAATAAAACCGTGCCTGTCTGCTTCGCTATAGGCATGTGCGCGAATCAGTTTGTAGCCCTTCTGTGCAAAGGCCGCCGTCAGTTTTTCTTCCATGTCGCGCTGCGCCGGCCAGCACGCCTGGTTGGCCGCCAGCCGCAGATCGCCGCTGGTAATCAACAACACTTCGTCGTCTTTCGGCTTGATGATCTTGTCCTTCTGCACCGCCATCTGCATTCGTCCCCTGGTTTACGTAATCGTTTCCGCTAAAGAGCAATACTACACCCCGCAAGCGGCCTTTGGCTCGGTTCCGCGCGGCTCGCGCGTGGGACGCGCAAATTGCTGGCGATCTCTATCTCCATGTACAATCCCGCTGTTCCGCAGGGGGGACTTTCATGCTTCAGATTTTCGGCCGCGGCGTTGCGGCCATAGTCAGGTACGCCGCGCATCGCGCGGCTGTTTTCGCGATCCTTCTTCTATTTGCTCTCGGCGTTGTTTCTTCGAGCGCCTGCGCCGCGGCGCAGGACAGCTCCAATCCAGTTGTCTCGCTGGCCACGCTGCGTCAGGGCCATCCGCGGCTCATTATTCTCGACTCCGAAATGCCCGCCATCAAGCATGCGGTCGCCAAAGATCCCTTCATCAAGGCCTGGTATCGGCAACAGATTGCCATCGGTGAAAAGCTGCTGACCACACCTCCCGACGTTTACACCATTGGCGGGTCGGAGCACACGCTGCTGGCCACGTCGCGCGATATGGAAGGGCGCATCTTCACGCTCGCCGGCCTCTATCGCATCAATGGCGACAAGCGCTTTGCCCAGCGGGCCACGCAGGAAATGCTGGCCGCCGCAGCCTTTCCCAACTGGTATCCCACCCACTTTCTAGACACCGCGGAGATGACCGCGGCGCTGGGCGTGGGCTATGACTGGCTCTACTCCGCCCTCTCGCCCGCCGATCGCACCACCATCCGCAACGCCATCGCCACCAAAGGCATCGATCCGTGGATCGAGCGCATCCGTTCCGGCGAGGCCATTCATCACGAGCACAACAACTGGAACCAGGTGTGCAACGGCGGCGAATCCGTCGGCGCGCTGGCTATCGCCGACCTGGACCCGCAGCGCGCGCAGGCCATTCTGGAGCACGCACAACTGGCCATCGCCAGCATCATGAAGCTTTTCGTGCCCGATGGCGGCTTTGAAGAGGGCCCCGGCTACTGGAATTACGCCACCAGTTACAACGTACTCTACATCGCGGCGCTCGATTCCGCGCTGGGCACCGATTTCGGCGCCTCCAACGCGCCCGGATTTTCGACCACCGTCGACTACCACATCCAGTCCACAGGCCCCACGCTTCAATACGCCAACTTCGGCGACGCGGAGCCGGATGTGTATCCGTCGCCGCAGGTCTTCTGGTTCGCGCGCCGCTTTCATCGTCCCTTTTACGCCGCGCACGAGCGGCCCATCGTACTGAACACCACGCTCGATCCCAAGCTGCAAAAAGAAAGCAGCCGCTTTTCCATGCTCGGACTCATGTGGGCCGCGCTGCCGCCAATCGCAGGCGACAAATCGCAGTTGCCGCGCGTGCAGAGCTTCGCCCGCGTGGCGCAGGCCTACATGCGCTCCGCGTGGAACGACCCCAACGCGTGGTATGTCGGCTTCAAGGGCGGTGACGCCCATGCTTCGCACGGTCATCTCGATTTGGGCAGCTTTGTGCTGGACGCATTCGACCAGCGCTGGGCCAGCGATCTCGGGCCCGACAGCTATGGATTGCCGGGCTACTTCGGGCGTCGGCGCTGGAGCTACTACCGCATGCGCACCGAAGGCCACAACACGCTCACCATCGACGGCGACAACCAGGACCTGAATGCCAAGGCTCCGCTCACCGCCACCGGCGCGGCTGGCAAAACGCTCTATGCCATCGCCAACCTCGACCAGGCCTATAAAGGCAAGCTGACATCGTGGAGCCGCGGAGTCGAAATCCTCGACAACAAGCGCGTGCTTGTGCAGGACCAAATTGTGCCCGCCGGCGCGGTAAACGTGGTGTGGAACTTTCACACCTTCGCCGCCGTGCAGATTGCGCCCGATGGCCGCTCCGCGACGCTCACGCGCAACGGAGCCACGCTGAAGGCACGGATTCTTTCTCCGCAGGGCGCGCGTTTTTCAACCGCCAACACGCAGCCGCCGCCTCCGCAGGAACCCAATCCGGGACTCACCAACCTGGTGATTCCAATTCAGCAGCAATCTGCTCCGGCAACCATTGCAGTGTTGTTCACCGCCCCCGGCGACAGGAGCACTCCGCACCTCAAACCGCTCTCCGAATGGAAGTAGCTGCGGCTCGCGAGCCGCTAGGTCTCTGACCGCTTGCTTTCGTACCACTGCGGGGTGCCCATCCTTGACGCAGCTTCATCGCGGCAAGGGTGGGAAAGCTCGATTTGAGCGCAACGGTCGATTTGAGTGTCACGCCCGTTTTCGTCCCGGAGGGACGCGCCGAAAATAGCCCCGGCCAAGCGAAGCGCAGTCCTGGGAAGGAGAGATCTCAGGACAACCCAGCCCCGGAGGGGCGGCGCGAACCATCGCACGGCTCTTCCCACGTTCATGCGCCACGCCCATGCGATTCCCCACCGGTCGAACCCATCCGCGCCTGCCTCCATGCGCTCAGCATTTAGCCTCTGCATTTAGCATGGAGACAGGCACCACCACGCAGCAACTTCATGACGCGCAAAAAATCAAAACAGCAAACTGCCGCACGCCGGCCCGCGCCCGCACCGTCCGCAAAGCCGGCCAGGCCCGCCGCTCCCAGACCACGGGCAACCGTCCCCATTCCGCGGCCGGCCCCGCCCACCATCTCCGGCAAATGGCTGGCCTGGGCTTTAGGCAGCGTACTGGCGGCGGCGGTATTTTGCGCCTGGGCCGTGCTCTGCCTGCTGTTTTGGCAGGGGAGCTGGCAGTTGCTCTACCACCCCGCGTCCAAAGTGGCCCTCACCCCGGCCAGCGTGGGACTTCCCTTCTCGCCCATCGGTTTCGATGCCACGCCTTCCGGCGCTTCGCAGTTGGCCGGCTGGTGGATTCCGGCTGCGGCCGATGCCCATCCGACCCGCTACACAATCCTTTATCTGCACAGCCAGAACGGCAACCTCGGCGACGCGGTGCATTATCTCGCCGACCTGCACGCGGCCGGCGTCAACATCTTCGCCTTCGACTATCGCGGCTATGGACAGAGCCAGTTCCAACACCCCAGCGAAGCGCGCTGGCTTGAGGATGCCGGGGCAGCCCTGCAATACCTCACCGGCACGCGCCACATCGATCCCGGCACCATCGTGCTCTGCGGCCGCGGCCTCGGCGCCGACCTTGCGCTCGAAGTGGCCGCTGCGCATCCCGAGCTTGCCGGCGTTGTGCTGGAGTCGCCCATCCAGGACCCCATGAGCGCTGTCTTCAGCGATGGGCGCGCGCGTATTGTGCCCGCTCATCTGCTGGTCCACGACCAATACGATCTGGACGCGTCCGCCACCGCGCTGCGCATTCCCTCGCTCTGGTATCTGCCATTCCCTGCGCCCAGGGCCAACGGGCCTGCGAGGAATCCTGAGGTATTTGAGAAGGTGTCGGCGCACAAGATGTTTGTATGGCTACCGCCGGGCCGCACCCAAACCACAAATTTCGCCGATGAGCTGGCCCACTGGCTTGCCGGCCTCCAGACGCGCTGACGCGCTGATGCGCGATCGCCTTATCCGTTCACCATATCCCGGTGCAGCGCCTTCACCCGGTAGCCGGCCTTCTTCAGCCGCTTCTTGATCTCTTCAGCCATCATCACGCTGCGATGCTGGCCGCCGGTGCAGCCAAAAGCCACGGTCAGGTAGCTCTTGCCTTCGGTCACATAATGCGGAAGCAGGTAGAGCATCATGCTCGTCACCCTGTCCAGGAACTCCGTGGTCTGCGGAAAGCCGCGCACATACGCGGCCACGCGCGGATCGCGGCCCGTCTTCCTGCGAAACTCCGGCACAAAGTGCGGATTGGGCAGAAAGCGTACGTCGAACACCATGTCCGCATCCAGAGGTACGCCGTTCTTGAAGCCAAAGCTCAGGCATGAAACCAGCAGGTGCTGGCTGCCGTCCTGGTGGCCAAAGCGGCTCTGGATGTGCGCCCGCAGCTCGTGGACATTGAAGTTGGAGGTATCGATCAGCGTGTCGGCCACATTGCGTATGGGGTCCAGAACCTGCCGCTCTTCCACAATGGAGCGCGAGACGGTCTCAGACAGCCCCAGCGGATGCGGCCGCCGCGTCTCGGAGAAGCGCCGCACCAGCACGCCATCCTGCGCGTCCAGAAAGACTACCCGCGTAGGCAGCAGCTTTCTTACCTCTTTCAGCACCTGCGGCAGCCGGTCCAGAGTCGGCCCCTCGCGCACATCCACCACGATGGCCGCGCGCTGCACTTCAGCCGATTTGCTCACCAGCGCGGCAAAGTCCAGCAGCAGCTCAAGCGGCAGATTGTCGACACAGTGAAAGCCGAGGTCTTCAAAGGCCTTCAATGCCGAAGCCTTCCCCGAGCCGGAGATGCCGGTCAGGATCACCAATTCTTTGTGGGCCGGGCGTTCTTTGTGGGCCGGGCGGGCTGCTTTTTTCTTGCCCTTGGCTTCCGATGGCGCAGTCTTGGGGGGCGTCATGCGCCCATGCTACACCGGATGGCGTGCCTCTTGCGCGACCACTCTCGCCACTGCCCGACTCTCAGTCAAAAGTCTCCAGCTCTCTGCATAAGTCGACGACTTCAAGGGCACGGGCTTCAGTTGAAGGGTACGGGCTTCAGTCCGTACATCAAGCCCCACAACATCCAAGGGGCTTTAGCACCTGAGGGACTGCCGGCTTCGCTACAAGAATTTGTTCACAGATTCCCTGGTCTTGGTGCACCCCATCCTTGCCGCAGTTTCATCGCGGCAAGGGTGGGAGAGCACAAATTCACACGATCAGAAATCTACTCTTGCCTGCTCTGCCCGTTATTGCGGAAGGTAAACACCACGCCCGCGACTCCGCCATCCACCAGCAGTGGCGCTCGATGCAGGTGTACATGCACCGGTTCTCCGGCCTTGTTGCGGCGCACCGTCTCCACCAGTTCGCACTCGCGGCAGGCGGCTCCGCTCACCAGCGCGGCATGCTCGTCCAGCAACTCCTCGGGCACAATCAGCTCCCGCAAATTTCCGCCGCTGGCCTCCTCCGCCGAGTAGCCGAACATCCGCGCAAAAGCCGGGTTGGTGTAGAGAATATGGCCGCCGTACTCGATGGCCACAGCCTCCGGCAGGCTGGCCAGAACGTCTTCCATCAGTTGCCGCCTGGGTGCGCGTTCGCGGCCCGTGGGATGCGCCACGATCACCGCTTCGCGCAGTGCCGCGTTGGTAATGCTGTATGTGCCTTCCACCGGTTGCAGCCGGCCGTTCTTCACCGGCAGAGTGGCATGAAAGGGACTGCCGCAGCCCGTGCCCTGCAACTCTGTCTGCGGCTCAGCCGTTCCCGGAAACAAGCCCCACAGAACATCCTCCATCGGACGCGGATTCCACTCGCCGGCCGCCTCGCCGAGCATCTGGCGTGCTTCTGCATTGGCGAAAACAATAACGCCGGCGCGCTCCAGAAACACCAGCACCGGCAGCGCGTCCAGCATCCTCCGCTGCTCGGCCGATTCCGCATTCGCGGGAAGGTCCACGCAAGCCGATTCCGGGGAAATAGGCGCATTCGCGCTGTCTGCGCTCTGTTGCCGCAGCTCGATTGCCGGCTGAAAAAGCTTTGTTGCCATGCAGAAAATCCTATCCCGGCAACCGCGGGCCAACCATCCCAAAACCGGGGTACTGCGTGCAACCTAAGTACTTTGCCGCATGCAGATTATTGCGGTGCAATCACTTACACGAGGAACACGAAAGTTTGGCCGGCAGGCGCCATAAACCCGAGCCTCCGCGCCCGGCAGAATCGGAAATCGCACCCTGCAAGTCAACTGAACGCAATCGATGAACGCAATTGCAGAGATTCCTCAGGGAATCTCCACCAGTTCCATCTGGCCGTCGCGGCGCCGGTGCAGCACGAAAATCTCACCCGAGGCGTTGCGAAAGATCAGCAGGTCGCGATCGCGAAACTCGGCATCCTTCACCGCCTCTTCAATGGTCATGGGCCGGATAGCGATCGCTTCACCGTTCTTGACCACGTGCGGCTCAACCACCGCGCTGCTTGCCGGGAAGGAATGCACAGCGATCGACGCCCGCGTCCTGAGACTGCTGCGGCCCGGCGCGGCGCCGTTCTCATCCACAGTCGGCGTTGCTCGCGCCTTGGGCCGGGCCACAGGCAGAGCGGTCAAGATCTTTTCTTCCTTGGGCAGTCGCTTGCTCACCAGCTTGCGGTCGCGATAACGCCGCGCCTGGTGCTCGGCATGCGCAATCGCCTCGCGCAGCGCCGACGCCAGCGTATCGGCCTTTCCCGTCGCGACGATCTTGTGCAGCCGCGCATGCACGTTAATCTCTACAATCTGCACCCGGCGCTGCGCGCCAAAGGTGATGCTGGCATGCGCGCCCTTGCCCAGAACGCGCCCGATCCGTTCCATGCCTTCCTCAGCCTGCGTGCGCAGCGCCTTGGTGATCTTCACTTGCCTGGCGGTGAACTCCACTTCCATGGTCAGCCTCCGCTCCTTGGGTTCCATCCTGAGTTAGATCGTGCGGTTGAATAATGCCGATGCTGCCCGTTTCCGCTTTACCGCTCAAACACCGTCTCTCCGAATTCAGGAATTCCAGAATTCCCAATTCGTGGAGCACAGTATATGTCAATCCTCAGCCATCGCAAATCCAGTGTCCGCAGCAGCCCGCGATGAAATCTCCCAGCGCAGCAGCACCGTGCCCACCGTAAACCCCGCGCCCACGGCGGCCAGCAGCACCAGGTCGCCTTTTTTCAGCTTGCCCTGCTCCACCGCCGTCTCCATGGCCAGTGGAATGGTTCCCGCCGAGGTGTTGCCGTACTTTTCGATGTTGATGATCACCCGCTCCGGGTCCATGCCCAGCCGGTCGGCCGTCGCGGTAATAATGCGTTTGTTGGCCTGGTGCGGAATAAAACAGCCAAGGTCGGAGCCGGTGACGCCATTGCGCTCCAGCAGCTTGGCCGTCGCCTCCGCCATTTTGCGCACCGCAAATTTATACACCGCCGGGCCGTCCTGGTAGATATAGTGCATCTTCTTGTCCACGGTCTCGTGTGTGGAAGGATTCAGGCTGCCGCCGGCCTTCAGGTTCAAACTCACGCCGCCCGCGCCATCGATCTCATTCACTGAGTCAATGAACCCGATCTCGCCCTCCGCGCACGGCTCCAGCAGCACCGCCCCGCCGCCGTCGCCAAACAGCACGCAGGTGGCGCGATCGGTGTAGTCGGTCATGCGCGTATTGGCGTCCGCGCCGCACACCAGCACTTTGCTGTAGGCGCCGCTCTCCACCATCTTCACGCCCGCCAGCAGCGCATACACAAAGCCCGAACAACCGCCCGAAACGTCGAAGCCCCACGCGCCCGCCGCGCCAATCTTGTTCTGCACCAGGCAGGCCGTCGAGGGAAACATCATATCCGGCGTAACCGTGCCGACGAGGATCACCTCTACCTCGCTCGCCGCCATGCCCCGCGCCGCCAGGCACTTCCTGGCCGCTTCAGTGCAAATGTCGCTCACGCCCAGCCCCGCGGCCAGCTTGTGCCGCTCCCGGATCCCGGTGCGCTCCAGAATCCACTGGTCGTTCGTCTCCACCATCTTTTCAAGGTCTTGATTGGTGATCACATCGGGAGGAACGTAGGTTCCAAGCGCTGTAACCTTGGCGCGCCGGCCCACAATGGGGCGAACGGTAAGGCTCAATGGATTTCTCCTTGCTCACGCACTGATCGCCATCCTGAGCGGAGCGCAGTCGCATAGACCTGCGGTATAAACCTGCGGTTGTCTTTCCTGTCAGAAACCTGCCGGGTGCCCCATCCCTTTTACGTTCTTTGTGAAAAGGGTGGGAGACCACAAAACCCAAACCAAAAAAGCAAAAGCGCCCACGGCGCCGCAAAAAAGTACCGGGTAACCTACTGCACACGTACTAGCCCGTTACCGTTGCTTCCTTCCGGACCTGGCGGGTTTGGCGGGATTACGTCGCGTAGGACCCGGCACTGCTTGATTTTAACACCGCACACAACGGTAGATTTCCGCAGTTCCCACCGCACCCGGAACAATCGCATGAACGCCTCTTGTTGGCGAGTCAGGCTCTGTCGGGACGTATCAAGAACTGCCACGTTCGATTTGAGGACCATGCTCGATTTGAGCGCTACGATCAATTTGAGTGCAACGGCCGATTTGAGCGCCACGCTCGATTTGAGGGCCATGCTCGATTTCGTCCCGGAGGGACGGGCCGAGGATAGCCCAGGACAAGCGAAGCGCAGTCCTGGGAAGGTAAACCTCACCACGAGGCAGCCCCGTAGGGGCGGCGCGAACTCATCGCAAATTTCTTCCCAGGTTCATGCGATTGCACTGCCCACCGCACCCGCACTGTCGACTTTCCACAACCTTCTTGGCTACCATATCCGTATGGCTTTTCCCATCAAAACCTGTGTCGTTTGCGGCGAAGAATTCGAGTTGAAGCCCGGCAAGCCCGGCTTCGCCAATCGCTGCCCCGAGTGCAGCGACCCGGACTCCGCCGAGGCGCAGTCGCAGCAGTCGAAAGACCCGCTGGACCGCAAGAGCGAGAGCGAAATGAACGCCGAGCGCCGCCGCGTCATCCGCGACATGCTCTACCGCAAAGACAGTTAGGTTCCAAAACCCGGGAAAATTCGTTTCCCGGTACAATGGAAGTGTGACTAAGATTGCAGAAAAATCTGCCCCGGCGCAGGCCCCGGTGGTGGGCTTTGTTTCGCTCGGCTGCCCCAAGAATCTCGTCGACTCGGAAGTCATGATGGGCCTGCTGGACCGCGCCGGCGCGCGGCTCACTGCGCGGCCTGAAGAGGCCGAGATCCTGGTCGTCAACACCTGCAGCTTCATCGACACCGCCAAGCAGGAATCGGTCGACACCATCCTCGAGATGGTGCGGCACAAGACCCAGGGCCGGGCCCGCAAGCTCATCGTCGCCGGATGCCTGGTGGAGCGCTACCGCGACGAGATTCAGAAGAGCATTCCCGAGGTGGACGCCGTCGTAGGCACCGGCGAGCTCGAATCGATTCTCCAAGCCGCCGGCATTGCCCCAGTTCCCTCCGCGCCTTCGCCCTTCACCATTCTCACCAGCGTGCATGCGGAGATGCGCCCCGGCCAGGAGTCCCAGGCCGGCACCCATAAACACGCATCCCAGCAGCTCCCTTCCCAACATGTCCCTTCCCAGCAGCTTCCTTCGGTGAAGGGTACGGGCTTCAGCCCGTACATCGGCGGCACAGAATCGAATGGGGCTTTAGCCCCTGCGGTATCGCCGGCCTTCCGCCCCGAGGGCGACCATCGCGAGCGCCAGGGCCGCTTCAGCCGCGTAGACTGGCAGGGCGCCGCTCATCTGCTGCCCACTTATCTTTACGACGAGAGCACGCCCCGGCTGCTCTTCACTCCGCGCGCGTCGGCTTACGTCAAGATCGCCGAAGGCTGCGACCATCCCTGCACCTTCTGCGTCATTCCCAACCTGCGCGGCAAGTTCCGTTCCCGCCGCTTCGAGTCGGTAGTGGCCGAGACGCAGCGGTTGGTGGCCGGCGGCGTGCGCGAAATCACGCTCATCGGACAGGACACCACCTGCTACGGCGAAGACCTTGGCCTCAAAGACGGGCTGGCCACGCTGCTCGACACCTTGGCGCGCATCGAAGGACTGCGCTGGCTGCGCTTCCTCTACGCCTATCCCAATCGCATCACCGGCCGGCTGCTTGAAACCATCGCCCGGCACGACAACATCTGCAAATATCTCGACGTGCCGCTGCAGCATGCCTCCGCCGATGTTTTGAAGCGCATGAAGCGCGGCGCCGGCGCTGAAATCTTCCTCAAGACCATCGAAAAGGTCCGCGCCGTCGTGCCTGGAATCGCGCTGCGCACCAGCTTCATCGTCGGCTTCCCCGGTGAATCGCTCCGCGACTTTGAAGTTCTGGAGCAGTTCATCGGCGAGGCCAGGTTCGACTGGCTCGGCGTCTTCACCTACTCCCACGAAGAAGGATCGCAGGCCTTCGCGCTCGACGGCCAGGTGCCCCGCCGAACCATCGAAGCGCGCAAGCGCCGCCTCATGAAGCTGCAGCAGTCCATCTCCAAACGCGCCAAGCAACAGTGGATCGGCCGCCAGGTCACGCTGCTCGCCGAAGGTCCGTCAGAGGAAACCGATCTGCTGTGGGAGGGCCGCACCCAGTACCACGCGCCCGAAATCGACGGCAAAGTCTTCATCAACGACTTCGGCGATCTCGACGGGCTTGAAGCCGGCCGCTTCTACACCGCCGAAATCACCGAGGCCCACCAGTACGATCTCGTAGCGCGCATAGTAGCGCCGCTCTGAAAAATCCATCCTTCGCAGCAGAAATCCACGCCCGCGATGCTGGCCAGCGGTTATTCTTCCGCCATGGCCAATCCGGAGCACCTTGCTCGACTGAAAGAATCCGTTAGCGCATGGAACGCCTGGCGGGACCGGAGTCCCGATCTCGACGCCGACCTGACCGGCGCTGACCTGAGCCGCATGGATATCTCCGAGGTGGACCTTGCCCGTGCCCTCCTGGCCGGAGCCGATCTGACCGGCGCCGTGCTGCGCTGGGCAAACCTGA
This sequence comes from Occallatibacter sp., assembly GCA_036267475.1. Taxonomy (GTDB): domain Bacteria; phylum Acidobacteriota; class Terriglobia; order Terriglobales; family Acidobacteriaceae; genus Telmatobacter. The sequence continues at coordinate 16,890 of DATAVZ010000046.1, forward strand.
AGCGCGCAGATCTGAAAAAGGCCCGGCTTGCGGAAGCGGATCTCTCCGGAGCCAACCTCACGTGGGCCATTCTGGAGGGGGCTGAACTAGCAGGAGCCGCTCTGAACGGCGCCAGACTCGTTGAAGCCCGTCTCGCAAAAGCATCGCTGCAACGCGCCGTTCTGTGGGAAGCCGATCTGAGCTCTGCTCATCTGGAGGGCGTCGATCTGGCCAATGCCTATTTGAGCCGGGCGAACTTCAGCGACGCGAATCTGGCTGAAGCCAATCTTGCCGAGGCCAATCTTGCCGGAGCCAATCTTCGCGACGCGGACCTGACCGACGCGTATTTGAGCGGCGCCAACCTCGCCGGTGCGGATCTGAAGCAGGCAGACCTCACCGGATCGAATCTCGCCGGGGCCAACCTCATCCACGCGAATCTGGCAGAGGCGAGCATCTTTCGCGGCAATCTTTCCAACGCTGTGCTTGCCGGGTCTGAACTGCATCATGCCAACCTGAAAGGAGCGAATCTGTTCGCAGCCGATCTGCGGTCGGCCAATCTGCAGCGCGCGAATCTGGACGGCGCCAACCTGACAAACGCCCGGCTATGGGAAACCCAACGGGCAGGCTGGTCTATTCAGGGCGCGGTTTGCGAGTGTGCCTACTGGGATGAAGAGGCTGGTGTTCCCACACGCTATGCGCCCGGCGAGTTTGAGCGCCTCTACTCCGAGCAAACCTGCATCGATCTGTTCTATGAAGGCGGCGTTTCCTCCTTCGAGCTCAACACGCTGCCCGCGCTGCTTCATCATCTGGCCTCGCTCCATCCCGAAAGCAATATCCGTCTCCGCTCCATTCATGAAACCGGCGGCGGCGCGCGCATCTCCATCAGCGTAGGCGATGCCGGCCCGCAAGCCGCCGACAAGATCAAAGCCGACGCCATGCAGGTTTACCAGGCGCAGCTCGTCCTTCGCGAAAGAGAGACGGAGCGGCTACAGATCGAGAAGAGCTATCTGGAAAGCCTGTTGATCGGCAGGCTTATCCCGGCAATGCTTTCCGCGGCCACGCCGCAGAATGTTTTCAACGCACCCGTCACCGGGCTGGTCATGGCGGGCGGCGATTCAAAAGTCGACTTCCATCAAACCGTCAACGATAGCTCGGCGCTTCTGGCGCTGCTCGAACGCATGATGGACCACCGCGCCGACCTTCGCCTTTCAGCGCCCGAAGCATCGCAGCTTGAAACCGAGCTTCACTCCGCAAAAAGCGAGCTGCAACAGCCATACCCCGATAAATCGGCTCTGGCCAAGAGCGTTCAGTTCATTCAAAAGCTCGCTACTGAAGCCCTCACCCGTGCTGCCGGCAAATTGGGCGAGCAGGCCCTCTCCGTTGACTGGCAATCGTGGCTCCACCAGCTTGGCCGGCTCCTCGGGCACCTTAGCTGATTCCGAGGATAGGTTTGCGCCGCTCTGGAAGGCGAGAGTCCAGCGGGCTCCGTCTGCGGTCCGCGATAAACTGGTTTCTAAGCGTCATCTGCCTCCCATGCCCGCAAATAAAAAATCCGCCAAACTGTACCGTTGCCCCACCTGCGGCATGCTGGTGCTGCTCGCGCATGAGGACTTCCCCTTCTGCAGCGACCGCTGCCGCAAGATCGACCTCGGTAAGTGGGCCACCGGTGTCTACAAGATCAGCTCGCCGGTCCTCGACCCCGAGGTGCTCGAAGATCTGGGCGGCTCCGGCACGCCGCGCGGCGGGGACTCGCATGAAGACTGATCCCGCCGGGACGCAACCCAAAACCGCCTGGGCCTGGACCGTGGCCACTTTCTTTGGCGCCGGCCTCGGCAAGCCCGGCCCCGGCACCTACGGCTCCGTCGCCGCGGTCCTGCTGTGGGGCGTTTTCGCCTGGTTCGCGCATCCCGCGCCCCATCTGCTGCTGGCCGCGCTGCTGGCAGGCATCGCCCTGGCCCTGCTGTTCGGCGTTCCGGCGGCTACCATCGCCGCGCGCCAGTCCGGCCGCCACGATCCGGGATTCGTGGTCATCGACGAAGTCGCCGGTCAGTGGATCACGCTGCTTTTTTCGCCGCCCGACTGGCCGCACGCGCTCCTCGCGCTCCTGCTTTTCCGGCTCTTCGACATCGTCAAGCCATTCCCCGTGCGACACCTGGAGCGGCTGCCCGAGGGCTGGGGCATCGTCTTCGACGATGTGGCCGCCGGGCTGTATGCTTTGGGTATAGCGTCGCTGGTGCGGCTCTGGTATTAAACGATGCCCCGAAACCCCGCACAACCCGTTCCCGTCACCCCGCCCGTGCCGCGCGTCGATGAGGTCGTTCCGCCCGCCGCCCTGCCGCTGGGTGAAGTGGCTCTGACCGGCGTCAATCTCGGCCCCCACGAGTTCGGACCGCCTGCCGTGCTGGTCGACGGCGAACCTGCGCACATTCTCATGAGCCGGCCCTCGCGGCTGGCCATCCGGGTTCCGGAGCAGGCCTCGGCCGGGCTGCTGGAAGTACGTTCCCCGGCCGGCGCCAGCAACACCGTATCGCTGCGCCTTGGCCGCCTGCTCAACGATGGCCTGCACCCGGTCACCAGCCCCGCGGTCAGCCGTTCGGGCATGATCTATGCCACCATCTCCGGCCCCCGCGGCAAGCAGACGCCGGTGTCCATTGTGCGCGTAAGCCCTGACGGCCGCGGCACGCCCTTCGTCACCGGCCTTCTCAACGCCACCGGCCTGGCCTTCTCGCCAGACGGTGACCTGTACGTCACCTCGCGCGCCGAAGGCAATGTCTACCGCGTCGATCCGGCCGGCGAGTTCACCCTTTACTGTGAAGGCATGGGCGTGGCTACCGGCGCGGTCTTTGACGCCGAAGGCAACCTCTTCGTGGGCGATCGCAGCGGCACCATCTTCAAAATCAACTCCGAGCGGCAGATCTTCGTCCACGCCACGCTGGAGCCTTCGGTCTCCGCCTATCACCTCACCGTCGACGCCACCGGAACGCTGTTCGTAACCGGCCCCACGCTCTCATCCAATGAGGCGGTATGGTCCATCGCACCCAACGGCGACACCCGCGCCTGGTATCGCGGCCTGGGCCGCCCGCAGGGACTGGCCATCTCCAGCCAGGGCGACATCTACGTAGTCGCCTGCCTGCGCGGGCAGCGCGGCGTGGTGCGCATCACGCCGCAGGGCGAAGCATCGCTGGCGCTGTCCGGACCCAATCTAGTCGGCATTGCGTTTTCGCCGCTCGGCTCTGCCATCCTCACCACCAGTGACGCGGTCTATGAAGTCGACCTGGGCGTCGAGGGCCTGGAGCTTTTTTAAGGCATTTTCCCCCGCAACCGCGGCCTTTGGAGCATCGGGCTTCAGTTGAAGGGTACAGGCTTCAGCCCGTACATCAAGCCCCGCAGAATCAATGAGGCTTTAGCCTCTGAGGAACTGCCGGCTGCCAAAAAACTCTCCGGGAAACGCACGAAGTGTCAGGGCACGACTTAAGTCGTGCCGATAAAGGCTTCCCAATCTATCTCCGGCTTCAGCCGCTGGGGAAATTTTCCATCTCGAATCGACTTTCTACGCATCCTCTTGGGTCTTTCCGCAGCCTGTTCAGCCCGTACATTCAGCCTCACAAGATCAACAAGACTTCAGCCCCCGAGGGAACGCCTCTTTCAAACTGAGACATTCCCCAAGATGACGCCGCCGCGGGGTCACGCTGTAATCTAAAAACGTCGGCCGCCGCGCACCGGACCCCAGGCTGCCGATCCCGATTCCCGCTCCTATGAAAGCTGAAATCATCGCCGTCGGTTCCGAGATGCTTACCCCGCACCGGACAGATACCAACTCGCTCTACCTCACCGATAAGCTCAACGACATCGGTGTCGGGGTCGCCTTCAAATGTGTCGTGGGCGACCGCCGCAAGGATCTGGTAAACGCCATCCGCACCGCCCTCGGCCGCGTAGACATACTCGTCGTAATGGGCGGCCTGGGGCCTACTGAAGACGACCTTACCCGCGAAGCCGTGGCCGACGCGCTCGGGCTCACCCTGCGCCGCGACGCCACCCAGGTAGCCGCGCTGCACGCCCGCGCCGCCTCATGGCGCATCTCCATGCCGCCCAACAACCTCAAGCAGGCCGACGTGCTCGAAGGCGCAGCCCTGTTGCCCAACGCCAACGGCAGCGCGCCCGGTCAGTTTCTCGACACCGCTTTCGAGGGCTATCGCAAGCTCGTCTTTCTGGTGCCCGGACCGCCCCACGAGTGCAAGGCGCTGTTTGACGGCGAGTGCATTCCGCGGCTGCGCGATCTGGTGCCGCTTCGCGCGATCGCCACGCGTACCCTTAAGGCCGCCATGATCGCCGAATCCCAGGCCGACAAGCTCATCGCGCCCATCTACACCACCTATCCCGATGTGGAAACCACCATCCTGGCCCACACCGGAGACATCCAGCTCACGCTCATCTGCGCCAAACCCGAGCTTGAGGCCGCGCAGCAGCGGGTCGACGAGCTGGCCGGCAAGCTGGAAGAAGCGCTCGACGAGTGGATCTACTCCTCTGAGGGCGAGTCCCTCGAGCAGATCGTGCTCTACTATCTCGGCCTGCGCCAGGCCACGCTGGCCGTGGCCGAAAGCTGCACCGGCGGACTCATCGCGCAACGCATCACCTCGGTGCCGGGCAGCTCGCGCTCCTTTGTCGGCGGAGCCGTAGTCTACTCCGACCAGCTCAAGCAGGCCTTCGCCGGCGTCTCGCCCGACCTCATCGCGCAGCACGGCGCGGTTAGCGAAGAGGTAGCCAAGGCCCTCGCCAACGGCATCCGCATTCGCACCGGAGCCACCATCGGCCTGGGAATCACCGGCATCGCCGGCCCCACCGGCGCCACTGAAACCAAGCCCGTCGGCCTGGTGCATATTGCCGTCTCCGACGCCCAGAAGACCGACACCCTCGAGCGCACCTTCCGCGGCGACCGCCAGCGCGTCCGCGAGTGGGCCGCGCAGCAGGCGCTGGACCTGGTGCGCCGCCGGCTCATGTAATTCCGTTTCCCGGCTCATGTATTTCCGTATCCTGACTCACGTAATTCCGTTTCTCGCCCTTTACAACGTTCCCCTATCCAAGTGCACCCCAATCCCTTTCGCCACGCAGCCTAAAAAGGCGTGCATGGCACTTTTTATTCCCTTCTCCATTCCTCCAAAGTTGTAACCCAAACAGCATTTCGATACGCTCCTTTGCCACTCACGGGCCTTGGGGAATTTTTAATCTTGTTCGATAACTGGATTAGCGCTTCATGAAAGCGTTTAACCTGCCTCGCAAGCCGCACCGGATATTGCTTTTTTCTAATCGGAGACACATCTGATTATCGTGTTATCGGGAACCTACAATCCGTGGCTGGTGCTTGCATCTCTCCTGGTAGCGGTAATGGCTTCGTACACGGCTCTGGACATGGCCGGACGCGTAACCGCTACCCGTGGCCGTTCGGCCGGCATGTGGCTGTGCGGAGGCTCGGTGGCCATGGGCATCGGCATCTGGTCCATGCACTTTATTGGCATGCTGGCGTTCACCCTGCCCATCCCCATGAGCTATGACCCGGCCATCACTTTTCTTTCCCTGCTGATCGCCATCGCTTCCTCCGCATTCGCTCTGTGGATCGTCTGCCAGAATGATCTTTCACGCTTACGGCTCAGCCTGGGCACATTGCTGATGGGCGCAGGCGTCTGCTGCATGCATTACACCGGCATGGCGGCTATGCGCATGATGCCGCCCATCCACTACATTCCCTCCCTGCTCGTTCTGTCCTGTGTCATCGCCGTGGCCGCCTCCGGCACCGCATTGTGGATCGCCTTTCATCTGCGCAGCCGTACCCATCGCATCCGCCGGCTCCGTTCCGGCGCCGCCGTGGTCATGGGCATCGCCATCGCCGGCATGCATTACACCGCCATGGCCGCCGCCCAGTTCCCCGCCAACAGCGCCTGCCAGATGACGAAAAACGGCGTCACCGGCGAATGGCTTGCCCCGCTCATCATCCTTTTCGCGCTCGCCGTTCTCAGCATCGCTCTTACCATCTCAATCTTCGACCGCAGAATTGAGCTGCGCACCGAAATGCTCGCCTCGTCTCTGGCCAACGCGCACAAGGAGCTGCAATTCTTGACGCTCCACGACAACCTCACCAAGGTGCCCAACCGCGCCTTGTTCCAGGACCGGCTGCAACAGGCCGCCGAGCGCGTCAAACGCGATCGAAGCAGTTTCGCGGTCTTCGTACTTAACCTCGACGGCTTCAAGCAGATCAACGACGCCTTCGGCCATCAAACCGGCGACAGAATGCTGATCGAGGTCGCCATCCGGATTCAGGCCGTCATTCGCGCCCATGACACGCTGGCCCGCCTCGGCGGCGATGAGTTTGTGCTGCTGGCCGGCGCCAACAGCCCGGCGGACGCAGCCAGCCTGGCGGAAAAGCTGATGGCCTCCATTCGCGAGCCAATTGACCTGGACGGCCTCGAGTGCCACGTGTCCGCCAGCATCGGCATTGCGCTGTACAACGCCAAGGCAGCCGATCATCGCGAGTTGCTCACCAAGGCCGACCGGGCAATGCACCACGCCAAGGAACTGGGCCGCGACTGCTACTGCTTCTTTGAAGCCAGGATGAACGACGATGCGCAGGAGCAGTTGAGCCTGCTGCACGACCTGCGGCTGGCCCACGAGCGCAACGAGTTCGTGCTCTTCTACCAGCCCAAGCTCGATGCCCGCAGCAGCGAGGTAATTGGAGCCGAGGCCCTGCTGCGCTGGATGCATCCCTCGCGCGGAATCGTTTCCCCCGACCAGTTCATTCCGCTCGCTGAGAAATCCGGTCTCATCATCTCCATTGGAAATTGGGTGCTCGACGAGGCCTGCCGCCAGATGAGCGCGTGGCGCAACATGGGACACGCAAACTGGTCCATCGCCGTCAACCTCTCCCCGCTGCAGTTCAACCACCCCAACCTGGTGGAGATGGTGGCCGAGACGCTTCACCGCCATGCCCTCGAACCACGCCGCCTCACCCTCGAGATCACTGAGTCCACGGCGATGCGCGACGTCGAGGCCAGCATGATCATTCTCGATCGGCTTACCGAAGCCGGAGTCCATATCTCCATCGACGACTTCGGCACCGGGTATTCCAGCCTGCTCTATCTCAAGCGTCTCCCCGCCAAAGAGCTCAAGATCGATCGCGGCTTTGTCCGCGACCTCGAACACGACAAGGAAGACGAGGCCATCATCGCCGCGATTGTCGCCCTGGGCCATACGCTCAACATAGAAATTGTGGCCGAAGGCGTAGAGACCATCGAACAGCAACGCTCGCTCACCCGGATGGGCTGCACTTCTCTACAAGGCTATCTGTTTGGCCGCCCCATGCCGGCCACCCAGTTCATTCACACCTTCGCCGAAGCGCAAGCCAAAAACACAATCGCCGGCTAGTGAGAACTGCATAAGGAATGTCCGATCAGGCGCGCCGTAGGCGCAAGGATTGTTAGCCCCGCGCTTCAGCGTGGGGAAAGGGAATCCCGCAATACCATTGTGAAGTCCCGTAGGGACGGTGCAAGGACATCTCATTTGCAGCAATCAATAGTGTCCCGTCCCACAAGTTAGCAGCAAACGTTCGGATCAAATGTCAGCAGCAAAGGTTAGCAACAAAAATAATCTGTCATCCTGAGCGTAGTCGGGCACGCTTTTGCGCCAGACGCAGCCGAAAGCCTGCCCTGAGCGTAGTCGAAGGGGACCCGCATTTCGGACCTCTATTTATGCAATGAACTTCAGGAACACCACACGAGAGTTTGAGCGAAGCTGAAAATCACGCACGCTCAGCGATCGATGACCACCGGCTCGTATCCCGAAGCGTTGGCAAGCTTCATCGCCTTCAAACCCTCATCGAGCGTCAGCAGCGGCGTCGTCCTCACCGTCCGTAACGAGCCGCCAGCCGAAATGGCCAGCACAAACGCCGCGGCGCTCAAGGTATCCGGCATCTCGACGACCGCGATCAAGTCGAATTCGCCAAACGAAAGCCACGAGTTGATAAGCCGCCCGCCCAGCACTTCAATCGGTTTGCGCACCGCATCGGCACGGTTCTGCGGATCGCCGATCAGCGCGCTCAGCGATTCAGCCGTGTAGGAAACCTGCAGGAGATAACTAGGCATGGAGCCGGTCCCCCGTTCTGATTTTGATTGCAAGAAGCCTGATTTTCGATTTGCCCACAAGTATACACGCCGTTTAGTAGTGTCCTGATTTGCTTCTGCCTTGAAAGGGCACGGCTTCAGCCGTGCCATAAATGCATAACTTGCGACTGTGGCTTTAGCCTCCGGCCCGTTCCCGCGGAATCCATCCAGCACCGCAACTCCGCGCCATGGCAAGCAAAAGCCCCGTGCCGCAATCGTCCGGCACGGGGCTCGCTATTTTCAAATGGAAGCACTACAGCGCGGCCGGTTTACCTGTGACCGCCGCCTCCGCCATGTGAGCCTCCACCACCACCGCCACCGCCGCCGCCACGCGGTGCGCCGCCACCACCACCACCGCCATGCGATCCGCCGCCACTAAAGCCGCCGCCGCCCGAGGGACGGCTAGGCGGAGGTGAATTCCGCGGAGCCGGTGGCGGTGAGTAGCTTCTCTGCGGCGGAGGCGAATAGCTGCGCACGCCAGGCTGCGGATGATTCCGCATCTCGCCCCCTGCCGACGGAGCCTGAGCGCCGCGATTTACCGTGTAGCCCGGCCGCGGAGTTCCGATATCCCCCGTCCGGTGCGCAGTGTTTTCGTTCGCATACCCGTTCCCGTAAATCGTGCGCTCGCGATTCGCAAAACTGTCGCCCGGCCGGCCCGATCCCGGCTGCACCGGCATGGGATGCAGCGCTCGCACCGTGCTGCCGGCAATGCTGACCGGAGTGTTCCGGTCGCGCAGCGGCAGCCCGCCGCCGTGCATATCGAAGTGCCGGTTCACGGCGATCATCGGTATCGGATGCCCGTTCCGTGGTCCGCGCGGAGCAATCGGCCTGCGCGGCAGACGGTAGCCGCCCGGCAGATGGCTGCCGAACCGCGGACCGCCGTAAAAGCCCCCCCCACCCCACCAGGGCTGACATCCGCCCATACCCGGAGCCCAGCCCCAGCCAAAGCCGTTGTAGAAATTCCATGCCCCGCACTGGTACGGCAGATAACCCCAGGAATAGCCGGAGGCCCAGATGTATCCATACCCCGGATTAAATATCCAGTCCCCATACCCATAGGGATCCCAGCCGGTGTTGGCGGCGGCATAAGGCGACCACACATATCCCTCGCCCGGCACGTTGTACCAGTTGCCGTTCGCGTCCAGATCGCTCCACGCCGGGTTCTGGCTTTCATCGGGTGCAACGTTGCCGGCTGCCTCGGTCTGCGTCGAGGCCTGCTGGGTCAGCGCCTGGTCGCGGTCGGAGTTCCACGCGTCCCACGAGTCCGGATCGATCGATTCGGCCTGCACGTACAGGCCCGGACTGGTGGCATTGAGCGTCACGCTCTCCCCGCCGTGCAGGTCCAGCGCCAGCGCGCCATTGCCGCGATCGACATGCGCATTGCCAGAGAAAACGGCCAGCTCTCCGGGCGGCGTGTCCATCTTCACCCGCAGCACGGTAAAGCCGCTGGCAGTGGCCGTGGCGTCTCCAAAATGAACCGCCATCTGCCCTGAATCCGAGGTGCCCTGCAGCTCGAAATACACCAGGCCGCCGTCGACAGTCATCTCGACATCGCCGTTCGCGCCCTCGCCGCGCAGCGCGGTCAACGTCACCGAGCTGTCCGGTGAAAGCCGCGCCACGCTGCCGTCTTCAAACTGAATCTCGGCCTTGCCATCGTTCGAGGTGCTCAACTGCATGCCTTCAAACAGCGGCGTATTGATGATTGCCTGGTCGGCCACCACCTGGCCCGCCTGCGTAATCCGCACCTGCCCATCCACATAGCTCAGGCGAACGGCTCTTCCCGGCTGGCCGGCGTCATCGGCGTGCGCCGCCACCGGCGCCAGGCCCAGCGCCGCCAGAGCCAGAGCCGCCATGCTCAGCCACCGCGTGGCGCTCCGCAACGGCATCCATCCTTTGCCCTGACCGGTATTCTGGTCGATATTTTGATCGATGTGTTGATCGATGCATTTCATGCTGCCCGCCTTTCTCCCAACGCCCTGCCTATAAAACCGTGTATCTAGAACCGTATATCTGGAAACGGGGGCCCAGCTCAATCCATTGGACATGAACCGGCGGCAAAAAGTCGCGCTATTTCGCGCTCCCGCGCCGATTTAACTGGCGCCCTGTGCCAGAAGCATTCTGGCCCGCTTCCGCACCCGCTCCATCACGTCGTCATCCTCGGCCAGCCGCGAAAGGATACCTCGTATGGCGCCCATCTGCTGCGCCCGGCCGGTGCTGGCCGCATCCACCAGAAACTCCATCTCCCTGTCCAGACCCAGACGGTCGTGGGCCAGCAGCACCTCCAGCCGCTCGCCTTCAAGGATGGTCTCGGCTACCGCGCCAACCGTGTCGCCCAGCGATTCCATCTCTTTATCTTTGGAATAGTTGAAAGTACACGCTCCGCTCCCGTCCGGTCCCGTGTAACTGAACTTCTTCCAGCCCTGAAAAGCCACCTTCAGCCGGCTCTCGCACTTCTCGTTGAAAAAATGATGGCGCGCAGCCACCTCGAAAACCTGCGCCGCAAACTCCGGGCTCAGCCGCACATCGCGGTCCACGTCCGGCGTATCGATCTCCTGTAGACCCCCGGCGGGCGGCTTGCCCATCTCCGAGCGGAAATGTCCGCTTCCGTCCGGATGCAGCGTCAGTGTCCAGTGCGACGGGCTGAGCCCGGCGTTGGTAAAGTCCACCGCCACGGTCGCGTCTTGAGCGGCCTCGTGCTGGGCCGTCGAGCCGGCAGTCGTCCGGTTCATGGCGTCATCCTGCGCGGCCGATTTCTGTGCAGTCGGACTCTGCGCCGCTCCGCGAAGGCCAAAAGCAAACAGCATCGCCGCCGCAACCAGCGCGCACCCCGGCCTCATCGCTGCACCCTTCATTGCCCCGCTCCCTGAATCGCCCGCGTCTGCGCCGTATGCAGATGGCAGATGGCGACAGCCAGCGCATCGGCGGCGTCCGCCGGCTGCGGCAGTTCGCTCAGGCCCAGCAGGCGAGCCACCATAAACTGCACCTGCTCTTTCTTGGCCAGCCCATAACCCACCACGCTCGACTTGATGGTGAGCGGCGCGTACTCGGCCACGGCAATTCCCAGCCGCGCGGCAGCCAGCAGCGCCACCCCGCGCACCTGCCCCAGCTTCAGCGCCGATTTGGCATTCACCGAGTAGAAGACCTCCTCGATGGCCACCATATCCGGCTGCCAGCGTTCGATCTCCGCGGAAAGCTCGCCGAACACCTGGTCCAGCCGTTCCGGCAGGCTCTTGGTTCTGGCCAGCCGCACCGCACCCAGCGCGCAGCACACCAGCCGCGGCTCCCGGCCGCGCTCGTCTAACTCCACCACCCCAAATCCGGTAATCTCGGTGCCGCAATCGATTCCGAATACCCGCATCGCGTCCCAAGTTTAACCCAGACCGGCAGAATTCCGGCTCTTTGCTTTTCCGCCCTCGCCGATACACAAAATGCGCCTGCCGGTGAACACGCAAAGCCGCGCGCACCGCACTCGAATCGCTATACCGAAGTAACCCCTCCCAGTGCGCCGTTACGGTACTGCCGTTCTTGATTCCCTGCTGCAAACTTTCATTTCCGTGCAACGTGAGAGCAGCAATCGGAGTCAATACTTTCATCAGAATTGCTTGTGCAGGATTTTCGCTTCAAGACTATTCTTCAAGGCCAGGGATAGAACATGACCGCTGCATCCATCCGCGACCGCGCTGCTCACTGGCTCAGCCAGGACATCTCGCCGCGGCGTCTGGCTCTCACCCTGGCCCTGGGGTTCGCCATCGGCTGCCTGCCGGTAATCGGCATCCCCACCCTGCTCTGTGCCGGACTGGCCCTGGCTCTACGCCTCAACCTGCCCGCCATGCAGGCCGCCAACTACATCGCCATGCCGCTGCAACTGGCGCTCATTGTTCCCTTCGTCCGGCTGGGCGGATGGATTCTGTCGCACGCGCCCGGCCCCACCACCGCCCAGAGTCCGCTATTCCACACCGCAGCACAGTCTGCCGTGCAGTCTGCCGTGTTGGCCGGTCACGCCCTCACCGGATGGTTCCTCATCGCCGTCCCTGCCGTCCTGCTGCTGTTCGCGCCGCTTACCCTGGTGCTGCGCCGCATCCCCGCGCTGGCCCCGGTCCAGTCCGGAGACTGAAGCGTCACTTGCCCGCGTAAGGGTCCGCCACCGGCTGCGCGCTGTCTACCCATGCCGTATAAATCATGTCCCGCAGCATGCTCGCCCCGGCCGCAATCCGCTGCGCCGTAAATGCCCGCGACTCCGGCGTTCCAGCGCCCACAAACCCTCCCGCCTTCTCCAGTTGGTAAACCTTCTCCACGTAGGTAGCGGTGTGGCGCAGATAAGCCAGGTAGGCATCGAACATGTCGCCATCGATCACCTTGGCGGGCGTCATATCGGGTGCGGCATCGGCAGAGTGAATGTTCGCGGCCACAAACGGGCCTTCGAACTGCCAGTGAATCGTGTGGCTGGTCGTATAGCCGTGTGGATTGGGCCCGGTCCAGCCGTTGTACTGCACCGTGGTGTGCAGCGGTTGCGAGCCGTCGCCCACGTAGTGGCCCAGCCACCCGGCATAAAAAATAATCGCCTGCTCCACCTGCTTCGTATCTTGCCCTTGCGCCTCCATGGTTCGATAGGAGCGCATGGCCGCCTTCAGCCGCTCCCACACCTCGTCGGTCACCCACGGCTGCAGGCCGATCTTTTCCGGCCGCTCCCCGGCGGCAAAGACCTTGGCCTCAAAGTCCAGCCGTTCGTGCGGCAGCGGGCCTAACGCGTCGGCCAATTCCAGGTCGATAAAGTGCTCCGGCGCCTGCGCGGCGTTCAACTCCGGCTCAGCCGGCGACCGCCAGCGGTCCGGCTCGGGACCGAGATATTCGATCTCATCAACAGCCTGTTTCGAGCGCAGAAAAGCCGGCACTTCCGCGGGCAGATGCGTAGCGGCCAGCTTGTTCACCATGCTGTGCCCCTCACTGCCCCAGGCATGCGCAAAAGGCGCGCTCAGAGCCAGACCGGCAACCACGGCCGCAGCCGGCGCCACATCGCGAAATACGGAGAAAATGGAGAGTTTACGCAGCATAATGGTCAGTATACGGTCGCCGGCGCCCGCCTGGGCAGCCGCGCCGACGAGCTTCCCAAAGCCGCACCGCGCCCGCTGTGGCGCGACTGATTTGGAAATTCCGCCGCCCCGGCGATTACCCCCGGACGAAACCTGTGTCGGGATGCAACCGCTCAGCGCTTATACTACTCAGAAATCGCGCAATGTCGTCAGGAGCCGCGATCCGTTGAAAATGAGTCCCCGCGTCTGAGCCCGCGCCGCCGGATAACCCGTGCGGCCGGCAAGGACGACTGCAGCGTGTCGTCGGAAAAGTGCTTGCCTTTCTCAAAAAGCACCTGAATCGTTCCGGAGATGAAGGTCCCAGAATGCAAGTTCTCATGCAGGTTCTGTCGACCGGAAATCCAGGGCTCAAAGAAATCCAGGTAGCGTCCTGATTCGCTTCTGCTTTGAAAGGACTTAGCGTCCTAATTTGCTTTTGCTTTGAAAGGCACGGCTTCAGCCGTGCCACAGATGCATAACTTGCGACTGTGGCTTTAGCCTCCGAGGGAATGCGTAGGATGAAATTAGAACGCACGGGAATCCAGGGCTCAAAGAAATGACGTACCTGAAATGATTCCGGGCAACCGGAGGCGCGGAGAGCGGATGGCAGCCGAATCAAGTGGAATACGGCCGGGCGATGGCACGCGGCCAAAGCGCACCGTACGCGCCGGCCTGTGGATTCTCTGGCCCACGCTGGCCGCGCTCACGCTGGTGGCTGTCGTGGTCGCCATCGTCTTCCGCCTGGTTAAAGGCCCACGCTACGACGATCTGGTGGTGCTGGCGGCGGCCGCCGCAGCCGCGGTGCTGGCACTGCGCATGCTGCTCACCCCGCGAGGCCGGCGCCGCGGTCTGGCCGCGCCGGAAGATTGGCTGCTGCGCGAGCTGCTCGAGTCCGCCGGGCCGGCGGTCGCCGCCGTAGGCCGGGATGGCCGGCTCGCTTATCTCAATCCTTCCGCCGAGCGGCTGCTCGGCTATTACGCCGACGAACTCGTCGACGACTGGACGGGCGCCGGCATTCTGGCGCCCGGCGAGGGCTCCCGGCTGCTTGCCGAAATGCAAAAGCTATGCGGCATCGAAAATCCGGCCGCTGCCGTGGCCCAGGGCCGGCTGAGCGCCTTCCTCGATTGCGTGTCCATGCTGCCGCCCAGCATGGTGCCCGGCTTTGACGTGCAACTGCTGCGCAAGGACGGCTCCGCGATTCCCGTCACCCTGCAGGTCTCCGCGCTGCGCGACGCCGACGGCGCGACCGCCGGTCTGGTGGCCGTGGCCTTCGATCAGAGCGCCACGCTGCGCCGCGAACAGGCGCTGCGCGAATCCCAGGAGCGCTACCTCGACCTGTTCGAAAGCTCCAATGAGATGATCGCCACGCTCAGTCCGGCGGGCCGTTTTCTCTATGCCAACCCGGCCTGGAAGCACTGTTTCGGCCACGACGATGCCGCCCTGCTCAACCTCGAGTCCTTCGATCAGTTGTTTAGCGCCGCCAGCCACAGTGAGGCTGCGGCGCTGTTCCGCCGCGCCCTGGACGGAGAAATCATCGACCGCGCGCCGCTCCGCCATCACACCCCCGACGGCCGCGTGCTCGACTTCGAGCTCACTTTAAGTCAGCGCCAGAAGGCCGGCAACCCTCTCGCCATCCGCTGCCTGCTGCGCGACGTAACCCAGCAGAAGCAGCGCGAGCACCGGCTCAGCCTCCAGCTCATGGTCAGCCAGATTGTCAGCGAAAACGTCACGCCGGAGTCGGCCGCCATGCGCATCCTCGAGGCGCTGTGCATATCCCAGCAATGGGATGCGGCGATTTTGTGGAAGGTGGACGCCACCCAGGATGCGCTGGAGTTTCTCACCGCGTGGGGCTCGCCCGGCCGCCGTCCCGAGGCGCTCATCCGCGAGTGCATGGGGCTCTCGCTGCCGCGCGGAACCGATCTGCCCGGCCGTGCCTGGAAGGAAGGCCGCGCAATCTGGATAAGCGACCTGGCCGCCGTCGACTCCACGCCGCGCATCGAGTCGGCGTTGCGCCAGGAGATGGTCTCCGGATGGACCGTTCCGGTGCGCCTGGGCAACCAGGTCCTGGCCGTGCTCGAATTCTATTGCCAGCATGCGCTGCGCGAAGACCGCGAAACCACCGCCTCCATTGAAGCCGTTGCCGCGCCGCTCGGGCAGATGCTGGCGCGGTCTCAGGAGCGCGGACGCGCCGAAGAGCTCTATCGCCGCCAGGAGATCCTGCTTGACTCGGTGGCCGACGGCATCTGCGGACTCGATGTCAACGGTCGTGTCAGCTTCGTCAATCCCGCCGCCGCGCGCATGCTGGGAGCCGATGTGGCCGCGCTCGCCGGCAAGCCCGTGCATGAGCTGCTGCATGGCTCCGCGCCCTTCGACCACCAGTGCGGCGACGACTGCTCGCTGCGCCGCAACGCCGTCTACAACCGCGCCAGCGCCGGTGAAGACACCCTCTACCGCGCCGACCGGTCCGCGTTCCCCGCCGAGTACGTGCTCACTCCCATCCTCGATCAAGGCCGCTTCTCGGGCTCCGTGCTCAGCTTCCGCGACATTAGCCAGCGCTACGCGCTCGATCGCATGAAGGACGAGTTCATCTCCACCGTGAGCCATGAGCTGCGCACCCCGCTCACCTCCATTCGCGGCGCGCTCGGGCTGCTCTCCTCCGGCCTGCTGGCCAACCTCAGCGATAAGGCCGCCAACCTGCTCCGCATCGCGCTCACCAACTCCGACCGGCTGGTGCGCCTCATCAACGACATCCTCGATCTCGAGCGCATCCAGAGCGGACGCGAGCCGCTGGCCTTCCGCCCCGTGCAGCTCGCCGAGATTGTCCGCCAGGCCGTCGACGGCATGCAGCCGGTGGCCGACCAGGCCGGCGTGCAACTCATTCACGACACCACCCAGGTGGAGATTGCCGCCGATCCCGATCGCCTGCTCCAGGTGCTCACCAACCTGCTCTCCAACGCCATCAAGTTCTCGCCTGCCAACTCGGCCATCTCGGTCATGATCCGTCCCGGCATCACCGGCGTCACTCTCTCGGTCATCGATCATGGCCGCGGCATCCCCGCCGACAAACTGGAGGCCGTCTTTGGCCGCTTTCAGCAGGTCGATGCATCGGACTCCCGCCAGAAAGGCGGCAGCGGGCTGGGCCTCGCCATCTGCCGCACCATCGTGCTGCAGCACTCGGGCCGCATCTGGGCTGAGCGCAATCCGGTCCGCGGCTCCACCTTCCGCGTCTTCCTGCCTTATCAGCCCATCCCTCTCGAACCCGGCGAAACCCCTGACCCGGCTCCCCGCTCCAGCACCGTAGTGCTGGCCGGCGTGGCCCCTGAATCCCGCACCCGCATTGCCGAGCAGTTGACCCGCCACGGCTACAAAATCGTCGAAACCGCCACCGTCGAGCAGACTCTGCAGGCCGCGCGCGAGTCGGTGCAGGCCATCCTGCTCGATACCTCGCTCGATGGCATGAACGGCTTTGAGATTCTGCCGCTACTGCGCCGCTTCGATCCCGAATCCCGCACCCCCGTCGTTCTGCTCTCGCTCGACGACGCCCACGGCCCCGCCCAACTGCCGGCCGGCGTGGAAGGCTGGGTTGCCAACCCGCTCCAGGAAGATGCGCTACTCGGCGAGCTGGCCCGCGTGCTCTGCGGCGTCGGCAACAAGGCGCGCATCCTCATAGTGGAAGACGATCACGACCTGGCGCGCGTGATTGAAGAAGTCTTTGCCCGCGAGAGCATCGAGGTCGGCCTCGCCCACACCCTGCAGGAAGCCGTGGATGCCTGCTATTCCTTCCAACCGCACTTGGTGGTGCTCGATATTGGTCTGCCCGACGGAAACGGTTTCAACCTCGTCGACTGGCTGCGGCAAAACGAGAATCTCTCCCGCCTGCCGCTGGTGGTCTACTCCGGCCGCGATCTGTCCCCCATCGAAAGGCGGCATCTGACCCTCGGACCCACCCACTTTCTGGCCAAGGCCCGTGTCCAGCCGCAGCAGCTCGAGGCGCTGGTGATGACCATGCTGCGCCGCTCCCGGCAGATGGAAGAAGACCCCTCCCGGCAGTCCTCTGTGCCGAACCCATAAACCTCGCCGGCGCTACCGGCATCGACACGAACACCCCCGGCCATTCAAAATAGGTGCGGGGGAATCTCTACAGTGTCGCGCAAGATATTGATCATCGACGATGAGGACGACATCCGCGAAGTGGCCGCGATGAGCCTTGAGAGCGTTGCCGGGTGGGAAGTGGCCATGGCCAGTTCCGGAGCCCTGGGCATTATTCGGGCCACTGAATTTCAGCCCGACGCAATCCTGCTCGACGTGATGATGCCCGGCATGGACGGACCCACCACCTTCCGCGAGCTGCGCAATAATCCCGCCACTTCAGCCATTCCCGTGCTTCTGCTCACCGCCAAGGTGCAGGCCACCGATCAGCGCCGCTTTGCCGATCTCGGCGTGGAAGCGGTGCTCTTCAAGCCCTTTGACCCGCTCACGCTCTCCAAACAAATCTCCGATGTCCTGGGCTGGAGCTGAAGGCCACCCCTGATGGAGCAACCGCCCGTCCCAGCCCCGCAGCCCAGCCTCACAGCGGCCCTGGACCGCCTGTGGACCCGCTTTCTGCCTGAGATTCGCGAGCGCGCCGCCGTCCTTGACGCCGCCATTCAGGCCGCCGCTGCCGGCTCGCTCGGTGCTGAACAAAAAGAAGCTGCAGCCTCCGCCGCGCACAAGCTGGCCGGCGTGCTGGGTACCTTCAACCTGCAGCGCGGAACCGAGCTCGCGCGCCAGCTCGAACTTCAGTTCAACGGCACGCCTGATTCCGCCGCGCAGCTCTCATCCCTTGCCTCCGAAATGCGCTCCCTAATCGAAAACCGCAAATAGAAACGCCCCGCCAGCTCCCCTGCGGCCGCTCGTTTGGCCTTGTGATGCAGGCCCCGGATACGCGGAAATTTCGTCCCGGAGGGACGGGCCGACAGTAGCCCAGGCCAAGCGAAGCGCCGTCCTGGGAAGGCGAATCTCAGCACAAGGCAGCCCCGTAGGGGCGGCGCGAACCCATTGCACAAATTCTACCCGCGTTCATGCCATTGCCCTGGCGCTGTCCACGCGGACATCCTCCGCACCAATTACACTTTGAGAGAATGTCCCCGCGACACGCATCGCCGGCCCGGCTCGAACCCGAAGACTCCGGCCCGCAGCTTGGCCTGAACTTCGACGAGCCCGCTTCCGCGCGTCGCATCTGGCCCGTCAACGAGCTGGTTGCGCAGGTGCGCGCCTTTGTGGAGCGCACCTATGGCGACGTATGGGTCGAAGGCGAGATCTCCAACTTTCGTCCCGCGCCTTCCGGCCACATCTACTTCACGCTCAAAGACGCCGATGCGCAGCTTCCCGTCGTGCTCTTCCGCCGCCAGGCCATGCTGCTTCGCTTCGCTCCCGAGGACGGCCTGCACGTCCTGGTCCGCGGCCGCGTGAGCGTTTACGAGCAGCGCGGCCAGATGCAGCTTGTAGCCGAAACCATGGAGCCGGTCGGCGCCGGATCGCTGCAGCTTGCCTTCGAGCGGTTGAAAGCGCGCCTTCAGGCCGAAGGCCTCTTTGACGTCGCCCGCAAGCGCCCCCTGCCGGCTTTTCCGCGCACCGTCGGCATCGTCACCTCGCCCACTGGCGCCGTCATCCGCGACTTTCTCAACATCGTCAACCGCCGCCACTCCGGACTCAGCGTCCTGCTCCATCCCGTCTCCGTGCAGGGCGAATCAGCGGCCGCCGACATTGAAGCCGCGCTCGCCGCTCTCAATGCTTCGCGCCTGGTGGACGTGATCGTCGTTGCCCGCGGCGGCGGATCGCTCGAAGATCTGGCCGCGTTCAACAGCGAGCGCGTGGCCCGCGCCATCGCATCCAGCAAACTTCCCGTAGTTTCCGCTGTCGGCCATGAAACCGACTTCACCATCGCCGACTTCGTAGCCGACCTGCGCGCTCCCACGCCCTCTGCCGCGGCCGAGCTCATCACCGAAGCGCAGCACCACATCGCCGATCATCTGGCCGCGCAGTCCCATCGCCTCGAGCGCGCCGCCCGCTTCCAGTTGCTGCGCGCGCGCCAGTCCCTGGCCGGCCTCGCCTTCGACCGCGCCGAGCCGCGCATGGTCGCGCTGCTCTATCGTCTCGCCCAGCGGTTCGACGAGCTTGCCTTCCGCCATGAGGCCGCGCTCAGCGCGCAGCTTCGCCAGCGGCAAACCCGCATCGCCGCGCTCACCGCTGCCGTTCTGCGCCACGATCCGCGCCGCGCGCTGGCTCAGGCCCGCCAGCAGTTGCTTGCCATGCGCAGCCGGCTCGATCGCGCCATGGAGCGGCTCGCGCACGCATCCGCCGCCAGCCTCACCGCCCTCGATGCGCGGCTGCACTCGCTCTCGCCGCTGGCCGTGCTCGACCGCGGCTACGCGCTGGTTCGTTCCTCCGACGGCGCGCTCATCCGCTCCACCGCGCAGCTTGCCTCCGGCCACATCGTCACCACGCGCCTCGCCGACGGCGCCTTCACCAGCCGCGTGGAAACCGTCGCACCCATCGTGCCTTCCGCATCAAAAAAATTGAAGAAGCCAAAATCATGACCGCATCCACCGCACGCAAGCTCTTCGGCACAGACGGCATTCGCGCCGTCGCCGGCCAATCTCCACTCGATCCGGCCACCATCTACGCCACCGGCCTCGCACTCGCCCACTCGCTGCGCAGAACCAGTCCGCATCCGCGCGTGCTGCTCGGCCGCGACACCCGCGAGTCCAGTCCATGGATCGCCGCCACCCTCGCCGCCGCCCTGCGCCAGGTAGGCGCCCATGTCGAGAGCGCCGGCGTCATCACCACCCCCGCCGTGGCGTTTCTCGCGCGCATCCACGGCTTCCACACCGGCGTGGTCATCTCCGCCTCCCACAATCCCTGGCAGGACAACGGCATCAAACTCTTCGGCGGAGACGGCTACAAGCTCCCCGATGCCGTCGAACTGGCCATCGAAGACGAGATCTTCCATCACGCGGCCAATGTGCAGGCCCCCGATCCGGCATCTCTGCCGCCGCTTGAAGACAACCACGCGCTCCAGTCCGACTACATCCAGTTCCTCATCGATTCCGTACCCGGCCTCTCGCTGGCCGGCCTCAGCATCGTGGCCGACTGCGCCAACGGCGCCGCTGCGGCCATCGCGCCCGAACTCTTCGGCCGGCTCAATGCGGATGATCGCGCCCGCATCGCACTGCTCAACGTCGCTCCCGACGGCCGCAACATCAACGCCGGCTGCGGCGCGCTGCATCCGCAATATGTGGCCGATGAAGTGAAAGCGCACGGCGCCGACATCGGCCTCACCTTCGACGGCGATGCCGACCGCTGCATGCTGGCCGGCGCCCACGGCAACGTCATCAACGGCGACGCGATTCTGCTCATGGCCGCGCGCGATCTCAAGATGCGCAATCTGCTCACCGGCAATCTTGTCGTGGCCACCACCATGTCCAACATGGGTCTGGAGGCAGCGCTCAAGCAGAGCGGCATCCGCATGCTGCGCGCCCCGGTGGGCGACCGCTACGTGCTCGAACAGATGCTCAAGCACAATGCGGCTCTGGGCGGCGAGCAGTCGGGCCACATCCTGCTGCCGCACCTGGCCACCACCGGCGACGGCCTGCTCACCGCGCTCGTCGTGCTCGATCTGGTCGCGCGCAGCGGCCAGTCTATCGACCAACTGATCGCCGACCTCAAAGTCTTCCCCCAGGTCATCGTGAACGTAAAAGTCCGCGAAAAAAAGCCGCTCGATTCCATCCCGCCCGTCGCCTCAGCCATTCGCGTCGCCGAAGACGAGCTCAAAGATACCGGCCGCGTCGTCATCCGCTACAGCGGAACCGAGGCGCTGGCCCGCGTCATGATTGAAGCCGAAAGCGAAGACGCCATGCGCCATCACGCCGAGGCCATTGCAGCCGCCATCCGCGCGGAGCTGGGCGCATGAACCCCGGTATGGCATTTCCGGAAGATGAATATCAATTGATCTCCGGCATTTCGACAAGTGGGGCCAATGCGTCGCGGTCTTGCCTATGCATTGTGGTCTTGTAACAGGGCACGGCTTCAGCCGTGCCGTAAAGAGCTGAAAATAGGTTGGGCTTTAGATGGGATGAGACGGCTGGCCTCGCGGAGAGCTAGGCTTTCCGCAGCGCACTCGAGGTGCTAAAGGAGACCAGCCATGAAGAAGGTTAGC
>DATAVZ010000047.1:0-158103 GCA_036267475.1 Occallatibacter sp.
TGGAACGTAGGCGTCTGCATGGCCGTCACTCCTCCTCCGCAAGCTGGCGGGCAACCTGCGGAATCATGGCAACCCATTCCGTGCCGCTGCGCTCGATCGCCTCCGCGATGGTGTACTGAATCGCTTCTAGCCAATCGGGACGATTGAGGACAAGCGCCACAGCAACCTTCTCGCCGGTTGATTGCACGGCCCATGTGTCATGCCCGCCACGCTTGGCGTCGCGCGACTTGCGAAGCAAATGTTCGTACTGTGCAGCCATTGCCTTGCTCCTCTCTATAACGTGGGATCGACGTGATGTTCCGCGTAAGCCGGGATTAGCAGGTCTGTGCCGATATACACGCGGGCGCGGGAGCCTTCCTTAAGCGTGATGATGGGAAGGCGATTCAGGAAGTGATTCAAGACCTGCTCTCCTTCGGTAGCGGACTGCTCGGAGATGCCATTGCGAATCTGAGTGGAAGGTTCAAGAACACTGCCGTTGTTGCCGATCTGTGCGAGGCCGCCCAATCCGCCGATGGCGGCAGCAGCAGCGAAGGCTTGGAGGTAGCCGTGGTCCACTTTCGTTGCCAGGCCGGTCGTGCCGATCTGGTCAAGGCCGATGTACTTCGCAAACTCCAAGGAGAATCCATCGGGACAGATGGCACGATGGAAGGTGACGAACATCTTGCGCTGTTGTGCGTTGCCGACGCTCTGCACATCACCAAGCAGCCGTGTACCTTGCGGCAAGAGAAGCTGCTGGTGGTCGTGGGAGTACAGGTCGGTGGTCAGCGAGACCATGATGGGGCCGCTGAACCCGCCGTCAATGTGATTGGTGACGACACCCTCAAGCACCGTTCCCTCGAAGATGCGATATAAACGGCCATCGTAGGTATCGAAGTTGTACCCGGCCATCGCATTGTCTTTGCTCTCCGTCTTGGCTTCAACGCTGGTGGATTTCCCGGTCGGTGCCGCGCCGCCGGCTGCGGGAGCAGCCGTCCCTTGCGCGGCCTCCGTTGTCCCTACTGCGGGCACAGCGGGCGTCGTGCGCTCAAAGTCAATCGCAACCGTGTCGCTGTTGATAGCGTCCTGTTGCTGCTTCTCTTTGGCAAGCTGTTTCTGCTTTGCCTCGGCCTGAGCCTGCGACATTTCGGACGTGTGTGCGGGCGCGTTGGGATTGTCGCCGTAGATCGCCGACCGCTGCGCGGCGGTCATCGGCGGCGCGCCTGCGGCCTCCGGGCCGGGCGCACCCTCTGTCTGCTGGAGCTGCTGAAGCGCGGCGTTAAGTTCCTGCTGATGTTGCCTCGCATCGGCGTCACGCTGCGCCTGCAACTGCTGCTGCGACTCAAAGCTGTTGACCTGCTGCGCGTTCGGCGCTGCCGGGCGCATGGGCATGGCGCTGGCCGGAGCGTTCTTCCTGCTGCCGCTCAACAGGCTGGATAGATTGGCGATGCCGATAAGCCCGATGATGACGACCAGGGCGATGACGACCGGCATACTCTTTCGCACCGGAGGCTTCGCCTCGGGCTGTTCCGGTACGGTTGCAGGGACGTTCTGATTGGGTTCCGGCATGGCTACCTCACTTCCTCGGTGCGGTGAAACTCCACCTTCTGCTTACCGATGGCGAGGTAGCCGTTCTCCAGCTCCTTCGGAACGGTGTAGAGACCACTCGAGAAATCGAAGTTGATGAGAGACGGCTTTTTGTCTTTCACCTCATACAGAGCGGGCGTTTCCTGAAACTGCCCGCGCAGATAGGTGAACTTGTCATCGCGCCATATCTCCTGCAAGCCAAGCTCTTTTCCCTTCGATTTATCCCAGGTGTAGTCGAAGTGAAGTGAGCCGGGATACTGGCTGCGATATGCCTCTTCCTGCGTCTTTTCGGCTTTCAGCGTTGCAGCCTGAGCCGCCTGCGCTGCTGCCGCTTCCTGCTTCACCTTGTCCAAGTCGGCGGCGGGAACGAAGACGGGCAGCTCGGCCAGCCGGTTTTTCGCGGCCTTGTCGCCGGGAGTGATGAAGATTTTGGAATCGAAGTGGGGATCTTCGTCACCGGAGACTTCCCGTAGCTGCAAGGTGTACTCGTTGCCGTGATCGGAGACGATATGCACGTCGGTCGTGCTGTTCGCCAGTTTCGGCTTAATGCTGATAAAGCGGCTGGCGACATGGCCGCCATCGAACACCCAATCCACGGTGTCCCCCGCAAAGACGTTGGCGACCTTCTCCTGATCTGGAAGCAGGATGAGCGTCGATTGCAATAGGCCAGCGCGAATCACGGGCGGAGCTGCTGACTCCGAGACGGTGATTGTGCGGGGCGCACTTGGCTCAAGGTGTTTTGCATCCGGCGCGGCGGGGCCGGATGCGAAAGCGGAGGCGGCGGCAGTGAAAGCAACGCCACAGGCGACGAAGATAAGGATGGATGGTTTCACGGCTCTATTCCTTTCGGGTTATGCGGTCTCACCCTGGGCAAAGCGTGTAATGCCCTCGGTGAGTCCGTATTTGGAGATGAGTTTTGACCGGCGTACCCGGTCCTTTGGCTTGGTGGAGAACGTGGCATAGCTGCGGCTGTCAAGATTGAGCGTGACAACCTTCGTGAGACCGTCACGGCGCATGTACAGACCTTCGCGGTCCTGCAAGCTCTCGAAGAGAGCGAGCTGCTGTTCCGTCATCTTGAATAGCTCGGCGTACCGCTTCCGGTTGAACGTCGCATCCTTCAGGAAGAGAAACGACGTGCAGGAGTTCACGATGCTGTCGGCGTTCGCGCCCAAGTCATCGGCAGACTGCCCAATCATGGTGACGCCGCCAAGATTCTTCCTGACTGTCTTGATCGAAGCGAGCGCCCCATCCAACAACTGCTTGTTCTTCATCGAAGAGAAGATTTCTTCGATGAGGATGTGTTTGGGCACACCAAGATTGGCGGGGTTGTAGAGCACATCGTTGATACGCCGGAGAAGCCACACCATCAACGGCTCGATGAGGTCGGCGTACTGCTCGTTATTTACGCCCTGGAAGTCGAAGCACTGAAGCCGCGAGAGGGAGAGGCTGTCTTCAACGTTGTCGAAGACAGCGTTATAGATGCCTTTGCCTACCCACTTCGATAAGTAGCGGTCAAGTTTTTTAGGCAGGAAGAGATTGGACAGACGCCGGTTCTCCGGGTCGAGCAGGTACATATCCTGCACGGCCTTATGGATCACATCGTCGTCTTCCGGCTCCAGTTCCGCGCCGCCGTTGGTGAGCAGGAGTTTCACGAAGGAATACAGGAATTTGATATTGCTCTCAGTCGGCTCCAGAGCGAAAGGATTGACACGCGGCCCGTCTTTTCCCACGCGGTCAACTCGTCCGCCGTATAATTCGACAACGCTCTCGTAGCTGCCCCCGATGTCGAAAATGTAGGTAAAACCACCGTATTTCTGCTCAAGAGCGATGATCTGGTTCCCATGAACCGACTTCCCGGTCCCGGTCGGACCGATGATGAGCATGACGCGCACGCCATCCACATACACGTCCTGAAAGAACGGTGTCCGTGTGCGCGTCTCGAAGATATTCAGGTACTCGGAATCCAGGTCTTCGGAGTGCGGGTGTCCGATGTGCGGAGCGAATACAGAGGAGAGCCGGGCATGATGATCCTCCGCAAGCCATAGCGGGAACACATTGAACTTGTGATTGCCGGGAAACATCGCATAAAACGAGGAGAGATTGCCAAGCGTCTCCTCCATCACCTGAGCGCGGGCATCGACGAAGATCCGATGCACAGCAGGGATGGTGTCGCATAGCTGTTCCGCGCTGCGTGCGGCGAGCAGCAAGCGGAGCGAGTATTCGCCCTGCGCCTTCTTATCCAGC
Source organism: Occallatibacter sp. (assembly GCA_036267475.1). GTDB lineage: Bacteria > Acidobacteriota > Terriglobia > Terriglobales > Acidobacteriaceae > Telmatobacter. The sequence goes on from DATAVZ010000047.1 coordinate 3,808, forward strand.
TCGCGGATGACCTGGCTCAAGTCATCGACGTTGCTGTTGGCGGCCTTCGCTCCGGCACCCGTTTCAAGAGACGCGGTATCGCGCCCGCTCATCACACGAGTCAGTACGCCAACCTTGAAAAACGAGATGAACTTCTCCTGGGCGTCAATCTCGCTGCGGGCCGCGGTTGTGGACTTCACGCGCCATGTCGAGCACAAAACGCTATCGCAGTCGAGAGTAAGCAGGCTGGAGAACTGGCACGGCCTGGATGCCTCCGGCGTCGTCTTCAGAGAGAACATCTGCACATGGCGCTTTCCGACTTGCAGGTAATCGCTGTGCCATGCAACCGGGTTCTTCACGATCTGGCGGTCTACGCCGGTATCGCTGCGGAGCTGGTCGTCGCTCGCCCAATCTTCAAGATTGAAAAGATAGCTGAAAAACTGAAAGACATCGTTCTTCGGAAGCAACCGCAATCCAAGTGCGCTACCGAGATGGCTTTCGAGAATCGCGGCCGTCTTCTGAAGTTCAGCCAACATGCGCGATGTGTCAGCGGTGTTCTCCTGCGGCTCGCGCTCAAACGCTTTCGCCTTCGATGGCTCCAGCGTGAGGCACCAATGCAGGTCGATACGACGGAAGGCTGCCGTCTTCTCAAGAAACGTAAGGCGGTCGTCTACGAATACCTGGGTAACGGAGCTACCGTACTTCGACTGACGGGGCAGCTCAAAGCCCGACATAACGCGGGCGTACTGATACAGGCAGGAGCCTTCAGGCAGCCCACGCAATGCGCCCTCAATCGACCGCATCCGCGCATCAAGCTCCTGGTCGGTCAATCCCTCTTCGTCAATGCCGGTAAGAGAGAACAGACATCCGTATCCGCCGCCCTTGAGTGCAAAGACATTCGGCCCAACGAAGCGCGAGATTGGCACAATCGAGCAAGCGGCTCCGGCTTTGGCGAACCACGGCGTATGTTTGATTTGTTCACTGTTTGCGCGGGTCATAGTAGGACTTCTGGTTGAGGCTCAGGCCCCAGAGTTGAAACATCTTCGGGTGTTTGCGAACGATGAGCCATGCGCTCACCGCAAGCGTGGGGAAGGCAATCATTGCCAGCAGGCGAAACCCAACGAGGAAAACCGTTACGCAGACGAATACGATCGCCATCCATGCTGTAAGATCGAGGCCAAGCTTGGCTCTCGGTCGATTCAGCGCTTGGTTGATCGGTAACGGCTCTCCCCGCTTGGTCATGGGTGCAGCACCTCACATCGATTGGCCTGTTAAACTGCCTATCCAGCCCGCACCCCATCCCAGGACTCCGGCACCGAAAAGAGCGCCGAAGAGTCCAGGAATCGCGTCCTGAAACCTCCCTGACATCATGCGGATTCCGGCGAAGATCAAGCCGCCGAAACAGATGACAGCACCCGCATAAATACAGAAAGTCTTAAAAGTTCCCATCAAGGTTTGCGCCCCAGAGAAGTCCATCGTTCCCTGGGCATGAGCGACACCGCTTCCGACTCCCGCAAACAGGAGTGCAGTGAGAGTGGGTGCCATCACATGAAGGGCATGGTGGAGGGATTGCTTCGAGAGGGGGTTTACCCGCCGTTTGGCGGGGAGATTGGACGACCGATTGAGAGGCTTTCCCAACCGGATTGCGCGGCGGATTCTGAGCATCTTTGCACCTCCGCTGACTCGGTGTTGTCAGCTAGGCGCAAAGCTAAGAGCGTCGCAGGGAAACGTCCAATGACTTTTTGAGCGCGCGTCATTCCTTTTTGGAATGACGACGCCGGAGAATTCCCTAGATTTGCGGTCCGGATGATCTAGATCGCCGGTTCCGGGTCGGTCTAAATGTGGTGGGGATCTATTGCGTGGATACCGGCGAAACGAGCGAAGTCCGCGCCGTTGAGCGTGAGAATCTCGGTGATGCCGTGCGCGTACATAGCTGCGGCAAGTCGTGCGTCATGGACTTGTACGCCAGAGACGCTGTGTTGCACGACGATCCTTCGCCACTCGCGGTAGACGGCTTCCGTGTCAGCGAGGAAAGTAAAGCTGCGCTCGATGTCCTGGGCGTTTCTCTCTGTCTCTTCTACCGTGAGGCCGAAACCGTTCCGCTCTTTCGGGCGCGTGGAAGCATTCCAGAACTCGGTCATGTTCTGCAACGTATAGGCTGGGGTCATACCCTTCTGTGTAAGGGCACGAATTGCGCCGCGCACCAACGGGAATTCCGGGTGATCGCTTTTTACGAGACGGAGCAGGATGTTACTGTCGGCCAGGTAGAGGGACGACCTCGCCATCAATCATGATCCTGATAGAGGCTTTCACGAGAGAATGCCTCTGACGGCAAGACAGGAATCTTGTCGGAGTATCGCGTCAACTCATCCAGCGAAGCCTCGAACTCTTCCAAGCTGAGTTTGTGCGTCGCAGCCCCTCTTGCCGTCGCAGTCTGTTCGGCGATCAGATGCTCGACATAGCTCTGCGGCGTCAGCCCGCGCGACTGGACCTGAGCGGCGAGTTCGTCCGGGATGTTGACTGTCACCTGCATGTAATAAGGGTAGCAAACGGGGCGGATGATGGCGATAGGTAAAGAGGCTGGAGGTGCGTCTCGTCCGCCTCGTGAGACATTTCCTGTGACCTTTGGATGGATTTCCCGCTAGTCAAAATTCACTCCCAACTGACTCCCAAATCCCTGTCCAGTGGGTGCTTTTCCGTACTTCCGGGTAGCCATTCGTCCTGTAAAGTCTTCAATTTACGCGAGTTCCCGGTCACTCATAACCCAAAGGTCGCTGGTTCAAATCCAGCCCCCGCAACCAAATCTTTCAATCACTTACAAGATTTGGTCACTTCCGGCAAGTCCCCGTTATCCCCCAATAGGAATGGCTGCAATTTACTGAACGGTCGCAACAGCCGTTTTCGCGGCGGATTCTTGCGAGTTTGGGCCGAACACCAGTCCTACAACCCGACTGTTTGCTTGGCGTTTGGTTTCCGTCATGGCTCGCCCGTAGACGTTCATCGTCGTTTGGATCGAAGCGTGACGCATCAGTTCCTGTTGCACCTTCATTGGAGCACCCGTCTCGTCGAGCCAGGAGCGGTACGTATGGCGAAATGTGTGCCAACCAATGTCCTCTCCCAGTTTGGCGAGCTTCGCAGCCCGTTTGATCTGCGACTTCTGCAAGCTCTCCTGGTGGTACGGCCTTCCTGTGACTGGATTGGCAAAAACCCAATCCACGTCTCGCGGGAAGACTGAAGCAGAGCGCCATTGCAACAGGACCTCTGCCAGACAAGCATCGAGTGGAACATCGTCTCTTGAGTATTCCGTCTTCACATCGTCCACCCTGCCGCCCACCACGCTCCTCTGAACCAGCACGGAGCGATTCTCGAAATTGAAATCGCCCCATTGCAAGCCCAGAATTTCACTGACTCGAAGCCCCAGGCACTGCGCGACCAAAACCATCGTGCGGTAAGGTTCGCCAAGATGCTTGAGCAGTTCAAAGAACTGGCCCACGTCAAGGACCCGTGGTCGCTTGAGCCGCTTGCTTCCATCCTTCACACGCACCAAAGAGACAGGGTTCTTACCGAGTTCGATAATCCCCCACCGCTCTGCGCACTTGAAGACCAGGTGCATGATTCCCCGTACATGAGTCTTTGACTTTGGTGCCAGTGGCAAATCGCGCAACCACTGTTCCATTGCCATCGGCTTAAGCTTATCCACCGGGTGTTCTCCCCAACGTGGACGGATATGGACTCGGATATTAGAGAGATGCGACTTCCGAGTTGAGTAACGCTCCGAGAGCTCATGCTCGATATAACGGTCGAGCAAAGTTCCAAAAGACGCTGCTTCCACTTCCGCACGCGGAGATTCTTCGTTGAGCCTAAGAAGAAGAGCTTGCGTGGCCTTCCGTGCTTGGGTCTCCGTTGTGAGCAGGTTACGATCTCCAAGGATCAGGCTCTGCCGTTTACGCTTTCCCTGAGAGTCCCTCTCGTAATACCGAAACTCCCACACATCCGGTCCGCGTTCGCGCTTCCTCAACCGCAGACTTCCATATTGATACCGTGTCCGAACTAGCAAGGGTTGATCTCCTCTCTGGCTACGGGCACGAGTGGCTGATTCCAGCCTACTGTGCCTGCGCCTCGTCGTCGAGGGTTTCGTAAAACTCTTCCGGGCGGCGAGCCATAAGTTCGGAAGCGCGGAATCGCCAAAGTTTGCCGACACGCAAGCCAGCAACGATACCCTTCCTTGCATACCGTTGCAGGGTTTTGGGGTGAACTTGAATGAGAGCCGCAGCATGCTCGCTGTCGATAAGCGGCTCGAAGAATGCGGGTGAATGAGGGGAATCGAACATGGTTCGCACGCTCCTGAAACCACAATGAATCCAACTCCAGTTCGTGTCTAGCCGCAAATATTGGTGGTTTTTCATTTCACGGAGGGAATGCATCGGAGCAGGAAGGAACGAATGGAGCACAGAAGCGCACGGATACGCAGGGAGTCTCACAAAAGCCCGATTCGACGTCGCGGCTTTTCGATTTTATGAAAGCGAAATAATTTTCGGACGGCTATTCCACTGGACAAACCTTATTGACATTCCCCGGATAGATGGAGCATAGCCGAGTCGCGGGCGGAGTCAAGGGCGGCTGTGCCGCCGCTACGCGATCAAGACCCTTGACACCACCCTCTCCGCCTCGGTGCCCAATCCCTAATATCCGGGGAATGTCAGCCTCTGGATTTCGAAGGAGGCAATCGCGGCTTTAACTCGGATTCAAAACGAGCTTTTGCTGCCTAGCTCTGCAGCGTGCGCAGCACTTTCGCCAACGCGTTCGGGCAGCGTGGCCCGCTCAGACCCCGTAGAAGCATCTGCCGCCAACTCTCCTAGAAGAGATCAAGCACTCGCGCCTGAAGCAATAGAATTGCGATTCCAACAATTACTTGCAACGCCGATGAAAGGATGAGATCTCGCATCTGCGGTCTCAATTTCGTCTGGCGCTGGACGAGAGGGAGATTAACGAACGCGCTGGAAATTGAGGTGAGTACTACGGCGACACCCGCCTGATACTGGCTTACATGGCCATGCATTGCCATATTTGCCGCTGCGGCGGTTGTGCTTGCACTGCTAAATAACCCTCCCAGTACGCTGATAATCTGGAAGCCGGCATTTCCTATCCACCGCTGTCCTAGCGTTGCGACTATCTGCAACGAGAGAAAAAGAAGCGCAAAACTCAAGACTTTCTTCAATGAAACCGGCGAGCCCAGGTCGATTGTCACGCCTTGATCCACATCAGCTGCCCGACGGCGTCCGCGATAGATCCAATATGCCGCGACAATTGTCATGGCTATAAGCGGGAGAGCAGCAGTTCGAACTGCCCCATGAGCGAAGATTGCAAGGATCAGGAGATTGCGAAAGAACATGGAGACGGATGTCAGCAAGATCACGGGAACGGTGAGACCGGCAATGTCCGATTCGGACAGCGTCAATGTGAGTTCAGCAGCCGTCGCTGTGGAATTAACAAACCCACCCAGGATTGCGGTGAGATAGATTCCCCTTGAGCCATAGATACGCAGTAAGACGTAGTTCAGGAACCCCAGACCAGCAATAACAACAACCGTGATCCAATCTTCGCGGGGTTGGAGCAGTTGCCACGGATCGACAAAACGGTCTGGCAGAAGTGGCCAGATCACGAAGCCTAGAAGCCCAAGCAGGAGAGCACTACGAACCTCCTGCTGCGTAAGGCCTCCTGCAAATGCGCGAAGCTGGGGTTTGAGCGCTAACAGCATGGTCACGACGATTGCGCATGCGACGGGTGTGAACAGATGGCCCTGGCCCACGAGTACGCCGAGCAGGAAAACAACAGCAAGCGCACCAGAGGTGGTCGCTTCCAGTTTCTGCGCTGTTTGCATGCTACGGAGATTCGCGAAGACAATCAGAATGAGGACAGCACTTCCACTAAAGAGCAGCAAGGGGGGCCCAAGCAAGGTCGCCAGCAACCCGAGTAGCGCTGCCATGGCGAAGGTACGCGCGCCGATGTCTTTATTGGACCATTCGCGTTCGAGGCCCACGAGGAGCCCCAGAGCGAGTGCGACAGTTGCCTTGATGGCGATCTCGACAGCGGGGAATGCCTGATTTGCGCCGTGGAAGGTTTTTAGCCAGTCCTGCATCCTCCGGCACCTCCGAATGGACACTTGCGAGGCTGCGAATGCTGTACTGCGATCTGAGGTCGGTGCGACAGCCTCAACTTCTAAATTGGATGCGTACAAAGCCTCCAACTAGGATGCAGGGTGCGACTCCGCATTTTCCTGCTTTCCGTAGACCCAATAAAAGCCTGCAGGCACCAGGAACACCGTTAGAGCTACAGAAACGACGAGCCCTCCGACAAGTGCGCGCGCGAGCGGGGCGTAGGATTCGCTGCCCTCACCGAGCTTCAGAGCCATCGGAAGCAAACCGATGATCGTCGCGAGCGACGTCATCAGGATTGGCCGCAGACGCACGCGGCAGGATTCGATCACCGCCTCCGCGACGCCTTTTCCTTCACTTCGAAGATGGTGAGCGAATTCGACGATCAGAATGCTATTCGACATCGCGATGCCGGCAAGCATGACCACTCCCATGAGCGACATCACGTTCATTGTCGTGCCAGTAAGAACAAGCGTCACCAGGACGCCAATAATTCCCGGCGGAAGAGCGAGCAAAATGATGGCTGGATCAATGAACGAACGGAACTGTGCGACAAGAACCAGATATAGGAGAATGACGGAGAGTGTGAGGCCGACGCTGAAGCTGCGGAAAGAGGCATGCATCGCCTCCGCGCTCCCATGCACCGTCACGGTTACGTTTGACGGAACATTCAGCGATGTGAGCACCTTCCGCACCCTGTCGTCGGCACTGCCAAGATTTTCCGTTGCCGGTCTCACATAAATGTCGAGTTTACGACGAATCTGATAGTGGTCAACTTCGGTCGGAGCGCGCATTGGCTCAACGCTTGCGACCATGCCGAGACGAGTAGGTTCGGTGACGCCGTCAGCGTGCAATGGGATGGATTCGAGGTCTTGCACGGTGCGAATCTGTGTCTCAGGATATTGCACGGTGAGGAAATAGTTGTTCCCGTTCCTGTTATCGATCCAGAGATTAGGAGCGATCATCTGGTTCGACGTCAAGGATGTAATAACGTTGTCCAGAACCTCTTTCTCTGTAAGGCCGAGCTTCGCCGCGTGAAGCCGGTCTACATTGACGCGAAGTGATGGGTAATCGAGGTCTTGAGGGATGAACACATCGGCGATCGCGGGTGATCCACGTAGTTTGCCGGCGATCTGCTGGGCGACTTCATTGTCCTGGGTGAAGTTGGCGCCTGAAATCTGAATATCAATCGGCGCCGGTGCTCCCATGTTCACAACGGCATCGACAAGGCTTCCCGTCGAGAAGTAGGAAGAGAGCTCAGGCATCTGTTCAGCCAGGAGACGCTTGATTTTCTGAATGTATGCGTAGCTGCCGATCCGATGCTGAGGCGTAAGTCCAACCTGGATGAAACCGGTATGCATCGCCGCATTGGGTGTGTAGATAGCGGAAAAGCCATTATCGACGCCTATGTTATCGACGATTATTCCAAGATCCGTTGGCCGAATGGCCCGCTTGATGATTTGCTCGGCTTTCGCGAACTCGTTCTCGGTGACATCGAGCCTAGTGCCCGAAGGAGCCTTGATGTTGATGACAAACTGGCCCGCGTCAGTCTGCGGGAAATATGAAAATCCGAGAAACGCATATAACGACAGGCTAATTGCGAAAACAATTCCGAATGCTGCCAACACACGTACTGGTTGTTGCAGTACCTGTTTTACGAGAACTTCGTAACGGGCAAGCATCCGCTCAAAGCGCCGGTTGAATGCCGTATTAAATCTCGTTCCCCAGCCGGGTTTTCCGCTTAGAGTCCGCGCTTCTGCTGCATCTGTCTCTGAGATATGCTCCGGATTATCGAGCTTGAGATATTTCGAGCAGAAAAGCGGAACCACGGTCATAGCAACGAAATAGGATGCAGCCAGCGAAATCACAACCGATACAGCCATAGCAGTAAACAGAAACTTGCTCACGCCTTCCAGCAACGTGACCGGGAAGAACACGACGGCCGTCGTCAGGGTAGCCGCTAATACCGGTAGTGCGACCTCACGGCCTCCGTTTTCCGCCGCAACCCGCTGCGACTCGCCCATCTCGAGATGACGGTAGACGTTTTCAAGCACTACAACCGAATTATCGATGAGCCGCGATAAGGCCAGGGCAAGGCCGCCGAGCACCATGCTATTGATCGAGGAGCCCGTCATCTGCAGAACGATGAATGTTGCGAATACGGAAAGCGGAATCGAGAAAAAAACCGCGACCGTTGCGCGCAAGCTGCCGAGAAAAACCAGAATCATCAGGCAGGTCAGGAAGAGACCAACGCCTCCCTCGTGCAGCAGTGTTTCGATCGCCGTCTTGACGAATCGCGATTGGTCGAACACAACCGAGGTGTGCATTGCGGCCGGAACATCGACAAGATGCTTGAGCATGGTTCGAACTCCGTCCACCACGGTAATGGTGTTGGAATTTCCGCCCTGCTTAAGCACCGGAAGGTAAACGGAGCGCTGACCATCCACATGAACCACGTTGTATTGAAGAGCGTGCGCATCTTTGAGTTGCCCAACGTCGGACATGAGCACGGGATTTTCGCCGTTCATCTTGATCGGGTACTGCTCGGCGTCTTTCAGATTGAACTGAGCGTTCGAATAGATGTCATAGTCAAGATTACCGATCTTGACGTCGCCAGCGGGCAAAACCAGATTAGACTGATTCAGCGCCCGAACTACATCCATCGGACTCAACTGCCGCGCTTCGAGTTTGTATGGATCGACATAGAACTGAATCTGGCGCCACGGTCCACCAAAGGGCTGCGGAATCGAGGCGCCGTGCACACCGGCAAGCTGGTTGCGAACAAAGTTTTGAGCGACATCTTTCAATGCGCCATCGCTCATTCCGTCTCCGTTCATCGTAACCAGGCAGACGGGAAGGCTTGAAGCGTCCGATTTGAGCACGACGGGCGGAAATGTGCCGGGCGGTAAATCCTTCATGTCGGAGACCGCCAGATTGGCGATAGTTGCCGCATCGGTGTCCGCATTGGTGTCAGGTTGAAAGTAAACGCGAATAATGCTGACGCCATTGAGCGAACGTGATTCGATGTGGTCGATGCCGCTGGCCAAAGTGAAGAACCGTTCCAGGTGATACGTGATATTACCTTCGACCTGCTCTGGGGGCATGCCGGAGTAGAATGTCGCGACAATAACGACCGGCACGTTCATCGACGGGAACATATCGACCGGCATTCGCGCGATGCTGCTCACGCCCAGCACTAGAATCATAAGGCAGGCAACGATGATGAGATAAGGCGTGCGAATGGCAAAGCGAGACATGGCTAATCCTTGGCAGTTGCGCGCTGCTTATTCAAAATGAGGCTGGATCCGCTCGCCGTCCTGAAGCCCGGAATGGCTCCCTAGAATTACGGCTTCCCCTGGCTGAATTCCAGACATGATTTGAACGAACTGCGGAGATTGAATGCCGATTGTGACTGAGCGTATGCGAATCGCGCCTGCGGAATCGACGGTGTACACCTTGTTCGCATTACCGGAACTGTCGAGAGCGCCGACTGGGATGGCAACCGCATTCGGAACATCGCTGAGACTTAGCTGCACCTGCGCATACATACCTGGAATGAGATCTCGTTTCTCGTTTTTGAGATCGACTTCAGCGGTCATGGTGCGTGTTGAAGCCTGCACACGATCCGCGAAGCGCGTCACTTTTCCTTGAATGCTTCTTCCAAGCGCCGGCACGGTGACTGTCACCGGTTCGCCATTGTGGATGATTCCCACATAGGATTCCGGTACGGGAAGCATCAGACGTAATGTGTCGTCTTGTGCAACATGAACGACGGGCATAGCCTGGGTGCTAGAGGATGTTCCGGCTTGGATCATAGCGCCATCGCTCGCATAGCGCTGTGTAACGACGCCGTTGAGTGGAGAAACGATTCTGGTGTATTCGAATAATGCATTTTCATGTTCGAGCGCCGCTTTCGCCGATTGCAGCCGGCTCATAGAGGCCTGAACACTTTGCTCAGCGGATGCGACCTGGGCTTCTGCCTCAAGATCGCGGGAATGCGCCACATCCACCTCCTGCAGAGGCACTAATCCAGGCTCTTTCTTCGAAACATCCAGAATGCGTGTGTAGGAAAGGTGCGCGATCGTCTCGGCTGCTACGGCGCGCCAACGATCCTGCTCTGCCGCGGACTGCTCGGCAATTGCCGTCTGGACATCTGCCTTCGCTCGTTGAAGATCGTCCTGCAATTCCGGGATATCGAGAACGCAGATAAGCTGGCCAGCATTCACGTGGTCACCGATGTCAACCAGCATGTGATGGATGTAGCCCGCTTCTTTCGCCATCACATCGACTTCGTAATAAGGTTCGAGTTCGGCGGTCAACGTGATGTCGTTCTTCAAGTCCGTGCTGACGGCGTGGCTCGCTGCGACAACTGGAATTTCTTCTGGAGCCGCGCTGGTCTTCGTCGTGCATCCATTGCACAAAAGTCCTGCAGTAAGTAGAGCTATAAGGCATACCACTCGTTTGGGAGCCAGTCTCACGTCGTCTTCCTCGGCAATCAATGCAAATCACCCAGTGCGAATTGAAATGCCGTCATCGAGCGCAAATAGTCAAATCGAGCGCTTGCGGCCGTGATAAGAGCCGATGTCTGGTTCAGCTCCGCCTGATTGAGTTCAACAATACTGCCCAGGCCGGCATCGTATCTGGCTTGCGCGAGATGCATGGCTACGTTCGCTTCATCCGCGAGCCGCTGCGTTACGTCGATCTGCTGATAGGCGTCGCGCGCGTCTGCCCAGGCCACGCGTACGTCGCGAACAATCTCAACTTCTCGGAGCGAACCGTCCTTGTCTGCAGCTTTCGCCTCCAGCCGCGCCTCGGCTGCGCGCGCCGAATACAGACCGCCATTGAAGAGCGGAATATTGATATTGATGCCCGCCGCCCCATATTCGTGGTGAACGGCCGAATCGTGGATAGGAATTTCTCCCCCGGCCGCCAGCGCGTTGATCGTGGGGAAGTTCAGGTCTCTCTGAGCGCGAGCTTCGTGCCGGGTCGATTCGCTTTCTAGGTGCAGGGCCTTGAGGTCGGGCCGACTCGCAATCGCTGCATCGATATAAACGGAAGGATCGTTATCCGGGCTGGCGGGCAACGGCTCATCGGTCAATGTGTAGTTGGTGGCGCCCTCTTCGCCCATGGATGCCGCAAGCTGTGCCTGCGCCTTCAGCACATTGCTCTCGGCGCGGACGGCCGCCAATTCTGCCTCCGAAACCATGACCTGCGCGAATTGAACATCGAGAGTCGAACGAAGTTGACTTTGTGCAAGCGCAGATAACTGTCGCAAGGTAACTCGTCTGAAATCGAGGACTGCCTGCGCTGTCTTGCGGATGCTCTCGGCAGCCTGGGCCGTGAAATAAGCCTCTCGGACTTGCATCAGCACTGACTGCCGAACACCCTCTTCGTTCTGTCCAGCGGCCATTGCCGCGAAGTGAGCCGATTGCACCAGGTTTGACGTACGGCCGAAATCCGTAATCATTTGAACGATCGAGGTGCCACCTCCCGCACGCGTCGAAATACTCGATGTTGTCAATGCTCCCGCCGCTACGGCCGTGTCTCCATTTGCCTCAACTGCCGTGAGATTGCCAAAAGCCTGCGGGAAGTAGCCGGATCTGGATTCCACTACTCTCTTATCTGCTGCCTGTGTGCGAAACTGCTCCGCAAGCAGACGCGGCTGATTCTTAAGCGCGTGAACCTCAGCATCGGCCAGCGTAAGAGTTAGGGATTGACTTTTCGTCGCAGCGTGAGCGCCTGCATCAACCTGCGAGGCATTGTCTGGTACAGATAGGGCCGCGCGCCCTGCCGGCGAAGGCTCAGCAACTGTCCTTGTCTGAGCATGGGTTGAGGGACCGAGCGCAAGAAGTACGGCGCAGCCCCACAGCACCCGCAATGACCGATGAATCATTCGCCGCTACCCTCCCGCTTACGGGGTAGGGCAGGTTTCGCAATATGTGCGATGTTTGTCGCCTGAACTTCAATGACACCATCTGTGACCAGTTCGATCAGCCGGGGCATGAGGCCTTCCACTGTCTCGGCCGATTCTAGGAATTCGACCCGAATGGGAAGGTGCTCGCCACTCACACCAGGCGCGCCCTGCGTATGAATGCGGTGATGGCTCCCAAATCCCGAGTGGCCACGAAGCACGGTGGCTCCTGCAACTCCCCGCTCAAACAGAAAGGAGAGAACCTCCAAGTGAAGGTAGTCTCCCTCTGAAGCGGCGTCTTCATTGAGATGGATAACGACCCTCAGCGCGGGTCCTGGCGAAAGCATGCGGCGATTGTCCTCGGTGCGAAATCTATTTCGTCTCGTTGACCTGAAGGAGAGCCGTGCTTCCGGCGTAAAGCTTCACGGCGTGGCCGCGCAGCGCGAGCGTGAAGGTACCACTGCCATCGCGTCCGCTGTCTGTTAGATAATCGCCGCCAAAGCCATATGCGCCGCAAGCGTTGGGAGAGAAGATTGCGATGGACTGTTCTGTATCGGTTCCGTCACAGGAAGCCGACGCAACCAGCTTGGCGAAGACTCCGTTCTTTCGGTTGTATCCAATCGCGTCACCGTCCTCTGACTGGATCATCTTGTCCAACGGTGAGAAGCTGGTTCCGCCAATCAGAGTGATAGTTCCAACATGATCGGTATCATCCGTGCTGTGTGGATAGGTCGCATCTTTCGAGTCGTTCGTGTTTGCAATAGCCCGAACGGCAAGGTTCACGGGAATCGCGTCAGCACCTACCTGCAGCTTGTCGAAGTGAATCGCGAGCATCGAGGGTTTCTGATGCGTGTAGGGTGTCTGATCGAATTGAAATGTCTGAAGCGCAGCAACGTGTCCTACGAGAACCGTGCCCTTGGCAATACTTCTGCCTCCAGGAAGAGCGATCACCTGAATCGTCTTCGCAATTACCTGATCCCCAACCTTTGCGTTCTTTGTATCGATCGTGTGCTCGAAGCGGACTGGTATAGCCGTGGCCTTAGGCAGAGCTTGCGATTCGACCGGTACAGTCGCGGCCGCGGCACATGCGACAAGATTGGCTATTCCCAAGGCAAAGGTTCCAAGGATCGGGGCAAGGCGGGCACGCATCTTCAAAGCTCCTGCAGGAAGACTCCAGCCCTTTGATCAAATCACGGAGTAACCTTAAGCAATTCTGAAGTTTCTCTGAAGTTTTTACGTGACGATACCGTCTCTGCTATGGGTGCTTTAGAGTGTGAAGGATGAGCGCAGTGACCGAACGTCGTCCGGAAAATGCCTTGAAAATCCTCGTCATTGAAGACGAAAGGAAGCTTGCCGAGGCCATTGCAGAAGGGCTGAAGGGAAATGGCTACGACGTGGCTCTGGCAGATTCCGGGGAAACAGGGGTTCGCCTTCTGAGTAATTCGGCATTTGATCTGGTTCTTCTCGATGTGATGCTGCCACGCCAGGGTGGTCTTGAGACCCTTCGCGAGATGCGTCGCGGCGGTTTCAGAACTCCTGTGCTGGTCCTCACTTCGCGAGGCTCGGTGGACGATCGCGTTCGCGGCCTCGACGCAGGGGCCGATGACTACCTGGTCAAGCCATTTGCATTCCCGGAGCTACTAGCCCGTGTCCGTGCGTTGCATCGGCGCGCTCATTCTGAAGTTCCATCCGTTTTGCAACTTGCAGATCTTCGTATGGATGTGAGTGGTCGTGTCGCAATACGCGGAACCATGGTGCTGGACTTGACGGGCCGCGAGTTCGACCTGCTCGAATATCTTTTGCTAAATAGCGGCACCACTGTATCGCGCGAGATGGTCGCACGCGATGTATGGAAAACGACGGTGCGATATACGTCTCTCGACAACGTCATTGATGTACACATAGCGCGAATCCGTAAAAAGCTTGATGATCCATTTCCAGTGAAGCTGCTTCACACCGTCCGCGGGCTCGGCTTTGTCCTCCGCAAGGCAGAGGAGAAGTAGTGCGCCTGAGGCCTCGGTTTATTCGCGACCGACTGACGCTTTGGTATGTCGCCATATTTGGCGTGGTGCTGGGAGTTTATGCGTGCGGCGCCTGCATCCTCCAGTACTGGCAGCTGAATGACCACTCCACCATGCCGAAATTGAAGACCTGGAGACTGTCGAGGGGTTGCTTTACTTTACTCCGGACGGCCGTCTGCTCCTGCATGAGGACTACCATAGTCATCCGCAGTCGCGCCTTCTTCTTGATCGCTACATGGAGGTTCTAAGCCCTGCTGGGGAAGTCCTTTTTCGCAACGATCGGCTCCGCGATATGTATCTTGGGGGCACACCTACCCCGCGCGAAGGAGAGGTCGGCTACGCATCGAGACGGATGCAGCTAGCCGACGGAACACCCGTTCTGGCAATCAGTCATCTTCATTTTTTTGACAGCAAGCCGCTTCTGATTCGGCTAGCCTACAGCACAGAGCCGCTCAGAACGCGCTTGTTCGAATTCATCGGGCTACTGATCCTTGCTATGCCGGTCGCTCTGATCGCAGCGGGATTCGCTGGTTATCGTGTTGCGGGTAAGGCGCTCAATCCGCCTGAACAGATGGCTCGCCAGACCGAACAGATCACAGCCAGGCGGCTGGATGAACGCATTCCGGTCGATAACCCCAATGACGAATTAGGACACATGGCCCGCGTGCTCAATCAACTACTCGTGCGCCTGGGCGAGTCATTCGAAAAGCTTCAACGCTTCACATCGGATGTTTCGCATGAGTTGCGCACGCCGCTCGCCGCACTGCGCAGTGTTGGCGAGGTCGGCTTACAGCAGGACCATAGCACGGAGAAATACAGAGACATCATCGGCAGCATGCTTGAGGAAGTAGCGAGGCTCACTTCGATGATCGATACGCTCCTGACCATCGCTCATGCGGATTCAGGTGCGATCGAATTACAGCGATCAATCTTTCCGATGATGGATCTTGTGCAGGAATCAGTGGGAGTTGTCGGCGTTCTGGCCGAAGATAAGAAACAGACGATCTCCGTCACCGGTGACAAAGAAATCTCTGTCCATGCCGATCGCAACTTCCTTCGGATGGCAATCATCAACCTGCTCGACAATGCGGTCAAATACTCACCTGCAGCAAGCAGCATACGCCTGAATCTGTCTGTGATCCGGAACCCCAGCGATCAGACAAAACTGGTTCAACTTGCCATCGAGGACGAAGGGCCGGGAATTCCAGAAGATAAGGCATCCCGCGTGTTCGATCGTTTCTATCGTGTCGATGAAGGACGCACGCGTGACGCGGGAGGAGCAGGGCTCGGCTTGGCAATCACAAAATGGGCTATTGAAGTACATGGCGGTACTATCACGCTAACGCCACGACTGCCTAATGGATCAATCTTCGCGATCCATCTGCAAACAGCATGATCGGTAATGCTCTGGGGCAGCACGCCACGGTGTTGCAATCGCTCGCGCTTCTTTTACTTTCTATAGAGATGCGGAAGGTGCAAACTGCCATCGTTTCCAGGTGCGGAGGTCTGGTGCGAGTGCGCAAAGAAGGAAACGTTCGCCGAAGAGATAGTTCACCCCAACAAGCACCGGATGATTTTCTCAAATAGAGCATTCCGTTGAACTCACCGGTTTTGGTATCATCACCTCGCTGATTATGACTCTTCGTTTCTAGTCGGCGATGGCGCGCTCAGGCTTTCTGACTGTCTGGCCTTTGCATTTCACACTTTGATCGCTAGTAGCTTGGCGTGACGCCTCTTGAAAAGAGTATTCCAACCATGTTGCGGGTTTCTAAAGTAGGATCGTCTCGGGTCCAAAGTCAGTTAATCGCGGAACCCCGACCTGCTTGGGTGAGCGGATCGGTCGCTACGCTAGAGAAGTTGGCGAGGACGTCTCATACGCAATTATGACGTGTGGGAATAATCTGCCTCGCAGCTGAGGGCCGGACTCCGATATGTGCTCCACATTTACAATGGAGAAGCTGCGCCCGATTGAGGTAAGAATCGCCGTTGTCCTCACATCGATTTCGAGCGCACTCGTGAGCTTGCTGATCACACAACGAAAGACGAAGTCTACTGAGCGTGAATTTTTCCGTCTCCTCACTTCTAAAGGATGCCGTCGGAATTGCGGTAGTCTATGTTGAGATCGGGATCTAGATACAGATCGATGCCACTCCCCAATGTCCCAACATCTTCATCCTGCAATCAACGCCCGCGGAAACCCGATTCGTCGCGATATCATCGGCGTATTCGCGGGGGAATGTTCAAGCTTTTTTGAAGGGCGGCCACACGGTTGTGGGCGAACTGGTTTTGTCTCGTGCAACCACCTCGGGGGTATTTAGGAAAAATGGGCAATGAATCTGGAATCGGCACTAATCGGCGTGAGTTTATTCAAGGCGGCGTGGCGATGATGGGCACATTATTGGCTTCATCGGAGCCGGTAGCGGCCGCTCCTAAACCTGGCACAAAGCGGCCTAATCTCGTTTTTATCTATAACGAGGGGCAGCGTGCCGATGCACTCAGCATCGCGGGCCACCCCATTTTGAAAACGCCCAACCAGGACCGCATTGCACGCGAGGGCGTGCGTTTTACCAACGCTTTTTGTACGAATGCGCTTTGCGCGCCGGCCCGCGCAAGTACGTTCACAGGGATGTGGTCGCGAAGCACAGGAGCGCTAGATAACCAGTACTTGAATACGCCGCTCCCTGCCGACATACCGATCTTCACTGACCTGTTGCACGAAGCGGGATACGAAACCGCGATCCTGGGCAAAGTGCACACGCGCAACGGAGTGAAAGAGCGATATTGGGACTATTATCTCGGCTTCAATGCGCCGGCCACCAACTACTACAACCCGGTCTTTGCCGAGGGACGAAAAGGTGTAGTCGGCCCGGAGAAGACCTATGACAAATACTGCGATGATTTTGTCACCGATCGCGCGCTCGACTGGCTGAAGGAGGAGCGCGGCGACAAACCCTTTTGTCTTCTGCTCTGGTATCAGACGCCGCATGCGCCGTTTTATCGAGCGCGGCGCCATCTGGACCTCTACAACGGCGTGAATATTCCTAAACCGGAGACCTTCGATGACGACCTGAAGGGCTATCCCGGCAAACCCAGGTGCTTTGCCGACGCCAAGAACAAGATTGGCACTACGGTCATGGGCGATGCTGCGCGTTCGCTCGAGGAAATCTGCAAAGACTACTATGCCGGCCTGGTTGCGATAGACGAAAACATTGGACGCGTCATGTCCCACCTTGAGCAGACCGGACAAATGGACAATACCGCCATCGTGCACAGTTCAGATCACGGATATTTCCTCGGCGAATGGCGGCTCTTCGACAAGCGCTTGATGCACGAGCCTTCGATTCGAATCCCCATGATGATTCGCTATCCCGAGCGCATAAGACCTGGTGTGGTGCGCGATGAGATGGTGCTTGATGTCGATCTTGCGCCCACGATTCTTGATCTGGCCGGCGTTGAGCCTCCCAAAACGATGCAGGGCGAAAGTGTGCTCAAGCTTGCCGGCAGCGAGAAGCCAACCTGGCGTCAGGAATGGCTCTACGACTACTACGAATACCCGGGACCGGAGCGAGTACGTCCGCACCGAGGCGTACGCACCAAAACACACAAGCTCATCCACTACTATCTCGAGCCGCAGGAGTTCGAGCTCTACGATTTGGCGAACGATCCGGGTGAGAGGAACAATCTGTATGGAAACCCGGCACATGTGGCTATTCAAGCTGAACTGACCGCGAGTTTAGAGCGCCTGCTGAAAGCTACACCGGTGCGTGCTGAACCGGCCGCTCAGTGAGCACATCGGAGATCATGAGGGTTGGTTGCGAAAACTCTATTGCAGTGCATCGATGAGCGGTTGCTGAGTTGCCGCAGGGAGTGAGACGCCGAGGATCTTCGCGAGCGTCGGCGCAACACGTAGGTTAGTGATGGACCCTAGATCGACGCCTGGGCGAATGTGCGCACCAGAAGCGATGAAGAGCGCCTCCATGTCTGGATTGGTGTTGAGGTAGCCGTGTGTGCCGCGAGCTGAACTCAGGTCACTCACGATTGGTCCCTGAACGCCGCCGGTGAAAGAGTAGCTCGGCTGCGCCGCGAGGTAGAGATCGGGAGCCTGATCCGTCGACCCCGAGGCTGGGATGCCAAACTTTTGCGCCTCGTCGTTGGTGTAGGCTCCGGCGATGCCTGGCATGGAGGTGAAGTACTCCTTTAACTCCTTTACCAGCGTTGCGCGCGTCGCGTCGTCGCGAATAAACAGTGAGGCTTCGCCGCCCTCGGCCAGAAACCACACGTTGCCCTTGTAGCTCCCGCCCTGCATCTGCAGCAGCCCCCGCTCCGCGAGCGCAACGTTGGGGCGAATCTCGTGCGCTACGGTTTCAAAGCCATGATCGGACGTGAGAACGAAAGTGATGCGGTCGAGCAGACCGGTAGAACGCGCGGCATCGACTACGCGGGCAATGCAACTGTCGGCGTAGGCATAGGCCGCATAAGCCGCAGGCGTCAGCGGCGCGTATTCATGCTGGAGGGTATCGGTTTCCAAAAGATGCAGCAGAAGCAGATTGGGAGTGTGCCGGGTGAGAATGTCGATTGCCGCATCGGTCCAGATTTCGTCGCGCCACGCGGGGCTGCTCTTCGCGCCGAACGTTTCCACCTGATCCTCGGTCACCAGCTTTTGCGCAACAAGATCCTTCGCAATCGCACTGTCGACGCTGGGCTTCTCGCCGAACTCCCAGCGCACATTCTTTGCACCATAAATGGCCACCCAGTCCACCTGGCCGGTCGTCATACCCTTCTCCGCCGCTGCATCGTATAACGTGCGTGCGTGTACCAGATCATCCTTCGGCACCCAAGGCTTGATTTCAGGCGCGGAGCCGTCGACGGGAAAGGTCACGAGTCCATTCGCAATCACATGATGGACGCTCGCATCGACACCAGTGATCAATGCGGTGTGGTTGGGCCATGTGACGGTCGGATTAATGGGTTGCATGGCATCCGCATGTGTTCCGTTAGCCTCGAGCATGCGGAGTGTAGGCATGGGCAAACGCGGATCGTTCAAAGCGCGCGCGGGAAAGCCATCGATCGTAATCATCACGACGATTGGGCCGGTGGTTGCGGCACTACCGTCATTTTGCGCAACCTGCGCGTTCGCCGCGAATGTAAGCGCAGCCGCAAGAGTGGCCGCGAGAGGGATGAGTTGCTTCAGGAGAGGCATTTTAAGTATGGCTCCACATCTGCGGCGTGAGCCGCCGCATTGCGAGAAAAAAAGCGCGGAGGCTTAGGATGCTGGCCTCCGCATTTTGAGCTAGAACTCGAGCTTCAGGCCGAACTGAAGTTGACGAGGCGAGTTGGCCTGCGAAGTGATCTGACCAAAGCTTGCGCTGGTTACGCTGATGTTTGGATTGCTGAATTGTGGATGGTTGAAGACATTGAAGGCTTCTGCACGAAATTCCGCTTTGAGTCTCTCAATCGGATTGAACACCTTGAAGAGCGAAAAGTCGGTGTTATCCAATCCCGGACCACGCAAGTGGTTGTAATACGCTGGCCCGTCGCCGAGCGTGAAGGCCGCTGGCTGGCTGAAGTCGGCCGTGTTGAAGTATTTGTTGTAGCGGTTCTTGATCGGACCTGAAAGCGACGGGTTCTGGAAGTTTGTGTTGGCGCGCAGGGTTTGAAAGTCAAAGCTCGAAAGCGTATTGCTCCCGCTGACTGCGAGCGGATTGCCGCCCTGGAAGGTCGTGATGCCGTTGATCTGCCAGCCGCCAAGGACTGTATCTTCCCATCCTGCGATGTGGCTTCCGTAGGCGCGGCCATGGCCAAACGGAAGTTGGTAGATGTAGCTCGCCACTAGCCGCTGATGGATATCCTGTGAAGCAATCGCGTAGTCACTCATGGGATGAAACGTATCCTGGTGAGTGGTCCCGTTCCAGAAGTCCTTGGCCCACGCGTAGGAGGCCTGAATTTGTAACCCTGAAGAGAGACGCTTGTTCAAGGTCACTTGCAGGGCGTCGTATTGAGAGTTTCCCCCCTGCGCACGCAACGGCCACATTTCCAACCACTGGGGGTACTTGATCATGAGCTGTTCTTTCGACGCGGTGGGCGCCGCAAGAGTGCCGGTAACGCGATTATCTCCGTAGAACGGATTGGCGACCTGCGTATTCAATGCCGATCCTAGCGAAAGGTCGGAGACCGGCAATTGGTCGAGATCCAGACCGCCTTCGCCGCTCTGGATCAGTTGCCGCCCGCGATTGGCAACATAGGCGACATCCGCGGTCATCTGAAATGGTAGTTTCTGCTGCACATCCAGGCCCCACTGAATCGAATACGGCGTTGCATCTTGCCGAAGGACGCCTTCGAGCAAGCTGCCTGCGCCCGTCCAGAGCCCATTGGTCGATCCAGGGGGCGTTGTGAAGCCTTGTGGAAACGGATTATCGAGATTGCCTCCCAGGCAGGTGCCGACAGCCGGGCATTGGTAGGGCGTAACGTTATCGAGCGTATTCACCCAGTTTGTCTGCACCCGCCACCCGTAGGGGCCGACTGTGCCTGCCGCCTGTTGGGTGGACTGGCCGTAAAGCTGCGAAAGTCCGCCATGCACCACCGTGGAAGCGATTGGTGCGTAAGCGAAACCGAATCGCGGTCCAATGTTGTTCCAGTCCACGTTGTACTGGTGCCGGCTGTGGCCACCAACGTTTACAAACTGCAGGCCGCCTGTCAATCCAGGAACGTCCGAATTGAGCGGCGAAGCTACGTTGGGATCGAACCAGTTCATGCGGTTGAAGCGCTCCGTGCGTGGCGACTCCAGGTCGTAGCGCACGCCTAAGTTAAGAGTCAGCTTCTGAGTGATCCGCCAGTCGTCCTGGAGATATTCGCCAAAGTAGTAGCTCTGCGTGGCTACATTCTTGTAGTCCTGAATCACGTATCCCGTGCCCAGTCCAATCAGCATGGAAGCGAGCCCGTTGCCCGCATAGGCGCTTGCGGCGTTGGCATTTGGCCCCTGGGTCCAATTGGTCCCGAAGGTGTAGCCACCTGCACCGTAAGAGGCTTCATTGTCGTTCACACGGATCATTCGGCCGTCGAACCCGAGCTTGAAGATATGCTTGCCGCGTTCCAGTGTGACCGATGACAACAGAGCATAAGTCATGAAGGAATTGTGGCGCTCGCCGTTATTGCCAAGACCGTCATAACCGGCAGGGTCCATCTGCGGAAACAGCGGTGTAACGCCGGGAGCCGCGTCGATGCTCGATGGCAACCCAAGCGTCGAGTCTTGAAAACCGAGGCTGTTGTTCAGGTAGTTGTAGAGAGTGCGTGCAAAGCCCAGCCGCGAGTCGACAATAGTGCGTGGAGTGATCGATGCGGTGTAACCAGCGGTAATGCCCCGGGAAAAATCCTCGCCATTGATTAATCCTTCGGCGGGCACAGCCGCTGCCGGAAATAACGGACCGGGATCGCTGTCGTAATAGCGGTTTGAATATCTGCCGAATATCTTTTGGCGGTCGCTGATCGTGTGATCGACGCGCGCATCCCAGGCGATCGTCTGCGTCTTGGTGCTGCCTGCCGCGAAATAGTTGTTGGCATTAGTTACCGCGTTGCCGGTCACGTTCGGCAAGGGGTAATAATTCAGTACATTAAAGCCGACCTTGCTGAGTTCTGACGGTTGTGCGGTGAGCTTGTTGCCCGCATACGCGGTTCGGGTATATTGGCCGGTGGCGGCGTTGTAGGCGGTTGTATACGGATCGTAGATCACGACGAGGTTGCCGTTAGGACCATAGGTCTGAGAGAAATCCCCTTGTCTCTGCAAAAGCGTCGGCACGGTCGTCGTGAGCGACTGGAACTGATTTTGGAGCAGTAGTTCGCTCGAGATAAGAAAGAACGTCTTGTTACGGTAGATTGGCCCTGACAGGACGCCGCCAAACTGATCGCGATGGAAGTTCGGCAGAGGCGTACCGTGCAGATTGGAAAAGAAGTCATTCGCATCCATATTTTTGGTGCGGATGAATTCAAATCCTGTGCCATGAAACTGATTTCCGCCTGATTTGAAGACCACATTCACAATTCCGTCAACCGTTCGACCGAATTCAGCAGGCACGTTTTGTGAAAGGAGGCGGAACTCACCGATTGCATCTACCGACGGGAATACACCCACGCCTTGAACGCCATTGACGGTGGGGAAGCCTGCCGGCGTTCCGTCCACGAGAATATCTCCGTAACTTGGGTCGCCGCCGTCAATCGAATAGCTCACCGCGTTATAGTCATTGCCAATCGATCCTGTAAAGCCGGGAACGAGCGCCAACAACGAGTAGGACTCGCGGGTGTTGAGCGGCAGGTTCCGGATCGAGTCGCCGTTGACCTCGGCATTCAGTTCCGAAGAGGCCGTGTCCAAGCCGGTTACGTCAGCATTGACGGTCACCTGTTGCCGCACGTTTCCCAACTCCAGTGCAATGTCTACCGTAGCGTGCTGATTGAGATTCAGCAGGATACCAGTCTGCTGATAGCCGCGGAAACCAGATGCAGTCACCGTGAGCGTGTAGGTGCCAGGCGGCAGATTGAGCAGCGTGTACTCGCCGCCGCTCTGCGTTTGCACCGTTACCTGGGCGTTGGTTGCGGCGTTGAGCGCCACCACGGCGGCGCCATTCACTGCCGCTCCTGTGCTGTCATGCACGATCCCATTGATACTTGCGCCGGTTTCCTGCGCGGTGGCCGTTGTGTAAACAAGTGCCAGCGCAACCGCCGCCGCGCCCAGCATCTTCGTCCACCATTTCACGTTTTTCATTACTGCGTCCTCCTGAAATGAAGTCTCCCGTGCTGCTTTCGGCATGGGGTTAAGCCGCGACATGATCCCGTCCCGGTTCGGGTCGATCAGCCTCAAAATACAGAGATTCTTGCGGGTAAAGAGGTAAGCTTCCGCACACGCATCCCGGTTGAATGATCACTTCTTGTCTGGTGTCAGCTTTGATTCAGGCAGACAGAACTAACCTCTGCCGGATTCGCGGGCCATTAGGTAAGATTGTGGTGGCACGTCGCAAGTGAATTCTCCGTGATTTGACAGCGGGATATCGTTAAAGCTTGGTTATCAATCGTTTAATTACCGCAGATCGGATCAATCGAACAGGTGAAATAACGTGTTTCACCTCGACGGAAGGTCGGCGAGATATCCGAAATTGGAAGGCGGAGGCCCTTGATTGTGGAGAAGACGAAGACCGCAAACAAGAACGTTGATCTGCCCTACGCCCACGACCTGCGCTGGCTCCTGGTAGAGCGAATTCTGGCTACCCCTGACTTCGAGCGTTCGCCGCGTCTATCGGAATTCCTTCGCTACATCTGTCGGTTAGCCCTGGAGGGGCGAAGCGGCGACATCAACGAGCAACATCTGGGAGAGGTTGTCTTCGGACGTCCGGCAGGTTATGACTCGAGTGCAGACTCGATTGTCCGCTCGCACGCGTTACGGTTGCGGCACCGGCTTGAACTGTTTTTCAGCAGCGACGGCGCTCATGAGCCGCTGCAGATCGAGATACCTCGTGGCGGCTACGTGCCGCATTTTCACATCGCGGAGGCCGAGGCTGCCGCCGCGCCCGAAATGCATGCCCTGGGCGGACCCGCAACCAATGTTTCTGTGCCGCAAACCTCGGCGGTTCCTCTTGCCTCGCGTCTCGCGCCGGAACAGGCGGGGCGGTTTCAGCACGGGTGGATCAGAATCTTTCTGGCGGGAGCCGCCATGGGTGCGATCGCAATCGCAGCTGCGTATGGTCTGCATGCGGCGCTGACGCGAAACCATTCGGAGACCGGTCAACTGGATATCGAACGCCGTTTCTGGACCGAGATGTTTCCTCCCGATGGCAGAACACTCATCGTGCCAGGCGATAGCGGACTTGTGCTTTATGAAACCGTGACTGGACAAGACGTCAGCCTGTCCAACTATATCAATGGCACTTATCCTGAGTTTCATCCGTATAAGATTTTGTCGGCCACGATTTCGAAGGCGTTGTCTTCCGATCTCGCCTCCCGGCGTTATACAAGCATCATCGATCTCGATCTGACATCCCGGCTGTCGCACCTACCTGAATGGACTCCAGAGCATGCTGCGATTGTCTATGCGCGCGATCTCAGGCCAGTTGACGCGGCCCGGTCAAACATAATTCTGATCGGATCGCGGCAGGCGAATCCGTGGGTCTCGCTGGTCGAGCCTTCTATGAATTTCATCCTAACTCGCGGGGACAACGGCACCTTCTATTTCGTGAACCGGCAGCCTCGCGACGGCGAGTCGAAGGAGTATCACACCCGGCAAGAGCCGGGCGATTTGGGCGCCGCAGACGTGTATGGTGATGTCGCCTACCTTCCCAACCCTGGAGGGAGCGGCATGGTCCTCGTGTTGAGCGGGCTCTGGATGTCCGGAACTCAGTCTGCGGGAGAATTCGTTCTCGACGAAAACAGGTTCTCAAACTGGCTCAAGTCCATTGCGAATCCCGATGGAACAATTCCTCCATTCGAACTATTGATCGCGACCAAGAATCTGCAGGGAAGCACCGCGTATTCATCCATTGTGGCCAAGAGAGTTCTCTCTCGCCAAAGCCCCGCTCCGCCGCCGAGTGGATTCTGACTCCTGAACTCACTGGCTTCCTGCATAGGCTGTGTTGCGATGAGGCAGTTGCAATGCACATCGGCGTGCTGTAATCGAGAAGAACAGGCAGGACGATTCTTCGGTACTCGCAAACGGCCTGAACTTTCACCATGGGCTCACCGACGACTTTCTTTTCCTCATCCTCCAGTCCGGATCTCTCGCACCAGCGGCGTACCCTCGTCGTGGCTGGCGTGGCGCATGCACTTCATGACGGCTACACAGATATGGTTTATGTCCTGTTGCCGTTATGGCAGGCGGAATTTGGCCTATCCTACGGTGCGCTGGGATTGTTACGCGCTCTCTTTGCCGGCTCTATGGCCGGGTTGCAGGTTCCGGCTGGAGCCATCGCGAATCGCATCGGCGGCCGGATTGTTTTGGCGTTTGGCACCGGCCTGGCCGCGTGTGGCTACTTGATAGCGGGTTTCACCGGGAGCCTGACCGGACTTTGCATTGCACTCCTAGTCGCCGGGGCCGGGTGCAGCACCCAGCACCCTATCGGTTCGGGAGCCGTCTCTCGGGCATACGGAGCAAATGCACGCGGTCCTCTGGGTGTCTACAATTTCAGCGGCGATCTGGGAAAGGCTGTGCTTCCGCTCGCGGCCTCCTTGCTCTTGACGTTGATGCACTGGCGCAGCACATTGCGTGTGTTTGCGCTGCTTGGACTCGCTATCGCGGGCGTGGTCGGCCTCTTTATGCCGGCGACAAACCAAGCCGGGAATGACGTAGTAGAAAAGAAGGCATCCACATCTCGGAACGGGACCCGCGGAGGCTTCCCGCTGCTGTTCGCAATCGGCGTGCTCGACACTGCCGTACGCATGGGACTGCTCACCTTTCTGCCGTTTTTGCTCAAAGCGAAAGGCGCGGCACTGACTACGGTCGGCTTCGCCCTTGCGCTGGTTTTTATGGGAGGCGCGGCGGGAAAGTTTACTTGTGGCTGGCTCGGCAGCCGCATTGGCATGCTTTGGACGGTGATCGCAACCGAAGGGGGCACGGCGGTTTGCATCCTTCTGGTTCTCATGCTCCCTCTCGCGCCGGTTCTTTTGATTGCGCCCCTGCTCGGCATCATGCTGAATGGTACGTCGTCCGTACTCTACGGCACTGTGCCGGAATTGACGGCCGCGCACCGGACAGAACACTCGTTCGCGTTGTTCTACACCGGAACCATCGGCTCAGGAGCCATCGCCCCTGTGCTTTTCGGCGTTTTGGGCGACAGGGTGGGTGCGTCCTGGGCAACCGTAGCAACCGCAGTCACTGCTCTCGCGACACTTCCGCTCGCGATCGCGCTAGCACCTCGGCTCAGATATGAGTGAGTACGAGTTCCGCATCGGCCTAGTTGGACTATGTCTCGCCTGGGATGGAATTTTGCAATCGAAAGCATCAGCTATCAAAATCTTTCAGGCGAGTATCTCGTAAGGGCGCATCATGTCATTTGCCTCGTGCTCCAGGATGTGGCAATGCCATACATAGCGCCCTGCATAACCCTGGAACGGAATAATGATGCGGGTTACCATGCCGGGCGGGCACTGGACTACATCCTTCCAGCCCATCTCATGTGCGTCGGGTTCCAACGCAGGACCTGTATAACGCAACGGCACCGAATCGTCTGTGAGGTAGTCGTCGACCGAAAAACTTCTGCGATCCAGAATCTGAAATCGTACCAGGTGAAGGTGGATCGGATGCGTATCTTGCGTGAGATTTGCCAGGCTCCAGATTTCAACTGAATTCAGCTTTACGCGTTCGGTAACCGGTTCCATCCAGTGCTTGCGATTCAGCAGCATCACCATCGCCATTCCGTTGTCGCTATCGAATTCATCGAGAGTCATCATGCGTCTGCGCACAGTCTTCTCTTCGGGCATGCGTTCGATTGGCCGCAGCAATTTCGGCAGTCCGGTTAAGTCGTCGACTGCATCTTTGCCGACGCGAAATTGCAACAGGTCCAGACCGTCGCTTTGTAGCACGACGTTATGTCCACGCACTTCGTTGAAATCGACAACAAGGTCCGCACGCTCGGCAGGCGCAATGACAAGCCTGGTCATCTCGACAGGAGCCGCGAGCAATCCCTGATCCGAACCAATCACGTGGAAGCTTTGACCGTTCGACAGCGAAAGTGAAAAGAAGCGCGAGTTTGCCGTGTTCGCAATGCGCAGGCGATATTTGTGCGGCTCTACTTCTTGATAAGGACGCACCTTGCCGTTGACGACCATTGCATCACCAAGAAACTCCTGCGCCCACGCGCCTTCGTCGGGAGGATTCGGATAATAAAGTTGTCCATTGAGATCGAAACTACGGTCGTAGAGCAGCAGCGGCAGTTCATACTTTCCGGCCGGCAGGTCGAGGCTTTCCTCCACCTCATCGCGGATCAGATACCAGCCCATCAGGCCAGCAAATATATTGAAGCGGTTCACACCCATTGCGTGATCATGCGTCCACAACGCGGTGGCCTCTTGCCGATTGGGGTAGTAGCACAGCTTGTGATTGCCGGGGGCAAACCAATCATCCGGATAACCGTCGCTGATGGACGGGACGCGCGCACCATGTACATGCGTCACCACACGCGTTGGCGGTTCTGGCTTCATTCCATCGTGCGGCGGATCAAGTGTAAGGATATGCTGCTGCGGCAGATCGTTGATCCAGTCGATCAGAATACCTTCACCGCTCTTCGCCTCAAAAAGTACGGGCGCGGAAGTATCGCCGTAGCTCCACATACGCGATGGAGGCAGATCGCGATGAAATTTACTCTCGACCTGGCGTATGTGAACCGCGTAGTAAAGAGCGTCGACTGCGCCATGTATAGTCGACGATCTGCGGTCAAGCGGCCTTTGCAACACTGGCAGCGGCAGCGGATCGACAAAAGACTCGAACCTGGCGCTATCGAGTGTCTTCGCTGTCGAAGACCGTTTGCGCGGCATCGGCATTTTCTGCGAAGCGCTTCTCTGCGCCCGCACTAGGTTGCGGGTGCTCCACAATGCGGCAGCTGCCAGGCTGCCTTGCTGCAACAGGCGTCTGCGAGTCCAGTGTTTCAACTCCGCTCTCTACCTTTCGCTTGAAACGGTGCCCGTATCCGGGTCCAGGATCAGCGTGCCGCCATTCTGCGGTGCGCCCTTGCTGAAGTCAAACATGCCCAGCAACGATCCAGCCTGCGCATCGAACGATCCTTGCCCAATACGTTGACCATTCAGGAATAGATCCTCGATCAATCGAAGGACCGATGTCTGATCGGTCAGCGTGTGATCGACATAGTTTGCCTTCGCCCACGGCGAGATAACCAGCAATGGAAGCCGCGGGCCCGGTCCGCAGCGGCCCTGCGCATGCGCATTCGCACGATTCACGCCAGGAAGAGCGGTTGCACCGTCGCCGCATTTGCCCGCACTATTCAGCCTGTCGTTGGGCGTTGAGGACCCATTCACTGTGGCGCTCATCACATGGTCATACCAGCCATCGGAATCGTCATAGGCAATAATCACAACGGTGTGCCGCCACTCAGGCCGTTTTTCGAGGAAGTCGATTACGGTCACAATCCACTGTTGTTCATCGAGAGGGTCCGAGTAGCCCGCATGGCCGTCTTGAAATGCAGGCGCCTTCAAATAACTCACAGCCGGAAAATCGCCTGCATCGACCGCGTCGAAAAAGTCGTGCGTATCGTATTGGTGATTCGCACCGCCATCGTTGCCGGCGCCTACGACGCCAGGTGAAGATGGACGAACATGCTTCGGATTTGCAGTCGATGCGTAGTATTGGAATGGTTCATGGTGCGGAGAGTAATCGCGTTCGCGCACCCGGGTCCATCTGGAGGTTGAATTGCGCCGACAGCCGGTGCTGCCATTGGCATTCACAACGCTGAGGTCAAATCCACCCTGGAAAAATCCCCATGAAACATTGGCAGCCGTTAACAGGTCGCCAATATTGCCGCCGGTCATGTGCGCCAGAGGATCGGATGTGCTGGAACAAACATCGCCCTTGGGTTCCGGATCGGCAATCAACGTAAAACCACCGCTCCCATCGGGGACCATGCCGCCCTGTGCATTCTGATCGTTGACCACGCCGTTTGTCTGCCCTGACACTAGATCGATGGCCCCCGGCGTGGACGGTCCGAAAATCACATCGAAGTGATTGTCGCTCATGGCATAGTGTTGCGCGTAGTTCCAGTAGGCCGTCACTGTGTTGCCGTCAAAGTAGCTCATGGTAACGCCGCTGGTAGCAAGCACACCGGGATGTTTGCCTGGAACACGCGGGCCATCCGGACGGCCGACAGAGGTGGGAAACAAATCCATCTTGCCGTTGTCGAAAGCCTGCTGTTCGCCACTATAATCGTGGCTCTGATCGGCTGTGGCCGCTTGGCTGCGATCCAACCGAAAAGGATTCGTGCGCCCAGCACCATTCTGCGTGTTCAGATAATTTGGATTCTTTTTCAAAAGCGCTCGGGTATATCCATTCACTTTCGGAGTGTCGAGCAACGGAGTGAAAACTGGCTCGCCTGCGGGATTCAACGCTTTCGGATAGATCCCGAAATAATGATCGAAAGAGACATTTTCCTGAAAGAGTACGACGACGTGCTGAATGTCCTTCCTTGCGGCGTCAATATCCTGTGCGTGCAATGATGCTGCCGCGATTCCAACTGCCGCGAGCGCGATGACACCACGGCCGGCAAGCAATTTATTTTTTTTCATCATCTTGAATCATTTCTCCGCATTCAGAAAACCTGCACGCCGCTCCTGCATAAGAGCGGCGTGTCATTTACAAAACGCTTTTCAGCAAACAGTTGGCTTCAGAGCTGCTTTCGATAAATGTCGATTGGCGATTATCGGCAGCGTGCGAACTGGCGCCGTCGATCTTCCACGTGCTTTTCCGAGTTTACAGCCAGCCTAAAGCGCGTGTTTACATCTTCCCATGGCAGCATGCTTGGTTGTCATACGTGGCGCAGTTCTTCAGAGAAACTGGCTCCGGTGACATCTTTGGCGGAATCCATATGCTCATCCAGCTTCGATTGAAGATGGGTGAGAACATTCGGGTGATCGTCGGCCACAGTCTTCAGCTCGTCGGGATCATTCTACAAACCATAGAGCTGAGGCTTTTGTCGGCTCGCATATTTGTCCTTGCTCCAGACGGCGGAGTAATTCCACTCTGGTCTTCAACCCGAGACATGCTTTCGGATTCTCGACCGTAGAAATGTTTCGGTTGACGGTTATCTCGCCGACGATTCGCCGCCCTCGCGCCACACCGCATCTGCACTTGAGCCTTCACAGAGGAGATCTCAGCCTGGAAGTTGCTTTACTACATCAGTGGGAAGAACCGGCTAATTACTTGGAACCGAGCCGGTCAAAGTGAAATTCGATGGCATTAGCTATAACTTGCATTCCTTTGTCATTCGGATGGTGAGCCACTCCTACTACCTGATGCGGACCACCATCGCCGGAGTTCGCGGGATTAGCATGGATTTCTATCAAGCTTACGAATGGGATCCCGATTGATTTAGTCTCCGATTCTTCAAAATCACTCTTCTGCTTCGTATTCCAATCTCCTAGAACGATCATTTTGGTAGTTGGCGGGTTGAAAATGTGGAGCAATCCGCAATAGTTAGTTTTGAACGATTCGTCGAATGGATCGTTCTCGCCGCCTTGCAGAACGACTAGATCAGGTTTTAACTCCGGATGTGCTTTAAAGTACTGGAGCATCGGCCCGATCCTGCCTCTTCCTCCGTTGTCGTAAAAAACCTCGACGGGATGCTTTTTCGTCTTCAGCTGTATGTGAGCAGCAGCAAGATGTACGAAATCATTTTCTGGAGTTGTAGCCGCCATTCCCATAAAGTGGTCCCACAAACCTGCAATCGGTTGGTGGAGTGTTAAGCTGTCTCCGATGAACAGTACGCGATATGCATTCCGAGGTACCGGACGACTGTTGATTAAATCGAGTACGCTCGTTGCATCAGATGCATTGAATTGCGGAGCTTCCGTCTGACTGCGTAAAGGTGGCATCACAGCCAATGGAAGCATAGGTAAAAGGATTGCGACTGCCGCACGCACCGGGTTATGGAATATGCGGACAATACGAAAGCAAGACGTGTTTTGCATTTTATGATTCAGTCTGCAAGGCGCGGACGCACGTGATGCATCCGCGTCTCGCGGTATTTAGAACGCTAATCTCGCACTCAATTGAAACACTCGTGGGTCGTACGCTGAAAGTACCTGGCCGAATGTTGCCGAATTGAATCCAGCTTGGATCGTGGCGAACTGCGTATGGTTGAAAGTGTTGTACGCATCGGCGCGAAATTGCAGATTGAAATTGCCATCTCGATTTAATCCGAAGGTCTTGAACAAGCCCATATTCCACTCGTCTCGCCCCGGTAGCCGAACACTGTATGCTCTCGTAGATCCAAATGAGCCGAAGACAGGTGTTTGGTACGCGGTTTTATCGAACCATGCCAATCGAGTTTTCGGATACGTCAGCGCCTTTACTAAATCTGGGCGTGCCGTACCACCGCCCAGACCGAGATTGTTGATGCCGAGTGTAGGCGTGACGGGCTGGCCGGTTTGCATGTAAGTTATTCCTGTGATCTGCCATCCGCCTAGCGCCTCCCGAACTACTGGGCTGGACCATGAACGAGGCAATGGAATTGGAACAATGTAGTCAGTCACTAAAACATGTCTTTGATCTAAGGAAGTCGGGCCATAATCGAAGCTTGGATCGAAAGGATTTGACTGGAGCCCAGCGAGGATTCCAAGCGCCTTTGAATATGTGTAGGCAAAATGCAGCGCGTCCCCAAGATGATTTTGAAGTCGGAGCGTTGCCTGCAGTGAGTTGTAGTTAAAGTGGCCGCTATTTTCCAGTTGCGTAATACCCGCATATCCTGAAAAGATCCGATCCAAATTCGCATTATAAGTTCCGGCAGCGATTGCCTTCCTGTTAGGATCGCTCAACAGTACCGTATCGACTGCCCGCTGGGTTGGCTGGTTAGATCCGTCTGCTCCTACATATGCGACTGTTGCGATCGCACTTGCCGTGATCTGCCTCTGTATGCCAACGCTCTGTTGGGTGACATAAGGAAGTGGATAGTCGAACTTGATACTCGTGATGCTCGTCGGCAAAATAGGTGTCGCGCTTATTGTTTGGCCGTTTATCGTGCTCACACGAGGATTGGAAAAATATACGCTATTGATGCTTGGGCTATTGGCAAAAGGGGGATTAATCGCGGTGCTGTTCGTGTCTGAGTCTGAAATCTCCTGAAAGAAAACTCCAATCCCACCCCTCACAATTGTCTTGCCGTCGCCAAAAAGATCCAAGGCTGCGCCAACTCTGGGCTCAACGCTTGTCCAATAACTTTTTGTTGCCGCCCGTGGCAACCCATTTCGTCCGGCCAGTTCAATCCCATTCAAATAAAAGGGGGTATTTGAAAGTGCGACTTGAGAGCCGGGAGCCGATGCAACCGTTTGAATCCCGGGGCTTGTACTGCTGATGCTTCCATTACTATTGAACACTGCTGCTTTTGTTGAATCGTAGGCGCCAGGGATAAAATTCGAAATTTGGTTATATTTATCGTTGCCGTGTGGCAACCCTTCCCAACGTAGTCCAACATTTAGGGTAAGTCTGTCTTTGATGCGCCAATCATCCATCGCATAAAGCGCGCCGAAGGCCTGTTTCATGTGAGCAGTGGGCTGTATCTGCCCTTCTGTATAACCACTCTCCATACCTAAAACTGTGTCGGCAAAGGAGTTGCCTGCAACGAGGGTCGATCCGCTCGGTGAGTAGCCTGCCGAATAGCTACCATTGAACGTTGAGCTACCCTGCGTTGAGATTGACGTCATCTGGTCCTTCGTATAACGCGAATACACTCCGCCAAACTTGAAGTTGTGTCTACCTTTCGTCCAGAAGAGATCGTCGGCTTCCTGGAACTCCCAACCATAATTGTGGTAAGGCAGGAATGAGGTTCCGTAAGCGATGCTATATGGTGCACCGATGCTTACATTTGGAAGACGGTGAAGTGGATCAGTCCCCGTGAAGAGTTTGTTCACGCCCCAGCCAGAAGGTTGCTGCCACACACCTCCTGCGTTATACGCCAACCCGTTGGCGTTGAAGTTGAAACGAGCCTGATTTATCAGGTTAGAGCGAATGATCGTGTTGAGTCTTATCGCAGCATTCCATGCCGGATTTCTGTAAGGAAGAGTCGCGGTTGGGAGGGTACTGACCACGGCTGATGCGGGCAATCCCTCATTTGCGATGAAGTGGACGAGGTGTCCGTCAAGTGAATACTTCTCATTGAAGTTGTGGTCAATATGATAGATGTCTTCCCTCACGAAAATCGCCGAGTTTGCTGAGGCGATGTATTGGCTGCCGCTATTTGCGTGTGGGAGTGCACCTGCGTTAAGGAATAACTGAACATTGGGATCGAGTAACGAGGATGGTATTTTGTTACCCGGGAAAGGCGTTCCCGGGACAAGACCGAGACTCGTGAATTGAGTGAGCTTCGCCGGATCTCCGACGTTGGGTACGTAGATCGCCGTCGCTCGATCAGAAAAATCCCCCGTATACTCTTGCGCAGTTGGAACTGTGTAGTTCACCACCGCTCCAAGGATGTATCTCCTCCATTCTTCGTTCACAAAGAAGAAGGTCTTGCTCCTTCTTTTGTTGTAAAAGCCCGGAATGAGCAGCGGGCCGCCCAGATTACCGCCAAATGTATTGAAACGCAATTCTGGCTTTGCAGTATGAGCTAAATTTGTAAAGTAATTGTTGGCGTTCAATGCATCGTTCCGTCCGTATTCCCAGAGATTACCGTGAAACGTTTTCGTTCCAGACTTAAGTGCCACGGCAATTGTTCCACCACCGCCAAAGCCGTAGTCGGCACTGTAGTTGCTTGTCAAAACCTTAAACTCTGACAGGGCGTCGACCGAAGGGCTCATGTTCGAGCCGTCTGAACCTCGATCCATTTCCTCAGCACCGTCAATGGTGTATATATTCGCTATCGTAGTCCCACCGTTGATGCTGAAATTGCCGCTCCTGAGGGGCTGGGTAAAGTCTGCATTGTTTGTCGTTACGCCGGGACTGAGAGTAACCAGTCCAGAAATATTTCGGCCATTTGTATCCAGCTGCGAGATTTGCTTGCTATCGATCAGGGAACTGACCTCGTTCGTGGTCGACTGCACCTGCACCGCATTTGCCGTTACTGTGACGGCTTGGTCAACCGAACCAAGTTCCATTTTGATATCAACACGGAGTGTGTCGCCAATATTTAATGGGATGTGAACTTGCGAGAATTCCTTGAAGTTTGATGCGCTGGCCTTCACTGTAAATGTTCCTACACCGAGAGTCGGGTCGTCATAGCTGCCACTGCTGTTGGTGACCAGTGAATGCACCTGACCTGTTGCTTCGTTGATGATAGTCACCTTGACACCGGGGATCGCTTCACCTGTTGGATCTGTCACCGTTCCGACAATCGAAGCCTGTGTTTGGGCGTGTATTGACAGGTGCACAAGCAAGATGGCGATCATCACGATCAAGATGTTGCGCGAGAGACTTTGGCTTTGCATTACCATTCCTCCTGAAGGCTTGGAGCCGAGTGTATCTGTTCCCGATCTGGTTGGGCTGCGTCAAAGAGCAGGCCACGCAGGTCCGCCGTTGGAAAACCGCTCGGCTGCCACCTGTGGAAGCGAAGCATCGTAAATCAAATGCTCGAGCTAACAAAACGAAGAGATCATATTCCTTCGCTCACATGGCGTGTAAACGTAAGGGCCGTAAAGCGGTCCACGCCTTACGTCATTGATCATTATCTGTCGTATTTTGAGTCAGTTAACGAAGACGTATCAAGCTCTTTGCTACGTTCGAAAATCGCAATCCGAGAGAATCAGGACTTCTCTGCCACACAAGCAGGCGATCGCTCACTTGAGGGCGGTTCATGAGAACACGCTCGATAGGCAACACTGCACAACTAGATGGGCGGGGCATGTGATCGGTTTATTTCCCGGAATGCGTCGAAATCATTTCGAGCACCAGCATGTTCCAATCGACAAAGCCTCGATGACTGATCGGCTCGCCCGTATCCGGTTGGTAATACTCATTCAAGGTGCCGCTGGTTTCGAGATCATTTGCCAACAGAGTCACGGTTTTGTCAGCCAGCTCGGCCGCTTCCGCCTCGAAGCCATAGTTTTTCAATGCCTTCCAGGTCAGGTAATTTGTGATGATCCAAATTGGACCTAACCAATTGCTCGGATTTCCGCTGTGCGCAGTTAGTGAATACATCGGCTCAAAACTCGAAAGCGTGCGAACGCCGAAGGCCGCACGAAATCGGTCGTCACGCCGATAATTTCGCTCAACAAGTTCGTTGGCTTGCTGTGCTGAGGCCAACCCACACCATAAGGGCAGGAAGCCGGCGACGGTTTGTATTCGCATGGGAAGCGACCGCCACGACATAGCCATCCCTTGGCCAATTCCAGGCAGCCATTTGGAGCGCTGATCGACACACATTACATCTGCCGTGTAGTAGAAAGCGTCCCGTCGGTCCCAGCAGTATTTCTGAATCGCCGCGCCTAGGGCTTCCGCTTGCAGTTGAATACGATCATGATCACTCGTTCGCTTGAGTCGGAGCGCCAGCTCTGCACAGGCGCGAAGCTCTTGATAAAAGAGACAGTTCAGCATGATATTCGCCGAGGAAAATGGCGGCCGACCGAACGTCGTAGGGTCATTGTCCATTCCAATCGCGACATCGTTTCCCCAGACCATAAGCCCGAGGGGGGTTCCGTTTCCATCTCGCCAGGAATTATGAAAACGCAAAATCTGATCGAACCTGCATGCCAGCCAATCAACCTCATGCGATTTATCCGCAACGAGGAGCGCAATTTGAGCCATGACCGGCTTTGCTTGATTGTGAGGGTTGGGCTTCTCGGTCGACAGGCTATTGAATAGATCTTCGTGTTGCGCAGATATCAAAATCGGTATTCGCCCTTCGGGCGACTGATGGTCAAGGAAATTTTCGAGGCTTCCTACGGCATGAGTGCACAATTTAGCCTTGAGAGCTGAATCCAGCTTAAGCTCCGCTAAACGGAAAAGTCCGCGAGCGGTCCAAAGCGTATCCCAATCCCAAAGATCTGTGGAGTAGGCGTTGCCAGGCAAGCTCGGCGAGAGGCTTGGGTGCTTCAAGTAGCCGTTCTCCGGACGCAACAGATCAGGTGCAATTCGGCTGAAGTAGTCGATAAGCGTTTCGGCGGCGTTTTTGTGCATGTCCGAAGACAGTGAGTGTTGGCGTTGTCGTTCGGCTCCAGTAATTTTGCAGAGTGCGAGGGTGCCAATGGTTCCCCGCATTGCGCGTAAGACCGCGCGCCGTGAAAATTCCATCATGAGCTTCCACCCAATCGATAAAATCTGCTTTCGCTTTTCACTTCAAGATGGCTTCCAGCGCCTTGCCTTGAGCGTCGGGCAATTGGAGTTGAAGGATGTGGGCAATCGTGGGAGCCACGTCGAGGTTTAACATTGGCGGAATCTCTCCGACGTTCTTGATGCCTGCTCCCGAGGCAATGAAAATGGCCTGCATCAGCGGAAATGTGTTTGGATAGCCGTGATTCCCCCGCTGATGATCCAGTTTAGTCACAAAGGTATCAGCAGCTTCAGGAGAAAACCCGTAGTCCTCCGCCGCATAGAGCAAAAGGTCTGGCGCTTGATCTGTCGAACCGGGTTTTGGCCAACCGAGCGCAGAAGCTTCATCTTCTGTGAGCGCCGCATAAATGCCCGTTTTACTAGCGAACAACTTCTTTAGCGCTGCGACGGATGCGGGCGTCGCGTTCTTCTGGAAAACCAATGCACAGCCGCCATCCTCAACCGCATACGCGGGCGTACTTGCTGAAGCCGTTTGCAGGTTTTCCTGGCTTAGAAGCACGTTTGGATGAAGAGCATTATGAAAGGTTTGTTGACCATGATCGGAAACAACGATGAAGGTTGTACGGTCGAGATCACCGTTCGCCTTCACGGCATCAACAATCTCCGCGACTCTATCGTCGAGAAAAGCTTCCGTGTTGTAGTCCGCTTCGGTACCAAAGCCTGTGGCATGTTGAATGGCATCCATCGAAAGCAGATGAACAAGCAAGAGATCTGGACGGTGATTGCGCAAAATATCGATCGCCGCATCCGTATAGATTCGATCGCGCCACGCTCCGGGATGTGTCGTAAAGGCAATCAAATCTGAGCGCGTCGTTTCGCCACTCTGAATCAGTTCTTGCTCGATTGGCGCATCTGGATTGGGCCTTTCGGTGAAAGCCCAATCAATTGTGCCAGGATCCGTTATCGCAACCCAATCTACCTGGGCAGTTGTCAGCGTGGCCTGATGCGCGACGTCATACAAGGTTGGAACAGCAACCAGTCTTGTTTTTGGAACCCACATCTCCACATGAGGCTTAGTATCTGTCCGTTGGCCGACAATCAGCCCGTTTACCAGAACATGATGTCGACTCGCGTCTTGACCCGTAATAATTGCCGTATGGTTAGGCCAGGTGACGCTGGGATTGATGGGCTGCATTGCCTTGGCATAGGCGCCACTTTTCATCAGCGCGTGCAATGCCGGCGTCGCGATATATGGGTCCTGCAAAGTCGCCGCCCCGAATGCGTCCAAACTGATGACAACGACCTTGGGATGCTGGACACTCGCATCGGTCGCCGACAAGACCGAGCAACCGATCATCCCGAAAATCAGTAGAGCCGCCGCTGTACCAAACATCTTCATCGCTGTCCCCCGTATGCCTATCGAAGAGAAACTAATACATTTTTTATTCGCAGGTTTCCCGAATTCCCTCAACATTATGTCTAAAATCAACGCTTGTACAGGTAGTTTCAGTAAAGGGCCGCGTTATACGGTCGTACACTGATCACTCCGTCGTAACCGCAATGGCTACAATTAGATCGCCCGTGGAATATCGCTTCGCCGTAGGGGGTAACGCACTGCGTATCACGACGTAACAGTTGGCAGAAACGGTCTCAGCGCATTATTCTATGGGGATTCTGAAATGAAGTTTTCAGCTTGTGGCCTCTCTCGACATTCCCAAGCTCCGCTCAATGCGCATGACAGGTACTGAGAATTTCATCCAGAAGATTAATAAAGGCATTCGTGAAAGTTGTAAATCAGAAAGCAGTACATCAACCACAGCCAATCGAACCAGGCGAGTGGTTGCCCTCGAGTGATTCAGACAAGGAACTCGTGAGAGGTCAACTCGTCCAGATATTGGCAAGTACGCCCTTTTCCTCGAGCAAACGCTACCCAACATTTCTAAGTTTTATCGTGGAGCGAGAATTAGCTGGACACGGCGACGAATTGAAGGAACGCACAATCGGGGTGGAGCTCTTCGGAAGAGATCTGACGTATGACACGAACGTAGACCCCATCGTTCGGGTCGCTGCAGCGGAAGTCAGAAAGCGCCTCAATCAGTACTATACGCAGCATGGCAACGCGCATGAACTTCAAATTTGCGTATCCAGCGGCTCCTATGTTCCCTACTTTAGAAGATCTTTGCACGCGGTAAAGGGAACACCCGAGTCTGCTCCTGCGTCACAGCAGTTGGCGATGCCTATTCGGGACGTTCCGGCCAATTCTCTTCCAGCAGTTGAGGCGCAGTCTGGGACGGGAATTGCGAGTTCCCGATGGCTGGGCGTATTCGTTTTTATTCTGGTGGCAGCCGCGGCTATCACCGGCATCGCCGTCAGGCATTGGAAGCAACAACCGGCTTCTCCGCCAATCGACGCAGCCATGACGGAGTTCTGGAAGCCGTTCGCAGATTACCATGGCACAGTATTAGTGTCTTTTGGCGCATTTTCCATGCTACAGCCCTCTTTACCTGCCCAACCAACACCTAAAACAGAACTGGTGGATGCGATACAGCATTACAACATTCTTGCTCTGCCAAGTGCGGTGGCGCTTTCAAAAATCAGCGGTGTTCTAGGCGAACGGCGTGTTCAATGGCGCGTTGAAAACGCTGATCTCACCTCCTTTGATGACGTTCAGGCTGGGCCAACCATTTTGATTGGGGCGTTTCATAACCAGTGGACGCTCAGATTAACTTCGGGGCTACGATTTTCTTTCAGGGATTCTCCGACGATTTCGCGAATCGTCGACAGTCATGCGCAGCAACAACCCGATTGGGTCTTATATCGTCAAAGAACCTACTCGACGCTGGTGCAGGATTACGGTGTCATCGCCCGTTATCGAGATTCAACCACCGGAAAACTAGTGGTAATTGCTGCCGGAATCGGACCTAACGGGACTATGGCCGCTGCGGACTATATTACGAATGAACAATTTTTGGAAGAGCTTGAGCGTCAGGCACCCAAGGCTTGGGGGCGTGAAAATGTTGAAGCTGTAATCACGACTCAAGTCATCAACGGAAAGTCTGGGCCACCTCGGTTGGTCGCCGCTCAATTCTGGTAAATGAATGAGACACATCAAACCGTGACACACGGGTAGCAGGTAAACGGCTCATTCAAAACCTTCCAATAGGGAACATACGAGTACTCTGGATGTCCCTTGATCTGAAACCGCAGCGGGTCGTCAGGATCGGGTAATATTTGCTTCACGATGTCCTCGTGCCTGGCGCCATCGAGAACTTTCAAAACCGCGGACGCAGAGCCGGTCAATGCCATAAGAATTGGGCCGTACTCCAGGGCGTAACGTTCATAGCCCGGAATTTTGTCGATTCCGGTGTAGTGGGAAAGTTTAAAGTCTATCGGCAATTCGAACTTGATCGTGTCGTTTGGTGACCACGTACGTTTGAGCGAGACATAAGTTCCGGGACTTCCGGTGGCGACCCGCTGATCATTTATAAAAATGGCCATCTCATTTGAAGCCCACGAAGGTATTCGAATCCTGATGTTCGCGAACTGAGAATGTTCAAGGTTTATTTGGAGCGTAACCTCGGGGCCGAGAGGAAACATCGTGCGCTGAACGATCTCGATTCTTTGTGCTTGATGAGACCATTGAATATGGGAGGGGGCAAAGAGGTTCACATATACCCCATCCGGAGCGAGGGAATAGATGTGCTCAGGAATTGACCCCAGCAACCGCGTTCCTTGCCCTTCACAACAGGAATTCGTACATAGAGGGTTATGCAAATCGCCTTTTTGGCCAACGAGTCTCGCATGATAAATGATTCCGTTTTGTCCAATCTGATTTGCAAGAACCACGTTAAAGATTGACTTTTCGATTTCAGTGACGTACTTCTCTTGCTCGGGGTCAAGAAGGTGAAATCGTTGGTTAAACTTCGTCCAAAAAACACTTCCGCACGTTTCACCGGTCTCACAAAAAGGCTGCTGAGCTAACAACCTATACGATTGGGGCGGAAACTCACCGAACTCGGTAATCGCAATCGAACCACCTACATGCTCCCAATTCGTGTGGTAGAGATCCCAAGCCCCATTCACAGCGTCGAGATACAGTTGCTTACCCGTGGCGCGGTACATATCCAGGTAGGCTTCAAAATCCGTGATTAGATAATTGTGTGGACGATCGTAGGGGTACTGCCACACCAAATTGGATTCGTGCTTCGACAGGCCTTCCAACCAGTAATTTTCTTGAAAATAGCGTTGAACGAGTTCTATATCTTCTGGTTTGCCAACGGGCGTAAAAAACATTCTCGTATTGGCAACCATGCCTTGGACACCTTGAGTCGCCAACCGCAACAACTTTGAAAGATAGGGAGACTGATTGAACCAATCATAGTACCCTCGCAACAAGGGAAAGGCCTTTGCATTTCCGGCATACCCAGCTTCTATCAACCCATGCGTTAGCCACGCACGAGTATAGCCTCCTCGTTCCGATACAAAAATCGAGTCTTCGGGATATGCCATGATGTATCCGTTTGGCTGCCGACATTCCTCGATTCCATCAACCAGTTCATCCATCCAATTGCGTAGCTCTGGATGATCGACCCAACGAAGCGTATTTCCGGCACCCATCAGGAACCTGCCAGCGCTCGAACCAAGAAGCTCCGTGTCCCAGAAGGGTATGGGCTCGCGTAGCCCACGTCTCACGTCCTTCCCCGCCCTCTCGCGAAAGGGACGGAGCATTTCTTCAACGGAGAAAGAGCTGAGGAGATATCCGATATTTTTTTCTAGCGCTGTATGAAATACGCCTTCTTGGACTGTCACACCCCTCAATGGGACCGTCGCTCGATAGTTGACGGCGCTCCATCTCTGCCGAGGAATTAGATTCTCAATGTTGTCTGTGGTGACTTCCTCACCCATTGGACGTTGAGGACGGATCAGCTGAGAAAGATCATCGCTGCGCGCGAGGGTTTCGTCTCCCGTAACTCCACCTGAAATGATTACATTCTCTCCGTTGTGCAGAACCTCAAATTTCGACAAAGCAAAATTAAAGCCCTTTCCTCCGGAAACTTGCCTGAGTTTGAGGACGCTAAGGCGGACGTAGCGGGCTCTTTTCTTGCCAACCAGATATTCCGTAATAAGGTCCTTAGGGTCCGGGCAATCGCCATTGGTGTAATCGACGATACGCACCGGATTGCCGAAGAAGGGATCATCTGATAGGTCAATCTTGAACCGAAGGGGGAAACCAAAGCCGAGTCGATCCTCCTGGCCTAGATGAAATGCCGGATACAGGCGAATGCAGTCGAGGTCTGTCGACACGCCCAGGTCTATCTGAATCCAGGTCGTTGTCTCGGCCTGCCGAGCAGTTCTTGAAATGTAGGGTCGATATCTTGTGGCAGGAGTAAAAGCCATTCG
This sequence comes from Occallatibacter sp., assembly GCA_036267475.1. GTDB lineage: Bacteria > Acidobacteriota > Terriglobia > Terriglobales > Acidobacteriaceae > Telmatobacter. The sequence continues at coordinate 45,169 of DATAVZ010000047.1, forward strand.
GCCTAGGCTTCTTGAAACCAGCGCCGCGTCCAACGTTCCGGAATCCGTTCCAGCAAACGAAGGAAGTGATTGAATTGCCGCGAATGCTCCTCCCATCGCCAGAAACTGACGACGCCTCCAATTTCTTTTCATGCTTTAGGAATCCTCACTCGTCGCGAACTTCTAGCTTCCCGTCAGAAGGCGCAATCTCTCTAAAGAGTCATCGTCATTTTCAACCACTCGTTGAGAAGAATGCGCGAGTGATAACGAGCAGGTTACATTCGGGTGGGTCTCGTGTGTAGGTAATGAAGGTAGCGGAATCGGCGCTACGCCATCTGTGATCGCCGGTGAGTAAATTAGCTAATAAAATCTGTAGTTTACCGGCAGAAGGCCATTCGGATTGCGGGGCGTATCAGCCCACGTTTAACTGTTTTGTAATGCGCGCTTAGATGGTTATGGAGGTAACGACCTAGTTTTTCCTCGGCAACGACTTGTTAGCCAAAGTTCTCAGACCTCGACGCAGTGATCTTCGCAAATCAGACGAGTTTCTTCGTCAGATGGAGAGATATCGTGCAATGCCGCCCGGCGGGGTCGGGCGTATCGTCATCTCATTCCACAGCTACGCTGGCGGCCACCCTTGGCGCTGCTACACCCTAGAGCACGAAGCGAACGACATGATGCGTCCTTACGAGATTCTAGCCTGGGCTGGCGAGTGGGCGAGGACCGGATCGAGCGCATCTGGCGGCGCGAAGGGCTGAAGGTTCCTCAAAGCCAGAAACCACGAGGGCGGCTGGGGCTCAACGACGGTTCGTGCGTTCGGTAGCGGCCGGAACGGGTCAATCACGTCTCGTCCTACGATTTCGTCAGCACATTTACACATGATGGAAAGACGGTCCGCATGCCGAACCTGATCGATGAATACACGCGGGAGTGCCTGGCGATCCGTCCGCGGCGCAGGCCGAACAGCCGGAATGTGATCGAAACGCTGGCCGACGCCATCGTCCAGCACGGGTTCCCCGAGCACATCCGATCAGACAATGGTCCGGAGCTCGTAGCCAAGGACCTGCGGGAGTAGCTCTACAACACGGGAGCAAAAACGCTGTACATCGAGCCTGGCTCTCGGTGGGAGAACGGCTACAGCGAAAGCTTCAACTCCAAGCTGCGCAATGAGTTGCTGAACGGCGAAATCTTCTACTCGTCGAAGGAGGTCCAGGTGCCGACTGAAAGGTGGCGGATTCACTACAACACGGTGAGGCCATACTCATCGCTGGGATACAAACCGCCGGCGCCAGCAGCACAACAGAGCCAAGCAAATGCGGGGCATTGAAAGTGGAGAGCTCAGAACGCTTCCCACTTTTCAACGCCCCCGACTGCGGTTATCGAACTAACTCGATATCTGCGCTACTCTAACAATCTCGTTGGCATAAATCATCGGGCAGTCCACTTCTGTGGGCGACTATGCCCGGACAGGGATGCATCTAACGAGGACACTTCGTACGAAATGTGACGGGTTGGAAGTAACTGACCCCCAATCGAGAATCGGGCTCCCACACGGGCTCCACATTCGCACTGGAGGATTCTTTCCAACAGAATCAATGTTCCGTCTCGCTGTGCTTCATTCGCGCGCGACTCTTTTCGGTGAGCGACTTAGAACACTGATTTCTTTTAGACATATCGCGCTCTCTGAACGGGCAACAATCTACGTGTCTTTGCGCTTGTGCATCGATTGTCAGCAAGGGCACATCTTGCTAATTAGAAGCGAATTCAATGTTTTACTCTCCGCTCACACTTCGCGCAGGAGTCATTATGGCAGTTTTACAAGCTGAAGCCAATACCATGACCAATATTGAATTCATGTTGCTGAACGAGACTCTCCGTCCCTTGGACCAACGATTGTTGAATGTGTTGAATGGCATTCGCAGGCTGTTGAAGTAGCGCTCGTTCTTGTACCAATTCTGTGGCTGACAGGCGCACGGATGAGACGCCGAGCGATTGGCGGAGTTGCTCAATGTCACTTGTCACAATGGCGATTTCAGTGCGGCCACGGGAAGCCGCAACATAGAATAATTCCTGTTTCATGGCGTCAGCGGAGAGAATCACGCCGTCAACAGTCTTGCCTTGACTACGATGGGCTGTGATTGCGTAGCCGTGATCGAATTGGTGATAATTTGCCGGTAGTGTGCGTCCATCTTCAAGGCGAATGAGCCCATTTTCTACGCTGTGGGCTTTGACCAGCTCGCCATTCGTGACGCGGAAATGTGGATCGCGCCGATTACCCGTGAGCAGCAGGCGGTCGCCCGGTGCCACTTCGACGGGGCGCTGCTCATGGACAGAAAAGAGGCGCGTCTGTGATGGAGTGAAGGTCCTCTCTTCGCCTCGTACACCGCGGGCAACGAGTGAGTTGGGGCCGACCCGACTGACCGTCAGCGCCTCATGCTTGTCCATTCCCCTCGCCGACCGATACATCAGTAGAATGTGACCCTCGCGGTAATTCGATAGATCGCGCCGTTGCGCCTCAGTCCATTGCATCGGGACGAATCGGTCAATGGTCACACTATCGCCCAGGAGACCACGCTCCCGCAGATCACTGCGAATTGCATGAGTGACGCGGCCAATCTCCTCATGCGTGGCGGCCACGACCAGAACCCGCCGGGACGGATCGGCCGTCATCTCTCTGTACAGATGAGCAACCGCACGCCCCCGGTCTACAAAACGGACCTCGCGCACGGCGCCAATCCGTTCGAGCGTTTCAAATCCCTGTTCCGGATCTCGGCGCAGCTCTTGAATGGCTTCTCTGTACTGCGCATGGGTCTGGCGCTGCACCCCGGTGAGGCAAACACTCTTCATTTGCGATTCCCGCTCCAAAATGCGCAATGCATCGGATGCCTCGACACTCTGAATCTGTCGAGTGTCGCCCGAGAAGAGAATACGCGCTTGCTGCTGGTCCGCAAGTCGCAATATGCCTTCCATCTGCCGCCCGGAGATCATGCCGGCCTCATCGACGATCAGGACACGATGCCTGAGAGCCACCTGTGCGGTGTCGTCTTCCAGCAAACGGGAAACTGTTATTGCATCGGTGAATCCCACTTTGCGCAGCTCGTCTACAGCGCTGCGTGTCGGAGCGATGGCAATGACCTCACCTCCAGCCTCGCGGAGGCCCCGGCCGATCTCCTGCAGTGTTGCGGTTTTGCCAGTCCCAGCAGCGCCACGCAGATTGACGGCGAAATCTGTTGAATCAAGAATTTGCTGGATAGCCCGCCGTTGTTCATCGCGCAAGTGTTCGCGCGGATGAAACTTGGGTATGCCACCGAGCCTCCCGTATTGCTCAATGCCATGGTTCACGGCAGCAATCATCCGCTGTTCGCGGTCGAGGCTATCATGAGTCGCCAACCGATTTCCCGAATGGATCAAGTTTCCCTGGGATTTCTCAAGTTCCAGCGCGCCGCGAAGCTGGCCCAAATCAATCTTTCCACGACTGTATCGCAGGGCTTCGGTGAGAAGCTCGTGATCGTAAATGACTGAGCGCCTCTCGAAGAGATGGTCCTTTGCGTGTTCCATGGCAGGCTCGGCTGGTGAGAATTCACGCGACACGAGAGCACTGTTCCGCAGGCGCTCTATGCTGTGTCGCTCCTCCGAGGAAAGGCGGGATCGTTGTTGCTGCCGGACCTGTTCAGTCGAAATTTCTACGAGCTTGTCCGCGCGTGACTCACGAACTAGGATGGCCACTTCATTGTCAGTTGGCTTGCGACCACGTTCATTTGTGAATTCGGCAATCGCGGCGTCCCGCTGTGCGCTGCGTTGGCTATAGCGTCCGCGCAATTCGTCAGACACACCGCGGATTTCAAAACCGAGATCCCGGCCACGGAGATCACGGCGCGACTCAATCTCATAGCCAAGACAACGAACTTCATGAGCCAAGGCGTTCCTGTAAACCTCGGTGAGGTATGCGCGGCGTTCGTACAGACCCGACGCTTGCAGTGCTTTCCAGCGGCCTTCGACCCCGTCGTAGGTCAGATTTGCGGTCACAGCGTGGGTGTGCAGTTGCGGGTCAAGTTCTCGGCTTGTGTCGTGCCGATACGCCGCGACAATCCAGTTGCCAGTAGTCCGGTTCTCGTTTGCGCCATCCAGCCGTACGCGAGTAGCCGAATAGTTTTCGCCCTCCCGCAAGGCTTCACGGACGGCTTTATCGTGGGCGGCGATGAGACGCTCGTCACCGGCGACCATGGCTTGGACTGAAACCGACTTTGGCGCAGAGAACGTCAGATCATAGAGGGAACGTGCCTTGCTCTGCTCGCTTCCATCCCCGTTAACACGGTCCGCACCATGACGCGGACGTAGAAACTCACCGTTGTCCGGATGCAGCCCTTCCCGCACTGCCTCAAACTGCTCGCGGGTGACATTGCCACGCAGCCCAAGCAGCTCTGCGCCGCGCCCTTGCCACTCACCTTGTACGCGACGGTGTTCATCGTAGTAGTCGCTGTGTTCCAAGTGACGTTGCGCGTACCCAGCGCCTCCGGTCATTGCTCGTATGGTCAGCACCTACCGACCGTAACGCTGTTCGAAATCCGAACGCAATGGCTTTTGACTTAAACAGCACTGAGACTGTCGGCAGCCTCGCGACTATCTATCCGGATCGCGGCCTGCGCCGCCTGATCGCGCAAGAGCGAATTTACGAAATCGGGCGGCACTGCTGTTTCGCTGCGCTCATTCTGGAGATAGACACCATCCCTAAGCCTCACGGCTTAGGGTCGCGAGAGCAGAGACATCAATGCGAACACTTTTCGAACAAGCGCGTATACGGTTCGATAATGATCGAGTATTGTTCAAGAACATTGCAGCTGGAGGGAGAGCTTCGCACACAGGCACACGCCGCAATCGCGCTCATGCTTCTGCTGGAGTGTTTGCGGTTTGCGGAAGCCGGGAGGGCGCGCCATCACGCACGGATGTTATTGAAACTAAGTCGTTACTTAGGAACCCAAGTTATCGCCGTCGCCCACGCTCCCCACCCCAAAAAATTGAACGGGAGTATACTTAAGCCATTATCCTGCAATGGTAAAGCACCCAAAAGGAGAGGTGCGGGCAATGGGAAAGTTCAAAATTCACCTGAAACTTCAAGGCCTTGAGTTAGACATCGAAGGCGATCGTTCGGACATGCCAGCGATCAACAACGCCGTCGCACGCGAGATCACCGGGCTCATTCAACCCGCCGCGGCGCTCACAAACGGTACCGAACCATCGTCGCGTACAACGATCGAAGGGGAGACCGATAACGGCAAGAAGCCAGCAGCGCGTTCACGCAAGCGCTCCGGAAAGGCGTCGAGCGAAGGGGTCGCCACCCAGGCGCTCGACTTCCGGCATGAGCCCGAGAAGTATGGCAATCCACAGCAGACGTGGTCCGTGCTGGACAAGGCCATCTGGATGCTCGCGGTCATCAAGGGTATCCTCGGCCAGAAGGAAGTAAGCGGCCCGCAAATCGCTGCGACCTACAACGACAAGTTCAAGCAGGCAGGGAAACTTCATCCGCCGAACGTAACGCGCGATCTCGGACTTGCCAAGGTTCAAAATCCGCCGCCCGTCGGCCAGGATAAGGATCTCTGGTATCTCACGAATGAGGGCGATCGAAAGGCGCAGGAGCTTATCCAGAGCGTCACCACGCCGGCGTCATGAACATCAAGCAGTTCGGCGCTGCCTGCAACATCGACAGCCAGCGGGAGGTCGAGCGGGCCTGCCTGCTCGCCTTTTTCCATTTGCGGACCGCGAAGAAGAATGAGTTCACGGCTACGGAGGCGGCGCAGTGGCTCGCCGACTACGGCTTTGCGACGCCGAACCGCGCTCGCCTAGACCAGAACCTGCGCACGAGCGGGAACACGGTCCGGGGACAGGGCGGCGGATACAAGCTGAACCTCGCCTTCGTCACGGCCATGGACAAGGCGCATCCTCAATTGCAGGAGAAGTCCGAAGAGATCATCGACCATGACACGATCCTCGTCGAGGCGGAATATAAGGTCGGCCGCGGATACATCGAATTGCTCGCGAAGCAGATCAACCGGTCGTATGAAGAGAACATCTTCGACGGGTGCGCGGTGCTCATGCGGCGCCTCTTGGAAGTCATGCTGATCCTCGCGTACCGTAAGCTCGGCATCGAAGCCGCTATCCAGGAGCCCGACGGTAGCTACAAGATGCTCGAGGGTATCATCAACGACGCGAAGACGAACGGCACGCTCAAACTCTCACGAAACAGCAAGGAAGTGCTCGAGGTGTTCCGGAAGCTCGGCAACTTTTCGGCCCACAAGATCGAATACACCTGCCACCGGCAATACATCCAGCCGCACATCATGGACTACCGCGGCATCATTACTGAGCTCCTGCACAAGGCGGAGCTGAAGACGTAGGAGGCGCCAATGATCGTCGGCGCGCGCTGCACAAACGCGAAGTGCAAAAATTCGGAAACGAAAAAGACTTTCAACCCCACGAAGCTGACCTTGTCAGGGTTGGGAACGTGGAACGGCCCATGGAAATGCCCTGATTGCAACGAAGAGATGTACACGGTGCGACGGGATACCGGGAAGGCCGAGGGCAAGACGACGCCCGGCAAGACCGTCAGGTACCGCGTGAGCGCGCCGTCGACCGCGAAGTCGCGTAGCAGGAAGAAGGCGCCGGCAAAAACCGGTAAGAAGTATTTAGCTCGGAAGAAACCATGAACATCCGTGCGAAGTGCATCAACAAGGATTGCAAGGCATACAACATCGAGAAATCCGTCGCCGTTGGAACCCTCCTCGGGTTCGGAGCGAAGAACGGGCGCGTGAAGTGCCCCTCGTGCGGCGGGCTGATGCGGACGACGAAATCTGCCGCTGCTAAGCTCCGCGGCGGGAGCCGTCCCAAGCCACGCAGAACACCTCCCAGCCGTGGCGGCGGACGTAGCCGGTAGGCACTAGAGCAAGTCGTCGTATGCGCCTGCGGTCATCAGACGCTTCACTTCAGCCTTGAACTCGGGACCGTGCTCAGGCATCGGGTCCGGGTCAAGGCCTCTCACGTGCAGGTTCGCATGGATCATCTCGTGGAGCAATGCGATCCGCGTGCACTTCTCGAACGCCGTGAGGCCTTTCGCGATGAAGATCTTCTTCTCCGTCGGCGCGTACGCCGCGGTTCCACCGAACTGGGGATGGGCCGTGATGCCGATCTCGAGTTCCGGCGACGGACCAGGAAAATACTTCTTCTGGTACGCGTTCGCTATGTCGGACAGGTCCTTATCTGTAAGCGGGTCTTTGACGAAGTTCAATTCGTCATCAACGTGATAGCTCGGCATTCACTAACTCCTTTCAAAAAGGCGTATCGTCGTAGAGGAGATATCGCGTGCCTGGATTAGAGCGCCTTGCCAAGCTGGAGGATTACCGTAACACGTCCGTGATCGTCTCGAACCATCCGTACGCGGCAGTCGCCGTGATGGGGCAGAGGAACGGCCGCGCTCAATTGGCGGGACCGTACTTCCGACTGCGAACCCATGCGAGCTCCAGCTCCGATGCTCACACCCCGAATGTAGAAGGCCGGTCCACTGATGTTCAAATTGATCTTAAGCGCGACTGGGCAGATTTCATGAAGGAGTATGCGCGGTCCAGCAAAGTGGGAATCGATGCGTCAGCCTCCTTCGCGGACATGACTGTTCAGTACCTGAATACAGTGAGAAGGCTTCCCATGCCGAGAACCCGCACGGTGCACGAATCGCACGAGCTCGAGATCCCGTCGGCGCACGAGGCGGACTATGTGGCGCTTAAAGAGCTCATCCAGACTGGAGTAAATCTGCGACCCTACCTGGCCCGTAATCTGCAAAATAAAAACAAAGTTCCGAGGCCGGACAAGTTGCTGAGTGCTTGGGGCATCCACCACCTTCACCTCCAACCCGGCGGTTCGGACCTTGTTTTGCTCTGCAAGATCACCGACGACGCAGTCTTCATGATCCACGCCGCAAACCATTTTGGAACCTCCGGCCTCGAGCTTTGGGTAAACCCTGAACTCCTTCGGATCGTGCACGAGAATTGGCCGGAAGAGCTCGCTGAGTGCAGGTTCAATCTCACGAGCGCTACGCCGCCGGTCAAAGACCGAATCGTCGTTCGACGGAACAACGCCAACTTCACAGTAACAATGCCCGACGGCACAGCCTATTTCAGCCTGCTTACCGCGACTGGCCACTGCATGGACGACAGGGACCGTTGCCGCGACATAAGCCGTGAGCTCGCCGTGTTCGACCAATTTATCCGGGACAACGCGCGCGAGTTTCGAACTGGATTGAACTGGCCGGATGCGAGCCCGTTGGCGATCAGGATGGGTTTTAACGGACGAGATTGTTTCTTCTACGAGCCGACTAATGGGACCGAGATCCGCCCGTCAAAATCGCCCATTTGACGTAAAGATATTTACACCTTTTCTTTGTCTACGAGGGCGTGCATGGGCGAGATGAAAAGGTGAACGTTCGCGAAGAGGAAAGGCGCCTCCGAGACCGTTTCGCCTCAACGCTCGCGATCTGCGTCTCGATAATCGCCGCGGTCTGGCTCGCCAGGGATGAGAACATCAGCCGGCCGTCTCCAGGGTTTCAACCGTTGCTCAAATGCTCTGTGCTTGGCTGATTAGACTCTCTTCCGTGACTCTCTTGATCGGCCACCAAGCAAGGGCGAACGGCCGACTACAGATCGTGGCGATTCAAGCGGTGGCACATCGGAGATTCCCTCGAAGACTTTGCCCGCCGGCCAGTCTCCAACCGAATACACGCGGCGATCTCGAAGGCCGTTTAGACCCTCTTGCCATGCCAGCAGCATCCGTTTCCCTGTGTCCCTGAACTCCGGTAGTTCGAACATTTTGTTTCGGACTAGAGGGACAACATCCGCGACTGAATCGCTGATGCGCTCGACCATTTCCGATTGTTCCCGAAGGGGTATGCCGAACGTTGCGGCGATGAACTTCGACAGGTTTTTTCCTGGCGTCCATGTCTTCTTGCCGCCGAAGGAAATTCCCGGAGGGTTGAGTTGGTAGCCTGCGTACACGCTCGTGGTGAGGAAGTCGTAGGCAGGCGAGAGATGCACATCGGCTCGTGATGTGTACAGCAGAGCGATATTCTTCGCGTGACAATCTGCATTGCGTAAAGCATACGTCAGCAGCAGGATCGCCGCCAGGCGGTGGAAGGTTTCGTATTGGCGATTGCCGGGTACGTGGTCGCGAACGGCGCGTGCGATTCGCTCCCATGTGGTCTCATACTTCTGCGCAGGACGCAGGCCCAACAGAGCGCAGAAATCTTCCATCCCCCACAGCGGCTGTCCTTGGTCGTTCACATCAAAGCGGTGGACGACGAGTGCATTGCCGTCCTGCGAAACTTCTGTCTTCGCAGTGGGGAGCACGTTTGCCAATACCTGCATGCACAGGTACTCATTCAGTGCCGCAAATGGTAGCCTCCCTGATGAGCCCTTGATGATGTGTCGGCGAGTCAGCAGCGTCGCTTTCTGATGCGGGCCGAGTTGCCGACCAGAGGTTGCAGCTGCCGGGCGAGTCTCTTCCTGGGCATCCAGAAACTTTGGCAGCACGCCCGAGACACCGCTGGCTGCGTGCTGTCGCACCAGTTCCGCAAACGCCTCTTCCGAGTTGTCACCCTGCAGCAGGTCGGCAACCTCAACGGGCTTGGCGGGTTCGTCCAACTGTGCACCCGGCGCGGCTACCTGGATACGACCCACCATATTTCTGCCCACGACCGATAAGAGCGCGAGTGGGCTGGCTCCGATGTGGGGGCCGAACTGCTCCTGCAGCACCTGCAGCAGATAGCCTTCCGGCAGGTTCATCTGGAATGTAGGAGGAAGCTGGTCATCCCAAACCCAGGACTCTGTGCGCACTGGCATTGTCAGCGAGACGAAGTCGTCAGCGGCTGTGTTCGGCAAGTATGTAAGCACGCTTTTGAAGTCGCCGGCCGATTCCAGGATGGCAACTTCACGAGCGAGGACGTAAACCGAGAGTTTCATGCTCCGCCGCGCTCCCGCCTGAGTTCATCGAGCGAGCCAGACATTGCGGTCTTCACAAGATCGATCTCCATGCCGAGAATGGCGAGCACGGCAAGGAGTTTCCGCGAGCCAAATTCAGAGACTTGGCCCCGCTCAAACCGCAGAAGCGATTCAGGCGTGATCCCGGCCTGAGTCGCCACGTCTTTCTGTTTCAGCCGGAGTTCTCGCCTCGCGGATGCTACCGCTGCTCCGAGTTCCTGCAGTGTCTTCATTAATTGATATATACATCAATAATCTTGATTAAGCAAGGAGAAATTGATGTATAAATCACCTACGAGCGGCAATAGCAGGGAACTTTTATCGCTCACGGGTGACGGCTCGCATTTGCCTTTTCGTGGCTACGCGTCCGCTGATTTGGATTCTCTACCGCCGCAGGGTCTGGCTCTGGAGAAGACGGGATAGTCGGAACTGCAGATTGCGTCGGCGTTGGCCCCGCTGGCGGAGCGGAATCCCGGCACCCCTGAATCTCGATGCCGCCAAACAACCCGATCAGCATCGAAGCAGCAGCTACCATGGGAATCCAGATGCGCAGCAAATCGCTCTTCCATTCGTGCAGGAGCGCATCCATCGTTTTCGACCGGCTCTCCAGCGTGTACGCGATCCGGTTGTTGGCTCGTTCCACTTGCGCGCCAACGCCGCCATGCGAATCTGACAGCGCGCGCAGAGCGGCAGCGAGTTCCTTCTGTGCGCTCGTCATGGCCGTACTCGTGGTCTGCAATGCGCTCACAGTGTCCTGAACACCAGAACGGAGAAAATGCTGGCGCAGGCTTTCGCCGAGCATCTTGGCAATTTCTTTCGGGTCAAGTCCGGCTTCAATCTCGCTGGGTAGGGTAGAAATCCGAGACTCTAATCCGCGGAGATATTCGCGCATCTTTTCTTGTGCTTCATCAGATGAACGCCGATGAAGTTCAAGAATCTCCTGAAAGCGTTCGCGTTCATCGGCAATGTCTTTTGGGGTGTGGCGCGTGAGTAGAGCCAGAATGCCCATCGCTTCGAGGATGCGCAGCATTTCATCGTCGGGGCTGAGCGTCCGAGTATGGGCGAGAACACGATAATATGCGGCCTGCAACTCCTCTGGCACAAGGCGGGCGAGAGAGTCGAAGAGCGTCGGCTCTCCCGCCGTCACTATTGCGAGTTTGGGAGTGACCGGAGCGGTGCTCATGGCAAAAACACCTGCCTCGCACGGTCGAATTCGGAGAAGAGCCGACGCCGATAACTCTGCGCGCGCATCACCAGGGATGCTCGTTTTAGCTCCTCGACAGCGGCTTTGCGGTCTGCCACCTGCCCAAGTTGAATCCCATGCTGACGGAGTGGGTTTTCAAGCTCGGCGAGACGAAATTCCATCTGCAATATCTCTGGAGCGAAAGCCTCACGGAAGCGAATCGCCTGTTCGGTAGACCTCCAATAGGTGAAGTCAGCCGGGGCGCTCGTCGCGTTCTCAACAACGACATATTCGACCCGATCTTGAAGGCGGCTCGCCCACGCCAGAAGGCTCTCGACGCTGGCAGGATCGGGCGTGACCACGCCGACGGCAGTAAAGCGCACGCCGGTCTCGGCTACATCCTCGTGCATGGACTCGAACCAGTCTGCGGCAACCTGCCCGGCACCTGCGCCCATGTCGGCAAGAATGATGGCCGTCCCGCCGTCGAGATGATCGACAAAAGCATCGAGCCCGGCTGGGGTGTGGATGTTGACTTTGGTTACGGTGCCGTTGAAGAAGTGCTTCAGGGAACCCCGCGCCTTGTTCTCTGTATCGAGGTCGAGAAGTGTGATGGGGATTTCGTTCACCCCAAACCACTCGGCCAAAGCGACGATCACGCCGGTTTTGCCGACTCCGCCTTTGCCGCCCATCGTGAATACAACTCGCTTCGTGAATGCCGTCATTGCTCACCTCCGTTGCTCGTAAGGGTCAGAGGTTCGTTCTCACGGAACACGAAACGGGCTGGTCTCGCATTTCGTGCGACCGGTTTCGACTTGAGTGCAGCCATACGGTCCATTGCCGGCGACACGTCGGCAGAGGCAAGCTCCATTGGCGGTAGTTCAAACTGTGAGCGCTTGCGATGCTTTGCCCGCACCTTGACGAAAGAATGAAGCGTACTCGGCGCAACATACAATCCGAGCCGTTCCTGAAAGAGGCGCGCGACGTCGCGGTAGGTCTGTCCTTTGCGGCGCAGTTCGCGGATCAGGTCTCGATGAGGCTCCAGCTTGGAACGTGGAGGTTTCGAGGGAAGGTCGGAAAACGCTGCCAGGACGACTTGAGGGTCTGTATTCGTGACTGATGGAAAAGGATGCATCGCTACCCCGCAGGGCGACAAAATCGCCGGCTTACGACCGTGAGCAGGTCGTTGGGCGGATCGTTGGGGACATCGTTGGGCGACCGCGAAATCGGTCCCCATTAAGTCCCCAATACCCGGTTTCCAGCCGTTCCCAGGGGTATCTCAGGGTTTCCACTCGTGCCCTGTTGTCCGATACTTACCGAAATCTCGGGTCGCTCATAACCCAAAGGTCGCTGGTTCAAATCCAGCCCCCGCAACCACTCGAATTTCCCGGTGGACCGGCTCCAGCCTTCTTAGCGCACCTTGCTCATTCCCAAGCAGGTTCCACTCCCCCTTCGCCACGTAATGCCCCTTGCCATCCTCGACCTGCTGGGGCACCATGCGGATCTCCGAAACATGCTTGAGCAGTTCCTTTCTGGCGGCCGCAGGGTCGCCCGCCATGAGCGCACGGAGATCTCCCATCTTTCCCAGATGAAATTGCGAATGTCCGAGAGATTGGCGTCAACGGAATTGGCTCCTGCCGCCAGAAGCTGATCAGAGAGTTCCCGCAACTGCTTCTCACGTTCATTGATCGCTTCGACAAGAAACGCCGACGGACCAGTTTCCGCAGCAGTAGCGGCTAGCCGCCGCAGTTTTCCCTCGAGCTTCTGCTTGCGCTCCCGCATTTGGGCCATCTGGTTCGAAAAACCTGCGAAAGCATCCCTGACATGATGGCCGAACTGGTCGAGAACGTATTCGACCGCATCACGCTGAAGAACGTAGTTCTTGAGCTCATCAAGCATCCACCCTTCAAGCCAGTCCCGCCGCACGGTCAGAGAATTCGAGCAAGCGCCGCGATTGAAGCGCTGAGAGCAGCCATAGCGCAGATGGTGGCCCGACGAGTCGTACCCCGTGATGATGATCAGATTGCCGCCGCACAAGCCGCACTTCAGGATTCCACTAAGCAGGTACGGGCTGGTAGCCGAACGAGGAATCAGAATTCCGCCGCCCTTCCGAACTCCATACGTGGCCTGCAGCTTGTCTTGCCGCTCCTTCACACGCTGCCACAATTCATCGCTGACGATCCGAAGCTCAGAATGAGGGACGAACCGACTTGGTCTGCACCGTTGTATCGACGTTGAGGCGCTCTAACTGAGCCGGGCGAATCGCCTTCATCTCCATGCCCGCTTCGATGGTGGCGCGAAGCATCTGCTCGGCTCCGGCTTCACCAAGACGCTTGCGCCAACGCGTCATGCTTGAGGGATCAATCGGCATCCTGTGCCGAAAGTAGCGCTCGCCGCTGAAGTGCTGCCAGTAAGGATTTTCGACCCACGCAGCAACCACGTCTTCATCGCTCAGGTCGGCCTGATACTTCAGGTAGTGAAGCGCCACCATCAAACGCGTAGAAATCCCCGGTGCGCCCTGCGTCGGATGATAACTGCCGCCCAGCGTGGCCTCGAACGACGGCCAATCGATGCATGCCCCGAGCCGAACCAGGGGGTGACTCATGTCGATCAACTGCTCAAGATCGATCTGAGACAACTCGCGTTGAGGCTCCTTCGGCTCATTCTTCGGGCGCATGGTTTTTCCCAGTTATCGCCTTGATTTCAACGACTTATGAGATTATTCTACCAGATAAATACACCGTATGTCATTGATAAAGCAATGTTTGCGCCGCTTTTCAGCGACGACTAGCGAGGCGAAGGCGGCGTATTCGAGTCGAAACAATGGGCGCAGCTTAGATGTGGCAGCATATATTTATGATTTTTATGGATTTAGTTCGAGCTAAAGAGAGTTAACTGAGAGTAGGTCGCAGGAACCAAGGGTGAAGCCGTATTTTCTATCTCCCATTTTCCTGCCGCCAAAGGTTGGTACCAACCCCTGTATCCGTCTGAGCGCGGCGTCTTTAATAACGGCGTATCGACACTGCAATTCATCCGGATCAACATCCTGGCACCCCTTTCTGGGAAAACTGCTTGCGAGATGCGGACTATCAGACGAGTCACTATTCGTTGTGAAGATGTCTGTTGATTATTTACTCGTAGCCGTATTGTTGCGCCAGTAGTCGGCGTGGTAGGTCGGTCCGTGCGTGTTCCAAATTGCGCTCACGATATCAGTTTTTCCGTCTCCGTTCACGTCACCCAGACAAGCGTCATGCCATCCGGGTATGCCCTTGTGAATCACATGAGGCACAAACGTTGGCGGGGTTGACCCGCTATTGATCCAGATGACTCCGCGGGGCTCAAGTCCCTTCGGCTTCATGGGCAACCGGCTCTTGTTCAAAAAATCTGGATCTTCCTGCTCGCCAGCAAAAACATCGAGCTTCCCGTCCCCGTTAAAGTCCGCAACGCCCAGCGAATGCCACGAGCCTGTCCCCCGAGCCTTTTTCTCGTTGGGCGGATCGGGCAATTGGTAACGGGTCCACCGAAGCCCTTTGCCTTCATTCTTCACCCAATAAACATGCCCATATCCGGTGTCGCTGTCGCTATACACAATGTCATTTTGCCCATCGCCGTTAAGATCAACCACCCAACTCCGGATACTCGTTCCATAAGTCGCTTTAGGAATCAGCAGATAGGGCCACGAATGCCGCACCCATTGTCCACCGGCCTTTCCCGGATTCTTAAACCAGGACCCGGCAATTACGATGTCCGGATAACCGTCCCCATCAATATCCCCTACCCCATGCGGCGCTATACCTCCATGTTGTCTGAAGCCCTCGGCAACGGTCGTCACTGCGAACCCGTGTGCCGTGTCGTACCAGAGAATTTTGTCGCCATCGAACGTGACAATGTCCTGACGGCCATCACGATTTATGTCGGCTGCAACGATATCGTGAACTTCGTGATTGCTATGCTCATAAACATGCGGTTCCCAGGCGGCGTCTGGATTGGTCCGGAGATTCCCTGGATTCTTGAACCAAACCTGATCGAAGACGACGTCAACAAAGCCGTCTCCATCCACATCGAGTGCAGCGGCGCCTAATCCCTGGAGAAGGTCATTGGAATGATAGATCAGGTGTTGAACCCAGACAGAATCCGACTTTCGCTCGTACCAATAGAACGACTTCGTGTCTCTCCTTGACAGTGCGACAGCCAAGTGTCCATCGCCTTTAAAATCGCCAAGAACTGGGCCGGCCGTTCCAGTCCCGTTCCCCGGAAGCGGATTGCTAATGGCAAAGTGCTTCCATTTAAGTTCGCCGGCGTTAAGTCTAAACGCAACCAGCAGGCAGAGAACGGTGAGTGTGGCTAGCCGCGAACCTGCCCATGAGGACCTCACCATCACACGACGCCGCGCTAGCTCCCAGATCCAACGGAGATTCCAAGGAAATCTGACAAATTGCTGAAGCGTCTTTACAGGGCGGACGTTGTCTGACGCCTCGTAATGGGCCATTAGTTTTGCATCGTTTGAGATTGTTCTCTTCATAATGTTTGGGCCTATCATTGGTTTTGAGAAGCAACGTTATTTCTGATACTCGGTCGATGAGCATTCGAGGATTTCAGAGGTATCTAAAATGCTTCCTATACCGCAACGAATAACAACTCCAGAGACCCCTTCTTCATCCGGATTCTCTTCATGAATCCACGCGCGGTAGCGCGTATCCCATCAGGATTTCGAGTCAGCACTTGCGCTGTGCCGTGTTTCAGGATGTGCTTGCTCAATCCACCTGGCCGCGGCAATCATATTGGCCGCGCCGGCCTGGCGCACGGTTACCCACTCGGGCTTGTTCCCAAACGGCGAGTGAGACTTCTCGGCGGTGCAGTTGACCGAATTCCAACACGGACTCGAGACGTCGCCAGTACCTTGCTCCTTGACGATCTCTTTTGCTGTGCGGATAATCGCTCCTCCGTACTGCTTCGGGTTAAGCGGAACAACATACTTTGTCCACCAGTAGCATCCAAAGCCGTTCACGTTGGTGTCAAAGAGATTCATCACCACCGTCCCCGCTCCACTGGCCGCCCCCTCCATATAACCCTCCGGATAAACGCGGGTAAACGCATCCGCTGCCCGAATCGCACTGGCTCTGAAGTCTCTGAATTCCGGATTCACCTGGCTGATGTCGCCTCCTTTCTTCTCTGCCAGTTCAAACATCGCGTATGCCGCGGTCATCATCATGTGAGGAGACGTGAACAGGTCGTGCTGCAGCGAAGACTTGGCGTTCGGAGGCGGCACCTTGTCGCCGAATCCGAAATTGCATTCTTCTTCAAACAGGTCCCGGCCAACACCGAATGCGGTCCCGGTGATATTCAATCGCCCACGACCGGTGCTGTGCAGATAATTCTCCACAAAGTTGCAGTATTTTGACGCGATCACCAAACAGTCCTTGGCCTTTTGGGCATTCACGGTGCGTAGAGCATGAAAAAGTCCCAGCGCGCCAATGATCTGTGCAGACATGTAGATCGAATAACGGTCCTGGTGGTCGTAATACATCAAACCGCGAGAGTTTCCCTGAAAGTCGACCGCCCACTGTTTGTCGAGATTGATGAGGGTCTGGTAGGCGATACCCAGAAATTTCTCTTTCCTGGCGTACTGATAAAGCTGCAGGTAGAGATTCACTATCCAGCCCGAGTCATCGCACCAGATGCAGAAGTGTGAGGGCGGCTTACCGATCGCCTCGTGCTTCTCCATATCCCAGCCGGGATATGTCTGGCACAGGGCTAGATTGTCTTTTCCGCTGTAAGTATTTTCGATCCAATCAGCGAAATCCTCCACGACCTTAAGGTATTTCCGTTGCCCGGTGGCCTCGTAGTTGATGATCGCGCTTTGAATCGACTGGGCTCCTTGCCATCCGTTCTGGTCGGGAGTCAACCCCGAGTCCTGAGGATTGCGCCAAAAGTTCGACTTCGGCGGTTTGCAGGTGCTGTTTGCGATCAGATAGTTGAATACGCTGTCGGCGGCTGCGTCCAATGAAATCTGCCCATGACCCTCCTGAGCTGTTGCAATGCTCTTCGCCAGGATTCCGCTTGCGGCGGCGTTCAGGTGTGATTTTGGCAGCAGGTAGCCGGCAGAAAACATGAGTGCGGTACGAAGGATATTCCGGCGTGATGACTCAGACATGATTGGCCTTTCGAGTTCTGGATCGAAAAGTTGGGGTCCCGGTGCTTGTTGGGCGGTTTCTGGATGCTCTGGGAACAGAAGGGGCGATGGCACACGGAGTCAACTCGGTGCGCAGAACTCCTGGCTGCGGCATTGCTCTGCCGATGAAGAGAATCGTGCAGCGACTCACACCGTTTGTGAACCGAACATAAATAGTTTTGAGAGGGCTGGACGGGCGCCGGCAGGCGCCCGCCCAGCGATGAATGCGGCAGGGCTAAAATTCAAACCGCGCAGAAACCTGCCCCACGCGGGATGAAACTTGCATATTCGGCGCCCAGGAGACTCCCGTTACATAACCGAACGTCGAGTCGTTGACGTTGGTATCCGGAGGATTGAAGTAATGGCGATTGAATGCGTCGTAAAACTCACCGCGCAACGAGGCCTGATAGCGGCTCTCTCTCCCGATGCCGAAGTGCTTTACGATGCTGATGTTCTCGGCTGCAGGAAACTGGTTCCAGCGCCAGTGGTTGAAGGCGCGCGGAGTGTCGCCAAAGAACGAGTCGTTGTTGTAGTACCAACTTGAGGTCCTTTGGACGATGCCTTGGCCAAAGTCGGCATTACCCGTGTCCGTGGGATTGCTTGGATTGAAGTGTCTCTCGAAGTGGTTCTTGATGCCGTCGGCAGTCGTTCCATTGGCGAAGGCGGCGCGTTGACTTCCCGCGTAGTAATTATTCAACCCGTAAGGGGAGAGAATCGTGCCGAAGGGCAAGCCGCTGCCGTAGGCGCCATAATAGGCGAGGCTCCATCCACCCACAAGATAGTTCAATGTCGACGATTGGTTCAGCCAGCGTTGGTGTAATCCCACAGGCAGGTCGTAGGTCAGGTATCCTTTCGCCAACTGCCTTTGATCGTCCGTGACCGGTACCATCGCGTTGTCGCCCGGACCCTGCCGAGTTGAGCCCCATACATTCGAGAAGTTGGTGGGAGTACCCCAACCAGACGACGTGCTGTTGGAGGTGAACTTCGAGATCACATAGCTCCAGTTGACATAGAGCCCGTGAGCATTACGGACCCTCAACTCAGCGACAACGGAGTTGTAGTCGCTCGATGCGGTATAGGCTTTATTGCCGGCAATCTCGAGGGTGGAGCCAACTGCCGCCAGCTGAGGATAAGGCGAAATGGCCGCTCGGGCGGGTCCGCTGAAACCAGCATAGGGAAACGGTACCGAGGCGCCGCACTGCCCAGAGAGGGTCGCGGCATCCGCGGTGCCGCCGATTTGCGCACTGGTCTCATCACCAATGCCCGAAGGGTTCGCTGCGCTCGGGGCAACAGCACCAGGGCACTTCAACAAAGCGTGGTACGCGTTCCATTGCGGCCAGCTCACATCGTAGCCCTGCCCGAAGTCTTGCAGTCCTCTGCCAAACGTGCCCAGATAGCGCGTGTCGAGCACGATTCCCTTGGACAGTTGGAATTCAACTCCGGCAAACAAGGTGTTTGTGCGGCCCAACCTCAGGAAGTCCGGGTCGACATACATCATTCTGCTGCCCTGGTGATCGCCGAAGGTAGTGGCAGTGCTGTTTTGCACGGGCTTGACCACCGCCGGGTAAGGGTCATCCCATTGCATGCCCGCTTCGCCTACCTGATTGTTGAGTGGAGCAATGTTGACTGTCCCGGTGTTCAGCGGATCCTGGGTGGCTGGACGATAGTCGTCGGCGCCGGAACTGAAGACGCCGAGCGGCACGTAGGTCAGATTGTATGAAGCGCGAGCCACCAGCCTGGGCGTAATGGCATAGGCTGCACCAAGGTGTGGACCAAACTGGTCAAGCGGAATGTTCGTTTCGAAGCTGTTGCCGTTCGAGAACACCCACGCGCCTCCATAGGGAGCCCAGTTGGGATTGACGACATTGGGATCGAAGTTTTCCCACCCATTCATATGGCCGGGCAGCGTGAGATCCCAGCGCAGGCCCAGATTCAAGGTGAGCTTGGAGTTGACTTTGAAATCATCCTGCGCAAACAGGGCGTTGTATTTCTGCCGCGGATCGTAGCTATTGGCCCCATCGAGCTGGCTCGTATTCACATTTCCCATCAGCATTTCCGCGAAGGAGCTTCCCACGTAGTTCGACACCGCCGGATCAGTCGCACCGAAAGTTTGGTTGCTGAAGCTGTACGAGTTGTTGACAAGATTGTAGTTTTCCGAGTTCTGCTGGAGTGACGTCCATTGCCATCCGAATTTGACGGTGTGGCGGCCCTTCTGCCATAGCAGCGTATCGGCGGCGTTGTAAGAGATGAAGTTCATGTGGAGGTTCCAGCTCTCGCCGAAATTGGAGAATCCCACGCCGTTGGTGTTGTTAAATTGGACCAACGGGAAAAACTTTTGATCCGTGGAAAAGCCATAGCTATCGCCGTCGACGTGATTCAGCGGCTGTTGCTCTGTGCGGTTCAGATTAAATGCCAGAGAGAAAGTGTTGGTGAGCGTCGGCTTGATCGAGTAGTTGTCGATGACGCGGGCCATCTGGTCACTGTGATCCGCGTTTTCAAACCAGCCGCCCCATGGGCCGCCGAACGACGTACTGAAAGTCGTCGGGCTGTCGTTTTCGTCGCTCTGCAGATTGTACGAAGCGCTGATGTGATGCCGTTCCGAGAAGTTGTGGTCAACCTTCGCATCGAATCTCCGCTTCCAGAACTGGCCAGCGCCGCCGCCGTATGAAGGGAAGTTGCCGTTGATCAGACGGTTTAAGGGCGCCTGCTTCTGGTAATACTGCTTGTATATAGAGGCAATGTTTTTGCCGATGTTACTGACCAGAGCGTCAGGAATTTTATTCCCGGCGAAGGGCGCTGCGCATCCGAGCTGCGCGTTCCATGTCCTCGGATCGTAGATCTCACCGTAGTTATAAGGCGCGCTGGTGCAGGGGTTCGTTGTACCTGCGATGGGGCCCGTCTGTGCGCCCATGGTGAGCAGCGGGCTGAGGTCGTAGGCGCCGCCACTATCAGTCACCATTTGCGGCAGCGGAGCCGTCATACCGGTCGGATTGAGGGTGAGGTTGGCTTGTTTGTAGTATTCGTAGTCGCCAAAAGCAAATGTGTGATTCTTCCAGATTGGGCCGCCCAGGCTGCCGCCGTAATCGTTGAAGCGGAACTTCTGCCGGCTATTCGATGCCACGCAAGCAGTGTCTCCGGCGGCGCACTGGGACTTCCAGTAATTGTTGATCCATTGATTCGCGTTCAAATCCTCGTTCTGGAGATACTCGAAAGCCGAACCATGGAGCTTGTTGGTGCCCGACTTGAGCACATAGACAATCGCTCCGCCGCCGGTCTGTGACAATTCGGCGTCGGTGACGTTGGTCTGGAGTTGCATCTCCTGCAGGGCATCCTGGCCAGGTGTGATGGCCTGTCCCTGGTTTCCCGCCGTGGCATTGGTGCCGTCGATGTAGACGGAGTTGGTGAAGGTTTCGCCGCCGGCGATCGACATCCAGTTTTGAGTTCCTTGGCTGCCGATTGAACTGGCGCCGTTGGTCAAAGTAACGTTCGGGGCTGTGAGAGCCAGGAGGGTTTCCGCATTCCGGCCGCCATTGGCGTCCAACGGCAGTTCCTCAATCGCAGTCGGTTCCATGGTCATCGCTTCGGAGGCGTTTTGCGCTTCTATTTCCGGTGTTCCGGCCACCGTGACGGTCTCGGCAGCGGCGCCTACCTTCATGGCGATGTTCACTGTAATTATCTGACCCGCTACCGGCGAGATCCCAGTTTGTGTATAGGTATTAAACCCGGCATAATGCACATCGAGCGTATAAACGCCCACAGGCAGGCTGGAGATGGTGAAATCTCCAACTCCGTTCGAGCGGTTTGTGAAAACTACCCCCGTGCCGGTGTTCGTCACGGTGACGGCGGCCCCGGGCAGAATTGCGCCTGCCTGATCCTTCACTGTTCCCGTAATCGTTGCCCGGTCGGTCTGGCTGTAAGCCAGAACACCGATCGACATTATGACGAACAGCCACGTGATGAATTTGCATCCGATTCGCTGCATCACTTGAGCCTCTCTTGTCTTGACCGTTTTACGGTCTGTTTAAAGCTGGATTTGTTCCGTTTGTTTGCTTCCTGACCACGTTCGCTCGCTGCGCACAATGCCCTTGCGCCCTTCTGGCTTGCTTAGGCGCATGCGGCGGCGTATTCTGTTGAATCGCACAGAAGAATGGAGGAGAAACACGGTCCTGTAAAGTTCCGTGGATGTCTCATTGAGTTAATGCAACCATCAGGAAACACGTTATTGCTCTAAGCGATTAACTCTAGAGGAGATGCTTCGATTGTTACCACCATGTTAAGTGCCTCTCAAAAGAGAAGTGAAGGAGACCGGGCTTTAGATCCAGAGGCTTGTTTAGCTGAGGTCGAACGGCTGGTCCGAAGCCCGTTTCTGTCGGGCTCTGAGGCGCTTTGCAAACTTCTTCAGTTTTTGGCCCACCACTCCCTGAACTCCCCCTCAGAGCATGTAAAAGAGTACGAGATCGCGACCGAGGTCTTTGGCCGGCCACCCGATTTCGACCCCCAATCCGACTCTGGGGTTCGAGTGCAAATGGGCCGGCTGCGCGCAAAACTGACGGAATATTATCAGACCGCCGGAGCGGATGACCCAATTCAAGTAGAGGTGCCAAAGGGTGGTTACGCTCTTTCATTTTGGCGAAGGGTCGTTGAATCGGATTCTGAGTCATCGGAAAAGGAGGCTTCGGAACCTCCCGGGAAATTGGTAGACGGCGTGGGGCGAAGGACCCCGGTCATCGCCATTTCAGTCCTCGCTTGCGTTCTGGTGGCCGTATTCATCCTGATCTTCATCTCTCGCCGGCAGCCCGCAATACCGGACGCATTCAAAAATCAAAGCGTCAAGGCTATACCCGATGCTGCGCTTCGAACTTTCTGGGGGCCATTCCTACAGGGCCCGGATGCGCCATTTGTGGTCTTCAGCAATGCTCAATTCGTCGGGAACCCGATTGCAGGAATGCGATATTACGATTCTTCACGAGATTCTCGCGATCAGATTTCACAGCACTATACCGGGATCGGCGAAGTGATGGGAGTGGCAGAATTGCAGGGTCTATTCCCCCAATTCGGGCAGCAAATCCAGATCAAGAGCGGTGGCTTGTTCACTCTCGACGATGCTCGCAAGAATAATCTGATTTTTGTGGGTTCTCCCACCGAGAATCTGACGCTGGACGAAATTCCCCACAGCGGCGGCTTCATCTTCAAGCTGCTGCAGGTCGAGCACAATGATTGGGTCCAAGGGGTCGTCGATCTGCAACCACGCGCGGGAGAACCCAGCGAATACCTTCCCACTCCGGAATCGCGCCCGATGAACATCGACTACGCGGTTATCACATTGACCCACGGGCTCGACCGTTCCCGTTGGACCCTCATCCTTGCCGGTGCATCAACTGTGGGTACCGAGGCTGCTGTCGACTATGCTTGCGACCCGGACACAGTCAAAAACCTTCTTCATCGGCTCAATATACAACCCGGCTCAGGCATGAATCCCTTCGAAGCGTTACTCCGGGTAAGAATATCGAATGACGTTCCTCTGACCGTCGAATTGGTAAAATTCCGCAAGACCGAATAAATCTGCATCCGGTCTTGAGTTGTCAGATTTCAGGATCTGCCGCGGTTCCCCTATCTGGACGGTTCGAACAGCATGGAAGACGCCTGCGGAAGGTCAATCGGCAGCGTCCTACCAGACTCGGTACGGCCGCTCCACCGGTCCTTCCACCGTGTAAATCCCCAGCTTGCCGGGATGTCGATGACCGTGTGGCGCGAGAGATCGGCGTCGTCACGCAGGCCTTCTTCGAGGTTGGCCGTGAGGATGCGGACGTCTCCCGATGCGGTGCGCCAGACGGCGAGACTGACGGTTTGCCGCTGGTCGATTTGCGCGGCACGCACCGCGCCCCGCGACTTGAGCATGTCAGTGAAGACGCCGGCGGAAAGCGCGTAGGGAGCGCCGGTATTGCGCCAAATTCGAGAGAGGGGCTCGCCCTCGACGGAACGCAAATCGGGAGGGTTCCAGAAGGCAACCTGCCTTCCCCCGGCAGAGTCGAGTGTGAGCTGCGGGACGCCACCGGCCTCGTAGATGACGCGCGCGGAGTTGGTAGCAGTGATTCGGTGTGGATAGCAGAACGAATCGAAGGACGTATCCGCGCCCTTGACCAGCGCGGGCGCGCGATTGTCGGCCCGGCAGGGGACCACACGGACCGGCGCGGCGTCGAAGGCGCCGTTGAGCCCGACGAGACCGGCGAGCGATGGGTCGATGCCGCCCGCAGCGCTGCCGAGGAGCGCAATTGGCTGGCCGGAGCGCGCCAGGCGGGCAATCGCCTCGATCTCGGGCGCGGGCAAATGGACGGGAGTCTGGACGACGAAAAGGTCGGAGCGGACCTTGGGCAGCCACTCGATGCGCGTTGAGGAAAGGATGGGAACGGGCCACTTGGCCACGGAGCCAAGCTGCTCGTCGATCCACTCGTTGATCTGGCCGTCGCGAGTCGCGTGCTCTGCCTGCCACTGCATGGCGTCGCGGTTGTAGACCAGGGTGGGACCCATGACCTCGGTGGTCTGGCGAGCATCGGCAACGGCGGCGTTAATGTTGGTGGCAAGAAAGCGGACATCGCTCTCGCTGAGCAGGCGCTCACCCTGGTTAGCCCAGGAGATGTAGGTTCCCACGGGAAACTTCAGGCCGCGTGGAGTCTTGACGGCAGCATGCGAGTAGGCCCAGATACCCCAGCGCAGTTTCTCGGGCGCGGTGTGGATCACGTCCCAGCTTTCCCAGGCGTCAAAGGTTTCCACGAGCGGATAGTGGCGCACCTTGGTATTGGCTAATATGGCGGCATGGGTGAGCATATAGGCCAGTTGATAGGTCCATCCCTTGGTGGGGGCGTTCCAGAAGGCGTGGTCGCGGATGCCGACTTCGTTCCACGCTCCGGCCCACGTCTGGTCAACCCAGATGTCGAGGTAACCCTGTGCAGCAACGGCTTCCAGGTCGAGACCGTTGGAGCGCCAGTCAGAGATGGCGCTGGCGCCGTTGGAGTACATCATCACCAGGGCCGAAGGGTTGGCCAGTTTGGTTTCCCGTACCAGTGCGGCAACGGCCGCGGTGGCCTTGCGGATGAGCTCGGGACTGGGAGCCAGGAGCCCCCAGGGACCGCCGCGCCGGTAGGGCACGGGCAGGCCAAAGGAGTCACGGAGCATGACTGCGTCGAGGCCGAGCGCGTGGGACAGGCTGCCCCACTGTGCCGCGTAGGCCTGGTGGACGGGCATGCCTTCCGGGATGCCACCGGGCAGGCCCCCGAGCCGAGCAGCATCGGCGTGCAGGAGCGCGCCGGGATCGAAGTAGCTGCCGGCGTTGAAGCTGGAGCCTTCGGGAAGCGCGGGCTTGGTGAAGGCCTCGGGATGGCGCTTTGCCCACGCGGCGACCTCGCCGTAGGCGTTGGTCCAGGCGTAGTTGAGAATGCCGACCTTGAAGCCGGCAATGCCGGCGCGCGCACCCTCGACTCTGAGCGCCTCGGCTAGATGCTTCACGTCGCCATAGGTCCACGGATCGTAGCCGCGACGCTTGACCATGATGGGGCTGGCGAAGCGCGCTTCGGCGAGCTTCTGACGTTCCGCGGTAGTGCCGGTAAGCATTTCGTGCTCGTTGACCCACTCGCTCTCGCCGCTCCCGGTGGGCAGGGAGATGCGTTGGTCGAGATTGCCAGACCACTCCATGACGGGACCGACAGTCCAGCCGATGTTGAGAATGACGCCACGATAGCCGCAGAGATTGGCAAAGAGCGGCTGGAAGCGGCGCCAGAACGCGTCGACGCTGGCGGCCTGGTTGTGCTGATTGAACCAGTAGAGGTCAATCTCAAGCCAGCGGTCGGCCTGAAGACAGGAGTGGGCGGGAGCGGCAGCGTATGCGGCCGGAGCAGATGCGAACAGAAGCATGACCGGCAGAACAGCGAGAATGAGAGCCCGGAAAAGCCATGAGTCCGTGGAACGTGCGTGCGTCATGATGCGATCATTCTCCTCGATCTGCAGCCGGTTATTGAAGAGCTATATTTGAGGCCTGACCAGCCGGCATGCGAAGCGCGGTGACGGCTCCAAATCGGTCGTTGCCCGCAGCGAACGCAGCGCCGTCCCACCCTTGGGAAGCTGCTCCACTCCCGGCAGGCGGCCACCGTTGACGGTAACAGGCGAGGCGCGGATAACGCCGGAGGTGATGCGATTGAAGCTTTTCCTGGTGGCGTTCACGCGGGTTCGAGCCATCTCCCAGGGGGTTGTAAGCGAACGGTTCCCATCCTGCGGGCCATGCCGTCCGTGAAGACCGGGAGCCCTGAAAAATGCGGCCGGGGACAGACGCGGGGCACGGCTGAACAAAACCGGGCACGTTGCCATAACTGAGGCCGAGGAGTGGAGAGTCATTGCAATTTGCTTAAGACTAAGCGGCCGCCGCAGCGCCGACAAGTTTCCGTGATGTACAAGCCGGTTGAACGGAAGTAAAACAGAGGGCCATGTAACATTCGCGTAACCTGCCCTCTATGTTCATGATATTCAATAAGATCCAGTACCTTAACAAGAACTGAAACCACCTTAAACATGAAGGAAACTTCACGCCTCTTCCTGCGCTCCTATATTCTCTCCGGTGAATTCGCGTGCTCAGTCTATGAGTAAGTGAGTTTTTGGCTTTTGTCTCGATCTGGAGAATTTCTACGTTCAAAAGAGTGAGAACGGTTCGTCACACAACCCAATCGTACCGCAATCGAGCGCGACGGCAAGTTGCAGATTGAAGCCAACGCAGGAGTCGTGTTCCGAAATTTGAAAACAGAAGCGGGCTCGCTATCGTTCATGATCGATACGGTCAGGCCCGTCAGCATAATCATCCACGAATTCGGCCCTGAACCCGCTTCGGTCATCATCGAAAATCTCGCTGCAAGGCTCTCCGTGGCTAAAGACGGATCCACGAAGGTGACGATCCCAGCCGGCATACATAGCTTCTCCGGAGTGTGGAAGCAATTGGCCGCGCGCAACGCGAATAACTGATTCGAGAGCGGGGTGGCTCTTCTATTCCGGCGGTCGTGACCTGCCAGGCATTCCCTGCAGCCGCCAAAATCGATGTGCCGGCGAAACCGTCGCCGCATGCTTACTGAAAACCGCGCCCAATTGAACTCAACGCGCGCTATTGGATTTAAGGGGGATTTCGTGAGAAGGATAAGCCGATTTGCTGCTGCCATTGCTTTTCTTGCAATTCTTACGGTGCTGCCGCGTGCCAGCGCTCAACTGATCGCCGTCACCTCTCCTGACTACCGGTCCGACGTGCACGGTACTATTTCCATCCATGTCAGCGCTCCTGGTTATCGCGGCCCTCTCGAAGTAAAGAGCTGGTTGCCCGGTAATAAGTATGGTTCAGACTCGCACGTAGCCTCCGTATCGCTCGACAGCAAAGGCGCCGGATCATTTGGTTTCTCCGCAGACCGGTACCCTCACGGGCCGATTACAGTGCGTATAACGGGCACGCGCGCCTCTGACGGCTTTGTCGATACCTGTTATCTTCAGCTCTACAACATCGGCGGAATCTCATGGAATGAGGGGATTCCCGCGGCTGCACCTCCGGGCGCAGCGGGAATGCGGCTAGTGTTCCAGGATGACTTCAATGGCCCACTTTCCATTTCAGGAACCGGCTACGGGACGCGATATGGAGCCCACAAGCCCGATGGGCTGGATTTCAGTCAGATACCATTCGCCGATCCCACCACCGGTGGTCCGTTTTTCCAGCGCGACACGTACCTCATCATCCAGGCCAATGCAAAGCGAAATACCACTGGATTGATTTCATCCATTAATTCGCGAGATGCGACCGGGTTCACTGTCAAAGCTCCGTATTACATGGAATGCCGCTTTATTGCACCGGATGCTATCGGTATCTGGCCAGCCTGGTGGACTATGACTGACGAATACAAAGACGGCAAGTGGAGCGACAAAAGTGACGAGCTGGACATCATCGAGGCCTACGGTGGCGACGGGCCCAAGAGCCCAAACGCTCCGACGGCCTATATGATCACGCCGCACATGTGGGGCTATAAGACCGCTGACATCGCTGACAAAGCCAATCCCATCGATATGCGTAAAGTCGGCGGAGGCGGCGGATGGGCAGATACTCCGCACACGTATGGATTACTGGTAACGACCGACACCTTTTTCTTCTATCTCGATAATGTCGAAGTACTCAAATTGCCTGCATCTCCACTCGCCGTGCGGGATCCGACCTATTTTATGGTCAATCTTGCCACGGGTGGAGGATGGCCGGTAGACCTCTCGCGCTACGGCAACATCGTGGATATGTATGTTGATTTCATCAGGGTCTACCACTAATGCTGCTGATTTGCATCAACGGATCAGAATCAACAGATCAAGTAATGGGTGAGAGTGAGAAACATGATTGACCTGACGTATTATGACGAGTATCTGGGTCTCGCTGAGCGCGCTGGTGCGCGTGCCGAATTTCCGCTCCATGTGGAACCGCCTGACGAGCAGCCGACTGTTGGAGACCGCTACAGTGTCAAAGTTCCGTTGAAGGACTTTGCAGATCCGGCAATCGAGATTGATGCCCAATCGTATCTCGATCAGGCTACGCCAGGCATAAGTCCGAGTATTCGGGAAAGAGACGTTGTGAGAATTGCAATGACGATCTGTTCGATCGCGCTATTGGCAGCGGGCGGGTTGGCGCAGACCCCTAATTCGCCTGCGCAGTTTCCCGCATACATGAGCGACAACTTCGACTATGCCGCTTTCACTCGCTTCGATGCGCAGGAACCTCCGCGGGATCAGATTTACCAATCGAATGGTTTCATGGCGATGCAGGAAACCGGATTCGGCGGCCAGACGGTGATCGTGCCAGTGGCCGGACCGGAGGCTCCGGTGAATGAAGGCGAGCGGCTATCCGCACTGGCGCTCGATTCGCCGGTGTTTATCGATGCGTCGGGACATAAGTATGCCCTTGGCGAGAGCACTGGCCGGCATAACCTCACCTACTTCGCCGACCGGACAGTCTACCGGGCGGCCTTTGAAAATGGGCTTCAGGTGACGGTGACCGCCTATCCGGTCTATGGCCGATCGTGCGCCGTTTACCGCATCACCGTTGACCGGACGGCCGAGCCCGTAACGGTTCTGGTGCGGATGCGCGGACTCGGTTTTCAGACTCTTCCCGATCCCGGCTTGCAGGCAAAAAACGCGGTCAGTTACGGCTCCGCCCGGTGGCCTTATCGCCTGCTGGTTGGTGCGGACGCACGGGCACGGGCTGCGGACGGAAGTTTTCATTGGCTGTTGAATGCGGGCGGCACTGCTTCCGTCACGCTCGCCCTGGGGAAGGACGACCGCGAGGCGAAGGCCAATCTCGCGGCGCTGCGCGCGGCGCCGGATCTTTTCGATGCGGAGACTCACCGGCAGTGGAACGAGTATCTTGCCTCTGCACCTTTGGTCGCGCCTGCTGAGCCAATTCGCTTCACCATCGGCACGCTGAACAGAGACGAAAGCATCTCTCCCGAAGAACTGGTGCGCAGCGAACTCTGGTTCTGGAGGGGTTTGCTGAATACGACCTGTCAGGCCCGTTACCTGGCGGCATGCCCAATGACTATTGCGGACTGGAATGTATTCATGGGCATGTGGAGCAATGATGGAATCGCCGAGGCGATCGCGCTGATGGGAACCAATCGCGCCGATCTGGCACGTTCCTCCATTCTAAGCTGGTTCCGCTACGCCGTGAATGCCGAGGGAGACGGGACGGTGGCATGGACCATTTTCCCGTCAGGAAAAAACACGTTTCAGGCTACGGGGCCCGAACGGCAAACGCAGGGTGTGCCGGTGCAGGCGACACTGCTGGGAGAGTACGTCCGGCTGACCGGCGATCGCAGCATTCTGGAAGAAAAGCCGGGTGGGGCGGCAGGCGGCAGAACGGTATGGCAGGCGCTTCTGGCCTATCAGCAGAATCTGCTGAAGGTTCGCGATCCAAATCACGATCATCTCATCGACTGGACCCATACGTACGAAACCGGATGGGACGACAAAGACTCGCCGTTCTTCGACTTGAAGGGAGATGCGACAAGCTCGATCAACGAGCAGGTCTTCAATCTCTGGAGTCTGCAGGAGATGGTGTATTTGTCGAAGCTGCAAGGTGAGGATCCAGCCCCCTGGGAAGAGGAGTTCGAGCGCGCCAGGAAAGCTGTGAGAAAGGAACTGTGGGACCCGGCAACGCGGCGTTATGAGGATCTGGACGTGAAGACAGGGAGGCTGTGGACACAGGGTGAAAATCTGGATGCCTACTACCTTCTCTACTTCGAGACCGATCCGGTGCGTATCGAAACAATGATGAAGCGGTTAAACGATCCAGCCAAGTTCAACGGTCCCATGCTTCCCACACTGGCGTTCGATACGCCCAACTGGGGTGGATACTGGCGTGGTGAGGCGTGGCCGCGCATCTATGGCTACGTGGCGATGGGGCTGGCGCGGAGCGGTCACGGACTGGAGGGATTCAATTGGCTGGCCCGGGCGATCCATGCGAATGACGGGCCGATTCTGCCGGAGCATGTCGATCCGAAACTCTATCCGCCGAGCGAGCATCCGATGGGCTCGGTGCGGATTATGGGGTACGACGCGCTCGACACTCTGCTGTTTCCCGAGCTGGCGGGGTTGCATACGTGGGCGGGAGACGACTTGATTGTGACGCCGAATCCGAAGCTTGACAAAGTCTATGTTCGCAATCAGAAATGGCTGGGAGACCGATACGACGCGGTGTTCGAGCCGAACATGCGAACATTGATCATGCGTAACGGAAAGGCGTTGCCATCGCTGGGGACGGGCAAAATCTGGTATGCGCACAAAACCGGAAACGATGTCGTCTTCGAGACGAAATGATCTCCGTTTAAGGCGGAGGCCGTCATTTTGCCCGGCGCAACTGAGTCACCTTTTACACCACAGACTGTTAAACGAGCCACCAACCTCACCGAACCGGAATAGAACTATCCATGACCTTTGCCGGTTTTCTTATTGGTCTTGATCGGGTACCTTCCGTGGGCGCAATATACGTTGGAACGTCTCTCAAATTTAACAAGCAAAACGGCTCACCGATTCGCGCCATGGCGTTTGTTTCTGAGCCGATAACGTCATGAAGAATCGCATCAACCGGCGCGACTTTGTAAAGCTGGGAGCAACTGCGGCTCTCAGCCGCAGGATTGCGTTCGCCGCACCGCCCACACCGGCAGAAGAGATTTTCAGCGATCGGACCAAGGAAGCCGGAATCGATTTTGTGCATTTCAACGGTATGTCGGGCTTCCATTTTTATCCAGAAGTGATGGGGTCGGGCGTCGCGCTCTTCGATTACGACAACGACGGAGATCTCGACATCTTTCTTGTCCAGGGCGCAATGCTCGGATCCATCGACGTGAGCCATGCCGTATTTCAACCCCAGTTACCGCTGCGCGGCCGGCTTTATCGCAACGATTCGGTGCACAACGCCGATGGTACTTGCACGCTCAAGTTCGTTGACGTGACCGAGGAAAGCGGGATCAGAGCCGAGGGATACGGCATGGGAGTCGCAGCTGCGGACTTTAATAATGACGGCTTGGTCGACCTCTACATCACGAATTTTGGCCATAACCAGATGTGGCGCAACAATGGTGACGGCACGTTTACCGATGTCACAAAAGAAACCGGCACCGACGTTGCGGGCTGGAGCACCAGCGCGTCCTTCGTTGATTATGACCGGGATGGCTGGCTCGATCTGTTCGTTGCCAACTACATAGATTTCAGGTTCACTAATCAGACGAAGTGCTTCTCCCCGAGCGGAATGGTAGATTACTGCAGCCCTCTGGAGTACAGCCCACTGCCCAATCGTCTGTTCCGCAACCGGCGTGATGGCACATTTGAAGATGTCACCATGCGTTCGGAAATTGGCACAGAGTATTACGGTGCGCTGGGCGTGACCTGCGCGGATTTCAATGGCGACGGCTGGCCAGATATTTTTGTGGCCAATGATGCTCGTCCGAATCAGTTGTGGGTCAACCAGCACGACGGAACCTTCAAGGATGAGGCATTGGTTGCCGGCTGCGCGCTGAACCGGGATGGACATCCGCAGTCCAGCATGGGTGTCGCTGCCGGCGACCTGCTGGGCAACGGCTATGAGGATCTGGTGGTGGCCAATCTAGCTGGGCAATATGCTTACCTGTACGCCAACAACGGTAAGGGGTGGTTTGACGACATGTCATTTGCCAGCGGCCTCGCTCTCGCCACCCGGCGCTGCACTGGATTCGGTCTGGGTATGCTGGACTATGACAACGACGGGTGGTTGGATCTCTTCATGGCGTGTGGAGCGGTGACGACTATTGAAGAACAGGCCCGTAAAGGCAGTCCGTATCCGCTTGCCCAATCCAACCTTCTGCTGCACAACAATGGCAAAGGACGATTTGAAGATGTGAGCAGCCGCGCCGGAAGCGCGTTTTCGCGTTTGGAGGTGGGTCGCAGCGCGGCTTTTGGTGATATAGACAACGATGGCGGCACCGATATTGTCGTAGTAAACAATAGCGGCTCCGTACGTCTGCTGATGAACAACGTGGGACATCGCAAGCCATGGATCGGATTCCGGATGTTAGGAGATAAAAATCGTCGCGACATGCTCGGAACGCGCGTAGCTGTTTTCCGGCGTAGCGCGTCCACACTCTGGCGGCGCGTGCAAACGGATGGCAGTTACAGTTCCTCAAGCGACCCGCGCGTTTTGTTTGGACTAGGCGATGCTCCTGAAATCACCAAGGTCCAGGCCCACTGGGTCAGCGGACTGGTGGAGGAATGGACCGGCCTGCCGCTGAGGAAATACACCACGCTGCGTGAGGGCAGCGGCACCAAAAAAACTGCGCCATGATCAAAGTCCGGCATGAGATCGTTCTGGTACTTTTTGCGGCCCTTGCGGCGAGCAGAGTCTTCGATGCGGCTACGTCCGCGGCGCAGAACGCGCCTTCGCGTGCCGCGAATAGCCAGGTGTATCTGCAGGATGTTCCTCAACCGGTCCTTACAGGTGTCGACCCGCCGGTACAGGAACAAATCCACGCCGCGCAGGCGGCGTTAGCGGCCACTGTGGCACAAGGCGATGCTTCCCGCGCCCGCCGGGCCAAGGCTTTCGGCAACCTCGGGCAGATTTACCAGGCCTACCGCTTCGATAGCGC
This sequence comes from Occallatibacter sp., assembly GCA_036267475.1. GTDB lineage: Bacteria > Acidobacteriota > Terriglobia > Terriglobales > Acidobacteriaceae > Telmatobacter. Next base: position 77,686 of record DATAVZ010000047.1, read on the forward strand.
CGCACTGGGTTGCTATATAAACGCCTCGCGCCTTGATCCCCAGTCATTCCGCTGGTCTTATTATGCCGGCTACTTGCGCCAGGAGTATAACGATGCCGAGACGGCAGAACACGACTACCAGCACGCCCTGACCCTCAAGCCAACCGATAACCCGGCCCTGTTGCGTTTAGGAAACCTGGAACTTACCCTGGATCACTACGACGCGGCCAAACAGTGGTTCACTAAAGCCATGGCTCAGCAGCATCCCTCAGCCGCCGCGTTGACGGGATTAGGCAAAGTAGCTCTACTCGAGCGCCGGTACGCCATCGCCCTGAAGTATTTCACCCAGGCGCTGACTCTGGAGCCTCAAGCTACCAGCATTCACTATCAACTTGCCATGACTTACCGTGGTCTTGGCGATCTGGCTCACATGCAGGAGCAACTGAAGGCTCGCGGCGACGTGGAGCCCAGCATTCATGATCCTTTGCTGGACCAGATCAGCGCCCTGAAACAGGGCAAGTTCGGCCTGCTGGAGCGCGGCGACGCGGCCATGCGCGAAAACCGTTTTGCCGACGCGGTTGATGCCTATCGCCAGTTGGTTCGCGTCGACTCCTCCGATCCAATCGCCTACAAGTACCTGGGAGTTGCACTGGCCAGGTCTGGAAATCCTGACGAAGCGCTGCAGCAATATGCGCACTCTTTGCAACTCGACCCAGGCAATGCCTCCGTGCACTACGACATTGGAATCCTGCTGGTCGAAGCCGGAAAGGAGCAGCAGGCCACTGCTCATTTCGAGCAGGCGATCAAATTGGACCCTGGACTTGTAACCGCTCACTTTCAGTTGGCTAATCTTCTTATGCGGAAGGGAGAAGATGCCGGCGCCGAGCGTGAATATGGAATTGTGGTCTCGCTTGAACCGCAGAATGGATTTGCCCATTTGATGCAGGCGCTGGCGGCGGTTCACTCGGGATCGTATGCCCGGGCGCGGACGCTGCTTGAGAGCGCCGCTGTAGCATTTCCCAGAGACGCAGCCATCGCGAACACGTTGGCCAGGCTACTGGCCGCAGCACCCGATCCGGCGGTGCGCGATCAAAGCCGGGCGCTGCGGATTGTGGAAACTCTGGTGAACAATCAACAGGGCGATCCTTTAGAGGTTGGAATTACTCTGGCCATGGCTCTCGCCGCTGTGGGGCGCTTTCAGGAGGCTGCGGGGTATCAACAGGCGATCATCAAGCAGTTGCAGACCTCCCGGGAATTCGATCTTGCACGCCGCCTGCGCCCGGACCTGGCTCTGTACCAACAGGGCAAAACCTGCCGCGCGCCCTGGGCCAGCGACGATCCGATTTTTACTCCGGTTCCCAGTACAGCGCAGTTTTCGACGGAAACGAAGACGATGACTGCGAATCCGTAGAGCGGTTCCAGTGTTCATGTTCCCTTTCCCGAATCGTGGGTTCGTGGCCGAGTTTGTATTGCTTTTTGCTGGCAATGGGAAACGCGCATCACAGCATCAATCGTACCGGGTGTCTTCTTCAATCACCGCAGGGAGTTCTGTTTGCTCATCAACAACATTGGCTCGACGTTCGCACACGGTGAAGGAGATTACGCGTGGATGTGTTCTGTCAGCATTTGTGGGGACAGTTGCCGGTATTTCGATCTGTGTGGCGCTCAGCCCTGTCTTTGCATATTGGACGAACGGAAATATACGAGACCCCGTGATGCTGACGACCGCTGTCGGGATTTGTCCTTTGTTGCCTTGGCTACTTCCGTAGGACCTGTATTGACAGCCACCCCGGTTGTTGGATTATCTCAAATCGCGGAGGCTGTCGTGGGGCAGATGCTCCGACAGCCTAGCCGATGATAACGGGATCTTTTCCAGTCATGCTCCGATGCAAAGCGATGGTGTACTCCGAGGCTGACTGTAACCGCCGCCTGTGTCGCGGTGGTTGCCGTGCCGCTGAGCGCGATGGTTTGCGAGGCTGAGGGGCTGGCATCGAGCGCATTGTCGGTGAAGACGGCGGAGCTCGAGAGTACCCGCGCTCTGCGGCTCGAAGCCGATGCTGAGATTGCAGCTTGCTCTCGGAGTCAACGCGAAGCTGGTCGTACAGTCCGCCGGGGCGCCCGGTCCCGCAACCTGGACAAAATCCGGTCCGGTAACCACGAGGCCGGGATTCACGGCATCCAGCGGCAGATTGCCGACGTTCTCGCCTGTCACCGACTGCGGGCTGTCGCTACTGGTGCTGCCCACAGTTGTGGAAGCGAAGGACAACGTCGTGGTGGTTATGCTCACTTTCCGGCGCGAGAGTTTCCGCTATCCGCGATGTAGAGGTTGCCCGCGCTGGTGGCCAGCCCGCCGTCGCCGGAGTAGCTCGTTGGGCCATTGCCCGCCACCGTGGTGATGCAACTCCATCCGTCCTCACTCCAGTATGAAAGCTCGCCGCCCCGAGCAGGTATACTTCAACCGCCAGCCAACAACCCTGGCAGCCTAAACCAAAACAAGAACTTTCACTTAAGAAAAAGGCAAAGCTGCCCCAACTCCCGAGACCAACTCGCTGTTGTCGAGTCAGGTAGAACCCGGAGGTAAAAAGATGGATCCTTTGACGCGACGCTCATTCGTCAAGTCTCTCAGTCTCGCTGCAGGTCTCGGCTCGATACCGGCTGCCGCGGATGCGCAAATGGAAGACGCCGCGCCGGACGTGCCGATGCCAACGGCTGCCTTCGACCCAAAGGGTCTGCGCTTCCGGCAGGTCCACCTGGACTTTCATACTTCGCCACTCATCACCGATGTGGGAGCAAACTTTGATGCGTCAGTGTTTGTGCGGACACTCAAGGACGCGCATGTCAATTCCATCAATATATTCGCCAAAGGCCATCATGGCATGGCCTATTACCCAAGCAAGGTAGGACCTGTTCACCCTGGACTTAACTTCGACTTGTTAGGAGAGATGATTACCGCGTGCCATAAGGCGGATATCCTCACCCCCGTCTATATCACGGTAATGTGGGATCAGTATGCGGCCGAGCAACACGCGGACTGGCGCGTACTTGACCAACAAGGGGCAGTGGACGGCGCCACACCTTTACAGGCAGGCTGGAAACGGCTATGCACAAATACGCCTTATCTCGATTATGTGAACGCGCAGGCGGAGGAGGTGGCGAGAAAATATGAGGTCGACGGTTTCTGGTTTGATATTGTCCACTATCCGACCTATGGATGCTTCTGTCATTACTGCATCCAGGAGCGGGAAAAACTGGGCTTGGATTCCAGCAAGCAGGAGGATCGCGCCAAACATGCCGAAATGGTAATTCTTCGCACCATGGATCGCCTCGGTTCCACTGTGCGGCAATATCGGCCTCATGCTGCCACCTTCTTCAATGGCCAGGTGCAGGTGGGCATGCGGCCGTATCTGAAGCATTACACTCAAATCGAAATTGAGTCGTTGCCGGGCGGTGGTTGGGGATACACGCATTTCGCGGTGATGTCGCGGTATGTTCGCAACTTTGGTCTGGAATTTTTGGGGATGGATGCGCGATTTCACCGTACCTGGGGGGATTTCGGTACACTTCGCAACCAGCCAGCATTGGATTACGAGTGCTTCCGCATGCTGGCCCAGGCCGGCAAATGTTCATTGGGCGATCAGATGCATCCACGCGGGCGGCTGTTGGAACCTGTCTACGACCGCATCGGACACACTTATAAAAGCGTGGAGGAAAAGGAGCCCTGGTGCGTTGGTGCGCGCGCAGTGACGGAGATTGGTTTTCTTTCCACGTCGACGGCGTTATTGGCTGGGGAATTATCGACCTCGGACTCTGGTATCACCAACATGCTCGCCGAGTTGCACTATCAGTTTGATGTGCTTGACCGGGAGTCCGACTTCTCCCCGTACAAAGTCCTGATCCTTCCCGACACGCATCGTTTCGATCAAGAGTTGTTGAGCAAGGTACGAAGCTTTGTGGCAGGCGGCGGCAAATTGATTCTCAGCCACGAGTCAGGTCTGGATATGGATGGAAAGCAATTTGCAATGGAGGAAATGGGTCTTGAATACCTGGGACCTTCACCATACCAGGGAGATCGCGGCGACTACTTTGAGGTCCTGGAAGGCGCGAACGAAGACATCGAAGCAATGGTCGAGTTTACTTATGTCCCGGGTTCGCTTGTAAAGGCTCACTCGGACACGGCGCTGCTGGCTCGAATCTGGAATCCTTACTTCGACCGCACTTACGAGCATTTCAGTTCGCATCATCAAACGCCATTTGATCGGCCCACGGATCAGGCGGCAGTCGCGCAACGCGGCAGCATCATCTATATTTCATTTCCCATCTTTGAGTCTTACGCGAACAACGCCTACCGCGTCCACAAATTACTGGTGAGGAATTGCCTTCGCCGCCTTCTGCCACAGCCGTTGGTGAAGGCGGAACTTCCTTCCACGGCCGAGGCGACGGTGACCGAGCAAAATGGCAAACGAATCGTCCATCTATTGCACTATCCCGCCAGCCGTCGGGCCCCGGACCTGGATATTGTTGAGGACGTGATTCCACTCGCGAACGTGAAGATTGCATTGCGGATGGATAAAAAGCCTTCCCGCGTGTATCTGGCACCGCAGCGACGAAGTGTGAAATTCGACTTCGATGAAGGTTACGCGCAGATTGTAGTGCCGTCGGTCCAAGGCCACCAAATGGTCGTATTCGAGATCTGACGGAAAGAGCGGAGCCATCGCCACTTGGTGGCGGAGCAACCAGGGAATCTCTGCATAAGTCGATGACTTGAAGAGTACGGGCTTCAGTTGGAGGGTACGGGCTTCAGCCCGTACATCAAGCCCCGTAAAATCAACGGGGCTTTAGCCCCTGAGGGAATGCAGGCTTCGCAACAAGAACTTGTTCAGAGGTTCCTTTCTGAAGGGGAACAACAAAACCGCATCGCAACCGACGCCGCGCCTTCATCTCGCAGTCTTGCTCCTCAAATGTTCCCCATTTCCGAATCTCTAAAGCCACAAGATGTTATGGCCACCGGAGTCAGGTAAATAGCCATCTTACCTTGTAGAAACTCTGCTTTTGTCCTGATCTGCCACCGCGCTATCTTCGGCTGGCAGTAGTTGATAACTTACAAACGCGAGACGCTTGGAGTCCGGCGACCAGTTAGCGACGTTCATGGAACCGTCGCCGCCCACGAGACCGGTCAGTATACGAATCCGGTTGTCGTGAGTGGAAAGAATGCGCAGAGTTATGTCTTTATTTGCTGCGTGGGTAGTTACGTCGGACGGATAAGAGATAAATACGATTGACTTGCCATCGGGCGAGGGATGCGGCGTCCAGTTATGGAAATTATCGAGGGTGACCTGCTCTACGTGAGAGCCGTCGGGCCGCATGCAGGCAATCTGCATACCGCCCCAGCGGTCGGTATTGAAGTAGACATACTTCCCATCGGCGGAATAATCGGGATCGTCGCTGATGCCCATTCCGTTGGTAAGTGCGGTCTCCGAACCGCCCGCCACTGGGATGGCGTAGATGTTGTTTGCTCCGTGGCCGCCACGGGTGAAGAGAATGGTCTTGCCATCCGGCGACCAGCTATGGAAGTACCCGACACCTGTGGTAAGCAGACGCGGCTCGCCACCATTGGAGGGAATGCCCGCGGAAGGAATGATGGCTACGTGGCGGCCGGTCATGCCGGGCATGGCGCAGGAGATGGCCAGCCACTTGCCATCGGGCGACAGGCCGTGGCTGCCGCTGCAGTCTGTGGCCGAGCCGGTGTCGATTGCCTGCGGAGTCCCTTTGCCGTCAGCCGAGACGGCAAAGATGCGCCCGTCCTGGTTGAAGATCAGCGAGCCGCCGTCGCGGGACCAGTTGGGCGCCTGCGCGCGCGCCTGTGCGGTGTAGGCAATCGTGGAGCGCGGCGCGGCGGGATCAATCTCAATGGCCTGCACGGTGCTGTAAAGCGTGGTCGCCGGTTGTGCGGAAAGCGGCTCGAGCTGTTTGAGTTCAAGGTGCGAGAATGTGCCCGTTTCGACAGCGTGCGCGTCGTGCGCGCAGACTCCTATGCCGGCGTAGAAGGGTTCGTCGAGATGCAACCTGATGGCTGCACCGGACTGGTGCAGCGGCTCGCCATGCCGGCTCACGAACATGGTGATGGTGTCGCCCCGCTTGATCAGGCGCAGGCGGCTCGGCGGATCGATATTGAGCTCGATACTCCGGGTTGTATCGCCCTCGGCCTGGCGGGACTGAAGGCCGGTAAGTCCGGAGCCGTGCTGCGCAGCGTCCGCGTAGGCGCTGCCGGCATCGAGGTTCTGGCGAAAGATCAAAATGGCCTTGCGATGTTCGCTATGGGCGCCGGTCTTGTCGGGGAAGTCGATATCGGCAGCGAGCGACACGTCGCCCGAGACCTTCTTCCACAGGAAGTGAAAGCTGTCTGTGGTCGACCAGAGATTGGCGCCGGATGACGTGATGGTATACACTCCGGTGCCGGCATCGAAGCGCGCCAGGCCGGGAGGATTTACCGCGCCCACATCGGACTGGCCCTCAAAAATGCCGAGCGACTGAGCATGGATTGCGTGCGCAAAAAGCACGACAACAAATGGAAGAATGGCGCGAGCGAATTTCGAGTGCATGGCGAAAAGACTACAGGAGCCGCAACGATGTTTGTCAAACCGGCGGCAAAGCCTGCTCCGTGGAATTGCTCCCGCGCCATGCCAATCGAAATGCGCCGCGGGGGAGCGGTGCAACGGTATACCCTGAATAGGAGACCATGAATGGAGACCATGGCGTCCGATTCCCCAAAGACAGTCCAGCGTGGCATGGAGGCGTTCGCCTCGCGGGACTTCAGGCGGTATCAACTGGCGCGCGTCATGGCGGTTCTGGGCTATGAAGCACAGTCTGTAGCAGTAGCGTGGCAGGTGTATTCGATCACGCACAAAGCCATCGATCTGGGCTATACAGGGCTGGCGATATTCTTGCCGGGACTCATCTTTTTGCTGCCGGCGGGCCACGTCGCAGACCGCTTCGACCGCAGGCACGTCATCCTGGTGTGTTACTCGCTGCAGGTGCTTTGCAGCACGGCACTGGTGATGCTGGCGCGCAACGGCACGCAGAATATTCTTGCCATCTATGCAGTGCTGTTCTTTGTAGGGACAGGCCGAGCCTTCTCAGGACCGGCAAGTTCGGCGCTGATTCCGCACCTTGTGCCGGAAGAGCACTTTGTGAACGCCGTTACCTGGGGCGGAGCCATTTTTCAATTTGCCAACATCACTGGGCCCGCGCTGGGCGGACTGCTGTTCACGTTTCCGCTCGCGCGCTTTGTGCCGGATACGCGGCTCGAGGGCGCGGGCATCGTCTATGTCTTTACGCTGAGCACGCTGGGCTGGTTCCTGGTGCTGGTGAGCACGCTGCACGCCAGGCCGGGGCGCATGGAGCATCGCGCTCTCTCGCTTGAGGTGGTACTGGCCGGCTTCCAGTATGTGCGGCGGGCCTCCATGCTGCTTGGTTCCTTTTCTCTCGATCTCTTTGTGGTTTTGCTGGGCGGAGCCACGGCGCTGATGCCGATTTTTGCGCATGAAATTCTACATCAGGGACCGCGCGGCCTGGGCATGCTGCGAGCCGCTCCGGCGGTAGGCGCCGTGACCATGTCGTTGATCATGGCGCGGTATCCTCTACGCCGCCACGCGGGCCGGTGGCTGTTTGTCTGCGTCTTCATCTTCGGCGCCGCCACGCTCGTCTTCGGCTTGTCGCAAACGCTATGGATTTCGCTGGCATCGCTTGCGGTGGCGGGCGCGGCAGACACCGTCAGCGTGATCATTCGCGGATCGATCCTGCAGCTTGCCACGCCGCCGGAGATGCGCGGCCGGGTAAGCGCGGTGAATTCGCTATTCATTGGAGCTTCCAATGAGCTGGGCGAGTTTGAAAGCGGCCTTACGGCGCAGTGGTTGGGCGCGGTACGCGCAACCGTGATTGGCGGCATTGGCTCGCTGATCGTAGCCGCGCTATGGGCCGGGATGTTTCCCGGCTTGCGCAAGGCTGACGCGCTTACGGCCGAGTCGCTGCGCGCTCAGATGTTGGACGAACAGACGCTCGCTGGCCTGTGAACGCGCGCCGTCAGCGACAGAGCCATCCACCGTCTATCGCCAGCACGTGGCCGTGAATGTAATTGCTGGCCTCAGAGGCAAGAAAGACCGCGGCGCCGCCCAGGTCAGATGGCTCCCCCCAGCGGCCGGCCGGAATCCTGCCCAGAATCGAAGTCGAACGCGCAGGATCTGCGCGCAGAGGCGCGGTGTTATCCGTAGCCATGTAGCCGGGGGCTGTCGCGTTCACGTTAATGCCCAGCGGCGCCCATTCATTGGCCAGCGCCTTGGTCAGTTGTGCAACCGCGCCCTTTGACGCCACGTAGCTGGCAATCAGAAATCCGCCTTGAAACGACATCATGGAAGCTGTATTGATAATCTTGCCGCGGCCCTTGGCGATCATCATGCGGCCTGCGTACTGGCACAGATTCCACACCGCGTTGAGATTGGTATCGATCACTGTTTGCCAATACTCTTCCGGATGCTCCTCCGCCGGTGCGCGCAGGATGGTGCCTGCATTATTGAAGAGAATATCGATGGAGCCGAAGGACGATACGGTGTCGTCAACGAGCACGCGGCCAACCGCCGCATCGCGCAAGTCGCCGCCGCGCACGATATAGCCGGCGCCGGTACTTGCCACTTGTTCCACAATGCAATCCTGCACCTGGTCGTAGTTATGAAGCGTGACGTTTGCGCCGGCCTGCGCAAGAGCGATGGCGATGCCCGAGCCGAGGCCCTGGCCCGAACCGGTGACCAGCGCATTTCTGCCTTTCAGACTGAACAGGTCAAGAACCCCCATCAACAACTCCCATTGTTGCGAAGACTTAAGGAATCTCTGCATAGGTCGATGACTTGAAAGGTACGGGCTTCAGCCCGTACGTTAAACCCTGCAAAAATCAACGGGGCTTCAGCCCCTGAGGGAATACAGGCTTCGCAACAAGAACTTGTTCAGAGATTCCTCAAAATGTAAGTGTACCCGCCGCGGGCAGCCTGCGCGGATTTGCAAATTTGCGCACGCGGTGTTTCAATTGGGTTACTGAAACAGGGGTGCTCCGCAGGTGCGGTGCTGAGAAATACCCTCGAACCCGATCCGGATAATACCGGCGTGGGAAGTTTTCGAAGCCGAGTGGTCAGATTTCATCGATTGCTGCTCAAGCTCCTTTGTTTCCGGTAGTACGAAGCAAGAGGAGTTTATGCAAGCGGCCCCGGACTTTACACCAGCACTTCTTTGTCCATTCCACTTCGCTGTGACCCGTCGATTGCGCGACCGCGCAGTTGTGATTGCCGCGTGCGTGGCTGGCGCCGCCCATCTGTGCGCGCAGAGCCAGGCGCCAAAACCAGCCCAGCAGAAGCCTGCGCCGGTGACGACCACTGTCGTGGTGCATAGCGATGCGGACGATAACTACCTGCCCGAATCAGTTACGGTGGGCGCCATCGATGGCGCCCCGCTTCAAGAGGCGCCGCTCTCCGCCACTGTGGTCACGCGCGGCGTGATGAACGATCAGATCTCGCGCGTGCTCTCCGACGTGGTGAAGAACGATGCCTCGATTGGCGAGGATTACGCGCCGGTTGGCTACTATGGCGACTTTGAGATACGCGGTTTTCCGATCGATCTGGCGACCGGACTTGAGATCAACGGCATGACAATTGCCGGTGAGCAGGATGTGCCGCTCGAAAACAAGGAGAGCGTCGAATTTCTTAAAGGAATTGCCGGGGTAGAGAGCGGCGTGGCCTCGGCGGGGGGCCTGATCGACTACATCACCAAGCGCCCAGCCGCGATCAAGGCGCTCGATCTGGGCACCGATCATCGCGGCAGTGCGTATGCTGCAGTGGATCTTGGGCATTTCTTCGGAAGCCGCCAGCAGGTTGGCGCGCGGCTAAACCTGGCCGGCGAAAAGATTCAGAGCTACGTGAACGGCGCGGATGGATGGCGCGCCGTGGGAGCAGGTGCGACCGACTGGAAGATTTCGCCTCGAGCAACACTCAAGAGCGACTTCGAATATCAGCACAAGCGCGAGCGCTCGGTCAGCGGCTATCAACTGTTGGGCGGCGATACGGTGCCCGCTATGAACCGAATCTATCGTTCGACGATGCTCGGCCAGCAGGCATGGGAGAAGCCGAATATCTTTGACACATACAACGCCAGCACGCGGCTGGACTACAACTTATCGCAGGACTGGCGCGCCTTTGCGGGCGGCAGCTTCAGCCACTCACTCATCGACGACAACGTCGTCTACGCCTACGGATGCTACTACGAAGATGCCTGCAATACCGGCTCGGCTCCTGAGCCCTGGTTCTTTGCACCCGACGGTACGTACGACATCTACGACTACCGCGATCCGGGCGAGCTGCGCATCGACGCCGAGGCCGAAGCGATGGTGATGGGCCACATGCACACCGGAGCCATTACTCAGGATCTGGCGGCCGGCGGCGAGTTGTTTCTGCGCAGCGTGCAGCAGCCCGGGTTCTACACCGTAGACGATCCGTACTCGACCGATGGTGTGGTGCAGGATGGCGCTGTGTACAGCTATGTTGGCTCCGAAAATATCTACCAACCCATTGCGCCGGCTCCGCAGGGAACACTTGATTCGCTTGAATACCCGCTGCAGTCGGCCGGCCCGCGCCGATTGTGGGAAGACAGCCACCAGGCGGCGGCGATCGTGCAGGACCGCGTACATCTGCCGGGCCGCATCCAGCTCATTGCCGGCGGCCGCTACGATGCACTACACGATCACAACTATTCCGCCTATGCTTCGTGCTCGGACTTCTCCGATCCGGAAGCCTGCCTGCCGCAGTTGAGGAACACATCCATCTGGCTGCCGACTTATGCGGCAACTTATAACCCGATTGAGAGCCTGACCCTCTACGGCAACTACAGCGTGCTCCTGTCTCTCGGTCCGCAGGGTCCGTTCTGGACAGATAACGGCAGCCAGTTTCTTGCGCCGTTCTTCACGCGTCAGTTAGAGGTGGGCGCAAAGTACGAGCCGGACCAGCGCATTCTCATTACGACGGCGCTCTTTAGTATGCGTTCTCCGTTCTTTTATCCCAAGACCATTACCGGTTCCGACAGTTTTTGTCCTGCGGGGAGCGCAGGCGATCTATGCTTTGAGTCCGAAGGCCGCGAGACACACGACGGTGTCGAGTTCAACATGGAGGGCAACGCCACCAACTGGCTGAAGCTGACCGCCTCCGCAGCAGCCATAAGCGCGATTTCGAGCGACACAGGCACGCCTGCCTTTGACCGCAAGCAGGTGATTAACGTGCCGCGCGTGCGAACAACGCTCTTTGCCGAACTCGCTGTCCCGCGCGCACATGGCTTCTACCTGATGCCAGGCTGGAGTTATACCGACCGCAAGCAAGCCACGCGCGACGATGCGGTAAGCGTGGGCGGCTACAACATCTTCAATCTGGGCGCACGCTACACGCCCGGAGGCGAGCAGGGACGGGTAACACTGCGCGTCTACGCCGATAACATTACCGACAAGCGCTACTGGAAAGACACCGGCGCAAGCTATGGAGATACCTTTATCCACCTTGGCGCACCCACGACTGTCAGACTCTCCGCGCATTACACTTTCTAAGTTCGACCGATTGAAGGCAATGACCGGAATCACCATGGATGCTGCGACAAAAGTGCACGGAATGGACGGCGCGCTGGTGGAGCACGACTGGCCTCCGCTCACGCTCGCCGACCTGCGGACTCTGCTGCGTGAGTTTCCGGCCATCGGCGAGCCGGTGGAGATTCTTTCCGTAAGTCCGCGTCCTTTTTCAGCCGCCGGCCTTGTGCGCACCGCACAGGGCAATGTCTTCGTCAAGCGCCACCACCGCAGCGTGCGCGATCGGGATGGCCTGTTGGAAGAGCATCGGTTTCTCGCGCACCTGCACGCGCACCGCGCGCCTGTGCCGAGGGTCTTCGCGTCTGCATCGGGCGAAACGGCGATTGAGCTGGGGGAATGGGTCTGTGAAGTTCATGAAGCGGGCAACGGTACCGACCTTTATGAAGATGCCTTCTCGTGGACGCCGTTCCGCTGCGCGCAGCATGCATACGCGGCCGGCTGCGCACTGGCACGCCTCCATTGTGCTTCGGACGGATTTCAGGAGCCGCGCCGCAAAATTCAACCGCTGGTAGCAAGCTTTACGATCTTTGCGGCCAGTGATCCGGTGCGGCAAATGGAACGCTATCTATGCGCACGGCCTGCGCTCGCACAGCACAAGCCTGTCCACGCATGCGCGGAGCGCGCGCTTGCGCTGCTGGCGCCGTTTCACTCCGAGTTGGCTCCTCTACTGGACAGCCTGGCTCCGTTATGGACGCACAACGATCTTCATGCCTCCAATCTTTTTTGGAGCAGCGACAGTGAAGGCGCTCAGGCCACGGCGATCATTGACTTCGGCCTTTCGGACCGCACCAACGCGGTGCACGATCTTGCCCATGCCATCGAACGCAATATTGTGGAGTGGCTTGCCCTAACGGCCAATCCGGAACGGCCCGACGATGTGCCCGTTCACATGGGTCATCTTTCAGCGCTGCTCGATGGCTACGAGTCCCTTCGTCCGCTGTCGCCGGCCGAGGCCGCGGCGCTTGCCCCCATGACCGCGCTCTGCCATACGGAGTTCGCGCTATCAGAGGCAGACTACTTTCTCTCTGTATTGCATGCCGAGGACAAAGCTCCCATGGCCTATGACGGCTGGCTTGTGGGCCATGCCCGCTGGTTTCATACGCTGGCTGGTATGCGCCTGCTTGATGCACTACGGATGCGAGCCCGCTCGCGCGCTGACTTGCGCATTGACTCGCGTACTAACTCACGCGGCGAGGAAGAGCCATGAGCTTATCGACTGTTGCAAGCTATCTCACCGAGCACTGGCTTGAGATCAGCGGCATGGTGTTTACAGTACTTGGCATCTGGCTTACCACCAAACGCCTGCTCATCTGCTGGCCCATCACTTTGCTCGCGGACCTGCTGTATCTCGTCGTCTTTTACCAGGCGCGCCTCCTGTCCGATGCGTTGCTCCAGATTTTCTTTGTAGCCTTCACGCTCTACGGATGGTGGCATTGGTGGCGCGGCGTAACGCAAGAGGGAGAGGTGCGCATCGTTGCGCTCGATGCGCGCGGCTGGATCATTGGCCTTTTGACAGGCGCAGTGGGCGCGGTGTTGTTGGGCTGGCTGATGGAGCGGGTGGGCGCGGCGCTTCCGCACCTTGATGCCGCGCTTGCAAGCTACAGCCTGGTGGCCAGCTGGTGGCAGGCCCGCAAGCATATCGCAAACTGGTGGCTTTGGATCGTTGTCGACCTGATCTACGTCGGCGAATATTTGTACAAGGATCTGCGCGCCACTGCGCTACTTTATGCAGGATTGGTTGTGCTGGCGGTACTGGGCCTGCGCGACTGGCGACGTGCGGCGGCGCCCGCTCAGATAGCCGCCTGAACCACATTGCGTAGCGGCTCGCCGTTCATATAACGACGCAGCTCGTCGGCCGCGGTCCGCAGCGCATTCGGCGAAAATTGCGGACTCGATGCGCCGACATGCGGCGTGAGCAGCAGGTTGGGGCAGCTCCACAGTGGATGCTCCTGCGGCAGCGGCTCGGGATCTGTCACGTCCAGAGCGGCGCGCACGCGGCCTGCATTGAGCGCCTCAACGAGAGCATCGGTGTTCACGATCGGGCCGCGCGCGGCGTTTACCAGCAGCGCACCCTGCGGCATGAGCGCAAACTGCGCACGATCGATAAGCCAGTGGCTTTCCGCGGTCGAAGGCAGAATGAGCACAACGATCTCTGCCTGCGGCAGCACTGCATTGAGATCGCCGACCGAGTAGACTTTCGGCGCCGCTCGAGCAGTGCGCGCCATGCGTAACAAATTCACGCGGAAGAGCGTCAGCATGCGCTCAATCTCCTTGCCGATTTCGCCGTAGCCCACCAGCAGCACAGTCTTGCCGGCAAGCTCTTCCAACAGCACTGGCGGATACACCGGCTGCGCATTTCCGCCAATCTTCGCGTAGTGATCGCTCACTTCAAAGCGGCGCTTCCACGCGGCCGATTGTTGTATGTCGAGATAAAGCGGAAGATATTTCAGCATGGCCAGAATGGCCGCGACTGTCCACTCGGCGGTGGCCACATTGTGCGCGCCGCGCGCGTTGCAGATCGTCACATGCGGCCCCACCAGCGGCGGAATCCACTCCGTTCCCGCAAGCATGGAGAGGACCAGCCTGACACCGCGCAAACGAGGCCACGCCCGCATGGCGCGATTGGAGTAAGGATCAGGAATCCAGACGTCGATCTCGACATCGCGATCGATCTTATCCGATATGGGAATCGTCTCGATTCCCTCCGGGAACCCACGCAGCAGTTCCGCCGATAAGGTTGCTGGATATCCCACGCGCAGCATAATAGAGTAAACCCGCTCCGTATAATTTCTGACTTGTATGGTATCGCAAACCGCGGAAGTGATCACGGCACAATCATGCGGGCTGAATTCAAGTCGAATCGCGATGAAGGCGCGAATTCTTATGCTGCCTGTGTGCGCGGGGACAAGCCACGCTGCAGGCCGACGCGCAGACCGGCCGCACATCACACCGCAAGCGACTCTGTATAAACGGCCATACCCACCACCGCGTCCGCGCCGATTGCGTCGAGATCGTCGACTTCCTGCTGGCTGCGGATGCCGCCAGCCACGATGAGTTGGCGCAGTGTGAGCTTGCGCAGGCTCGCCGCCGCTTCAAAGGGAAAGCCCTTCATGAGTCCTTCGCCATCGACGTGCGTGTAAAGAAACGCAGCGGCATAGGGCTCAAGTTGCGGCATCGCCTCATCGGGCGTGAGTTCCACCTGCGCCTTCCAGCCCTTCACGGCGATGCGGCCATTCTTTGTGTCGATGCCTGCCACTACGCGCTCCGCGCCCACGGCAGCGGCCAGTTGCCCGGCAAATACGGTATTGATTGTGCCTTCGGCTGAAAACAGCGCGGAGCCGATGATGACGCGCTTTGCTCCCGCATCAAGAACCTGGCGCGCACGATCAATGGTGTGAATGCCGCCGCCCGCCTGGCAAGGCAGGCGCTTCGCAATCTGCTCTACCAGCGCAGAGTTATCGCCCTGGCGCATAGCCGCATCCAGGTCGATGAGCTGCACGAGCGGGTAGCGGGAGAATTTTTCGATCCAATATTCAAAGTCGTCAAACGCCAGCCGCAGTTTTTCGCCCTGCACCAACTGCACAATGCGTCCGCCGAGTAGATCGATGGAAGGAATCAACATGGAAGCCTCACAGAAACTCCGGATTGCGCGAGCTCTTCTTTGAGCGAGCGCGCGCTTGAAACGCCAAAATGAAAAATGCTCGCTGCAAGCGCGGCGTCGGCTTTGCCGCGCGCAAAAACATCGGCAAAGTGCGAGACGATGCCCGCACCGCCCGAAGCAATGACGGGGATCCGGACAGCCCCGCTGACCGCGGCCGTAAGCTCGCAATCGAAGCCGGCGCGCGTGCCGTCGGCGTCCATGGATGTGAGCAGAATCTCACCCGCGCCGCGCTGCTCGGCCTCGCGCGCCCACTCCACAACGCGCCGGCCGGCCGGCTTGCGACCGCCCTGCACAAACACCTGAGCGTCACCCACCGGGTCGGCAGCCGCGGGATCGCGCCGCGCATCGATGGCAACCACGACAGCCTGCGCACCGAAACTGCGGCCGATGGCGCTGATCAGCGCGGGATCGGCCAGCGCAGCGGAGTTCACGCTCACTTTATCCGCGCCTGCCTCGAAGACCTGCTCGGCATCGCGCGCGGTGCGGATGCCGCCGCCCACGCAAAAGGGCACGAAGAGCTCGCGCGCGGTGCGGCGCACGGTGTCGAGCAGCGTCTGGCGGCCTTCGTGCGTGGCGGTAATGTCGAGAAGCACAATTTCGTCTGCACCCTCGCGTGCGTGGCGTGCGGCCTGCGTCGCCGGATCGCCGGCATCGATGAGATCGACGAACTGCACGCCCTTGACGACGCGACCGGCATGGACATCGAGGCAGGCAATGATGCGTTTAGTCAGCATGAAACTGCCTCCGAGTCCAACATGAGAAAATTTCGCAAAATCTTAAGCCCGGTTTCTCCCGACTTTTCAGGATGAAACTGCACGCCCATCACGTTTTCGCGCTCGACAGCGGCGGCGAACGATTCAATGTAATGTGTGATCGCTGCCGTGTCAGTCGTGACCGGGCCTTTGTACGAATGAGTGAAATAAACAAACTCGCCTGGCTCAACGTTCTTCAACAGCCGGGAGCCGGCGCGGACTTCGAGCGAATTCCAGCCGACGTGCGGCACTTTTTCCACGCTCTCCGTAAAGCGCGTACACCGCTCGCTGAAATGGCCGAGGCCGGGCTGTTGCGGCGCTTCGGTAGAGCCGGAATAGAGCCACTGCATGCCCACGCAGATGCCGAGGAAAGGGACGCCGCGCGCAGTCGCTGCACGTATCGCATTCGTGAGACCGGTGGAATCAAGACGCTCGGTTGCCGCAAAGTGGCCCACGCCCGGCAGCACGATTCGCTCGGCGCCGTCGACGACCGACAGATCGCCATCTGTCACCTCAACCTCCGCGCCTAGGTGGCGCAGCGCCTTGAGCACCGAAGTGAGATTGCCAGCCTTGTAGTCGATGACCGTAACGCGCATCAGAGCAGCCCCTTGGTGGATGGCAGCATTTCGCCAAGCTGTTTGTCGCGGGAACAGGCCACGCGTAACGCGCGTGCAAATGCCTTGAAGATGGCCTCGATCTTGTGGTGATTCGATCGGCCATACATGGTCTTCACGTGAACATTGGCGCGTGCGCCGCGCGCAAAGCCCTCAAAAAAATCCGTCACGAGCTCGGTCTGCAGATCGCCGATCAGCCGCGTGCGAACCCTGGCGTCGACGGCGAATGCCGCGCGGCCGCTCAGGTCCACGGCGGCGATGGCCAACGTCTCATCCATGGGCATCACGAAGTAGCCGGCGCGCAGAATGCCGCGCTTGTCGCCGAGCGCGCGGTCAAAGGCTTCGCCGAGCGCAATGCCCACGTCTTCCACGGTGTGGTGCTGATCCACGTCGAGATCGCCAGCGCATGTAAGGTCGAGATCGAAAGCGCCGTGCCGCGTGAAAAGCTCCAGCATGTGATCGAAGAATCGGATGCCGGTGGAAACCTTGTAGCGGCCCTGGCCCTCGATGGTGAGAGTCAGGTCAATGCGCGTCTCCGCGGTGTGGCGTTTGACGGCACCGATGCGTTTTTTGGCCGCAGCCGCGCTTTGTTTTATCTTCTTCACGGTCATTTCGTCTCGCTTC
The DNA here is from genome assembly GCA_036267475.1 of Occallatibacter sp. Taxonomy (GTDB): domain Bacteria; phylum Acidobacteriota; class Terriglobia; order Terriglobales; family Acidobacteriaceae; genus Telmatobacter. Next base: position 94,978 of record DATAVZ010000047.1, read on the forward strand.
CCGCGCGCAGTGCAGTCAGTGTTGTGTTAAGAGCGGTCACAGCATGGCGCATCTGCTCGCGCGTGCCAACGGTGATGCGCACGCGCCCGTCGCAGCCTGGGTCGCTGGAGCGGTCGCGCACCAGCACACCCGCATTGCGCATAATTCGCACGAACTCCGCATGCTGCGCGCCGATTTCGATCAGTATGAAGTTGGCGCGGCTGGGCCAGCGGCGCACCTGGGCCGCATCGAGTGCGGATTCAAACTCAGCGCGCGCACCGAGAACTTCTTCCACATACCAGTCGAGATAAACGGTATCTTCAAGCGCGGGTGGCAGGCAGGCGAGCGCAATCGAATTCACGCTGTAAGGCGACAGCACGCGGCGGACCCAGCACATCAACTCGACAGGGCCGGCCAGAAGGCCCAGGCGCAGACCCGCCAGGCCGTAGGCCTTGGAAAAGGTGCGAGCGAGGACGAGATTTGGCACGACACCGATAAGATCGACAATGGTTTCGCCGTAGAAGTGAAAGTAAGCTTCATCGACAAGAACCACGGCTTGCGGAGCGCTTTTTGCAATCTCAAGAAGCTGTGCACGCGTGACCGTGGAGCCCGAAGGGCTGTTGGGATTAGCGATCGCGACCATCTTGGTCTGCGGCGTAATGGCCGCAAGCAGGCGCTCGAAGGGAAACTGCAGATCGTCTGCGGCCTGCACCGTGATCACGCGCGCGTCCGTTGCCGAGCCGTATACCTCATACATGGTGTAGGTAGGTACCGGCATGAGAAGCTCGTCGCCGGCTTCGAGAAACGCCTCGAACAGGACGTGAATGGCTTCATCCACGCCATTGGTAAGCGCCACCATTCCAGGAGCGAGGCCCAGGTGCTGCGCAACGATGGCTTCAACCGGCTCGCGCTCGGGATAGCGCGTCAGCGAGCCGGCGGAGAGGGCGGCGAGCGTCTCGCGTACCTTAGGCGAACAGGCCAGCGTGTTTTCGTTGAAGTCCAGCCGCAGTGCGTCGCGGCAGCCAAGCGGAGGGTGATACTCCTTCATGGCTTGAACGCGCACGCGCGGCACGGGCGAAAGCGTTACGGCAGCTTCAGTCACGGGATCTCCTGCGATTCAAACGCGTGCGGATTGCTTCGGCATGGCCGGTAAGGCCTTCGGCCTCGGCAAGCAGTGCGGCCTTGGCGCCCAGAGTACGCAAAGCCGGCTGTGTGTACTGCTGCACGGTGATCAGTTTGACAAAGTCATTCACGCTCAGGCCGCCGCGCACGCGCGCCATGCCGCCGGTAGGCAGCGTGTGGTTCGGACCCGAGATGTAATCGCCCATGGGCTGCGCCGACCAGCGGCCCACAAAGACCGAACCGGCGTTGGTCACCCAGTCGAGATCGCGCGTTGTATCCACAGTCAGGTGCTCAGGCGCCAGGCGATTGGTGATTACGCGCGCCTCATCCAGGCTCGATGCCACAATCACCACGCCGTTGCGATCGAGAGCCTCGCGTGCGATGGAATTTGTGCGGCTGCGCCGCTTTGCTTCCGCGATGACTTCGCGGGCCAGTGGCTCACGCGTAGTCACAAAGATAGCCAGCGCCTCCGGATCGTGCTCGGCCTGCGCCACCAGATCGGATGCGATGTCCGCCGCTTGGCCGCGTTCGCTGGTAACCACAATCTCTGTCGGCCCCGCGAGCATGTCGATGGCGCAGTCAAAAGCGACAAGCCGCTTGGACGCGGTGACGTAGAGATTGCCCGGGCCGACGATCTTGTCCACGCGCGGAAGCGTTGCGGTACCGTAAGCAAGCGCGGCAATGGCATGCGCGCCGCCCAGGCGATAGAACTCCGTGATGCCCAGAAGATGAGCGGCGGCCAGAGTTTCAGGCGCTGGCCTGGGCGAGACGACGACGATGCGCGCGACACCGGCAACCTGCGCGGGAATCGCTGTCATGAGCAGTGTGGAAGGCAACGGGTGACGGCCGCTCGGCACATAGCAGCCCACAGATTCGAGCGGACGCACAAGCTGGCCGGTAGTCAGGCCGTCAATAGGAATAGCCTTCCATGAGCGCGGCAACTGGCGCTCGGCGAACTCACGAATCTGCTGTGCGGCGGTGGAAAGAGCGTCGCGCAGCGCGGCATCGAGGCCATGCCACGCATCGGCCATCTCTTCCGGAGCGATGCGCAGAGCGTGCGGGCCCACAAGACCATCGAATTTTGCCGCGTAATGGAGCAATGCCCGATCGCCGCGCTTGCACACATCGGCAACGATGCGCGAGACGGCGGGCAGCACGCGTTCAAGCGAAGTGCTGCTGCGCTGTTCCAACGCGGCCAGCGTCTCGGCCGCGACTCGTGCGCCTCGCCCTTTTGTACGAACCAGCTTCATTCAATCAACTCTTCCTTACAGCACACCCCTTAAAACACACCCCTTACAACACAACCTTGTTCAGGGGATATTCCACAACGCCGGCGGCGCGTGCTGCCTTCAGCCGCGGAATTACATCGCGGGCGGTTCTCTCGTCCACAATCGTGTTCACCGCAACCCACTCCGAGTTGCTGAGCTGCGAGACGGTGGGCGAGTTGAGCGACGGCAGCACGGCAAGTACGGCTTCAAGGTCTTCACGTTTGACGTTGAGCATCAGGCCTACCTGCGATTGGGCATCGATGGCGCCGCGCAGCATGGTGCAAATCTGATCGAGCTTCTGGCGCTTCCACGGATCGGCCATCGCCTGTTTGCTCGCGATCAGGTGCGTCTCGCTCTCCATCACCGTGTCGATAATCTTGAGGTGGTTGGCCTTGAGCGAGCTTCCGGTTTCCGTCACTTCCACAATCGCGTCCGCGAGCATGGGTGGCTTGACTTCGGTTGCGCCCCAGCTGAACTCGACTTTGACCTGTACGCCTTTATCCGCAAAGTAGCGCTTGCTCACTTCAACCAGCTCGGTGGCGATGATCTTGCCTTCAAGGTCTTCGGCCTTTTCAAAGCCGCTCGACTCAGGCACGGCGAGAACCCAGCGCACCTTGCGGCGGCTCTGCTTGGCGTAAGTGAGCGTGGTGACGCTCGGCACATCCAGACCGCTCTCGACCACCCAGTCAATGCCGGTCAGGCCGGCGTCGAGAACGCCGTGATCCACGTAGCGCGCCATCTCCTGCGCGCGGATCAGCATGCATTCGATCTCCTTGTCGTCAATCGAAGGAAAGTAGGAGCGGCCGTCCGCATAGATGTTCCATCCGGCGCGTTTGAACAGCGCGATGGTGGCGTCCTGCAGGCTGCCCTTGGGAATGCCGAGACGAAGTTTGTCAGCCACGGGCGGCCTCTGCTTTCTGCGCATCGGCCTGGGCGCTGAGCGCGACCGGCCGCGTAAAACAGCTCACTGTGCCCTCGTGGCACACCAGGCCATCGCCTTCCACTTCCACGCGGAACAGCAGCGTGTCATTGTCGCAATCGGTTGAGGCGGAGACAACGCGCAGCCGGTTGCCGCTGGTTTCGCCCTTCATCCACAGCTTCTGGCGGGTGCGGCTCCAGAAGGTGACAAAGCCGGTTTCGAGCGTCTTCGCGTAACTGCTGGCATTCAGGAATCCCAGCATCAGCACTTCACCGCTGCGCGCATCCTGCACAATGCCTGGGACGAGCCCATCCATCTTCTCAAAGTCAATCATTTTCCTGGTCTCGGTTTGGATTTGAAGAACATGAAAAAACCCGCTGGCGTTGGTCGCCGGCGGGCTCGGATACTTCCTGATCTCTCTGGCCGTTTAGTTCAGGCCATGGCAGTCCGCCGGCATGGTGTGTCCATGATGATGGTGATGCCCGTGATGGCGGCTGCTCTGCATCTGCCTTTTAAGCTAAAGGCAATGCCTTGGCATTGTCAAATTGAAATTTTCCTCTGGCGATGATGCCCACACATCTGCCGGGAACGGCGGGGGAGTTACGACGCGTTCCTTGTGCCAGCCTGCCCACGGTGCGGGCCAGCAGGCCACGGCCTTGCGGAGAGTGGAATGGGAAGAGCAGAATGGAGCGGTGAGCATGCGATTCAGGTTATTGCTGCTAGCCGCCGGAGTGGTTTGCATCGTAGGCGCAGGCATAGTTGTTGCAGGCTCTTCTGCGAGCGCGGAACCGGTCTATACTCCAGTTAATTCCCGTGCCAAGGCCCATGAGCGCGCAGTTCCGCCGCCGGAAGCGCGCGTAGACATTAACCACGCAAGCGTCGATGAGCTGCTGAGGGTTCCCGGCATGACGCGCACCTGGGCCGGACGCATTGCGCGCTTCAGGCCGTATCACAGCAAGCAGGATCTGCTGGACCGCGGGGTAGTGAACAGTGCGGTGTATGACCGGATCAAAGACTACGTGATTGCGCACCGTGACAAGCAGTAGAAAAAGCAAAGCCCATCCTCGCGCACTGGGTGAGGATGGGCTTGTAAGACTGGCGCCCCGGTTTCAGCAGCCTGCAGGAACCGGCCTCTTGCGTGCAAAGCGCACCAGCAGCGTGCTCAGGATGACATAGAGGACCGGGATAAAGATCAGGTTGAGGATGGTGGAAAGCAACATGCCGCCCACAATCGTGGTTCCCACGGAACGCCGTCCAAGCGCGCCCGCACCGCTAGCGAATACCAGCGGCATCACGCCCAGAATAAAGGCGAATGAGGTCATAAGAATCGGTCGCAGGCGCAGTTCCGCAGCCTCAACCGCGGCTTCGACGATGGAGCGGCCCTGGCGGCGCAACTGCTCGGCGAACTCGACGATCAGAATCGAGTTCTTTGCTGAAAGGCCGATCAGCATCACCAGTCCGATCTGGCAGTAGACGTCATTGGCAAACCCGCGGAACGAGACCAGGCCCAGCGCGCCCAGCACGGCCATGGGCACGGCCAGCAGAATAATGAACGGCAGAGCGAAGCTTTCGTATTGCGCGGAGAGCGTGAGATAGACCACCAGAAGACCGAGGCCGAAGATGATGATCGCCTTGCCGCTGGACTCGATCTCTTCGAGCGACAATCCGGTCCACTCGTAACTCATGCCCTGCATCATCTGTTTCTTGGCCAGGTCCTGCATGGCTGTCAGCGCGTCGCCGGAACTTACGCCGGGCTTGGGCTGGCCGTCGATTTCAGCCGAGCGGAAGAGGTTGTAGTGGTTGATCACCTGCGGCCCCGACGACTGCTCGATGGTGACCAGATTGTCGAGCGAGATCATCTGTCCCGAGCCCGAGCGCACGTAGAAGCGGCGCAGATCGCCCGGCGTCATGCGATCTTTCTGGTCCGCCTGCACATAGACGCGATAGGAGCGATTGTTGAAGTCGAAGTCGTTCACGTATTCCGAGCCCATGAAGACGCTCAGCGTGGAGCTGATCTGGTCGAGCGAGACGTTCATCGTCTTTGCCTTCTCGCGATTGATCGACACCAGCAGTTGCGGATCGTTGGACGTGTAGCTCGTATACAGATTGGTAATTTTGTCTGACTGTGCGCCAGCGGCCACGATCTGGTGCGCCACGCGATCCAGATCGCCAAGGGTGTTGCGGCCCAGGTCCTGGAGTTCGAACGCAAAACCGCCGTAGCTGCCCAGGCCCTGCACAGCCGGCGGCTCAACCAGCACCACCAGTCCGCCGGGCACGCCGAAGAGCTGTGGCGAAAGCTTGGCCTGGATATCGGCAGCGGTATGGCCCGCCCCTTCTTTCTTGCGCTCATCCTGCGATTTGAGCGGCACAAAGATGAGGCCGAAGTTCGATGAGCTGCCGCCGCTGAGGCTGAAGCCCATGACGGCAAAGGTGCCGTAGACATCCTTGTCCCGCCGGATAAGCGTTGTGGCGCGGTCGGCCACTTCGCTGGTGTAACCGAGCGAAGCACCCTGCGGCGTCTGCACAATGCACAACAGATAATTCTGATCTTCAGAGGGCAAAAAGGCCGTGGGCACGCGCTGATAGAGCCACGCTGTTGCCGCCAGTCCCGCTACGAACACCAGAAGCAGAACGTAGCGCAGACGTAGCGCGCCATGAATAATCTTTGCGTAGGTCCTGGCCATCCAGCCGATGGCTGCGTCCGTGCCGTGTACAAAGCCGGCGAATGCGCTCGAGACCGGACGAATGTGCAGAAAATCCAACTGGTGCGGACGCTCTTCTTCGCCGCGCAGAAACAGCGCAGCCAGCGCCGGTGAAAGCGTGAGCGCGTTGAACGCAGAAATGGCGATGGCGAATGCAATCGTCAGCGAGAACTGCCGGTAAAGGATGCCGGTGGTGCCGGGAAAGAACGAGACCGGCACGAAGACCGAGATGAGCACCAGCGATGTGGCGACAACCGCGCTGGTCACCTCGCGCATGGCGTCGGAAGTGGCCTTGTGCGGATCGCAATGTTCCGCGGCGATGTGGCGCTGCACGTTCTCGATCACCACGATGGCGTCGTCCACCACAAGTCCCGTGGCCAGCGTGATGCCGAACATGGTGAGTGTGTTGATGGAGAAGCCGAATATCTTGATGAACGCGAACGTGCCGACCAGCGAGACCGGAATGGTGACTGCCGGAATGATCGTCGCGCGCCAGTCGAGCAGGAAGAGAAAGATAACGGCGATGACAATCAAAATGGCTTCGCCCAGCGTGGTCACCACTTCCGAGATCGAGTCTCCCACTACGGTCGTGGTATCGAAAGGGATCACGTACGTCAAGCCCGGCGGGAATGACTTGGCAAGCTGATCGAGTGCGGCCTTGGCGTCGCGGTCCACCTGCAGCGCATTGGCATTGCTTAACTGTTGCACGCCTACGCCAATGGCGGTCTCGCCGTTGAAGCGGAGGTCGGTTGAATAGGTCTCCGCGCCCAGCTCGGCACGGCCTACGTCTTTCAACTGCACAATACCGGACGAATCGTTCTTGATGACGATATTGTCGAACTGCACCGGATCGGACAAGCGGCCCACCACGCTCACCGTGATCTGGTATTTCTGGTTTGAATCAGCCGGCGGCTGGCCCACCTGGCCGGCGGGAATTTCCACGTTCTGCTCCGAGATGGCATTAACCACATCGGTGGCCGTTAGATTGCGCGCCGCCAGCTTGTCGGCATCGAGCCAGATGCGCATGGCATACTTGCGCTCACCGAAGATGATTACGTCGCCCACGCCTGGAATGCGCTTGAGCGCGTCCTTGACGTAGACATCGACATAGTTGCTGATGAACAGATCGGAGTAGCGGCCGCCGGGCGAAATAAACGCAGCGGCGAAGACGAAGTTCGAGTTCGCCTTGGTGATGGTAACGCCGGTATTCTTTACTTCCTGCGGCAGGCGGCCTTGCGCGGAAGCCACACGGTTCTGCACGTCGACGGCGGCGATGTTGAGGTCGTAGCCAGTGTCGAAGGTGGTGGTGATGGTGCTGGTTCCGTCGTTCGAGCTCGTGGACTGAATGTAGCGCATGCCTTCCACGCCGTTGATCTGCTCTTCAAGCGGAATGGTTACGGCCGACTCAACCACGCGCGAGTTGGCGCCCACATAGTTGCTGGCCACGGTGACCTGTGGAGGCGCAAGCTGCGGATACAGCGAAATCGGCAGAGTGGGAATGCACACCGCTCCGGCAAGAATAATCAGCAGAGCACAAACAGTCGCAAACACCGGCCGGTGAATAAAGAAATCGACCACGAACCCCTCGCAGTTCTTCTCGTACAGCTAACAAAAGCTGACGGTCTGACAGAATTGTTCTTAGATTCCCGCTCCGGGCGCGCCCTTACCGGCGGCGGCAGATGCAGGCGGCAGCGGCATTACGGGCATGCCATCCATAAGGAACTGCAAGCCGGACACGATCACCTTGTCGCCATCCTTAAGTCCGCTTTGCACCGCATAGTCGTTGCCCACGGTGTCGCCCACGGTGATCGATTTCTGCTGGGCCACGTACTTTCCATCGTGGTCTTCCGCCACGTAAACGAAGGTCTGCCCGCCTAGCCGTGAAATCGCAAGCACAGGAACAACCGCCATGGGAGCGGTGCTCCATACAATGCGCGCCTGGACGAGCTGCGCATTGCGCAGCAGGCCGCCCTTCGAGCTTACCGGAGCCTTGACCAGAATGCCCTGAAGATTGCTGTCCACCTGTGGAGAGACAAAGTAGATTTTCGTCTTCTCGAGCAGATTGCCCGAATTATCCAGCAGGTCCACGCCAAGGCCCATCTTTACTTGGGCAGCGCGTTCGGCGGGCACGTAGATATAGGCTTCCAGATTCTTATCCTCGTCGACCGTGGTGAGCAGCGTGGCCGACGAACCCTGCGGCGAAACGTAATCTCCCACATGAACCGGTATATCGCCTACGATTCCGTCAAACGGCGCGCGGATGGTGTAGTAGCCGAGCAGTTGCTGCTGCGTATTGCTCGACTCGACCGCGGAGTTGTAGTCGGCCTTCGAGTTCTGGAAAGCCTGCTGCGCCTGGTCGAAGGTGTCGCGGCTGGTTACGCCGGCCTCAAACAGCTTGTGCTGGCGTTCGATCTCGATGGTGTTGAAGTCGTAGACCGCCTTCTTCTGCTGCTCGGTGGCGCGCAGCGAGTCAACCATCGCCTGCTGCTGCCGCGGGTCAATGGTCATCAGCTCCTGGCCGGTTTTCACAACGTCACCGGACTTCACCAGGATCGCGGTCAGGATTCCGCTTACCTGCGGCATCAGGGTTGCCGAATGCCGCGACTTGATGGTGGCCACATATTCGGTGCTCTGTGGTACGGGCGCCATAGTCACCGAGACGGTCTGCACGGGCAGAGCCCGCATGCCTGCAGCGCCACCGGCTGGCGCCGCCGGTTTCTTCTGGCATCCAGTCGCAGCCAGGCCCATAAGCATCAAACCACAAAGAACAGGAATTCGTTTCAGCGCGCTTGGGGTCACTCGACTCTTCCTCTGGCCGGGCAGTCTGGCCCGACGCCTCCAAAATAGGATGACTTGCAATAGCGATTGCTTGCAGCAGGTTGAACACGTTCAGGCTGGCGGCACAGTCCAAACTGCTGCCACCGTTTAACCCGCCACCTGGTCCGGAAAACCGCCCACACCAAACTCGCGGACGATCGATGCAGGAGACTCTTGGGTATCAGACGCCGCTCAACCGCTCCACGACGCAAAATTACGCGCGTGGCCGGGAACAAACTCTCTTCCCGGCCGAAAACAGCTTGCAGCTCCTGTGCTATCAATAAGCTATACGACGGAGCCCAGTTGTGAGTTCCCCCCTGCCGGGAGGCTCGTCTCAGAAAGATGCGGCCGGCTGAATTCTCTTGTAAGTAAATTATTTGCTATTTCTTACAGAAAGTTTCGTCCGTACATTTTCGGAGAATGCGCACTGCCACACCGAAGCTCGGTGCCGCCACGCCGCAAGCTGGGCGCGCCGCGCTCTTATTCCGGCGCGGGCTTTATCTGCGGCCCGGTCTAGCCATCCGCCTCGCAAACCGCCCGTTAGTCCGTGGAAATTCGCCAGAGTGCATGGTATCCTCAGCACAGCAGGATTCCCATGCAGACATGCGTTCATCGAGAGCTGCTGAGTGCGCCGGCCGCCAAGCGCTGGTCGCGTTCTCGCGCGCTCGGCATCTGCCCGCGGCGGCACCTGCGCGTGCTGCCCATCCGCACCCGACCTAGCCTCTTCGGCGGCGACTATAGCAAAATCAGAGTTGGTGTAAGGCGAGTTGATGCTGCTAAGTGCCGTTTTCCTTAAGAAAACGGCGCCTTGCACGATTTTCGCGATCCACATATTAACTCTGATTTTGCTCTAAGCAACGGGTCCGCCGAAGATCCTCGCACGCCTCTGGACCCCCTGAGTGGGATCCACTAAAAGAGAAGTCCCGCGCTGGCGGGATGAGTGGCCGCGCCCCATTCCGGCTGCGCAACCGAAATCTGTCGAGGAGAAAGTTTATGAAGAATCAGGAACTGCACGCCCAATATGGACCACGGCTGGTTGGTGCGCTGCCGGGTCCCAAGGCCAAAGCCGCCGTTGCGGCCGATAACCGGCTCATCTCGCCCAGCTATACGCGCTCCTATCCACTGGTGGCCAAAAGTGGCCGCGGCATGCGCGTAACCGATGTGGACGGCAACGAGTTTCTCGACTTTGCCGCGGGCATTGCCGTGAACTCGACCGGCCATTGCCATCCTGAGGTGGTCGCCGCCATCCAGAAGCAGGCCGCCGAGCTGCTCCACATCTCCGGCACCGACTTTTATAACGAGCATCTGACCGATCTGGCCGAGCGGCTGTCCGCCGTAGCGCCCATGCCCGGTCCGCACAAGTTCTTCTATGGCAACTCCGGCGCCGAGGCCGTTGAGTGCGCGCTCAAGCTGGCCCGTTATCACACCGGCCGCCAGCAGGTAATCTCGTTCTTCGGCGCCTTTCACGGACGCACCATGGGCGCGCTTTCGCTTACCGGTTCCAAGCCGCAGCAAAAGCGCCGCTTTTCGCCGCTGGTGCCGGGCGTAACCCATGTGCGCTATCCCTACACCTATCGCGGCTGCACCGGCGGACCGCAGGAGCAGGAAGCCTTCAGCCTGGGCTGCGCGCGCTACATCGAGGAGAAGCTGTTCAAGACCATCCTGCCTCCTGAAGAGGTTGCGGCCATCTTCATCGAGCCCATTCAGGGCGAGGGCGGCTACGTGGTTGCGCCCGACAACTTCATGCGCGAGCTGCGCGCCCTGTGCGACCGGCACGGCATTTTGCTGGTGGTGGACGAGGTGCAGTGCGGCGCCGGCCGCACCGGCAAGTGGTGGGCGGTGGAGCACTCGGGCGTGGAGCCGGACATGGTCTGCATCGCCAAGGGCATTGCCAGCGGCATGCCGCTGGGCATTTGCATGACCCGCGCCGAAGTAATGGACTGGGTGCCGGGTTCGCATGCCTCTACTTTTGGTGGCAATCCGGTATCCATTGCCGCGGCGCTGGCCACGATGGACATTCTGGAACGCGAAGCGATCGCCAATGCCGCGACCGTGGGCGAGTTCATGCTGGAGCGGCTGCGCGGATGGGTCAAGACGCATCCACTGGTGGGCGAGGTGCGCGGGCGCGGCCTGATGATCGGCATGGAGCTGGTGAAGGACAAGGCCACGCGCGAGCCCGCCGCCGAGCTGCGCAACCGCGTGGAGACGCTGGCCTTCGAACGCGGCCTCATGCTGCTGGGCTGCGGCGAAACTTCGCTGCGCCTCTCGCCTCCGCTCATTGTGAGCAAGGAAGAAGCAACCGTCGCGCTCGACATTCTGGAAGAAGCGCTGACCATCGTGGAGAAGCAGCACGAGCAGGCCCTTTCACTCGAAGCGGCCGCTGTCTAAAAAACAAGGGCGTCCGGGGTGCCCCATCCTTTCCGCGTTTTCAGCGGAAAGGGTGGGAGACCACGGACTTCAGCCAAACGGCCTTCGCTGCTCCAACGGGAGTCGAAGGTGTGGCGGAGATGGAGTTGATTACAGTTTTGTGGAGACGAGGACGGGGGCAAGAACCATTTGCGGGCTGATTGTGAGTCGCGCAAACCCACCCTTCGCCAAGTGCGCGAAGGATGGGGCACCCGGCATTGCCAATTCGCAGGCATATGTGAAGACAGGCAACGCTCTCACAGGTTGCAGCGCTCACTGAGCCTAGGAGATCAAGGATGCGACATTGGTTTGGGTGGATTTTTATTGCGGGCGGCTGCCTTCTGGCGGTTGAAGCGTTGATGTCCAAACACGCTCTAAATGAGGTTGATTATCCTGTCAGCAAAGAAGAGAGAGAGAGGTATCCGCCACCAACTTCTTGGCAACGATCTCTTGGGGTCGCTGTGGGAGTTTTACTTGCGCTCTTCGGGATTTGTTACTTGATCTTCGGGCATTGAGGAGGCGAATAGCCCAGATGCCCAAGCTGAGCGACGAACTAGTCAAGGTACTTCAGGTACGGATGCTGAGATTTGGGATTGCATCTACGACGCGAAGCCCTATATCTAGGATGCCCTCCGCTGCATGTACATCCAACGCGCTTTCTCTGCGATCTCGTTCTACCGGCAAAGAACGAGACTCAGAATCAGGGCTCGACTACTTCGGGGCTAGATACTACGGAAGCTCAATGGGACGATTCATGAGCCCCGATCACCCACTGATTGACCAACACCCTGAGAATCCGCAGAGCTGGAATCTCTACGCTTATGCACGGAACAATCCGCTGATCAACGTCGATCCTACTGGGCTGGGTTGCATAACGGATTTGGGCCAGGGGTCAGACGCAAACCACGAGAAAGTCGAATTCAATAACAGCATCAACTCAGATGACTGTGCAGGCCAGCATGGAACGTGGGTGCCCGGTGATGTCAGCGCAAATAACACCGGAGCCTACCGTGGTGATGATGGAAGTATCAGCTTCCAAGCCACGACCAACACTGGAGGGAATGTTTACTACTCCAGTTTTGTGTCTGGTGCGCAAACCGATGCAAACGGAGTTGGGCAGGGCGCGAGCATCGCACATGCTTCTGCTGACTGGCTTTCGAGTCAGATAGTCGGCGGAGGAAGCCTAGACCAAATGATGTCGTTCGCGGCCAGAAGAATGGAGCCACGCGGCGGCGGAGACCTAATGGCTCTATTGGCAGGCCCTGGTTTTTCACTTGACGCTCCTGATAACTGGGCTGGCCCAGGTGGCAGGGGCACACCGCAGGGGCAAGGAGATTGGGCGGCAATGGCACATGACTACAACTTCTTGACGAACGGAATCACAATCGGTTCGTACTTCAATCCCTTCATCTCGCGAGCTACTGCAAAGGCGCTTATCCAGAGCGATAACAATCTGATCGGCCATGCGGGAGGAGCGCAGGCCGTCAAAATGGGAATGCTTTTCGGGGTTGTGAACGCATTTCAATGGCTCACTCATCCCTTTTAGACGCGGACCCATCGATATGTTTTTTACGGCTTGGAGTGCATCATGAAACGACTTTTTCTCATTCTGTTCTTTGTCGTTACGATTGTCGCCGGAACTCAATCGTCGGTGCTAAGTCAAAGCTCCGCACAGGAGACGCTGGCACGCGGGTATTGGAACGATCCTTCTACTGGACTCATGTGGACATCCAAGGACAATGGCAGCGACATTTCGTGGAGCAAGGCAGTCAAGTACTGTCAGAGACTCAACTTGGCCGGATATTCTGACTGGAGGCTGCCGTCAATCGATGAGTTGGAAAATATTTACGACGGTAGTGGTTTTTCCGAACCGCACTCGAAGGGCTCGGTGTTGGGACTTGCAGGGAAAGCAAAGGGAGGGCTGCTTCTGACAGGTGCTCGGGAGTGGAGCAGCAGCCGGTTGCTCGATGATCGGGGCCACCAGACTGGGATCGCTTGGCAATACGATTTTCCCCACGGCGAGCGGTGGCGCTACGATCCTATCGGATACACGGCTAGTCTTCGCGCACTATGTGTCCGTCATCCTTAGAGCTATCAAAAGAGTCTACGATTCGATTGGCTTCAGTTATGACGGGCGTCGTCGTTTCTACATCTCGCTTTACCGGCAAAGAACGGGACTCCGAATCCGGCAATGACTACTTCGGGGCCAGGTACTACGCAAGCTCAATGGGAAGAATGCTGTCGCCCGATCCGTCGGGGGCAGCATTCTCTGATCCATCGAGCCCGCAAAGCTGGAATATGTATTCGTATGTCCAGAACAACCCTTTGAATGCGGTTGATCCCGACGGCCTCGACTGCGTCTACATCGACAACGACAGCGGGCAGTTGACCGGCTTCAATCGAGGCGATTGCGACAATTCGACGACGGCGAGCGGCCGGTGGCCCGGTCATCCCCCCAAAAATCCCCCAGAACTACGAAGGGCTGTACCCTGTTCATCGCGTTCTTTGCGATGAGCGGGCGTTGAAGCATTACGCCACTGGGATTCAGGCAACAGTCGAGATCGAATCGCAGTGAACCGCGTTCGACCGGGGAAACCGGTTGCCCGAGGGAGTGCGCTTGAGCAAAGGCGAACGCTCGTGCTTTCCCATCCAAGCCGCAAAAAGCGCGCCTTGGATGGGGCCCGGAAAATCATGCGATCATCAGGCGTGGAAAATTTGGCCGGGATACCTGCCAACAGAACTAGTGCACTAGCGAGAGGAAGAGTACTATGCGACCCGGCGCGTTACCCATTTCGCAAATAATTTTGCTCGACTTAATTGCACCGCCGATTGCAGCCCTCCTCTGGCAGATCATGTCACGAGGATGGGCAGGCGTGATTCAGCTTGGAAACGTCTCACAAGAGACAAAGCGACGGCAAAACCTGGGATTTTGGATTGTCCTCGTTCTCGGTTACGTTGTAATGTTTGGAATCACTATTTATGCATGTTTGACTTAGTCATTGGCAGGTGGCCCGTTCATCTTCCCCAAAAATCCTCCTGAACCACGAAGGGCTGTGGCAGGTGGCCCGGTCATCCTCCCCTAAATTCCAGAACCACGAAGGGCTGTGCCCTGTTCATCGCGTTCTTTGCGATGAGCGGGCGTTGAAGCAAGATCGTGTCCGGACGAAGGTGGAGGTGGGTGGCTGCCCCATTCTTGAATCGTTTGGTGATTCCAAGTGGGAGACCACGAACCTCAACCGCATCTTCCTTGCACAAAATTCCCTCACCCAGGCTCACAATGGAATCGAGCCGACTCAACTCTCCGGCCCGGAACCACAGACCCCCCATACCCCCCAGTTCGGGAGCGAAAATGCCTCCGCGCGAACCAATTACAACCCATAACCAACTGCAAAATCAATAGCTTACAGAGCAGACCGTTCAGAACCCGACCGCTCAAGCACCCGTCAATACCCTGCAAAAACCATACAAAACCCTGCGTTCTAGCCCTGTCTCACACTCGCCCGTGGCCCAAGGTCTCGGGGCACACGGGAAAAGGATGGATTTGCGAAGCCCGCTGCACGGGAGCAGAATAGTCTGCAATGCTGCGGCTGGCAAAGATGCGTACCGAAATCTACCTCAACGGTCTGGAGCGCGCGCTCGGCGTTCTCGACCGGATTGCGCGTCGGAACGGACGCGAATCGGCGCTGCCCGCGCATCTGCTCACCGGCATCGAGGGCGAAGACGCCGCTTATTTTTACCTGCGCCGCAAGGGATATATCGTGGTGGCGCGGCGATGGTCGGCCGGCAACGTGCCCGGCGATCTGGACCTGGTGACGTGGCAGGGCGAGCTGCTCTGTTTTATCGAGGTCAAGTCCCGCACCGCGCACGATCTTACGCCCGCGCAGTCGGCGGTAAACAGCCACAAGCGCAGCACGCTGCGCCGCCTGGCCCGGAACTATGTGCGCCAGTTGCCGCGGACCCTGCCGCCGGAGGTGCGCTTCGATGTTGTGAGCGTGTACCTGGTGGCCGGCCAGAAGAAGGAGTTTATGCACTTCGAGAACGCGTTTGGCTGGAGCGAGCGGCGCCCGGACTGAACCTCTACCGCTGCGCGTCCACTATGCTTGCGCGTCCTTTATTTTTGCGCGTCGTCTATGCTTGCGCATCCCCTATTTTTGCGCGTCCTGGTACTCTTCGTGCCAGGCCATCTGGATGGCTTCGAGCCGGGACTCATTTGACTTGGCGGGATCGTCGGCAAATCCCTCCAGCTCCGTCACATAGCGGTGCAGATCGGTGAAACGCACGGTGAGCGGGTCGAGTTCAGGGTACTTTTCCTGCAGTTGAATGCCAATCTCTTCGGCTTCGTTCCAGTAAATCTCGCGGGGCATCTTACGCTCCTTGGGAGGTCTCGAGCATTTTGATCAGTTCCTGGTCGCCATTCAACAGATAAAAGGCGACAAATGTCATAGGCTCGGAGGCGGAGGCGTTGCTGAAGTCGGCGATGACGGTCTGTGCCGGCTCATGAAACGCCGAGCCGGCGGGCAACTGCTGTGCGGGCTGGCCTTCGATTTGAAACTGCGCCGTTCCCTGCGCAATGTAGCCGAAGACATGGCATGGGTGTAGATGCCGGCCGGTCTGCTGGCCGGGCTCAAAGCGAATCTCACGCACGTCGACGGAGGTGAGGCCGGACTCACCGGTTACGGCGTAAAGAAGCTGCTTCCGCACGATGGTTTGCAGGCTCATGAAGTATTCCTGAAGCCGAGGCACGAGCTTACTGGCTTTCAGCCAGCGTCAGCGGCTTGCCTTCGGATGTGTAGTTGCGGTTCCACTTGGGAATCTCGACGACGTAATTGCCCGGCCTGGTAATCACGGACTGACAGCCCAGCCGCGAGTTCAACTGCTGGTCGGCAGCCATGTCCATCCGGTCGAGCTCGTCGTCGTCCGCCTCGCTGATGCCGGCCTGATCCTTGATCCACAGGTGGCAGGTAGTACAGGCGCACACGCCGCCACAGGCATGGTCGAGAAAGATTCCAAAGTTCTCCGCGACATCAAGAAACGACATCGGCTTGCCGTGGTGTTCATAGGGCATGGTGCCAAACTCGAACTCGACCGTCTTGCCTTCCGGCTCGAAGGTGACGCGCACCAGCTTTTCGGGTGGAATGTTTGTGGTGACTGCTTCGCTCATAGATTCAATTCCTCAATGCTAACTCGCTTACCCGCGAAGCGCTGCTCTCTTGCTGTTATTTGAACTCCGCCGCAGCCATGGGATGCGGCGCGGTGATGGTATCGCTTAGCTCGTTGCCCGCCGTTTCCATGGTCTTGCCGCGAATCGCCTCCGAGACGGCCGCGTCCATCATCAGCTCGGCGAGCCGGCGCGTGGCCTGGTCGAGCGCAGCGGTGGATTCCCGGATAGCATTCAGATCGTCGCCCGCCTTGGCCGCGGTCAGACGCTGGTGAGCCGCGTCAATCGATGCCTGTTCCTCTTCGGACAATTGCGTCCAGGCGGGGTTCGCGCGCGCCTGCTCGACTTTGGCCAGAATCGTCTCCGCTTCAGTGCGCGCTTCAATGAGCAGCCGCTTGGCGAAGTCTTCTTCGGCGTGATCGAAGGAGTCGAGAATCATGCCCTCGACCTGCTCGTCGGTCAGGCCATAGGTCGGCTTTACTTCAATCTCGGCCTGTTTGCCGCTGCGCTGCTCGCGCGCGGAGACCTGCAGAATTCCATCCGCATCGATGAGGAACTTGACCTCGATGCGCGGTAGGCCGGCAGGCATGGGCGGAATGCCCTTGAGATCGAAGCGGGCCAGCGAGCGGCAGTCGGAGGCCAGCTCGCGCTCGCCCTGCACCACGTGAATGGCCACGTTGGTCTGGCCGTCCACGCCGGTGGTGAAGTGCTCGGTGGCCGAGGCGGGAATGGTGGAGTTGCGCTGGATGATCCTGGCCACCACGCCGCCCAGCGCCTCGATGCCCAGCGAAAGCGGCGTCACGTCCAGCAGCAGCAGCTCTTCGGTGGTCTTCGACGCGCCGGCCAGGATATCGGCCTGCACTGCCGCGCCCAGCGCGACCACTTCATCGGGGTTGAGGTCAATGTGCGGCTCTTTACCGCGTACGTTCAAGTTGAACAGATCGTCTACCAGCCGGCGCACGGCGGGAATGCGCGTGGAGCCGCCGACCAGCACCACCTCGTCGATCTGATCGGCGGTGATGCCGGCGTCTGCGAGCGCCTGTTTGCAGGGGCCGGCGGTGCGGCCGAGCACCGGATCAATCAGCGACTCGAAGACTACGCGCGGAATCTCGCGCTGATAGCGGTCGCCGTTGGGCAGCTCGATGTCGAAGTGCGCCGACTGCTCGGCTGAGAGTTTGATCTTGGCATCGATTGCGGCCTTGCGCAGCGCCTGCACCGCGGCGGGATGCGCGCGCAGATCGGCGCCGTGCTCGGCGTGAATCTCGTCGAGCGCGATGGCCAGCAGCAGGTTGTCGATGTCGTCGCCGCCCAGGTGGGTGTCGCCGTTGGTCGACTGCACCTCGAAGATGCCGTCGCGCAGCTTGAGGATGGAGATGTCGAAGGTGCCGCCGCCCAGATCGTAGACGGCGATCGTGCCTTCCCTGGCACGATCGAGGCCGTATGCCAGCGCCGCCGCAGTAGGTTCGTTCACAAGGCGCAGCACGTCCAAACCGGCCATGCGGCCGGCGTCCTTGGTGGCCTGGCGCTGCGCATCGTTAAAGTACGCGGGCACGGTGATGACCGCTTGCGTAACCGGCGCGCCAAAGAAGCGCTCCGCGTTCTTTTTGAGCTGGCGCAGCACGTAAGCGGAGATCTCCGGCGGCGTAAAGCGCATCTCGCCAAGCTGAACGCGCGGCACCTCACCGGCTTCCACATCGTCCGCCAGTCGGAATGGGAAGAGTTCGAGCTCGCTCTGCACCTCGGCGAGGCTGCGGCCCATGAGCCGTTTGACGGAGTAGATGACGCGCTCAGGTGTCTCGATGAGTACTTTGCGCGCGCTGTTGCCGACCGTTACCGTGGGCCGACCACCCTCGGCCGGAAGCGGATCAAGCGCGACCACGGACGGCACAAGGTTCGAGCCGTCCACGCCGGGAATCACCACCGGCTTGTCGCCTTCCATGTATGCGACCAGGGAGTTGGTGGTTCCCAGGTCAATGCCAACAATGCGTCCTTCAGCCATGTTGCGGATTAAGCTCCAAGTGTTTCGGTTACATCGCGGACCAGGTTGTTGAGATAGCGCCGCCGGTCGAGCAACGCCACCATGGTCTTCTGCGCACCCTCGCGCGTCGCTTCATCGCCTTCATCCCAGGCCTGACCCTGTGCGCGCAGATCGCGGTCCACATCCGCGAGCAGGCCGTCGAATTTCTTCTTGGCCTCCGATAAACTCGCCTCGATCTCAGGGTCGGTCTCGCCCATCTTTTTGCCCATGCGCATCTCTTCAAGCTGCATGTTCAGGTCGAAAACTTCTTCGAGCAGATCGGGCGGCACGCGCGATGGATCGCGCCTGTCTTTGCCGCTGTGCTCTTCGCCAATCTCGGCGCCGTGCAGCTTGAGCAGATATTCGGTGCGGCGCAGAGGATTCTTGAGCGCGCGATAGGCATCGTTGAGCAGTGCCGTACCGGCCAGGCTCCACTCACGCTCGTTTTCAGCCGCGCGGGCAAAACGGTCCGGATGCAGCTTGCGGCTGAGACGGTGAAACTCGCGCTCCAGCGCGGCCAGATCGAGATTGAGTCGCGGCTCCAGCCCAAAAATAGAGAAATACTCGCCGGTAGGAGGCGGCTGAATTCTGCCGCAGTGGGAACAGAACAGCGCCGAAGCATCCACAGGCTCGGAGCAGGACCAACACGCAACGGGAACTGCGGAATCAATGACCTTCAACATGATCGAATCTCAGCGGGCTTCTCTGCGGACTGCGCGAACTAGGACGAAAACGACGAGCCGCAGCCGCAGGAGCGCGTAGAGTTCGGATTGATGAAGTTGAAGCCCTGACGCATGAGCGTCTCTTCGTAATCGAGGGTCATTCCATGCAGATAGAGGAACGACTTGGGATCGACGAAGACGCGCACTCCGTCGAACTCGTAGATGCGATCACGATCGCGTGGGCGGGTGTCGAACTTGATGGAATAGGACAGCCCCGAGCAGCCGCCGCCCAGCACGCCCAGGCGCAGTCCGCCTTCTTCGGGCGAGATGCCTTCCTTGGCCATGGCCGAACGGATGCGCTTGACCGCCCGCTCTGTCACCTGCAGGCTCTGCTTCTGCGAATCCTGGCCCGGCGCCTGCGATGCGACTTTGGGCAGCGCGCCGGCCGTGTTGTCCAAAGCCGGCTGCGCTCCAATTGTGACAATATCCGACATACGCTCACATGGCGCGCGGACCAAGCCGCGCCCTTTCGTTCTCCGTTCGTTACTTGGCTGCGGCCGCTACTTCGACAGTCTCGGCAACGCCGTTTTTCTTCTTCCAGTCACCGATGGCGGCGCGAATGGCGTCCTCTGCCAGCACCGAGCAGTGAATCTTGACCGGCGGAAGCGACAGCTCCTTCACGATGTCGGTGTTCTTGATGGTCAGCGCTTCCTCAACCTTGCGGCCCTTGATCCACTCGGTGGCCAGCGAAGAACTGGCAATCGCCGAGCCGCAGCCGAAGGTCTTGAACTTGGCTTCCTCGATCACCTGGGTCTCAGGATTGACGCGAATCTGCAGACGCATCACGTCGCCGCACTCAGGAGCGCCCACCAGACCGGTGCCTACTTCGTCCGAGCTCTTGTCCAGCGTACCCACGTTGCGCGGATTGTTGTAGTGGTCCACTACCTTGTCGCTGTATGCCATGGTTCGATCTCCTCCGCGGGAAAGCCGCGTGTACTGCTGTTTGATTCGGTGAAGGTGGCCCCGGATGCTTTTCAGGGGCTGAAGCCTTTTCTTCGATCTGTGAGACGGCTGAAGCCGTGCCCTGCTACAAAAGCAAATCTCAAAAAATTCGCTGTAACCCGCAGGTCTCTAACCCTGCCTCAGTGCGCCTGCCACTCGATCTTGGTCAGGTCAATGCCTTCCTTCACCATCTCATAAAGGGGCGAAAGCTCGCGCAGATGCTTCACGATATCGATCACCTTGGTGGCAACATAATCCACTTCCGCCTGGGTGTTGAAGCGGCCCAGGCCGAAACGGATGGAACTGTGCGCCACATCGTCGCCAAGGCCCAGCGCCTTGAGCACATAGCTGGGTTCGAGTGTGGCCGAGGTGCAGGCCGAGCCGCTTGAAACCGCGACATCGTTGATGCCCATCAGCAGCGATTCGCCCTCGACGTAGACAAAGCTCACGTTCAGGTTGCCGGGCAGCCGGTGCTCCATGGACCCATTGACATGAATGTAGTCCAGCTCCGATTCGAGCCTGGTCTTGAGCCGGTCGCGCAGACCGCGCAGATAGGCGGCTTCGGAGTCCATCTCCGCCAGCGCGATCTCGCATGCTTTGCCCAGGCCCACGATGCCGGGCACGTTGAGCGTGCCGGAGCGCATGCCGCGCTCGTGGCCGCCACCGTCAATCTGCGCCGCAATCTGGACGCGCGGGTTGCGCCGCCGCACATACAGGGCGCCCACGCCCTTGGGCCCGTAGATCTTATGGCCGGAGAGCGAGAGCACATCGATATTGTCAGCGATCACGTTCACTGCAACCTTGCCCACCGCCTGCACCGCGTCGGTATGGAAGATCACGCCCTTCTCATGGCAGAGCTTGCCAATCTCGCGGATGGGTTGCAGCACCCCGATCTCGTTGTTGGCAGCCATGATGGAGACAAGAATTGTCTTGTCGTCGATGGCCCGCTTCAGGTCTTCCAGATCGATGAGCCCATCGGCCTTTACCGGCAGATAGGTCACGCGGTAGCCGTACTTTTCCAGACGCTTACAGGTGTCCAGAACCGCCTTGTGCTCGGTGACCTGGGTGATGATGTGGTTGCCGCGCTCGCGATACATCTCGGCTATGCCCTTGATGGCCAGGTTGTTGCTCTCTGTGGCGCCGGAGGTAAAGATGATCTCCTTGGCGGTGGCGCCGATCAGCTTGGCGATCTGCTCGCGGGCCGTCTCCACGGCCTGCTCGGCCTCCCACCCAAAAGAGTGGTTGCGGCTGGCCGCGTTACCGAACTTGGTGGTGAAAAACGGCATCATCGCTTCCAGCACCCGCGGATCGAGCGGGCTGGTGGCGTGATTATCCATATAGATCGGGAGGCTGACGCCCGAGGGAACCTCCACTTGACTGATAACAGTGCTCATCTTGCAATCTCCATCTTTCAAAGCGATGTTAGCGGCATTAGCGTGATGCGCGAAGCTCGATTTCGTTCGGCTAACACCGGCTGGCTCCGCTTAACACGCCAGCCACGCCCTGGAGCGTGAATGTTAGAGCGTCAATGCGACCAATCCATGCGATTCGCGGTTGCCCGCTGCGGGATGCTCATGCTCGGCCAGGTCTTGAATTGAGATGCTTTTCAGCACCCCGGCGATGGTTTCATTTACGCGCGCCAGCGGTTCCTTGATGGTGCAGCTCGGGGTCAGGTCACAGGACTTTGCGCCCTTGGTGCACGAGGTAATGAAAAACGGGCCATCGATGGCATGAATGACCTCGAACGCCGAGATCTGGCGCGCGCTGCGTGCCAGTGCATAACCGCCGTTCATGCCGGCGTGCGAACGCAGCAGGCCGGTCTTGGTAAGCCGCTGCAGCACCTTGGCCAGCAACTGCGCAGGAATGCCGTAAGCATCGGCTACATCCTTGGCACTCAGCGCCGGCGTTTCTGGATGCTCGGCCAGATACTTGAGCGCCATCAGCCCGTAGTCCGCTTTTTTGGTGAGCTTGAGCATTATATCGGACTGCTTCGGTCCGTATTTAGTATACGTCCGTTTCAGCCGCCCATTCAAGCCCGTGCAATATGCGGCGTTTCTCTCTCTGAAATGGAAAATTCTTTGGGGCCCATGGAAGATTCAACAATTGAGCTTTTGACATTTTGCAAAAAGCGGCTAAAATCTGGCGGCAAGAGCAGTATCTCAACTGAAAATTGCGAACGATGGCCAACGCCTGCAGACATCCCAAGGTACGAATCGTCTCCCGGCACGAGGACACGGAGTTTGTCGAGTGTTTGGAGTGTGGCGAGGTTTTTGACTCCGAGGAATTCCGTGACATGGAGATTGAAGACTCGGCCGAGACGGAGAACGTTTCGGACGAACCCTAAACCCTGTAAAACCCTGGGCTTTCACTTCGCGGCAGAGCCGTTTACCGGCACGGTCGTGCTGCGGTGCGAGGCCAGCCATGCATAGTGCAGGCCCGAGGCCACGGTCAGTACCATGGTCGCGTCGAGGGCTGCCCTGCGGAGCCAGGCTACCCAGTAAGCGGCGGTGAGTTGGCTGAGCAGCACGGCGGCCACGGCGCTGATCTGGGCCAGCGTGTTGGCCTTGCCAAAGATGCTGGGATGGAACTCCCGCCGGCCCACCGCCGCATACAGAATGGCGGCGACCAGCAGGATACCCACGTCGCGCCCAAATACGAGTACCGTAACCGTGATTGGAATGAGCGACTTGTGCAGCAGAACCAGAAAAATGGTGCTGAGCAGCAGCTTGTCGGCCACGGGGTCGAGATACTGGCCAAGCACGGAGCGTTGCCGGAGCACGCGGGCCAGAGTACCGTCCAGCGCGTCGGTGAGGCCGGCGATGACAAACAGCACAAAGCTGAGCAGATAATGATTCTGCAGGATGGCGGCTACCAGAAAAGGCGCCATGCAGATGCGGAGAAGAGTGAGCAGGTTGGGGGTGGTGCGGAGCGGGTTCAGCCGGAGGTTCGTGTCGTCACTCATAGCAGATGGAGAAAGACAGCAGTCAAAGAACGGCACATGGTGTGGTGCCGTAAACAGGTTCATTTCTATGCTCAGAATGGTACAGCATAGCCGCCATATACGGTTCGGAATAGCCGCCGCATATGCGTTGAATATGCAGCTCGGCTGGGCTTTGTCCTGGCTTTTCCCGCTGCTCCGATCCTGATAGACTGATTGAGTTGCACCGCAGGCGCGTAGCTCAGTTGGTTAGAGCGCTTCCTTGACACGGAAGAGGTCGCTGGTTCGAATCCAGTCGTGCCTACCATTTATTATCAATAACTTAGGCATCAGATTCTGGGAACTGGCTCTCTCTCTTTCCGGGAACAGTCGCGGATCATTTCCTCATTTCCACTCGCTTCGCTCGAAGCACTCTCCGGTTCCAGTCCATCACAATATCCAGAGCTTTGCACGGCACGCAAATGCGATTTGCAGGATGATCGCGCCAGCCAGTTCAGGAGGTGTGGTATGACTTATGAGTTTATGAATGGAACATACCGGCAGACGAATCCCGGCAGACGAATCTTTCGAATGAATCGGAGCAATAGCTTGCGAAGCGTGGGGAAGCGATGAATGCGAAAGGGATGGGACGCGGTGATTGAGCAGCTCCATGCGGTCATAAGCAATATCGAACACGAATGGTCTACTAAGCGCTTCCTGGTGGTCGGCGATGTCATGCTCGACCGATACATCTGGGGCGATGTCGGACGCATCTCGCCAGAGGCTCCGGTGCCAGTTGTCCGCGCGGCTCGGCACAGCGAGCAGCCCGGCGGAGCAGCAAACGCTGCCATGAATCTTGCCCGGCTGGGTGCACAGGTAGCCGTGGCCGGCTTTACTGGCGTAGACGAAAACGCGGCTCTTCTGACTGCGAGTCTGCAAGCCAACAATATTATGCCTCTCTTCGTGAGTTGCGAAGGATTTCCCACCATCACTAAGCTGCGCATTCTCGGAGGGCGCCAGCAGATGCTGAGGCTCGATAGCGAGCAGATAGGTGAGCGTCCGGACGGCGACTACGATCGTCTTATCGAGGCCGCGCTCGCACAACTGCCGAAAGTGGATGCGGTCGTGCTTTCAGACTATGCGAAGGGCGCGCTGACACCAAAAGTATGCCAGACCATCATTCAAGCTGCTCGAAAGACCAATATTCCTGTTTTGGTAGACCCCAAGAGCGACGATTTTACGCGCTACCGTGGCGCCACTGTGATCTGTCCGAACCGCAATGAGCTCGCGAATGCTCTTCGCACCGATGCTCAGGATCTGACAGCAATGTTGAGTGCGGCGCAGGCAATGATCCCTAAATTCAATCTGGAATTCCTTGCCGTAACACTCAGTGAAAAAGGCATCGCGCTGGTGCGCGCCGATTCCCATTTCCTTGCGCCTGCCGCGGCCCGCCAGGTCTTCGATGTGTCAGGCGCGGGCGATACGGTAATCGCGGTACTTGCTCTAAGTCTAGCTTCGCGCCTCGAATTGAAAACCGCCGTGGAATTAGCCAATGCAGCGGCCGGCATCGTCGTGGGCAAGGTGGGCACTGTCGCGGTCGAGCGACAAGAGTTGTTGGCTGCCATCGGTCCTGAGATCGCTATCCATACTGTGAATAAACTGGTCGACAGCATTGACGTGATTCGTCGCGTGGCGTTGTGGAAGGCGAATGGGGATCACGTAGTATTCACGAACGGATGTTTCGATCTACTGCATATAGGACACATTACCCTGCTGGAACAGGCGCGCTATTTTGGTGACAAGCTCATCGTTGGAATCAACAGCGATGACTCCGTTAAAGCGCTGAAGGGAGCGGGTCGCCCCATCGTCGGTGAGAGTGACCGTGCCCGCGTATTAGCGGCTCTGGCCGTTGTCGACGCGGTGGTTGTTTTTTCTGAACCCACTCCCCTGGAGATCATCATGGCGATACACCCGGATGTGCTCGTGAAAGGCGGCGATTACGGTATGGATAACATCGTCGGTGCACACGAGGTTCAATCGTGGGGTGGACAGGTAAAGATTGTGCCTCTGGTTGAAGGCTTTTCGACGACGAACCTGATTGCCGGAAGCAGGAACAGCAAGTAGTCTTATTCACGCAGCCGGGAGCGAAAATGCAGTTGACTATCCCTCCGTGGAATCTCAAATCGTACTGGCTGAACTCGATAAAATCAGCATAATAAACTGAGGACTCGATCGAAGGTCTCCCCAAGGAAAGGTAGAGATTACCCTGATGAGCCGGAGGCAATTTTCCCCGACCCGGCACTCCGCGGGCAAAGATCGGAAACCAGCGCCCTCTCCAACTCATGCTCTGCTCACCCAGGCGATAAGCGAGCATCAGGCTGGTCATCTGGAGCAAGCCCAACAGCTGTATCTCCAAATACTGGCTCTCGACGTTAAGCATGCCAAGAGCCTCTATGGGCTCGGCCTCATTGCGCAGCAAACCGGCAACTCTGAAGCCGCAGTCCGGATGCTGCTGCGGGCAGTCGCGATCAATCCTCAGGAGCCTACCTACCATTCCACACTCGCCGCAGTCCTTCGCGAACAACGAAAACTGGACGAAGCCCTTGCCGAGTATCGGAATGTGCTTGCCCTGAAGCCGGACGACGAAGAAGCCCACTTTCTCCTGGGTAATATTCTCCTAGACCAGGGAATGAGCTTAAAAAACCTGTTGAAACTCGATGAAGCAAAAGCGCATTTCGATCGCGCTCTCGTTCTCAAGCCCAAAAACGCAGATACGCACAACAATCTCGGACTGATCCATATGCACCGGGGCGAACCGGAGAAAGCGCAAACGCACTACGAACAGGCGCTGCGGCTGAATCCCGATTTCAGCGAGGCACACAACAACCTAGGCAATGTCTTTCGTTACCAGAAAAAGCTCGATGAGGCTGCGGAGCATTACAGCCGGGCACTCACGCTCCAACCAGATTATGCAGGTGCGTACAACAACTTGGGGCTGATCCTGCAGAAGCAGGGAAAGCTTGACGCGGCAAAACTCCATTTGCAGCGAGCACTGGCAATCAATCCAAAGCTCGCTGAGGCCTACAATAATCTCGGTACGACCCTTCGCGACCAGGGCAACCTGGATGAAGCGCGTGACAGTTACGCGCGGGCAGTTGCACTGAAACCGGATTACGCTGCTGCGCATACCAATCTCGGAATCATCCTGCTGCAGCTGGGCCAGCTCGAGAAAGCAGTGACGGCTCACGAACACGCGATCGCCCTGACGCCGGACTTTGCTGAGGCCCATAACAATCTCGGGGTCGCGTTGCGTGAACTGGGCAAGCTCGATGAGTCTGTCATTGCCAATGAGAAGGCGCTCGCACTGCAGCCGGACTTTCCAGAGGCGCACAACAACCTTGGCGTTGCCCGGCGCGATCAAGGCAGACTTGAGGAAGCCGAAGCATGTTACGACAAGGCGCTCGCGCTCTGGCCAGATTTCACCGAGGCCCTTTGCAACAAAGGTATTGCCCTCAAGAACCGCGGCTCACTGAAGGAATCGCGCGAGTGCCATGAGCGGGCGATGATTCTCAGGCCGGACTCTACGGAGCCGCTATGGAATCGTTGTCTGCTTGATCTGCTCGGGGGCAACTATTCCGACGGATGGCGTGATTATGAGATACGCCATCGCCGCAAGGAAAGTAAGCTGCGCAAATTTTCTGCATCCTTTTGGCGTGGCGAGCCGCTCCATGGGGCGCGCATCTTGCTCCACGCCGAGCAAGGGTTGGGAGACAGTCTCCAGTTCCTTCGCTATGTTCCGATGGTGCAAGCCGCTGGCGGGCTGGTGCTGTTGGATGTTCCTCCCGGTCTGCGACGTCTGGCCGCAGAGCTGCCGGGTCTTACTGCGCTCACGACAACGGGCGAGCCGCTCGGTCATTTTGAATGGCACTGCCCTCTCATGAGCCTTCCGCTTGCGTTCGGAACACAAGTCGATTCGATTCCCGCGCGCGTGCCTTACCTCACGGCACCCGAAGAGGCGATACGAGCTGCAGACAAGCTTGCCTGGCCGGATCGTGGTCTGCGCGTCGGATTGGTGTGGAGCGGAAATCCGAAATACTCAGACGACCTGATTCGCTCAATTCCACGCCACCTGATTCCGAGCCTCCTAGAAGTTCAAAGCGCTTGTTTCTTCTCCTTGCAACTGGGCGCAGCTGCTTCGCAAGTGAATGTTCCACAGACGGTTCTCATCGATCTGCAGTCTGCGATCACTGACATGGCTGACACCGCCGCACTGCTCAGGCATTTGGATCTGGTAATCGCAGTAGATACTGCTGTCGCCCACCTCTCCGGCGCCTTAGGCAAACCGACCTGGGTGCTCCTTCCCTTCGTGCCTGACTGGCGCTGGCTGATGGACCGGAACGATAGTCCCTGGTATCCTACGGCGCGTTTGTTTCGACAGCCGCGATTCGGGGACTGGCATTCTGTGGTCCAGCAGGTTCGCAGTGAACTCGTGGCGTTAGCAGAAGCAAGGCATCCTCAAAACGGCTCTATTTGATCTGCCGTAACCACTAGAAGAATGCTGGAGTCTGCGGCAGGATTTCTAATCATCCCTGCCGCGATCTGGCCGCCCATCAATTTCGTTAATCGCTTTCTCATCTACATTATTCAAGTACATCTCGGCGCAAAACATTCTTGTCAGAAGCTCTACCCCTCCAGATTCATCGCTAACTCACACAAAGGAAAAAGCTAACGTTTGATCCATCGAAGGCGGGAAACATCTGAAGCCCTCTTTTCGCTTCTTTCGGAGACCGAAACCGTTAACGAGTGGCAAGTAGCGTGCTTCCCTTTCTTGGATTGAGGCCTCGTGCCGCAACGGGGATCGTCTGTGTTGTACGAATCTGTTGCACGAATCGGGGCGCTCCAGAAGGGAACCAGCTTTGCAGAACGTTCAAGAACACAATCCGGAGAGCGTCCTTAGATTTGTTCAGACGGCAATCGCCGGTTGCGAATACGGTTCGAGAGATGCAGACACTTCGCAAACGGAAAGCGCTGCCGCAAATCCTGCCGCCCATGGTTCGTCGCGATTGTCAGATGATGTGTTGACAGCGGACTCAGCGCCTGCTTCGTGTCCTGGTACTCCGATCTTTGTCACCCAGCCGTACATGCCGCCGCTGAGTGAATTTCTCCCCTATCTGGAAGAGATTTGGCGCACGAAAATCCTGACCAATGGTGGCCCTCTCCACGCGCAGTTGGAAGAAGCGCTGTGCCACTATCTTGGGGTAGACCACATCGCGCTGTGTACGAATGGGACCATCGGATTGGTGACGGCGCTGCAGGCTTTGCGCATAACGGGAGAAGTGATCACAACACCGTATTCTTTCGTTGCGACTTCCCATTCGCTCTTATGGAACGGCATCAAGCCGGTATTCGTCGACGTGGATCCCGTCACGCTTAATCTCGACCCATCCAAGATTGAAAGCGCGATTACCCCGCAGACCACCGCGATCATGCCCGTACATTGCTATGGGCACCCTTGCAATGTCGACGCAATCCGGGAGATTGCCGATCTCTACAATCTCAAAGTGATCTACGACGCTGCACATGCCTTCGGAGTGCGAGACAGCGGCGGCAGTATCTTGAGACACGGCGATCTATCCGTCCTGAGCTTCCACGCCACCAAGGTATTTAACACATTCGAAGGTGGCGCGATCGTGTGCCCCGACGCAACAACGAAGGCTCGTATCGACAAGTTGAAAAACTTTGGCCATGCGGGCGAAGTCAACGTCGTCGCGCCGGGTATCAATGGGAAGATGAGTGAACTGAATGCAGCGTTCGGCCTGCTCCAGTTGAAACACATTGATTGGGCTCTGGCTCGCCGTAGGGAGATCGATACCTTATACAGGAATTATTTTCGGGGAGTGAAAGGAATCCACTGCCTGGATGCTGCTACGGAACTCGTCGCCAACCACGCCTACTTTCCGATTCTTGTCGATGAGGACTACCCGATCACGAGGGATGATCTCTACCACAAACTCAAGAAGCACGGCATTCATCCCCGCCGATACTTTTATCCACTCATTTCAGATTTTCCGATGTACCGAGGACTCCCATCTGCCCGCCGCGATAATCTTCCGGTAGCGCGAGAGGCCGCCAGCAAGGTGTTGTGCCTGCCGATCTATCCGGCTCTGGAGCAATCGCAGGTCGAGTTGATTGCCAGGCAAATCACGGATCTTTAAGGTGATGAGCGCGATCAGAGACAGCAACGAAAAGGGCATGACGGCCATTATGCAGCCGTATTTCCTGCCCTATATTGGCTATTTTCAACTCATCGCCGCAGTCAACCTGTTCATCGTGTACGACAACATCAAGTACACCAAGAAAGGCTGGATAAACCGCAATCGCTTCTTATGCAATGGCAGGGACGAGATGTTTTCCCTTCCATTGAAGGGCGACTCCGATCTTCTCGACATACGCGAAAGAAGATTAGCCGCAGACTTCAACGGTGACAAGCTGATCAATCAACTGGCCGGGGCGTATCGAAAAGCGCCTTATTTTGAACACGCATTCCCATTGATCGAGCAGATTGTGCGGCAGAAGGAACAGAATCTGTTTCAGTTCCTCTACCGTTCGATCATTCTGGTCTGCCAGCACATCGGAATCACGACAGAAATCAGAATCTCCTCGAACATTCCCATCGACCATGCCTTGAAGAATCAGGACAAAGTGCTTGCGCTTTGCGAGGCAGTCGGCACAAATGTTTATGTGAACACCATCGGCGGTATCGATCTCTATTCGAAAGAGGATTTCCGGTCGCAGCGTACTGAGCTGAAATTCATTCGCTCCAAGCCCTTTGCATATCGGCAATTCGGCAATGACTTCGTGCCCTGGCTATCGATCGTTGATGTGCTGATGTTCAACTCGCTCGAGATCATCAGGGAAAGCATCCATTCAAACTACGAATTGATCTAGGCTCCAATGTGCAGGCCTCACTCTATGTTTTCATGGAAAAAACTCGGAAAGGTCTTCACGCCACAGGAGATAAAGAACCGTCCATGGCTGAAGGAATTCGCGCAGGCGCCGTCGGCTCTGGTTTTCGACGATTTCGTGCGGATCTACTTTTCGTGCCGGCCGCCCGCGGATGAAAACGGGCAGTACGTGAGCTACTCTGCGTATGTCGACCTGGACCGATCCAATCTCTTCAAGATGCGGAATGTCGCTGAACATCCAATCTTGAATCTTGGGGGGCTCGGGGAGTTTGATGAGTTTGGGACCTACCCGGTGTCCGTGATTCGTGATGGCGAAGAGATGCGAGCCTACTATGCTGGGTGGACGCGCTGCGAGTCAGTCCCTTTCAATGTCGCAATAGGCTGCGCCTCCAGTCGCGATGGAGGCAAATCGTTCACCAAGCTTGGAACAGGGCCGGTTTTGAACGCATCGCCTGAGGAGCCGTTTGTACTTAGCGGCCCGAAGATTCGACGCTTCGATGACATGTGGTACCTGTGGTACATCGCTGGAAAACACTGGAAGGTGGCAGGAGACCGGATCGAACCGGTGTACAAGATCCGGATGGCGATCTCGCACGATGGTCTTCACTGGACCAGGATCAACAGAGACTTGATTGAGGCTCGCGTCGAAGCAGACGAAGCACAAGCGAGTCCAGACGTCTTCAAGGCGAACGGGAAGTACCACATGTTCTTCTGCTATCGCTACAGCAGCGACTATCGCGGCAAAGCGAGAGGCTATCGAATCGGTTACGCATCCAGCACAAACTTGACTGATTGGATTCGAGACGATAGTAAGGCAGGTATAGACGTTTCCGAAGAGGGATGGGATGCGGAGATGATTAGCTACCCGCATGTCTTCGAGCTGGATGGACACACTTACATGGCCTATTTAGGCGACCATGTCGGAAGGTATGGCTTCGGCCTGGCTGTCCTAGAAGGAACCTTAGAGTAATAATCTTATGAAGTGGAAAAAGTTAGGAAAGATCTTCGACCCCAAAGATCACGTCTTGCCGAATGGCTGTAAAGAATTCGCGCAATCGCCACAGGCGCTGGTGTTCGATGATTTTGTCCGCATCTACTTTTCTACGCGCTCCGT
The DNA here is from genome assembly GCA_036267475.1 of Occallatibacter sp. Classification (GTDB taxonomy): domain Bacteria; phylum Acidobacteriota; class Terriglobia; order Terriglobales; family Acidobacteriaceae; genus Telmatobacter. Next base: position 126,026 of record DATAVZ010000047.1, read on the forward strand.
CGACGCAAGGAACGGCAAGTTCCTTAGCCACGTCGCGTTCGTGGACATGCACAAGGATCTTCGCAGTATTGTTCGCGTCTCAGACAAGACGGTAATACCTCTCGGCGAGTTGGGATGCTTCGACGAGCACGGCATCTTCCCCATGAATGTCCTGCGCCTCGGCGATACTGTGCTCGGCTATACTTGCGGGTGGAGCAGGCGCATCTCTGTCTCCGTTGAGACCGCGATTGGCCTTACGATCAGCCATGACGATGGATTGACGTTCCAACGTATAGGCAGTGGCCCGGTACTCTCTGCGTCATTGCATGAGCCTTTTCTGGTGGGAGACGGTTTTGTAAAACTGATCGGAGATACATTCCATATGTGGTACATCTTCGGCACCACCTGGAAGAGATCCGCCCCTGAAGTACAACCTGACAGAACTTACAAGATTGGGCACGCCATTTCAAACGATGGCATCCACTGGACGAAAGAAGAAGCCCGGCAGATTGTCAGTGACTGTCTAGGGGCAGACGAGAGCCAGGCGCTTCCCGCGGTTGTGCGCATTGAGGACGTGTATCACATGTTCTTTTGCTATCGTCACTCGACTGATTTTCGTACCAACAGCAGCCGCGCCTATCGTATCGGTCATGCCTTTTCTGAGGATCTGAAGCAATGGACGCGCGACGATAAGTCTATGCAACTGGAAGGGACTCCAGGGGAGTGGGATGCGGATATGCAGTGCTATCCGCACGTCTTTGAGTGCGACGGCCTTGTGTACATGCTTTATAACGGAAGCGAGTTCGGCCGTGACGGATTCGGCGCGGCTGTGTTGACCCTATGAGCTGGAAGGCGGAATTCCGCAGGAATCGGGCGACTGAGGAGCAAATCGCCGAGCATCTTGTTCTTTGCGACGCGAGGTTCGTGCCGCCATTGAGTGGTCGTATTGAAATCAAACAGTACGCGCGCAAAATATATACCCAGGGAATGCGATTTGAGGCATGGGCTGAAGGGGCCCTCATCGGACTGGTGGCAATCTACTGTAATAGTCTTTCTCAAAATCAGGCTTATATCACGAACGTCAGCACCTTGGGAGCGTTGCCGCCGGGGGCACACATAGCTACACAATTGCTTGAACAAGGCATCGGATACCTAAGGGAGTACCAGTTCAAACGCGTGGATCTGGAGGTAGATAAAGGCAACAACAAGGCCATTCGCTTATATGAACGCCATGGATTTGTCACCAACGCGACAAATGGGCATACCTTACTCATGAGGCTAGAACTGGAACGGAGACCTGAATGAGCAATCAACGCAACTACGATCATGAACTGCAGGATACCGCGCAGCACCAGTATGCATATAACTTCGATTTAAATGTAATGCATCCGTTTATGATCAGGTCGTTCGAGCCATTTTGGGTGAAGGGCAGCCTGCTGGAGCTCGGAAGCTATAAAGGAGATCTGACGCAACGTCTCCTGACGCGATTCGATGACGTGACCTGTGTTGAGGCCTCGAGTCTGGCGATCGAACAAGCCAAACAGGAACTTGGTGGCCGCGTCACGTTTGTCCATTCGACCTTCGAAAGAGCGACTCTGAACAGACTCTATGACAACATTGTCCTCACACACGTTCTTGAGCATCTTGATGACCCGATTAATGTTTTGAAACGAGTGAATGCCGAATGGCTTTCAGAAGACGGTCGTTGCTTTCTGGTCTGCCCAAACGCGAACGCACCCTCTCGTCAGATTGCGGTCAAGATGGGATTGATCTCTCACAATGCCGCAGTCACCGACGCCGAGGCCGCTCACGGACATCGCAGGACCTATTCACTGGATACGCTGGAACGGGACGCAGTTTCGGCCGGTCTGAAAGTTCGGCATCGATCAGGCATCTTCTTCAAGGCATTAGCGAATTTCCAGTGGGACCGGCTTTTAGGCACCGACATAATTTCCAATGAATATCTGGACGGATGCTATGCGCTCGGCCAGCAATACCCCGACCTGTGTTCAAGCATTTTTCTCGTATGTGAACGAGGCTGACGGAGATAACGGATCGGCCTTTCGTTGTAGCGCTACGGCCAATATTCGTGTGTGGCAGAGATAGAAGGGGATTGAATGGCTCATAACGTCGTAGCCTTTGTAGGTCAAAACGAGAACAGGATCCTGGAGGTCGTTGCTCGGCAGTTCCTGGATTTGTTGAAGCCTTTCGGGCTTCCGGGCCATGTGATCAACCTGCACGATCCTGACTGGAAGCAACAGCTCGAGCCTCTCATACAGGAGGGCATTTTATTCGCATTTGGGAGCGCGGGTATCGGAGCTGCGTTGACTCTGCATGACAAAAATCTATGGGACGCCATTCAGGTTCCATTTATCTCCAGTCTCGCGGACAATCCCGCACAGATGCCGGCCAATCACCGCATCAACGCACGATTTGTCGTCAATGGCTATCACTACCGCGAACATTTTGACGTTCAGAGAGAGATCGTCCGCTCTGCCCAGATTTCAACGATGCTCCCTCATGGGGTTACACCAAATCCGGATTGCGGCAAAATTCCGTGGTCGAAGCGCTCCCATCGAATTGTCTTTCTAAAGAGCGGCGGAGATCCAGAGGCAAAGCGTGCGCAATGGGCCCCTTGGCCAGGCAAGCTGAGGGAAATTTTGGAGGAATCAAGCAAACAGGCACTGCTGATGCCCACGGGCGATGTCACACCCATCGTCATGGGTTGCGTGAAAAGCTATGGGATTGAGTTCAGCGAGAAGCGAGACATGCTGTTGGCGATGCTCAATGAAGTCGATTGGTATGTTCGTCTGGTTCGCCTGACTATGATGGCTCGTGCGCTATGCCGCGTGGATGCAGACATCTTCGGAGCGCGCTGGGAGCATATTGACCAAGCAGGGGCACGCGCCCGATTTCATCCCGCTGTAGATGCCGCGCTGATGCATGGACTTTTTGCTGACACCAAATACATCGTGAATGTTACGCCCAACTTTGCATCTGGAACGCATGAGCGGGTTCCGAATGGATTCGCGGCAAAGGCATGTGTGGTCTCCGACGATAATACATACACATTGACCAAATTCCACAACCTGCCCAGTTATTTTGGGTTTAGTTGGGCTGATCCAGATTGGGAGGCCAAACTCATAGATCATCTGGAAAGCCATCGCACGTACGATGATGAACTTGAGCCGGCATTTCAAATAGCGCATCGGGATTTCAATGGGCTTAACTTTATGCAATCGATGATTCAAATAGCCGAGGTGGTTCGTTTCGGGGAGAGGCTTTCCGGAAGTCATTGACCCGGGTCAGATGAACGCCAGCAAGCCATTGCTAGAGTTCCGCGAATTGCGCCATAGAGGCTGTAGCCCTTTCTACTCCCTTGAAAGTCTGACCACTCCGGATTTAAGTCGTCGGCCGTTAACCGAATGTTTTTGCATTGTCGTTAAGTGAGGAGAAGCGAGAGCCGATCATGGAAACATTATAGGAACAAATACCGGATTTCTGATCTCGGTGTTGAGGGTCGTCCGCTTCCCATGGGAAGCGGGGGCAAGCTAAAAAGACGGCCCGTGGAAGCCTCAGGAGTTCAGGGCAGGGTCACGGAGAATTTACCGCGTTACGCCGCTCTTAAGGAGAGTGCTGTTCCTTTCTCCCATTCCTGGAGCATACGCTCTCCGACTTCCGCAAATTCAGGATGTTCTTTGATATATGTGCGAACTTCAGTCGCGGTGCTCAAGATGGCTTCCCCGATATGCTCCAGAATTTGTCGCACCCGCGATGGTGCGCCGCCCATTCGGGTTTCGCCCAGGCGCTGAAGCTCTTTCGCGGTCGGCCATTTCGTGCTTCCGTTAAGGGTGAGCGCCATGCTGTCCTTGGGCAGGTAGACGGCGGTTGTCACGAGGTCATAGATAGGGGCCAGCCTGGCTTCGCCCAGAACATCGTCATAGAGAATCCCGAAATTCTTCAGATGCGCGTCGCCATTGCGCAGAGCGCAGTTAAGCGCAATCAGCGTAAACAACTTTTCGAGATCTTCATTGACGTGCGGGGAATCCGCAAATTGCTGGAACCGCTTCATAACGGCGCTCTCGTAGCTGCCGCTATATTTTTGATCGGCCCGCTTGGCGTTGAGCACGCAAAAGTCCTCAAACCCGCGATAAGTCCCGTCAAAACGAAGGTCAAAGCGGTCAATGACGAGCGCCATTGCGTCTTGCGCAAGCCGGTAAGGCGGGACAAAAAGGCCGCATTTCCCGGCAACGCTGAGGCAGAAATATTCATTCGCGGCCAGTTGCGGGTACTCGTTCGGTTCCCAGAACTTCACAATGTGCGTGGCGCCACAATAGCTCTGCGATAAGCGGTGGCCCGCGTCGCTCGCCGCGGCAAACGCGTTCTCATCCCGTACAAGAATTTTGGGCTGCACGCCGCTGATACCGGAGAACGACGCGAATTTTTCGATGAGGTGGTGGAATAAGTCTCCACTGCGCCGCTGCGCCAGAATTTCATCTACCGACTGGAAGGGAACATCTTCCTGCAGTTGTTCTTTCTGACCCGTGTAACGGATACGGCCGACCTGCGAGCGCCCGACAACCGCAAGCAGATCGAACTCGTCAAACGTGCCGGTGGCTTTTGCAAATGCGAGGCGCAAGCGCTCGCGCAGTGCGCCTTCGGGAAGATTCATCTCGAAGATGGGCGGCAGGCCGAAACGCAGGTCCCAGGAGGGCAGGCGCACGGGCATGGTGACGGAGACCGCGCGCACGGGAAGCGCATCGGGCAGGTAGAGAAACGTGCTGCCACGTTCTTCGTAGCGGTCAAGCAGCCCCGCCTCAGCGCCGTCGGTCCAGACCTTGATCATTGCGATCCTCTTCCATGAGTTCCTCCAGCGTGGGGCGGCGCGAAATCGCATCCTGAATCTTCAACTCCATGCCAAGCGCCGACAGGATTTTGGTAATCTTTGAAAACCCCAGTTCGCTGATCCGGCCGTTCTCAAGCGCGTCGAGCGTGGCGCGGCTGACGGAGGCTTGTTTGGACAACGCAGCCTGGCTCAGACCGAGCGTTTTGCGCCTTGCGGCGATCTGGTCACCTATGGTGGACAGGGTCAGCATTTGCCTAATATATTAGGCAAATGTGCGTATGTCTAGCGTTTTGCCTAGTATTTTAGGCAAAGCATCTGCCATTCGTTTCGACGGATAGCAGGGGGATTCACCCACATTCCGATCCACAAAACCTGCTGTCTTGCACACTTCCGTGTGTCTAGACAGTCCCCGCAGTGTTGTAAGTCGTTGAAAAACCTGATCTCGCGAGACTGACACGGAAGGGATGACTCCGGGATCGACGGCCACGTATCCTGTAACCCTGCCGTCTTCGGCAACCGACGTAACGGTGAACTGCCTGAATCTTCCTGTGGGAGCTTCCTGCAGTTACTCGGCTGCTTCCAGCACAGTCACCATTACAACGTCATCGGCCACGCCCGCCGGAACCTACGCGATTACGATTGTCTTTACTGAAACATTGCCGGGAGTTGCCTCTGCGCTTTTGCTGTTTCCGACTCTTCTGCTTCCTTTTTTCGGCAAAAAGAAACTGACCGCTGCGCGCGTACGATCCCTGGTATGCCTGGGATTTGCACTCGCGGTTTTGGCCGCCGCAACTGGCTGCGGGGGAGGTGGTGGCAGCGGCTCCCGACACCACCAGCCACTCACCAAGCCACGAGCTCCGGATCAGTAATGCTCACGGTGCAGTAGCATTGGCGCGTAGCTGGCACCCGGCCTTGATGACTGTTTGCAACAGCAGAATTCCACGCAGCAACTATTTTCGTATTTCGACAAAATCCGGCAGCCATCCATGCCTGAAAATGTGGATCGGGGATGATACGTCGAGGATACGTTTAGGATCGCGCAACGTTGCCGACGGTAAAACAGACCCGGTATACACGAGTCTTTCCGCAGCCTGTGAAGCCGCACCCTTCAGGCTTTATTGATTCCTGCAGATGAAATGTCCTTGCACCGTCCCTACGGGACTTCACAACGGCATTCATTGTGGGATTCCCTTTCCCCACTGAAGCGCGGGGCTAACGATCCTTGCGCCTACGGCGCGCCTGCTCGGACATTCCTTATGCAGTTCTCAATAAAGCCCTGTTGATCTCGCTCGGTGGACGGGATGAAGCCCGCACCCTTCGGGCCGTGGACTTATTCGCAGATTGCTTAGCTTTTCAAATCTGCCCGCGCCTGCTCGCCGATGGCCAGGACCACGCGGAAGCGGGCTTTGCCGCTCATCATGCGATCGAAGGCTTCGGCGGCCTGCTCGAGTGGATAGCTCTCCACCATAGGCTTAACGCCGGTCATAGCGCTGAAGTTGAGCGTGTCTTCCGAGTCCATGCCGGTGCCGGAAGGCCAGCCGACGATGGCGCGGCGGCCCAGAATGAGCGGAACCGCGGACACATTGAAGGGCGTCTCCGGCACACCGTTGATGATGAGCTTGCCGGCGGGGGCCAGGCCGCTGACGGCCGCGGCCAGAGCGTCCCCATTAGTCAACGTGGAAAGAATGACGTTGGCGCCGCCCAGCTTCTGCAACTCGGCCGCAGGGTCCTGGGTGGTGCTGTCAATGTAAATGTGGGCGCCGAGCTGCATGGCCAAGGGAGCTTTGTCCTGGCCGCGGGCAATGGCCACTGTGCGGTAACCGCTTTTTGCCGCGTACTGCACGGCCAGATGGCCAAGGCCGCCAATGCCCAGGATGGCCACCGTGTCGCCGGGCCGGGCGCCGCTGTTGCGCAGGCTGTTGAAGGTGGTAATGCCGGCGCAAAGCAGCGGCGCGGCCTCCACATCGCCCAGCTCGCCGGGAACGAGCGCGAGTGCGTTGGCCGGCGCGATCACATAGTCCGCATAGCCGCCGTCGTAGCTTACGCCGGCAATCTGGCCGTTTTCGCACAGGATGAAGTCGCCGCGGCGGCAGGGGTTGCAGTAGTTGCAATGGCCGCCGTGCCAGCCGAGTCCGACGCGCTGGCCGGGCTTGAAGAGCGGCACGTCCGGTCCGATTTCGTCTACGACGCCGGCGATTTCGTGGCCCGGAACGCGCGGGTATTCGATGGGAAAGATGCCGTATTTGGTGATGGAATCGCTGTGGCAGACACCGCACGCGAGCACGCGGATGCGTACCTGACCCGGTCCGGGCTCAGGAAACTCTTTCTGGATAAGCTGGAAGTCTTTGCCGGGGGCAGGAACCTGAACGGAGCGGCCGGTAACGGTAGGCATGGCTGGATTTCTCCTTTTTGCGATTGAGGTGCGCGCTGCGCTTAATGTGAGCTGCGCTCAAGAGGATGCAGGCCGATGAACGCCGGGGGATGAATGCTGGCGGAACGCAAGTTGCGACCGATTCGATGGCCGGGGTGCCTGTGCTGAAATGCCGCAAATTGCCCGTGTCGGCAGTTGCCCGTTTCTAGGATAGACTCTACTCCTGAGCAGGCTGCGTCTGCCAGATTGCCCGGAACCGGACGCTGTTGCTGGCCTTTGTCTTCTCCGCACACGACCGCCGCGGGGCATGAAATTTATACTTGAAATGACCATGCCTGAATTTTTACCTGTAGACGAGCAGATGGATTTGCTGCAGAAGGGCGCCGCGGAGATCATCCGCGGAAGCGACCTGCGCGAACGGCTGGAAGAGAGCCGCAAAACGGGACGGCCGCTGCGCGTGAAGGCCGGCTTCGATCCGACGGCTCCCGACCTGCACCTGGGACACACGGTGCTGATGCGCAAGCTGCGCCACTTTCAACAGCTTGGCCACACGGTGATTTTTCTGGTGGGCGACTTCACTTCGCTGATCGGCGACCCCACTGGCCGCAATGTGACGCGCAAGCCGCTTACCCGCGAGCAGGTGGACGCAAACGCGGAGACATATAAGGAACAGGTCTTCCGCATCCTCGATGCGGCGAAGACCGAGGTGCGGTACAACTCCGAGTGGCTGGGCAAGCTGGGCTACGAGGGGACCATCCGCTTGACTTCGCACTTTACGGTTTCGCAGATGCTGGAGCGCGATGAATTCTCCAAGCGTTTTCAGGCCGAACAGCCGATCAGCCTGCATGAGCTGCTGTATCCGGTAATGCAGGGCTACGACTCGGTGGCCCTGGAGTGCGACGTGGAGCTGGGCGGCACGGACCAGAAGTTCAACCTGCTGCGCGGTCGCGAGCTGCAGCGGCACTACGGCCAGAAGCCGCAGATCGTGCTGATGACCCCGATTCTCGAGGGCCTCGACGGCGTGCAGAAGATGTCCAAGTCACTGGGCAACGCCATCGGCATCAACGAGCCGCCCGACGAGATGTACGGCAAGCTGATGAGCATCAATGATGAATTGATGTGGAAGTACTGGGTCTTTCTGACCGACCTGAAGCAGAGCGAAGTGAGCGTGCTGCGCACCGAAGTGGCGACCGGCAAGCTGCATCCCATGGAAGCCAAGAAGCGGCTGGCGCGGACGATTACGGCCGGGTTCCATGGCGAGGCCGCTGCCCAGAGCGCGGACGAGAACTGGGCGCGGATGTTCCAGCAGAAGGAGACGGCGGAAGATCTGGAAGAGGTGCCGGTTGCCTTCAGCAACGTTGCCGGGCCGGAGCCGAACCAGATTCGGCTGCCCAAGCTGCTGCTTGCGCTGGGGCTGGCGGCCAGCGGCGCTGAAGCGAACCGGAAAATCGCCGAAAATGCGGTGAAGCTGGATGGAGAAAACGCCGAGGGTGCGTTTTTCTCCATCGGACCTAAGCCTGCCCGGGTCGTGGTAAGGCTGGGCAAGCGGGCCAGGGTTGCGGTAATCACGTAATTTTGGCGTATATGAAATAGCCAAATGGCGTATACTGATCGTGAGGATTGCCATGGCTGCTCATTCTGTTTCCGATCTTCTTGGCGGCGAGCTGGTGCTGGGCCGGCCGGTGATTCAAGGCGGCACGCTGGCTGAGCTGGTGCGCGCAGGACTGCCCGCGCAGTCGCTTTTTCTGCTGGCCCAAAGGCTCGATCTGCGCCAGGCGGAAATCTCTGAAAAGATAGGCATTCCGCAGCGGACGCTGACGCGCCGGCTGCAGCGCCATGCGCGGTTGACGGCAGCCGAAAGCGACCGCACGGTGCGGCTGGCGCAGGTCTACAACACGGCGGTAGAGACGCTGGGCAGCGAGGAAAAAGCCTCCCAATGGCTCAAGACGCCCAATCGCGCGCTGCGCGGAGGGCGGCCGCTCGACCAGCTTGATACCGATCCCGGCGTCCGCGAGGTTGAAGATGTGCTCGGCCGCGTCGCCTACGGCGTATATAGCTGATGCTGATCTGGCGGCTCTGCCGGGCGATGCACGCGCCCGGCGCCTTCAGCGGCGAAGGAGCCCGGCGGTTCGGCGGACGCTGGAACTCCCGCGGAGTAGCGATGGTTTACTGTTCCTCCTCGCTGGCGCTGGCGGCCATTGAGCTGTTCGTTCACCTTGATCCCACACAGGCACCGGCCGACCTGGTCGCGATCTCCGCACTGCTTCCAGACGGCGAGCCGGCGCGCACGATTGAGCCCGCAGACCTTCCGCCTGAATGGTGGACCGATCTCACCGCAACCCGCGCGCTTGGCGATGCGTGGATTCGCGCGAGTTCATCGCTGACTGTACGAGTTCCATCGGTTCCCATCCGCCCGGAGTGGAACGTGCTGCTCAACCCGCTGCATCCGCGAATGGCCGAATTTCGCATCGATGCTGCGCGGCCTTTCGTCTTTGACGCGCGCATGTTCCAGAGCGGCATGGATTGAGGCTTGCCCGGATTTGGGGAAGGGATTCAGTCCATGTCCGGTTCGGTCCAGAGCAGGATGGCCTCGGGACGTGGTTGGATCAGGCTTCGAAGTCGAGTTCAACCGGATCGATGAGCAGGACGAGCCAGTTGAGCAGGGCCTGATGCGCGGGATGGACGGCGTAGGCATCGCAGGCTGCTTTGTCGGTGAACTTCATCATGCCGGCAAAGGTGAATCCCTGATTGCGCGGCGATACGTTGGGACCGACATGGGCTTCGATCAGGCCGGGAATCGTATTTCGAAAGGCGAGAATCTCTTTTGTGGCGCGGGCCTTGTCGGCGTCGGTCGCCTCCGGCCGCCAGCGAAAACCAAAGATGTGGATGAACATTTCTTCCTCTCCTAAGATGTCTCCGCGGTGTGTATTTCGGTAGACACAGCCACGAAACTTCAGAATAAATGCGTGCTTTACGGAACTGCGTGTAGGACTATGATCACAAGCGAAGGAGGAGATTTGCGTGTCAAATTTCCCAAGTTGTTCCAGATGCGAAAAACCTGCAACTCATCAGACGCCCCACCCTATGGAGGGTGCTTTGATGGAATATCGCTGCTCAAAGCACAAAGGCTCTGGTTTTTCGCCTATTCCAGGTATTGGATTGACCCCCCGAAAATATCGCCAGCCTCGCGGCAGTCGGCGTCGTGATACTCCGCGCGCATAATTCGCATCGCGCTCCTCAGCCGCCGAGCGCGAAGGCCCGCGCGGACTCGAGCAGTGTTGCAACCGACTGCTTTGAGCAGGATTCAGTGTAGATGCGCATCAGTGGCTCGGTGCCGCTGGCGCGCAGCAGCAGCCAGGTCTCGGCGGCGTTGGGCTTGGTTGCGGCCTCGGGATTGTCGAGGTAAAACTTCACGCCGTCGAGCGTCTCCATGCGCAGGATGGGCATTGCAGCAAAGGTCGTGTCGCCGGCCTTGAGTGCTTTAGCCCGGGCGATGGCGTTGTTCTTGATGTCGTCCCCAATGTGCAGATCGATGCGGCCGTATTGGTGCTCGCCGTATTCGGCCTGCAGATCGGCGACGAGCTGGCCGAGGGTCTTGCCCTCCTGAGCCATTACGTTGGCCAGCAGCAGGCAGTTCAGCAGGCCGTCGCGCTCGGGCAGGTGGCGCTGAAAGCCGATGCCGCCGGACTCTTCGCCGCCCATGAGGATCTCGCGCTCGAGCATGTAGTCGCAGACAAACTTGAAACCGATTCCGTGCTCGATGAGCTCGCGATCATACTTCCGGGCAATGCGGTCGAGCATTTTTGTCGTGTTGAAGGCACGTGTGACCGCGCCGGGCCAGCCTTTGCGGCGCAGCACCCAGCTCAGCAGAACGGAGTAGATCTTGTGCGGATCGACAAAGTTGCCATGCTCGTCGGTTGCGCCCACGCGGTCCGCGTCGCCGTCGGTACACAGGCCGGCGTGGCAGTGGTTGGCCTGGGTGGCTTGGCCCAGCGCGCGGATGTGCGGTTCGATGGGCTCGGGATTGATGCCGGGAAAGAGCGGGTCGGGATTGGCGCGAATCTGCACGTGCTCTACGCCTAGCGCCGAGAAGATATCGGAAAGAATGGTGCTGCCCGCGCCGTACATCGAGTCAATGCAGAACTTCATGCCTGAGCTGGCGATGAGGTCGAGGTCGGCGAAGCTCTTAATGGCCTGGAGATAGGTGGGAAGGAAATCGACGATGGTGATGGGCGCGGACTGCGCTGCGCTGGCCACCGGCTTGCCCAGATACGACTCGATGGCGGCGATGATGGAGGGCTTGCCCGAGCCGCCGTACCAGGCCTTGTATTTCACGCCGTTCCACTGCGCGGGATTGTGCGATGAAGTGATCATGATGCCGCCGGCTGCGCCGCGCTCGCGCACGCCGTAGCTCAGCGCGGGCGTGGGAGTGACGGCTCCGGCCAGCATCACCGGAATACCGCTGGCTGCGGCGACTTCGGCGCAGGCATGTGCAAAGGCCTTCGAGCCAAAGCGCGTGTCATAGCCGATGCAGAGGCCTTTGGCTGGATCTTCCTGCGCGTGCACGTAGGCGGCGATGGCTTCAGCCGCGGTGCGCACGTTGGCGAAGGTGAAATCGTCGGCAATCAGGCCGCGCCAGCCGTCGGTGCCGAACTTGATCTGTGGATGAGGCATGGTCGAGCTCAGGCTTCCTCCTGAGGATGAGTGTAACGAATGGAGAGTCCTGCTTGGCTATGGGCGGACTGTCAGAACTCGAAGTGCATCAGGACTCGAAATGCATCAGGTTCGAAATGCATCAGGTTCGAAATGCATCAGGACTCGAAGTGCGTCAGGACTCGAAGTGCATCAGGGCTCGACGCGCAGGTTATCGAATTGGATGCGGTTCCACCCGGAGCCGAGGGCGAACATGCCGTGGGTGTGTGCCGTATCGTGGACGGCGGCGAGAGATGCGCCGTCGAGCAGGGCTTCGATGCCGTCGCCACGGAAGCGCAGCTCAAGCCGGTGCCATTGAGCGCGATCGAGCTTTGTCGTGCCGTGCGCGAGCGTGACGGTTGGCTGCTTGTACTGCGCGGAGAGCAGCTCCCAGGCGCCGTCCGGCTTGACCTGCAGGATGTAGCCGCTGGGCCACGGCGCTCGGCCGTCACGAAAGACGTTGGCGGAGTCGATGCGGCCGATGACGGCTGCGGCTGCGTCGCTCAGGAAGTGCGCGTCAGCGGAGACGCTGTAGTCGGTCCAGGCAGCGTTGCCGGCCAGCGTGAAGGGATCGGGCTCCGGACCCCAGGGAACGGGAACTTCGGTGATGACCTGTTCGAGACAACGTCCGGCGCGGCCCTGGCAGGGATGCACCTCAAAAGCTCCATCCTGGTCGGCAAGGTATTTGGGCGCGCGGCCGGTAGGCGTGCGCTCGAAGTCGTCGGCGTAGGGCAGCGGGAACGGCGCGGCCGGCGGCGGCACGGCTGCTCCCTTGCCCTGACCGGTGGTGGTGGTGAGCGAGTAGAGCGAGTCGGGATCGAAGGTGTAGGTGAATGCGGCATTGGTGGGCGAGATGTCCGCCACATGCTCGAAGGTGTGCGTGCCGTTGGTTTCCCAGATGTGAACCTGGGTCGCGGCCAGCTCGCCGGTGAGCCGGAAAGCCACGGGTTGCGGATTTTTCGCGCCGATGGTTTCCAGAATCACGCTCCAGTTTTTCTTGTCGGTTGAACGCAGAGACACGTAGCTGCCGCTGTCAGGCAAGTAGCCGGAGGCGGCGTCGAGATATTGCCAGCCCGGCTGCGCGAACTGCGTAGTGTGGGCCGTGGCCCAGATGGCTCCCTGCACGTCATAATGGCCGGACCAGGGCATGTTGGCATACATCAGGCCGGAGTTGGGCGCGGCCAGATTGTCGTAATACGAGGTGATGGGGCTCCAGATCTCGGTGGCAGTGAGAGAGCCTTCGAGATAGTTCTGGTTATAGGCATGGGCCAGGATGCGGCCACCCTCGGCCCAGTCCCGGCTCACAAAAGGGCCGCCGCCGCCGTTGGGCTGGTCTTCGCTGGACCAGAGGGGTTTGCCGGTGCGGCGCGCGGCATAGGTGGTGCGGGTATGGCCATTGACGCGCGGATAGTGGACGCCGATGGCCGAGACAGCCTGCGCCAGCTCGGGGTCTTTGAGCATTGCGTCGGCGATGGACCACTGGCCGCGGCCCTCGCCGGGGTACTCGTCGCAACAGACGATCTTTGTTTGGAGATGCGCGGCCTGGAGCTGGCGGTAGAGCTCTTTCACGTAGGCGGCGTCGTAGACCTTTTCATTCCACGCACCTGCGTAGGCGATATCGAGTCCGTAGTCGCGTTTGGCCATGCGAATGAAGTCGACCACGTAAGAGACCATTTTGGGCGTGTAGAGGGTGCGTTTGCCGTCGACGGTTGCGCCCACCCATGCGGGCGCGCCCCAAGGCAGGATTTCCAGAACGATATTGGGATTGCGCTTGTGCGCCTGGGCCATGAGCCACCACTCGTAGCCGCGTGCGGAGTCGTGGTCGGCGGGCGTGCGCATGGGACTCGGCTCGGAGCCGTCGGTGGAGTTAACGTCGGAGCCGATCTCGACTTTGAGGCGCTGGAGCGCGGCGCCGTAGCCGGGCTTGAAGAGGTAGTCGAGGATCTGGCTTCTTTGGGGCTCCGGATAGTCGTAGAGCAGGCGTGAGGATGCGCCGGCGCTGGCCGCGCCCAGTCCGTCGAAGACGCGGCCGGTGTCTGCTCCGTCGAGAACGACGCGGGTTTGCTGCGCGGGTGCGCGGGTGGCTGCGAGCGGCAGCAGTGCGGCCGCCAGGGCGGAGGCAAAGAAGACGAAAGAAGCGCGGGTGCGGAGCGGGTTGGGCATTGACTGATCAGCTTATACGATTGACCAGCTTCTATCAGCCGACACCGTACATTCTGGACACAGTCAACCGGCGGGACCTTACTCCGGCCGCTCTTGAATTGACCGTCAGGGATGGCGATGCAGTACGTGCTGCGCGATATCGGGCCAGAATTCGCGAAAGGTGTTGGTGGAGGCATCGCGCAGGATGGCGTAACCATATTTGGCCGCGAGAGCGCTGGCGGTGCGGTCGGAGCTGGGATAGTAGGAGAGCGAGATGCCCTGCGCGACGCCACGGCCCAGCAGCTCGGCTCCGTTGATGGTGTTGTGTCCCTGGTAGTTCGGAGTAATGAGCACACGGGACGACGCGTAGACAGCCCGCTTCCAGACGCGTCCCGTGCCCTTGGCGTAGTAGCGCTCGTCCTCGTGCAGGGCCGAGGGCAGCACGAAGACCACCCAGTAGTTTCCGTCGACCTTGTCCAAGAATCCGCGCCAGGAGTAGGCCCAGAAGCCGGGAACGCCCTTGCCCAGCTGCGGATGATCGTCCTCGCCCTCGGCGATCATCGAAGTCAGCCCGACAAAGATGAAGGACGAATAATCGAAGCTGTTCTGAGTGGCGATTTTGAAGGCCTGCCTCGGCGTGGCCGGCGGCGGAATGGCGCCGGCGCTGACGGCGCGGTAGTTGGGCATGATGCCGAGGATGCGCTTGGGCTGCTGGCCGGGCGCATTTGGTTTTTTGCTGTCTTTGTTGTCCTGGGGTGGCAGCGGCGGTTGATCCTGCACCGGCTGATTCTGACCCTGCTGCGCGGAGGAACCGGAGCCAGTCTGCGGCGTGGGCGCGTCTGGCAGGCTGGCTGCCGAAGCTACCTCCACGGCGGTATCGGGGGTTTGTGCAAGCGCAAAGGAGGCCGGAAACACCGACAGGATTGCGCAAGAGAGCGTCGCAGCGATAAGCCTCATAAAAGAGCCACTCGATTCACCACAGGTATATGAATTAGGCTGCCGGCCGCATGGTTCTTAACGTCGTTCAACAACATGGTTCAACGACATCGTTCAAAAAGGGGAGTAACGGCTGAGGCTGCCTGACCCCTCGTTGGGGGCCCTTTCGGGGTGCGCTCCGTGAGACGGACTGCCCGTGCGCATCCCTTTCTTTTTGTTAGACGCAGCAGGAGGCGTTTTTTATGCAGGAATGCGGAAAGCAATCGCTGCAGCCGCCGGTTTGCGGACCGCGCCGGGCAGGGCCGGCAATCCGATATCCAAGCCGCTGATTTAGCTATATTTATATGGCAAAGTCGATATGGCCGCGCTCCGGATCGGTATGCACAAGCCGGACCGTGACTTTATCGCCCACATCCAGCCCCTTGCCGCCCTGGACGACCATGCCCTCCACGTGCGGGTTGAGGGTCCTTACGAACGTGCCGTACTGGTTGACCCCGGTGACGATAGCCGGATAGCTCTGCCCGATGTGCGGATGAAGCACGACGGCGGCAATGCGCTTCTGCATTTCGCGCTCCACGCGGCGGGCGGCATCTTCTCTTTCCGTGCAGTGGTCAGCGATGGCGCCTAGTTGGGACTCGCCGTAGGGCTGCGGCTGATGTGCCAGCAGGGCCTTGAGCAGCCGCTGGGTGACGATATCGGGAAAGCGGCGGTTGGGCGCGGTCGAATGAGTGTAATCCTGCACGGCCAGACCGAAGTGGCCGGGTGAGGGGGCGTTGGGTTTTACCAGGACGTACTCGCCGGGGCCCATGAGCTTGACCACGGCCAGCGACAGATCGGGGAAGTGGTCCGGATCCTTGCGCCGCTGGTCGAGAAGGAAGTCGTTGAGAGCCTTCGAATCGGGGTCGGCGGGCAGCGCTGCACCCAGGCCGGCGGCCAGATCGACGATGCGGCTCCAGCGTTTGGGCGTGCGCACAATGCGGCGGATGGAGGCAACGCCGGCGTCCTGGAAGGTGCGGGCGATGACGCCGTTGGCCGCCACCATGAACTCTTCGATCAGCGAAGTGGCGCGGTTTTTTCCCAGCCGCCTCACCTCCACAGCCTGCTCTCCAAGCACCACCGGGCGGGTTTCGATGGTTTCCAGATCGAGCGCGCCATGCTGGAAACGATTGCCGGACATGCGCTGCGCGGCCTGGTCCTGCAGCTTAAGCTGTGCGGCCAGGTCGACGCTGGCGGCTGCTTTGGGCGGGGCGGGGCCGCGGTCTTCCAGCCACGCGCCCACACTGGGATACGCCAATTGCGCACGATTGCGCACCAGCGCCCGATAGGCTTTGCCGTCGCTGGCAACGCCGGCCGCGTCCACACAGATTTCGATGACCACGGCGACCCGGTCTTGATTCTCGTTGAGCGAGGTTACGCCCTCAGACAGCTCCGCGGGCAGCATGGGAAAGACCTTTACCCCGGTGTAGACCGAGGTGGTTTCGCTCTGCGCATGGCCGTCGATGGCCGAGCCCTGGTGGACGCGGAAGTCGACATCGGCCACACCCACCAGAATCCGGATGCGGCCGTCGGCAAGCTGCTCAGCCCACTCGATCTGGTCGAGATCTTTCGAGGTGTCGTTGTCGATGGAAGACCAGAGCAGTCCGCGCAGATCCTTAAGATCCTGAAGACCGGCGCCGGAAGGCAGATCGGCCTGCGACTGGATGGAGGCCAGCTCGGCAGTGGCCGCGGCGGGCCAGTCGGGCTGAAAACCGTGCTCGATCATGGCCGCCTGCGCCGAGGCAACCAGATTGAAATGATAGGGATGGCCCTGGTGATGAGGCTGATCGGAATGGTTTGCGTGGTTTCCGTGATCGGACGGGTGATCGTGATTGGAGTGCATTGAGGCCCCTGTCGTCTGAAGCAACAGGCAAGGCTATCATCCGAGGGGTAAGGCCATCACCGTGGGACATGCCATCACCCGCGGAAGTCGATCGGGCGCGGGATTGGATCAGGCGGTTTTCCGCTCCCTTGGGCCGGGTTGATGAGTCAAAAGAACTATGATTTCTCCAGCTATGATTTCTCCGGAGCTCGCCGTTCGACGGCGGGAGCACAGGATGTGTATGAACCGGCTTTCTCTCTGTTTTTGTGCTGCAATGCTCTGCTGCGGCGCGGCCGCGGCGCAAGCGCCCGGCGCCTCGGCAACGACTCTTCAGCCCGCCGTCACCTCTACCCAGGCCGCTACCGTGACCCAGTTCCAGAAGATTGAAGACACCTGGTCAAACGCCGCGAATAAGCGCGACCAGTTTGGGCTGGAACTGGTGCTTTCTCCGCTGCTGGTCGATATCTCGGCCTCCGGCAACGTAACCACCCGGAACCAGCAGGTTGCGCAGGCCATCAACGGAGATGACAAAACCGCCTATCTGACCCAGAAGGTGGTTACCGTGCGCATGCTGGGCGACGTGGCGGTGGCCAACGGAACGTATTCGCTGCACCACAAGATAGATGGGCGGCCGGTGGATGAGAAGGGCGTGTTTACGCATGTCTTTGACCAGGTGCGCGGCGGCTGGCTCTGTGTAAACTCGCAACGCACGCTGCTGCGGACGGACCCCAGTGGCAAGGAGAAGGAAAAGAAGCAATCGACGGCCGAAGAGCCGTTTCACATTCCATTCTTTTCCAGGGGCGACAAAAGCGACCAGTAGCGCTCGATGGCGATGCGCAGCGATTGCTTGCAAAGCTGTTGCTGCGCGCATCCTGCATCGGGTTTAGTGCATTGCGCCGCCCTCCGCTCGTTCCCCAGGACGGCTTTTGCTGAGCAGAAAGGCCAGCGCGACCAGCACGATCGACATGTAGCAGAGCTCCATATAGACATCCTGATAGCCCTGCATCTGAGCCTGCTGGTTGAGTTGGTTATAGATGGAGGCCAGCGCCATTCCCGCGCTATTCGATCCGCCAAAGTGGCTGCCGAGAAAGCCGCTCAGCGCCTGGAGGTGCTGCTGGTAGCCGATGGCACCGGAAACCATGTCCTGCTGCAGCTGCTGCTGATGCCA
Organism: Occallatibacter sp.; assembly: GCA_036267475.1. Taxonomy (GTDB): domain Bacteria; phylum Acidobacteriota; class Terriglobia; order Terriglobales; family Acidobacteriaceae; genus Telmatobacter. Next base: position 144,018 of record DATAVZ010000047.1, read on the forward strand.
CATGGCGCGGCTGGTCACCTGGGCGTTGGTGATGGCAATGAGGATGCTGCCGCCGATGTTGCGAACGAAGTTGATCAAGCCGGCTACCTGATTGCTTTCTTCCTTGGGCATACCCACGTAGGCCGCGTTGGTGATGGAGATGAAGCAGAAGGGCAGCGGAAGCATCTGGACCACGCGCAGCCATGAGGCCTCGGCAAAGCTCATTTGCAGGTTAGTCACCTCGGCGGCGTAGCGGAAGGTGATGGTAAACATGATGAAGCCGGCGACGGTGAGCGTGCGCGCGGAGAACTTGCCGGTGGCGTAGCCCGCCAGCGGCATCATGATGACCAGCGCCACGCCGCCTGCGGTCAGAGCCAGTCCCGCCGTGGTGGCGTTGTAGCCGAGCAACTGCTGCGTAAACTGAGGCTGCAACACGGTGTTGGCGTTGAGCACGCCGCCTACCAGCATCATGAGGAAACAGCAGATCGCGAAATTCTTAAAACGGAATAATCGCAGATTGATGAGCGGATTTTTGACGTTCCACTCGCGCACGATCAAGCCCACCATTCCGAGCACGAACATGATCGCGAAGAACCAGATGAATTTCGACGAGAACCAGTCGTTTTCCTCGCCCTTGTCGAGCATGATCTGCAGGCCGCCCATGGCCAGCGTGAGAAAGGCCAGGCCCATGTAGTCCATGTTGCGAATCCGGGAGAGATCGGCCTTAATCCAGGGTGGATCGTCCACCAGCCGGGTGACCAGGATAAAGGCCAGAATGCCGACCGGGATGTTGATGAAGAAGATCCAGCGCCAGGAGAAGTTGTCGGTGATCCAGCCGCCGAGCGTGGGTCCGATGGACGGCGCGAGCACGGCAACCAGTCCATAGAGCGCGAAGGCCTGGCCGCGTTTTTGCGGTTCGAACGAGTCTGCCATGATGGCCTGGGCCATGGGCTGCATGCCTCCGCCACCCGCGCCCTGGATGACGCGGAACAGCAACAGTAGTGGCAGCGAAGGCGCTATTCCGCAGAGAAAACTGGCGATGGTGAAGATGGTGATGCAGAGGACGAAGAAGTTGCGCCGGCCCATCAGGTTGGAGGCCCATCCGCCCAGCGGCAGCACGATGGCGTTGGAGACCAGGTAACTGGTGAGCACCCAGGTTGCCTGATCGGTGCTGGCAGCCAGCGACCCGGCAATGTGCGGCAGGGCTACATTGGCGATGGAAGTGTCGAGCACTTCCATGAACGCAGCCAGCGCCACCGTGGCGGCAATCAGCCAGGGGTTTACCCGCGGCCTCCAGAGAGCGTGGTCTACCGCATTTGGATTTTCCATGCGCACGGGCTGGCCAGATCTGGCCCCCGATGCTGGCAGTGCGGCTGCGTTCTCTGACAAAAGGGCTCTCCTCAGGCTTTCATCTCAGGATAGTTCGATCCAGGCGACTGTCGAGGTATGCATTTGGGTCCCTGGAGCCAAGGCAGGGCTTGAAAAGAGCCTCAGACCAAGTCAAGCAATATAAATCTATGGAATAGATTCGTCATGGAGGGAATGAGGTTCAGGATTCGAGGAGGAAGGTGAGGCGGAGTTTTCGGGAATCCGGCTGGGCGCCGGATTCCCGGTGGTTATTTTTCTGCATTCAGCCTGTTGCCGCTTGGCTTACTGCTCACCGCCCGCGGACTCGGAGCCCATCACGAGCACCTGCTGCGGAGCCGATATCTTGGCGCCGGGAGCATCGAGCTTGAGTTTGAAGGTCTCCACCTGCGGCTTGCCCTTGAAGGGAGCCATAAAGCTCACTTCATACTGGTTGTTGAGGCGGCGGCCGATGTCCTGGAGATAAGGCTGCAGGCTTACCGGATTGCCATATCCCTGCCAGTAGTTGGTCCCGCCGGTGGCCCCAGTTACCTGGGTCAACAGATTCTGTCCCGCATCGGCCGGACCGGCGTAGTTGTCCAGCCGGCCCATGTTGCGCCAGTAGATGGAGTAGACGGTTAGCCGGGCATGCACGGAATCGTTAATGGCGGCTTGCATATAGGGATCTTCCGGGTCATAGTGCGCGTCATAATAGTCCACGCCATCGGTGATCATCACCACTTCGCGCCGCGCCTGAGGATTGTTCGAGGGCCAGTTCCTGGCGAGGTCGGACAGGCAGAAATAAGGGCTGGCGCTGACGCCGGGAGTGCCGCCGCTGGGAATGTGAAGTCCGCGCAATACCGCGGCATGATCGGTGGAAAGCGGCCCGGTCATTGCCGCCCGCCCATTCATCATGTAAGCGATGGTGGCGCTGGTGTTGGCGGGCAGCCCTTGCACAAAATGCTGAATATCTTCCATCTGGCTACCCAGGCTGGAGCGGGCCGCTCCATCGATCAGGATCACCATTTCGACGGGCGAGTTTTCGCCGCGCAACTGCTCCCAGCGGGTCACATTGGATGTTTTGCCATTGACCTTGACGCTCACCTGCTGCTGTTGCAGCGGTGCAACCTGACCGTTGTTGTCCCGCGGCAGCACAGTTATCACGGCCCGCCCCTGGCCGGGCTGATCTTCAGCATGCGCAACGCCGGGAATTACTGCCAGCAACGCCGCAACTGCGGCTAGCGCTGCAATTTGGATCGATTTCCTTTTCATGACGTGTACTCCCTTTCTTCCCTGAGGCGTGTGCTCAAAAAGTGCTGATGCGGCGCATTCAACCGCCTCGCCTGCACCTCATTAGATGAGAGCAGGCGAGGTTTCGGTTACATGCCAGCGGGAGCCGGTCCAGACAGGGCGGCGATATGAATATTGGAATCAGCGGGTTGCGGGAGGATAAAAGGAGGAAATCGAGTCCACCGAGAGACGAATCAGATGCCGACGCCGAACTCGTTCGCGGCCGATTCACCGGCGTTGGCGTAGAAATCGTAGGGCGTGCGCTTCTTGAACTTCGCGCGGCAGCGAAGCTCATTGCCCAGGTAGATGCCCAGCGCAGCCACCGCCATGCCCACGGAAACCCACGTAACCGCCCGCATGGTCTTCCATCCGCACCTCTTAAACATGGCGGAGTCATCGGGGGGTGTGAGGGATTCCGGTTCCACTGACATGAAACAGCCTCCTGATGCCAACATGATATCGCAGTTTCGATCAAGCTGGCCTGCTCTCGCCTGTTAGACGCGGCGAAGAGCTGTTTACTGAATGGTTTCGATGCGCGCCAGCCAGAGGGCTTTGCTGGATTGGGGCAAAAAACTCGAAAGAATGGAGTTGACCGCCAGGCTGCGCAACTCGTCGCGCGTGAATCCCTGCTCAGTGTGCGCCAGCAGATATTCGTTCGCCACGTCGGAGCCAAAGAAGGCCGGATCATCGGAGTTGACGGTAACCAGAAGCCCCATGTCAAAGTACCGCCGCAACGGATGCGCGGCAAATGACGGGCAAACTCCGGTGCGGACATTCGAGGAGGGATTAAGCTCCATCCCGATCCGGCGTGTGTTCAGTTCTTTGAGAAGAGCCGGATCCTGAATGGCGGAAAGCACGTGCCCAAGCCGTTCGGACCCGATCGAGAGCGCCTCCCGGATGGCCTCCGGCCCGGTCGTCTCTCCGGCGTGATTTGTGAGCCGCAAGCCGGCGGCGCGCGCCTCGGCATAGAGCGCACGAAAGGGCTCGGAACTGGAGCGCCGCTCGTCGCCGCCCAGCCCGATACCGATAATCGCCGGATATTCGACGTGCAGGGCGGCGGCCTTGCGAAAGACGCGCTCCGCTTCAGGGACCGTAAAGTGACGCACCGCGTCGAAGATCCAGTAGAGCGACAGGCCCAGCTCGCGCTCGCCGCGCTGACGCGCCCGCTCAAGGGCCGCAAAGATCGGCTCGAAGCACTCCGGATCGTGATTGCGCCACATGTAAATTACGCCCACCGAGATGTAGACCTCAGCATGCACCACGCCCTGCCCGGCCAGGCCCTGCATCATCCGCCACGCAGCCAGCTCGTAGTCTTCAGGGCGGCTCAGCAGCCGCGTCACGGCCCTGAATGATTCGATAAAGCCTGTAAAGTCAGTGAATTGGTAGAATGCTTCAGCTTGAGCCGGAGTGAGCGGATGCTCATCGTGCCGCTGGCTCAGCTCGACCAGCGTGGAGGGAAGAATGGTGCCCTCGAGGTGCAGATGCAGCTCAGCCTTGGGCAGACTGCGAATGAACTGCTGGATGCCGGTCACTTCTTCAGTTTACGCGCCGCGCGCTGCGCAGCTTCCGCGGCGGGGCCATTGACAGCACGCGGCATACAGCCTCATTGCGCATGGCAATCGGGTGGCGTGCCGCGGCTACTGGGTACTGATCGATGTGGCACGATCCTGCGTGTACCGGATTGTCCAGTGCTTGCCTGCCTGGTCGTAGGTCACGATCCGGTTGCCTTCCGACCCGCCTTCCGACTGCAGCTTCTGGCCGATTGACATCCGGGTCTCGAGCTCGGTCATGCCCGGCTTGACCTGGTGCCCATCGATTGCCGCCCACACATCTTTGGGCCAGTTGTCGTAGATGGTGTGGGGATCGTCGTAGTAGAAAAGCATGTCGCAGTAATACTGTTCCTGGCTACCGTTGATTACGCCGATTGGCGTTGCATAGAGCGCGGGGGCGCCCGGCAGCGCGAACACAGCAAACACCTGCCGGCTGCCGTGATCGATGCCGTCGTCGACCGAGGCCGGCGGCAGCGCCTTCACGATTTTCTTCACGTCGAGCTTCTGCGCCGCGGGAATAAGTCCCACCCGTTTTGCGAAGACGATACGACCGCCCTTAAATGGGAAGTAGGGCATCGTATAGCCATTTTTCATCCACACGCTCTTGCCCTGGAGCACAAGCGTGTCGCTGAACGAGGTCATGAACATTTTGCGGACAACGGCAACGTCGTCGGGCGTAAGGTTCTGGTCGAGACTGTGGTTGGCGATTACACCGGGATTGCGGCGGTGCTGCCAGACGGAGAACAGATAGAGCCCGCCAAGGGCCAGTGTGACCAGCGTAGTGAGAAGAATCTTGTGCCAGGTTTTCAAGCCAGTGCCCGCCGAGTTGCCGCTACCAGGTTGCTGTTCCAGCATCTTCACCCATCCTTATAACGACCCCCCTTTAACGATCCCTGTCGATTGGGGTGATCTTTGCCGCCTGCTTTTGAGATGCGGGCAGCCCGGAAACGTTCAAGCGGGACGGGGCAAATTCGGAGCGATGGCGGCTGTAGAACGTGTAGATCACCAGCCCGATGATCAACCAGATGATGAACCGGTACCAGGTGATGATGGGCAACCCGGCCATGAGGAGGAAACAGAAGATCACGCTGCAGGCGGGAATGATGGGGCCGCCGGGGACAGAAAATCCGCGGCGCCGGTTCGGCTCCCGGTAGCGCAACACGATTACGCCCAGCGAAACCAGCACGAAGGCAAACAACGTGCCGATGTTCGACAGATCGGCCAGCGTGCCGATATCAAAGAGGCCGGATGGAATAGCCACCACGATTCCCGCCACCCAGGTGGAAAAGGCCGGGGTGCGGAAGGTGGGATGAACCGAGCTGAAGACTCGCGGCAGCAGCCCGTCGCGGGACATGGAGAACCAGACCCGCGACTGGCCGAGCTGATAGACCAGAATCGACGAGATCATGCCCAGCAGAGCGCCGAACAGCACCACCAGCCTGATCCAGTGGAGTGGGTGCCCGCCGGGCAGAATCGACAGCTTTTTGAGCGCGTTCACCACCGGCGCCGCGTCTCCCACCATGGACTGCCAGGGCACCAGACCGGTGAGGCAGACGGCAACCGCCACGTAAAGCACGGTGCACACGATCAACGTGGCGATAATGCCGAAGGGCATATCCCGCTGTGGATTTTGACACTCCTCGGCGGCGGTGGAAACGGAATCGAAACCGATGTAGGTGAAAAAGATGATGGAGCCGCCGGTGAGAACCCCCGACCAGCCGTTGGGCATGTACGGATGCCAGTTGGAAGGGTGAATGTAGCCGATTGCAGCAAAGACAAAGATGAGGATGGCGATCAGCTTGAGGCCAACCATGGCGTTGTTGGCCGAAGCCGATTCGCGGATACCGCGGACCAGGATGACGGTCAGGATGAGGACAATCAGGAAGGCGGGAATGTTGAAGCCGAAGTGCCAGCCGGAGTTGTAGATCGTTTTGCCGGCAAAATCCTGCAGGCCGTCGGGCAGATAGGCGGGCGAGATCCATTTGGGTGAGGGATGGAGGCCGAACCAGTCCATTAGATCGACGATATGGGCGGCAAAGCCCACGCTTACCGTCATATTCGAGCCGGCGTATTCGAGAATCAGGTCCCAGCCGATGATCCAGGCAACGAGCTCGCCGAGCGTGGCATAGGTGTAGGTATACGCGGAGCCGGCGATGGGAATCATGGACGCCAGCTCGGCGTAACAGAGGCCGGTAAGCGCGCAGACGATGGCCACCAGCACCAGGGAAAGCGCAATTGCCGGACCTGCTCCGGGCCGGCCGGCCATGGCGGTATGACGAATGAGGAAATCGGCCAGCGGCGTGTTAAGCACGCTCGAGGTGTCGAAGTGCTCACCGGATATGGCGGTGCCAATGACGGTGAAGATGCCCGAGCCAATGACCGCGCCGATGCCCAGCGCCGTGAGCGACCATGGCCCGAGGGTCTTCTTCAGGCGATGTTCGGGCGCGTCCGCATCCCGGATGAGCTTGTCGATTGACTTGCGGGCAAGCAGTTGGCTGGGCAGTGGAAACTCCTCGACTCGCCGGACGGCGTGGATTGAGGACCAGCATACAGGCTGCGGCGCCAGAGGAAGAGCAAATTCCGGGCGCAGGCTCTGGCGCGCCCGGAATCCTGATGGCAGCGAAAGCGGCTCTTACCGCTTCGACTGGCCGCGTGCCATTTGCTTCACTTTCTGCTTGTTGGAACCGCGCGGCGTGGTGCGCTTGGCCTTGGGGGCCGCTTTCTTGCGCGCCGCACGCTTCACCTTCTTGCGTTCGAGCTTGTCAGTAATCTTGGCGGTGTCAGCCACGTGTAACCTCTTTCAATCGTTTGTTTTTCAACGCTTCCCGCGCTTGGGAGATGCTATCGTTAAAGGATAGCAGGGATTGGGTACGATTCAAAACCCAGGCAACTGAGCGCCGCCCTCCGGAGCAGGCGGTTATCGGGCTGGAACGACTCGGCAACCCGGCGCCGGTTCGCATTCGAAACCGGCGCCGGGTTAAACTCGAATGCACTCACCCCTCCAGTGGAAACATCCTTCCGAGGTGGCGTTTGAACTTCGCGAGCGGTCTGGTTCTCACCATCAATCCAGCGGCGGCCTCGACCAAATTCGGCGTCTTCACGCGAGCCGGCCAGCAACTGGTGCGAACCCTTCGCCACGGCGATGAGGAACAAGCCCAGTTTCGCGGGCAGCCGCTGCTGGCGCGCGCCGGATATCGAGCCAAGCTGATTCGCGAGGCACTGGAGATTGCCGGTTACAGCGCACGCGGCTGTGGCGGCGAGCCGTTCGCAGCCGTTGCCGGCCGCGGTGGACTGTTGCGGCCGGTGGCCTGCGGCACCTACCTGGTCGACAATGTGATGGTAGAGGAGCTGCGGCGCGCCGAGCGTGGAGAACACGCGGCCAATCTGGGCGCACTGATCGCGCTTGAGTTCGCCCGCGATGCGGGAGTGAACGCCTACGTGGTGGACCCAGTGACAGCGGACGAGTGGCAGGACTGCGCGCGGTACTCCGGGTCACCCCTTGTGCAGCGCACCAGCGTAGGACATGCGCTGAACACCAAAGCCGTTGCCAGGCGCTACGCGCGGGGCCGCGGCCGGGAGTACGCCTCCATGCGGCTGGTGGTGGTGCATCTGGGCAACGGCATAACCGTATCAGCGCACCGCGACGGCCTGATGGTGGACTCGAACACCATTGAAGAGGGTCCGTTTGGTCCGGACCGTACCGGCTCGCTGCCGGCACGGGAGCTCATCAAGCTGTGCTTTAGCGGGCAATACACACAGGCTGAACTTGACCGCCATGTGTTTGGAGACGGCGGCCTTTTTGCCTACCTGGGCAGCCGCGATCCGATGCAGGTGGAGCGGCGCATCGAGGCCGGCGACCGCGAGGCGGAAGGGGCGATGGACGCCATGCTCTACCAGGTGGCCAAGGAGGCTGGAGCCATGGCCACGGTGTTGCAGGGCAAGGTGGACGCGGTACTGCTGACGGGCAGCATGGCCTGCTCGCGCCGCGTGACAAACAAACTCTGCGCTTATCTCGAGTGGATTGCGCCGGTGGCGAATTTTCCGGGCGAAGACGAGCTGCGCGCATTGGCTGAAGGCGCATTCCGCGTGCTGGATGGCGAAGAAGAAGCCCGGCGTTTGCCGCCGCTGTGACTACTGCGATGAGCCAGTTTCGAGCAGCACCAGGGAGTTTCCATCGGGGTCCTGGACGAAGACCAGCTTGCCGTGCAGAGTGGCGTGGACGCCGGTGGCCTGGAGCTGGTCGGCAGCTTTGCGCGCGTCGGCGACCGGGAGCAACGTTTGCACCTTGAGGCCGGGGCGGTACTGCGGCAACTCAATGCGCAGGTCCGGATTGCCCATCAGGCTGAGACGAAGGCCGTTGCCTGTCTGATCTATGTCGAAACCGAGAGCGGTGTAGAACTTGCGCGCGGCTTTGAGGTCGGTAACCGGAAGCTCGAAGCCGAGCAACTGGGTGGAGACGCGATCGGACCCCAGATGCTGGCCGCGGTCGAGGGTGTGTTTCGAGCCGGGCATGTACTGGGTAAACTCGGTAACCCGGCCATCGGGATCATGGAGCGAAGAGATCAGGTTGCCGGCTCCGGCCTTTTTGACAGGCGCCGGCTTGAGTCCGCGCCCGGTCAGGATAGGTACAAATGCATCGAGGTCGCCCACCTCGTAGCAGACGTGCATCCAGCCCAGGGGCTGCGCAGGCGAAGTCTGCGGGTAGATCTCAAAAAACTGATTGTCGTTGATCTTGACGAAGACCTCGCTGGTTTGGCCGTGGGCGTTGAACGCGAACGACTCTTCAAAGCCGAGCTTCTTGAGGAAAGCCAGCTCGCGGTCAAGGTTGCTGACACGGTAAGCCACATGGGCAATGCCCGTGATCTGGCCCACAGGCTGCAGAGCTTGTCCGCTGGAGCGAAGCGCGCACGCGCATATCGCCGCGAGCGCCAGAGTGGGGAACCACCGCATCTTGATCATTTCGAATCAACCCTCCAAAGGCATAGGTACAATTATCCGGCGTAGCAGCTCAGCTTGAAGGAGACATTGCCTCAGGGGCTAAAGCCCGCGTTGCTTCAAAGCCAATTATGTACGGGCTGAAGCCCGTACCCCTCAACTTGTACCCTTCTTGTGTCCTTCTCGTACCCATCAAACTGAGCCGCTACCTTATCCAGCGTAGTCTTCACGGACTGGCGTAAAGATGTCGAGCACTTCGGAGTCTTCGAGCGCCGATGCCTGGTGTTCGACGTTGCCATCCACAACCACGCTGTCGCCGCTACGCAGATCCCAGCTTTTGCCTTCCGCTTGAAAGCGGACGTGCCCGCGCACGATATACACCATTTGATGATGCGGATGGCTGTGGCGTGCACCGATCCAGCCTTTTTTAAATGTGTGACGCACCAGCATCAGATGCGGATTGTAGGCCAGCACCTGGCGCTCCATGCCCGGTTCCGGCGCCGTAACCTCGGTGGCATCAGTTGCCGTGTAGACGACTCCGCTTTCACTCATGATTTTCTCCAGGAATGCCGGCCAGGACAATGCAGATCAGCGGTTCATCCAGCCGCCGTCGACGATGAGAATGTGTCCGTGCACGTAGTCGCTGGCACCTGAGGCGAGGAAGACTGCGGCTCCGGCCAGGTCTTCGGGATTTCCCCAGCGGCCGGCGGGGATGCGTTCGAGAATCTGCCGCGCACGCTCGGGATTGTTTCTCAGCGCCTCGGTGTTGTCGGTGTCCATGTAGCCGGGCGCGATGCCATTCACATTGATGCCCTTCGAGGCCCACTCGTTCGCGAAGGCCTTGGTGAGCTGGCCTACGCCGCCTTTGGCCGCGGCATACGAAGGCACAGTGATGCCGCCCTGAAAGGTCAGCAGCGAGGCGATATTGACGATCTTGCCCGAGCCGCGCGCAAGCATGTGGCGGCCGGCGTGCTGCGTGAGACGGAAGACGCTGGAGAGATTCACGTCGATGACTTCCTTCCAGAACTCTTCCGAGTGCTCGGCGGCCGGCGAGCGGCGAATGATACCGGCGTTGTTGACCAGAATGTCGATGCCACCGAGGTGCTGAACGGTCTCCTCGACCAGGTGCGCGCACACCTGCGCATCGCCCACGTCGCCAACCAGCGCAGCGGACTTAACACCTGCAGCTGCGACTTTCTGCTGCGTCGCTTCGGGGGCTTTGCTTGAGCCGTGAACAGCCACATCGGCGCCTGCTTGAGCGAAAGCAACTGCAATGGCAGCGCCAAGACCGCGCGACGAGCCCGTGACCAGCGCCTTTTTGCCTTTGAGATTGAATTTGTCGAGTATCAGAGGAATTCAGGTCCTTTCGGCCGCGATGTGTGCGCGTGTGCTGCGGTATGAGGCGCAAACAAAACCGAGAATACACGCGGGCCTTGCATGAGCGCAACCGCGCAGGGACTACGTGCTTGCCGCGAAAATTGTACGGCGTTCACGCAGACTCGCGCTCGATGAGCTGGGCCTTGAGACTGATGCGGCGCGGGGTCTTGGGATTGGCTGCTACTGCGTCAATCAATAGCTCTGCGGCCTTTTTGCCCATTTCGAAGGCTGGGATGGCAATGGTGGTGAGATGCGGCTTGAGCACGGTGCCGATGGGCAGATTGCCTCTGCCGAGCACGCTCACGTTTTCAGGAATGCGCTTGTCCAGCTCTTCCAGGGTGCGATACACGTCAGGGACAAGCTGGTCGTCTGCGCAAAAGATGGCCGTAGGCGGATTGCCGCCGGAAAACCATGCCACGATGTTGTCGTGAATGGTTTTGGCGTCGTAATCGCTGCAGAAGTGGAGACGCGGCTCGAATTTCAGGCCGGCTTTTCTAAGCCCCGCTTTGAAGCCGGAGAGGACCTGCGGGGTCATGGGACTTCGTGCTGCGCCACTGATGAGCGCGATCTGCGCGTGCCCGCGGCCGGCGAGATAGGCCGCGCCGTTGCTGCCGATCTCGTAATCGTCGACGCCCACGTAGTTGATCTGATCTTTGCCCGCGTAGCAGTTGGTCATGACGAAGGGAATGTTCGCGCCTTTGAGATCGTCGATGGTGTCTTTCATGTCCTGCAGAGAACACATGCGCGTGTTGAAGACAATAACCCCGTCGACAAAGCGGCTCTGCGTGAGCTCGCCTTTGGTGATGCGGCCGCTCTTGGCGCTGTGGGAGTAAATCATTAAATGGTAGCCACGCTCCATGACGCAGCTTTGAATACCGGCAAGCACTTCTGCAATGAAGTTATTGAAGAAGATGGGATCGCGCATGGGAACGACGAGGCCGAGGATGCGCGTGGAGCCGCTGCTGAGAGCGCGCGCAAGGCCGCTGGGCGAGTAGCCGAGCTTGCCGGCGAGTGCAAGTATCTGCTTGCGCTTGACCGCGCCTACGCGCGGCGTATCGGGGTTGTTCATGACCAGCGAAACCGAGGCGATGGAGACCTTGGCGGCGTTCGCTACGTCGTAGATAGTTGCCATCTGCGTGCCTTTCAAGAGCGGTTCCAGAACAAGCGCTCCCTGTCTGGAACTCGTGCCATGCGGCAATTTCTTCAGAAAATGCCACTGGATGATAGCGGCTTCGCGAGATATCGACTCAGAAACCGCTGTAAGCAGCAACTTATGTCATTGTAATTGCATACGGAGGTAGTGGAACTTAGACGCTTTCCGTTACAACGGCGCGCAATACCTCTGCTTTTCGAACTTATTATTCCACTCGATACGAGTGGCCGGGAGTCAAGACGAACTCCTCGGCAAAGCGCGACTGCTTTGACCGGACTGTTTGATGCGTTGTGGTGTCAATGACTTTGATGTGGCTCCAGTCTCGCACTTTCAGCTCGACTTTGCTTTCCGTTTTCCCGTCGGATGACCAGAACTCCGTGCTTGCATTGCTGGCGATGGGGTAAATGCGCGCGACAACGTTGCTGCCGGATTGCTCAAAGACGATGCCGGTTCCGCCGACGAAGAGCGGGGTTTTGTCTACGGGCAGTGCATAGGCTTTGAGCAGCGTTGGGCCGGTTTCGATTTTTCCGGTTTCGTAATCCATCCACTTGCCGCGTGGCAGATAGATATCGCGTGACGTTGCGGTTGCGTAGTCGCCTCCGTAGAGCGGCGCGGCCAACAGTGCATCGCCGATCATCCACTCGTAGCCACGTACCGTGCGGTTTTCGCGGCCGTAGGCATCTGGATCGCCGTAGAAGGCGATGGGGAGCGGAGTCATGGTCCAGGGGTAGCCGTCGTGGATGAAGCGCACGGCCTGGCTGTAGAGATAGGGATGCAGCCGCTCGTGGGTCTGCGCGGCTTTGAGCATGACTGCGCCGACCTGCGCATTCTGAAACGACCACGGCGGCTGGCCCATGGACATGGACGAGTGAAGCGCGGCCCACTGCGCGTTGCGCATCATGTAGGCGTCCATGGCTGCTGACTCAGCGGTGCTGAAACGCTTTTCGCCGAAGGTGCCGCCGACAATGTCCGGGTAAACGAGCGGAAGGCCGCTGTAGGCAAGCGCCAATGAGTTGACAGGGCCGCGATCCTGGTCCTGGTCGTAGTTGAAGTCGTTGATTCGGGCCAGATCGCCGTTGGAGGCGAGATAGCCGTTGCGCTCGATCAGGTCGTAGCCGAGCTGCATGAGGCGGAGATTGATGGGATCGACTTTATCGTCGCGCAGATCGTATTTGCCGAAGCCGTAAAAATCTTCCTTGAAGCCATCGACGCCGAAGGCCTTCCACTTTGCGACGAGATTGAGATACCAGTCGACGGCCGCGGGTAATTGCGCGTTGAGCAGATAGCACGGCAGAGCGGGCCATCCGGTTTTGAAGACCTTGGGCTGGCCGTTTTCTTCGAGGAAGTAGCCGTTCTTTACGCCTTCCGCTGCGAACGGGCCGGTGGTGATGAAGGTGATGCGCAGGCCGAGGAGGACTTTCAGGTTCTCGTCGTGAAAATGCTTGATGAGCCCTGCCGGATCGGGATAGCGTGTCTTGTCCCACAGGCCGAAGCTCGTGGTTTCATGCATGTCGTCGGGCTGGGCCGGCCAGAAGCCGGAGCCGATAACGATCCACTGGAGCGGGTAGCCGAGCGAGAGATAGCGGTCGATGCTCTCTCGGTCGGTCTGCGAGTTGGTGTTCCAGCCAAGCGCTCCAAAGGCCTCCCAGCCGACACCGAACATCTCGTACTTGGGCATGAGCAATGGGTTGCCGGAGCCGCGGCGCACCTTGGCGAACTCGGCGTAAATCTCATGCGGGGTTCCGAAGAAGTAATGAACGGCGATGGGTCCATGCGCGCTGGCGACTCCCTCAGCATTTTCATCGCCGGTGAGGTGAACGATTTTAACTTCAGGCCATGGGAGCACCTCAGCCATGCCTTGTTTAGGGAAGATGACGAAGTTGCTGGCCAGGCGCGAGAAGGACGCACCGGAAAGCAGGTGATCGTCCACGATGCCGGTGAGGTCAGTGTTGTCGCGCTGGCCGATGGCGGCGCGGTCGCCGAGTCCATAGGATGGAACGAGGCTCGAGGTACGCGCGATCACGCTGACGCCGGTAGGCCCAGCGATCTTGATCTCGCAGTGATGTTCGGCGAGCGTCACGTCGAGGGTCACGGGGTCGCCGCTTGCGGATTTTGCCTGGAAATTGCAGTGCGAGGCTGAGCAACTCCGAGGAGTAACTTCGGCAAGCGCAGAGCCGTTGACTTCGATGCCACTCGCAGCGTGAGGCGCGACGATTTGGCCGGCGCCTGAGGAGAATCCGAAACGAAAGCCTCCGGTTTGAATAACCATCCGGGTATCGCCGGCGCGAAGAGTAATTACGGATTGCCCTCCCTGTGCAGAGGCGAGAGATGCGGCTAGAAAGAGAACGAGCGCTGCGGGCAATGCCTTCAATCGTTTGCTCCTATGCTTGCGGGCGACGGAAACAGGCTAGTGCCGCGTTTCTCTTATGTCAAGCGTTTAATGTTGGATACATACGAG
>DATAVZ010000048.1:0-32970 GCA_036267475.1 Occallatibacter sp.
GTTGCGAGGAAAAATCCGGCCAGACGAAGCCGAGCCCGAAGGCTGTGGCGGGTCCACCGTCGAGTGCGAGAATGAAGTATGGCAGGATTTTTCCCGCAACCCGAAGGGACGGGGCCAATTTTTCCCATCTCTTCGTCAATCGTCGCTAGCAGACACCCGGTATTCACCCCACGGACAAAGACCCGTCCGTGGGGGCCCCGGTATGCGTCACTCCTCACTCCTCGATATGGTAAAAATTGGCTCCCGTCGCTGTACCCTGAGAATCTGATGACAAGCCCTATGCCTCCCACGGATTCACAACCGATTTCGCAATATCCTCGAAGTGCTTCGCGTTGTGCGTGGTCAGCATTGCGTGCGAAGTAAGCACGATGCCGGAAATCATGGTGTCGCGTGCGTCGCCGGGTTGACCCGTAGCTCTGCGCTCTGCCGCGAGGTCGGCAGCGCGTCGAGCCGCAGCCGCGTCGAAACTCACAATCCGCTGCTGGATCACTACGGTGAGCCAGTGCTCAAACAACGCCATGAGGGTCGACTGCTTTTTCCCGGTTGGCATGGACTGCAAGTCATAGCGAATTTCGTAGATATTGATGGAAGTGGTCCAGACGGACTGGCCAGGCTGGCTGTCCATCCACCGAACTGCCTTGATATTGGGCCTCGGGAGCATGAGTTCCGAGATCACATTTGTGTCCAAGATAATCATTCTTCAAATGCAGGAATTTCCATGCGAAAGCCGCGCAGTTCCTGAATCGGCTCATCGAGGCTGATGCCCTGCCCGCTGAAGAGCGCGACAGTCTCCGATCCGAGTCCGCGCTTGGGCGCATCGTCTTCCTTAGGCTGACCAGTTCAGCGCGAGTTGGACGCTTGCACCGCTGCCTGAGTCCCACCGCGCGGCAGCTTGCTGAGCGCGTCCATCACGATGCCCGGCGTAAGCACTTCTGGCAACAACTGCGGATCGGAGCTGCCGGGAGTATAAAGTGCGTAAGCCGGTACACCGTCGCGGCCCATGGCGGTGAGCGCCTGGGTAATGGCTTCGTCGTGGCGGGTCCAGTCGGCTTTAAGCAACGCCACGTTGGCTGACCGAAAGGCCTGCTCCACTTCCGGCTGGCGCAGAGCAATGCGCTCGTTGACCTGGCAACTGAGGCACCAGCTTGCCGTGAAGTCGACGAAGACTGGGCGCCCCTGCGCCTGATAACTGCTGACCGCAGTGGCCGACCAGGGCTGCCAGGCAGCGGCCAAATCGGTGGTTGAGCCTGTGCTGGCGCCGCTGCCGGCCATTGCGGTGGGTTCAATGGCAAACCGGGGGCTTATGGCCGCGAGCACGATGACTGCGGCTACGATCAGTCCGGCGATGGCTGCGGCCCAGCGTTTCGCAGGCCACCGGCCCAGAAACCATCCGGCAACGGCAAGCAGCAGAAAGCAGCAGAGCAGCGCGGCGAGCGCGTTGGCTCCGTAGGCGTTGGACAGCACCCACGCCAGCCCGATAACGGTGAGGAAGATGGGCACGGAGACGGCCTGCTTGAGCACCTCCATCCAGGCGCCGGGGCGCGGCAGCAGGCGCGTCCATGCGGGCTGCAGGGTGAGCGCCACATACGGCGCGGCCAGGCCGAGTCCAAGCGCCGTGAAGATGGCAAAGGTGACCGCAGTGGGCGCGCTGAACGCGTATCCGATGGCCGCTCCCATAAACGGCGCGGTGCAGGGCGTGGCGACAATTACGGCCAGCACGCCGGTGAAAAAGCTGCCTGCGTAGCCCTGCTTTGCGGCCAGCGAGCTGCCGGCGCTGGTGAGCGTGAGGCCGATTTCAAACTGGCCGGCGAGCGAAAGACCGAGGAAGAACAGCAGCGAGGCCATCAGCGCAAGAAAGATGGGCGACTGGAACTGGAATCCCCAGCCGAGTCTGGCGCCGGCGGTACGCAGCACCAGCAGCGCGGCCACCAGAATCCAGAAAGAGACGAGGATTCCGGCAGTATAGACCAGGCCGTGCGTGCGCAGCTTGTGGCGCTCTTCACTGCCGGAGTTGACCAGCGCCAGCCCCTTGAGAAACAGCACCGGAAAGACGCATGGCATAAGGTTGAGCAGCAAGCCGCCCAGAAAGGCAAAGGCAGCGCTGCGCAGCAGCATGGTCCACGCGCTGGCTGAGGCGGGAATCACGACGGTTCCCTGCGCTGCGGAGAGAACGTAGTTGCGGCCTCCGGACAATTCGAGCAGGCCATTCAACTGCTTTGGATTGGCGGTGAAATATTCGCTCTTTTTGAAGTCGAGAACCAGCCCTTTGGACGTGGGTGTGAGCTGCTGCGGCGCAGGATTGGAGATCACGTTCTGATCGGCAGGAAAGAACGTGGCCTGTGTTTCGCGGCGGCCGGTTTCCACGCTGAGGCGGAAGCCGCCTGCGGTTGGCTGGAAGACAGCCTTGTCTGAGGCCGGCAGCGGTGTGGGCAGAGCGTCCTGGCCGCGTTGCCAGAGCGTTTCATCTGTGGAAGAGGTGGTGGCGACGGCCGGCGGCGCGACGGAAATCTGCGCGCGCACACCGAGATCGGCTTTGCCGGGGATGCAGACCTCGCGGCAGACGAGCCAGGAGGCCTTGGCGCTGAGCATGGCCGGGCCAGGCTTTGCCGATGGGACCACGTTAAACGAGAACGGAAAGACGACCTGGTTCTGGTAGCCGAAGTCCATGAGCGGGCCAAGCGGCAGACGCGCGGGCGCGGGAAACTGGAGCGGCGTTGCGGTCACCCCATCGGGCAGCGTCCAGTGCATGCTGGGCGGCTCGCCGGAGTCGCCGGCGTTCTGCCAGTAGATGTGCCAACCGGAATCAAGCTTGAAGTAGAGACCTGCTTTGTTGGGCCCGCCGGGATAAAGCTCACTCTGCGGAAGCACCAACTGCACGTGCAGATGGGCGGTGTCGGCGTAGCTGGGAAGATGTTGCGCGGGCAGAGCCGCTGCCAACACGGCCGCCGGCAAAGACGCCAACACGGTCATGGAAGCGATGATTGAACTAAGCCAGCGCATAAAAGTCGGAAAGACTCATCCCCCCGCAGATTGGACTCGAACCAATAGACCATAGTTACAGTTGCGCGCACTTACTGCTTTACTTGCAGATCGGGCCGCTTGGCGTGCTCGCGATAAATGCAGTCGTTCTGTATGACTTTGACGCCGGCGGCTTGCGCTCGCACTGTGGCTTCATCGTGAGTTACGCCATCTTGCAGCCACAGGTACG
This sequence comes from Occallatibacter sp., assembly GCA_036267475.1. GTDB lineage: Bacteria > Acidobacteriota > Terriglobia > Terriglobales > Acidobacteriaceae > Telmatobacter. The sequence goes on from DATAVZ010000048.1 coordinate 3,209, forward strand.
GAATGCCGAGGCGGATTACGTCGTCGACGATGGGCGGCACATTCTCCGACGCGCGAAAGACATCGACAAGATCAAGGCCGGAGCCGGTCTGCTCACGCGCGACAGCCTGCGCTGCATCGAGATCGGGATAGCAGGGCCGGCCGAGAATCTCACTCAGCATCGGATTGACAGGAAATACCTGGTAGCCGTGATCGGCAAGGTATTTGCCGATGTGGTGGCTGGCGCGCGTGGCCTTGTCGCTCATGCCCACAACGGCGATGTTCTTTGCCCGTGTAAGCATTTCGTCTATGGTTGCGGTGTTGTTGCCGGTCATGCAATCCCTCAGCGGCCGAATCTCATGATTTTTTGTTGCGCTTGCGGCGCCTGCCAATTCGTGCCGCGTTACAAGATCTCTCTGCGATATCGCTACACGTCGAGATCGTCGTCCACGGCGGCGGATACGGCTGTGCCTCGGCGTTTGGCGAGCAGGTAACCGCGCAAAAAAGGCTCGAGGTAGCCGTCGAGCACCTTGTCCACGTCGCCCACTTCCACCTTGGTGCGGTGATCCTTGGCCATGCGGTAGGGCTGCAAAACATAGGAGCGGATCTGCGAGCCGAAGTTGATTTCGAGCTTCGAGTCTTCGAGCTTTTTGCTTTCGGCGCGCTTCTTCTCAAGCTCGTATTCATAGAGACGCGAGCGCAGCATTTTCATGGCCTTCTCGCGGTTCTTGTGCTGCGAGCGCTCGTTCTGGCACTGCACCACAATGTTGGTGGGAAGGTGCGTAATGCGGACAGCGGAATCGGTCGTGTTGACGTGCTGGCCGCCCTTGCCGCCGGAGCGATAGGTGTCGATGCGCAGGTCTTCGATCTTGACGTCTACATGGATGGTCTCATCGATTTCAGGCGAGACGTAGACCGACGCAAAGGACGTGTGACGGCGCTTGGCGGAGTCAAACGGGGAGATGCGCACCAGACGATGCACGCCGCTCTCGCCGGCGAGTTGGCCGAATGCAAACTCACCGGTGATGGTGAATGTGGCGGACTTGATGCCCGCCTCCTCGCCGTCCTGGTAGTCGTTCATCTCGGTCTTGAAGCCCTGCTGCTCGGCCCAGCGCAGATACATGCGCATGAGCATCTCGGCCCAGTCCTGGCTTTCGGTACCCCCGGCGCCGGGGTGCACGGTGACGATGGCGTTGAGCGGATCGGCTTCACCGCTGAGCATGGTGCGCGCCTCAAGCGCTTCAGCAAACGCGCCCAGCGCCCGGATGTCGCGCTCAAGATCGGCGAGCACGTCTTCGCCCTCGCGGGCCAGCTCGAAGTAGGCTTCGATATCGCTGGTGCGGCGCACCAATTCCTGATCGTCGGCCACAAGCTGCTCAAGGCGCTTGCGGTCGCGCATCAGCGGCTGGCTGGCGGCGGGATCGGACCACAGCGCTGGATCGGCAAGCCTGGTTTCAATTTCGGAGAGCTCCCTGCGGATACGTGCAGGGTCAAAGATACTCCCGCAGGTCGCGCACCTGGTTGCGCACGGGAGCATAAGCAAATTCGAGATCGTTGAAGGACGCCATCTTTGCTCGTTTGACCTGACTTTGAATTGACGAATCAGCCGCTCAGCGAATCAGCGGGAAGCCTGCTGCCGATTCACTGACCATGCGATAACGCCTATAGTCAGTATCACACACAGCCATGCAAAAACGTCGCCGTGTGCGGTGTAGAAAGTGATGTCGTCGCGGAAGCCGAAGGCGGCGGGCAGCGCGTCTACCTGGTGGCGCGGAATGCTCTGCACCACCCGGCCATAGGGGTCAATGACGGCAGTGACGCCATTGTTGGTGTCGCGCAGCAGCCAGCGGCGATTCTCGACGGCCCGCATCCGCGCCATGTTCAGGTGCTGCCAGGGGGCGCTGGTGTCGCCGTACCAGCCATCGTCGCTGAGATTGACGAGCACCTCCGCGCCGAGCTTCGCGAACTGGCGCACCTCGTCGGCGAAGACGGCTTCATAGCAGATGAAGACGCCGTAGCGCTGCATGCGGCCATCGGGGCCTTCGATGTGAAAGACCTTGCGCGTGCTGCCCGGTGTGAAGGACGCGACCTTGCCGGTCAGCTTGTGGGCAAAGAAGAGCAGCCGGGCGAAAGGGATGTACTCGCCGAAGGGAACCAGATGCATTTTGTCGTAACGGCCAATCTCCCGCCCCGCGGCGGTGAAGATCATGGCGGATACATAGTCGTGCCAGCCGCCCTCGGCGGCGGAAAACTGCGAGCCAATGCCATTGACGATGAGCGGCGCTTGCACGACTTGCGCAATGCCGGACATGGATTGCCGAAAGCGCGGATCGCTCTCAAAGAACGGTGCCGGCGACTCAGGCCACGCGACAAGATCGGGACGTGCCGGCTGCGGCGGGCAGGAAGGGCTGACGCTGGGCGCGCCGGTCTGCGGAATGCCGGCAATGTAGCTCTTGCAGCTCAGTTCGGCAAGCTGGATGAACTGAGCCATGTGGCTGGCCCACTCTCCGGGGCCGAGCCAGTAGCCGGTGTGCGACACGTCGAGGTTAGGCTGGATGAGGACGGCGGTGGCTGAGGTGGGCGCCTTCACCGGAGGCAGATAAATTCCGCTGAAGCATGCCAGAGCCAGACATGCGCTGGCGAAACTCCAGCCGAAGCCTTTTGTAAACCGCCCGGTAAGCGCGCGCGGCGTAAGAAAGCCACTCGCCAGCAGCGAATTGGCCGCCACCAGCACGAAGCTGATGCCATAAACGCCAGTCCACGGAGCCAGCCGGCTGATGAAGCCGTTGTCCACCTGAGAGTAGCCTAGCTGGTCCCAGGGCACGCTGGTGATGCGCGCGGCGGCCAGTTCGAGGGCGGTCCAGAGGACCGGTGCAAAGGCCAGCGCCAGGCGCGTGGAGCCGGTTGTCTTTTGCACAAACGCGACGCCGAGCCCGAAGAGTCCGAAGTAAAGCCCGAGAACCAGGCTGAACCCGAGCAGCAGCAATACCGACACCCAGGGCGGCAGAGAGCCGTAATGCATCATGGTGTCGTAGATCCAGTAGCAGTTGCCCGCGTACCACAGCACGCCACACCCATACGCCGCCAGAAACGCGGCGCGCAGCGGACGCGGCCCGCGCACGCAGGGCGGGGAAAGAACCGCCCACAGCAGCGGAACCAGCCCGAACCACGCGAAGATGGACCGCCAGGGCGGCATGGGCCCGGCAATAGGAAAAGGCAGTTCCAACAGGCCGGCAGAAAGCACCGCCGCGACCCACAGTGGCCATCGGCGCAGGTTCACGGGTTCCGGCTGAGTGGACGGTTGCATGCAGGGCTGAGTTTAAAGCATTTGGCTCAGCCATGCCGCGGCCGGCAAAAACCGGGGTACAATCGCAGCATGACAGTGGCAATTGCAGTCATGCGGGTGCTCGAATGGATGTTCTTCCTCGGCCTGGCGGGATCGACCATTGTGATCGTCGTCAGCTTTATTGACTACGCCAGAGTGCTTTTCGTAAAGAGCGAGTAGGGCCGCCCGGAGTCATCGGTCGTGGCCGGTTTTCTTTGCCGAGCACCTGGCCGGACGCGGTGGTGCATTTTTATTGACACTGGGTTGATTCGACCATAAACTCTTCGCAGGGCGGTGGTTTCGCTCTCTTGATTTCGACAGCCGGCCAAGGCCGGCATTTTTGCGATGGCATCCAACCGAACGACCGTTGCCCCCCCGCCCAACCGTGTGCGGCTTATCGTGGCATCCTCCGTGATGCTCACGTTCATTTCCTTTTGGCGCGCTTCCGCCATTGTTCTCAACGATCTTGGTTCCTCAGCTTTTTACGCCGGCGGCATCGTCGAGCAGGCCATCGGGCCGTCCGCTCCATGGTTCGTTCTCGGCGTTATGTTGTTCAGCTTTGCTGTCTGCGCGGTTTACGTGGAGAGCTGCTCCATGTTTACCCGCGGCGGCGTGTATCGCGTCGTAAAGGAAGCGCTGGGGGGCACCTTTGCCAAGCTCAGCGTCTCGGCGCTGATGTTCGACTACATCCTGACCGGCCCCATCTCGGGCGTCTCCGCCGGCCAGTACATTACCGGACTGATGAACGAGCTGATGAACGTGGCCAACCACAGCCACTGGCTGCCGCCGGCTCTGATGGACGCACAGGGACATGCCTTCCAGTTCAACATGGACTACACCTCGGCCGTGCTGGCTGCGGTAATGACCATCTACTACTGGTGGCTCAACATCAAGGGAATCGAGGAGTCGAGTTCAAAGGCGCTGCGCGTCATGCAGATCACCACGGTGATGGTCGTGATTCTATTTGCATGGGGCGGCTATTCGCTGCTGATTCGCGGCTTGAACCTGCCGCCGCTGCCCTCCCCGTCCACTCTGCACTTCAGTGCCGATGCGACCGGGTTCCTGAACGGCACTCCGGTCCTCAAATACCTTGGCCTGTTCGGCATCCTGATGGCATTCGGCCACTCGGTTCTGGCCATGAGCGGCGAGGAAAGCCTGGCCCAGGTCAACCGCGAGATCGAGCATCCCAAGCTGCAGAACCTGAAGCGCGCGGCCATCGTCATCGCGGTCTACAGCACCATTTTCACAGGCGGCGCCACGCTGCTGGCCTCCATGCTCATCCCCACCGGGCCGCGAACGCACCTCTATCAGGACAACCTCATCGCCGGCCTGGCCATGTACATGGTTGGCCCCATGTTCTGGCGGGTGGCATTCCGTATCTTCGTCGTGCTGGTCGGGTTCCTGATTCTCTCCGGAGCCATCAACACTTCGATGATCGGCTCCACGGGCGTGCTGATGCGCGTGGCCGAAGACGGAGTGCTGACCGACTGGTTCCGCATGCCGCACACCAAGTTCGGCACCAGTTATCGCATCGTCAACCTGGTGTTCGTCCTGCAGATGCTCACCATCATCGCCAGCCGCGGCAATATCATCACGCTGGGCGAAGCATACGCATTCGGCGTGATCTGGTCATTCACCTTCAATAGCCTGGCCATGCTGGTGCTGCGCTGGAAATATGACGGCGAGCGCGGCTGGAAAGTGCCGCCCAACATCCACATCGGCAAGACCGAAATTCCCATCGGCCTGATCTCGGTATTCATGGTGCTGCTGACAACCGCGGTGGTCAACCTGTTCACCAAGTCCGTGGCCACGGTGAGCGGAGTGATCTTTGCCGGCGGCTTCTTCGTTATCTTCACCATTTCGGAACGCCGGAATCTGAAACGCCAGGCGCAGACCGCCCGGCAGATGAAAGACCATTTCCAGCTCGAGCACCAGGACACTATCGATCGCGAGTCGGTTGCCATCCGGCCCGGCGGCATGGTGGTAACCATGCGCGACCCATCGAACCCAATTGCTCTGAAGTGGACGCTGGCACGCACCAGTACCGACGAGCGCGACGTGATTGTCATCAGCGTGCGACTGATGGGCGTGGGCGGCCCTGAACACCTGAGCGCGGAACAGCAGAGCTTCAGCGAGCACGAGCAGACCATCTTTACCAAGGCGGTTGCGGTAGCCGAGAGCTTCGGCAAGAAAGTTTCGCTGCTGGTGGTTCCGGCCGGCGACATCTTTTCCGCGCTGGCGCAGTGCGCTAACTCCCTTGAGGTGGATTCAGTTGTCTCCGGTCTTTCCAGCTCGCTTACCGCGGAAGAGCAGGGCTTTTACATGGGCCAGGCCTGGGAGGCTTTGCCCGAGCCCAAGCGCCAGTTCAACTTTTACGTAATCGGCCCGAAAGGCGAGACCAAGGTCTTCTTTATCGGGCCGCACGCGCCGGCGCTGAGTCCGGACGATGTGCAACTGGTGCACCGGCTGTGGCTGAACATGCGCCGCGACCCCTCGGTGCCCGATCTGCATCACAGCGACATCATCACCTATGCGCTGACGCGGCTGGCAGGCCAGTATGCGCGGGAGAAGGTGGAGATCCTGCGCGACATTCGCAACTGCCGTACTGCCGACACCCCGGCCAAGCTGGCTTACGGCAATCCCGACCCCATGGCGCCGACCGGAGCAAGCCCGCCGCAGCGCGCCGTGAAACAGACTCGCGACCAGTAGACGGCTACATCGCCGGCTAAATCGAGAACTCCTCTCCCGGCTTCCACGACACGACCTGCACGCTGGGATCGACCAGTGCAGCGAGCTGCTCTGGCGTGCCCTTGAGCGGCGGGAAGGTGCCGAAGTGCAGCGGGAGCACGACCTCGGGCGCGATGAACCGCACCGCCATCGCCGCTTCCTTGGGACCCATGGTGTAAAAACCGCCAATGGGCAACATGGCCACTTTGGGCTGATACAGCTCGCGGATCAGCTCCATGTCACGGAAGGGCGAAGTATCGCCGGCGTGATAGAGCACCGGGCCGTCTGTGATGGTGAGCACGAAGCCGGCAGCCACGCCTACATAATGCGTTCCCTGCTCGTCCTGCGCGCCCGAAGAATGCCTTGCGTCGACCATGGTAGCCATCATGTCTTCCACCTGCACCGAACCGCCCATGTTCATCCCAATGGTGCTCTCCACGCCTTTGCGAGCCACATAGTCGGCCAGCTCATAGATGGCCACAACGGTGGACCCATGCTTTTTGGCTACCGGCACCACGTCGGAGATGTGGTCGCCGTGGCCGTGAGTGAGCAGGATGGTATGGATCTTGGATGGCAGCGGAAAGTCCTTGGGATATTTGGGGTTGTGCTCCATGAACGGATCGATGAGGATATTGGCTCCCGATGGGGTCTGCACCAGTACGGTTGCGTGGCCAAGCCAGGTAATGCGGGTCGGCTGCGAAGCGCTCATTCGGTTCTCCTTTTGCTGGGGTTAGGTCGCATTCAATAGAACGAGGATTGTGGGATTTAAGCCGCCTCCGACGCGAAGGTTGGCAGTATGGCGCGCCGGTCCGTGCCTCGCTTTTGACAAGTATCGCTTGACGGGCCCGGAAAGCAAGGGTAGGCTACTTCAAAAGGCGAATATATGGCGAAAATTGATTCGCTCTTCCCAATCCTCGAATTCGAATCCGGCGGCTTCAAGCCCGATACAAAACCTCTCTCCGGGCTGGCGCGCACAGCAGCCGAAGCGCCGCTCGACTCTACCGGATGCCTGACAGAGTACCGGCCGCTCCAGTCGCGCTCGATCCTGAGCAAGGTGAACTCCAAACGCGGCGCCCCGTTTACCCACGCCATCAACCCGTATCGTGGATGCGAGTTCGGCTGCCGCTACTGTTATGCGCGCTACACCCATGAATTTCTGGAGATGCGCGACCCGGAGGAGTTCGAGCGCCGAATCTTCTTCAAGCAAAATGCAGCGTGGCTGCTGACCCAGGAACTCAAGCGGCTCAAGCCGGGAACACACATTGCCATTGGAACGGCGACAGATCCTTATCAGCCGCTCGAGCGGCGGCAGATGCTGACGCGGTCCATTCTGGAGGTACTGGCGCAGACGAGCCGGTTCACACTGGGGATTGTGACCAAATCGACGCTAGTGGAACGGGACATCGACCTGCTCCAGCGGATTCGCGAGCGGAACCGTCTTACCGTTCACCTAACGGTGACCACCATGAACACCAAGCTGGCGCGGATTCTGGAGCCGCGCGCGCCGCGGCCCGACCTGCGAATTGAAACCGTGCGCACGCTGCGCCAGGCGGGACTGCGCGCCGGGGTTCTGTGCTCGCCGCTGATGCCGGGCATTACGGACAGCCGCAGTTCAATGGCGGCAGTGGCCAAGGCAGCAGCCGCGGCAGGCGCGTGCTTCCTTGCATCCGGAGCGCTGTTTCTCAAGCCCTGCTCGCTGCCCACCTTCTTTGCATTTGTGAAGAGCCATTTTCCCGAGTTGTTGAAGGCATACGAGAAGCGGTACGAGAACAACGCGTTTGTTTCGCCTGAGTATAGAAAGCGCGTCGCGGAGCTGCTGGACTCTGTGTGCAGGGAGTTCAAGCTGGGCCGCAGGTATTCGGAAATCCCGCAGGAGGACGAGATCGGCGCACCGGCGTTGGAGACACAACCGTGGCTGCCGTTCGAGAGGATGGAAGAACCGGCGGAGCCTCGCCGGCAGATGGAGCGCCCGGAGACTACAGCAAAATCAGAGTTGGTGTAAGGTGAGTTGATGCTGCTAAGTGCCGTTTTCCTCAAGAAAACGGCGCCTTGAACGATTTTAGCGATCCCACATGAATTCTGATTTTGCTCTAGCGGGTCATGATGACTTCAGACACCGAATCCTTGGCCAGGAACTGGCGGTGTCCCGACCAGCCGGTGAAGAGCTTTTCGATGCTGCGATTGGTAAAAGCGCGTTGAATGGGAAAAGGCTGGGCGAGCTGAATCTCCACATTGTCCGTCGCAGTCACGTGGAAGCGGCAGTGTACGGTTTCATCCCCGTGGGTGCGGGTGTGAAAGAAGGCCAGCACCTGGCCTCCGGGATTCATGGATGCGTGAAGATGGGCCACCACCGGCGCAACGAAGGCCTGTGGCAGGTAATCCAGAGCCGTCCAGAGCAGGACGATGTCGAACATGCGGCCGGAGAAGTTGAGCGATGCGCTCAGCAGCCCCTCGACGTTATAGACAGGGTTGTCATCGCTGTCGACGCCGGTCTTCCAGTCTTCCGCGCAGGCATCGTGCGCAAGGTCAGAAAGGTAAACGCTGTGGCCCAGCTCGGTGAGGTAGTTGATGTTGGAGGGTGACGTATAGCCCACATCGAGGATGCGCAGGCCGGGCTCTGCCTGGAGCCGCTTGCGCAGCACAGACCACGCCCCGGAATGGCGCGGCACACGCGGCCCCGAGGGGCTGTGAACCGGCGCAATGGAAGCACCGTCCTGCTTTTTTTCGAACCAGTTCCGCAACCTGAAGTCCTCATGCGTCCGGAGGTCCGTTCAGCCCGCCGGCCGGCACACAGCGTTCGCGTCAGGCTAATCCGCCGGCGGCAGCGGCGCCTTCAGGGGCTTTGGCCGCTCCCTGAGTCAGGTCCACCTTGCCGCGGAAGACGGCGTTGTCTTCCACCGACAGGCGCAGGGCGCGGATGTCGCCCTCTACCGCACAGCCGGAACGCAGTTCCACGCGGCCGCCCGCGATCACGTTGCCCTGCACCCGGCCCTGAATGAGCACGTCCTTGGCCACCAGATCGGCCGCTACCTGGGCAGTGGGGCCGATCGTCAGCCGGCTGTCGGACAGGGTAATCGTGCCTTCGACGTGCCCGTCCACAATCAGGTCTTCACTACCCTTGACTTCTCCGCGAATCTCAACGCTCTTGCCGATGCGTGCCGGAGTATTCTCCACTGGCATGTTTTCGTTCCTTCCGTTGGCCATACCGATTGCGCTTCCCGTGGAAAAACGCGATAGGCCCTGCCCGCACTATAACAGCATTGCGGCAGTCTTCCGCAAACGAAGAATCCCACCGCGAACCGGCGGCGTCTAATCGAAAGCATGAGTTCCTGCAACCCGCGAATGGTAGCCAATGGCCTCTGAGCAGAATGCTATACGCGCAGTGGTCCTGCTGGTCTGCCTGCTGCCAGGCGCGGTTGCGGCGTGCGTGGCTCAGACCGGCCCGGAGCAGCGCTCCGCCGCACCGGCACAAGAGCAGTTCCCGGCGCTAGCGCAGCTGGTGGATCACGCGCTGGCCAACGAACTGCGAGCCGCGCAGGATGCGAGCCATCCGATGCGCTATCTGCTGCGCAAGTCCAGCCCGCGGCTGACAACCGCTAAAGAGATCATTGAGACCCGGGACGGCGCTGTAGCCCGGCTGGTTGCCATCAACGACCAACCGCTCTCCGCCGCCGACGCGCAGAAGGAGCAGGACCGGCTGAACGCGCTGCTGGCCGATCCGGATCTGCAGCGGCATCGCCGGCATAGCGAGCAGACGGATACGGGCCGGGCGCTCAAAGTGCTGCGCGCGCTGCCGCAGGCCTTCCTCTATCAGCACATTGGGTCGGCCGACACCGCCACCGGCAGGATGGAAAAATTCAGCTTCAGGCCCAACCCGGCCTTTAACCCTCCCGACCTTGAAACCGAGGTGCTGACAGCCATGAGCGGCGAGATCTGGATCGATACGGCGCATGCGCGCGTGACCCAGCTCGAAGGGCATCTCGACCAGGATGTGGGCTTCGGCTGGGGGATTCTGGGACTGCTGCACAAGGGCGGATGGATCGTGATTGAGCAGGCGAATGTGGGCATGGGCCAGTGGCGCACGGTGCGGTTCCAGATGCAGATGAGCGCCCGCGTCTTCTTGAGCACCCGGAGCTTCGATATGACCGAGGATGAGTCGCAGTTTTCTTCAGTTCCTGCGGGCATGAGCTACGTCCAGGGCATTGAGATGCTGCTGGCGGAACCGGCCCCGGCTCATCCGTAGATTCATCGATCCCTAGATTCATCGATTGTGAAGACACAAAAGGCTCCACGCGAACGCGGAGCCTTTTGTGCTTTGATCGTGAACCGAGACTACATCTTGGCGAACACAATCACCATGGTGAACAGGGTGAGCGACTCGATGAAGGCGAGACCGAGCACCAGGAACAGCATGATGCCGGGGCGGGTTCCGGGGTTGCGAGCCAGCGCCTCGGTGGCTGAGGCGACGGCGCGGCCCTGTCCCAGGCCGCAGAGGCCGGCGGCAAGACCCATTGCCAGGCCGGCGCCGATGGGCACCAGGCTGGCGGTAGTAGCAGCACCGCTCTGCGCAAAGACCGGAGTGGCAAAGCACAGCGCTGCAAGCGTCAAAAACACATACTGAAGTTTCCGCATAGTTCTCCAGCTTCCCTTTGAATTGGCTGCCAGTGGGTGGTTGAGGCTCACCGTGCCGGCATCTTCAGCAGAATGGCCTGAACAATGCCTTTGGCCCCCTCACGCTCGCAACCTTCCGTGGCTCCGGAGCAGAAGCGCTCTCCGGCGGAATATTTCCACTCGCCGTGGGCGAGGGCCGTGGCTGAGCCACAAAATCGAAATCAATGCTCGTGCGACATGGCCATGGACAGATAGATCATGGTGAGCAGCATGAAGACGAACGCCTGGATGACAGAAACCGCAAAATGCAGACCGAGAAAGATCGTTGGAACGGCCAGCGGGATGAGGGAAAACCACACCAGCGTGAGCAGGTCGCTCGCAAACATGTTGGCGTAAAGACGGATGGTAAGCGACATCACGCGCGCGCAGTGGGAAACGATCTCAATGGGAAACAGCAGCGGCGCCAGCCACGGCAGCGGACCCATAAAGTGCTTTAGGTAGCCGATGGGGCCCTGCACGCGCAGGCCGTGAAAGTTGTAGTAGAGAAAGGTCAGCACGGCAATGCCGAGCGGCACCTCGGGACGGCTGGTGGGGGTGGTGACGCGCGGAATGAGGCCCAGGAAGTTATTGAACAGGATGAAGAGGAGGATGCAGGTGACAAAGCCCTGAAATCGCTCGTAGCCGTGACCGATGATCTGGTCGGCGAGCCCGCCAACGCCCTCGTGGATCATCTCAGCAATCTGCTGCACCGTTCCGGGCTTTTCCACGGACAGGCTGCCGCGCACGATGACGAAGAACAGCAGGAGCCCGGCAGACACCAGGATCTCCATCGCAAGGGCAGAGTTGATGGTGTAAGCCTTCTCGGCAGCTTCCGCGGTGCCCAGGCCTACCATTCCGTAGAGCTTGATCTCGAAGCCGCTCAGCAGCGCGTTGACAAAGTGGGTGAATCCAAACAGTTCCGGCATTGAGAAGTAAGTCTTTCTGTTTCAGATTTATACTAAACAGCCTGTTCCCTGGGAAGGCTTAGTTGCGGAGCAGGCGAAGCGCTTCCCAGACCATAGCCAGGACCGCCAGACCAAGGCCGCAAAGCAACGCCGCCACAGATCCCTGGAAACACTTCAGGCTACCATAAATGACACCGGCAAAGACGATGAGTCTGAGGAGAAAAAAGACAACCGCCAGCCCTGCGCCGCGGGGGGTCTGCTGCCGGTCCATTTTGGCGTTGATGAAGCGTATGAGCCGCTGCCATTCCACAATGCTGGCGGCCGAGATGAGGGTTCCGGCGCCCAGCATGGCCGCGTTGCGCCAGCCGCTGGCCTTCCAGACGACGAGCGCCGCCAGCAGGCCCAGAATCAGGGTGATGCGCATGGCGCGCCGCAGCAGTGCGGCCAGGTCTTCATCGGTCAGGGTGGCCAGCGGGTGAGTTTCTTCGGTCATGATTGCTTACTGCTATTATCGCCGCCGCCACCCACTTGTTTGTCCGTCGCCAGGGCCAGCCGCATCACGTAGACCAGCCCCGAAGCGCCGCCGAAGACGATGCCGACCAGCGATATCCAGGAGTGGTGCAAACGGCGGTCGAGCCAGGCTCCGGCCAGCCATCCGATGAACGTCGCGCAGGGCAGCACGAACGCAATCTGGATCATCTTCTCAGCCTGTACGATGGCGTCGATTACACCAGACGCCTTGCCGCGCTGATGATCTTCCGGAATAGGGCGGTTGAAGGGCATCCATCGTGGTTATACACGATGAGCGTCCACTGTTGCGACGGGCGCTGAATCGCCTACTGCCCGGCCTTTGGCTTCGATACGGCTAACTTTGCCAGTTCTGCCCTGTATTGGCCCTTGTCGTCATTCAATTGCGAAAGATCGAAGAGCACTTCTTCTTTGGACGCGACAGTCACGTTGGCGGAAAAGTAATAGTCCTTCCCCGGCTCGGCGGTGAACGAGGTCAGATCGACATCCTTTTTGAATTGATGAAAGGCGGACTGCCAGCTTGCGCACAGGTGATGGAGCCCCGGCGTGACCTCAAGCACAAAGTACGAATTGCCGTTGTCGGCGCCCACCCACGCTCCGTCCATGCCAAAGCGCACCGTGGCGTGCATGAACGGCCCGATCATCTGGTTTTCATTTTCCAGCAGGATGACCTGCGCTTTATCGGCCGCGGGAGACGGCAGTTTGGACTTGCTTTTCTTTGTTGCGACGTCGAATTTCACGGAGTCTTTGCCGCAGGAGTCGGGCAGGGTTGCGGCGCGGGATTGCGCGGCTGGTGCAAGAAGAAGACAGAACAGAAATAAGCTTAAGGTAGTTTTCATTCGTGGCCCTGCCGGAATTAGATCGCGGCTCGATTCCGAAAGTCAAACCTGCGCGCGGCCAAGCCCGGCCCGCGGCTCCGGCTACGGACCTTGCAGCCGCTATACTGGCCATTGGACCTGTGAACGTTCGCATAAAGGAAACGCCGTGTTCGATTCGGAGTTTGAGCGCAGCCTCTTCGAGCTGCGCCAGAGCAAGCTGCAGGAGATTGAAAAACTGGGCCAGGCGGCCTATCCCAACCGCTTTCCGGCCGCGCAGGGCGAATCCGCGGCGAGCGTGGCCGCGGTGCGGGCGCAATATGGCCAGGCGACTGCCGAAGAGCTGGAAGCGACGCGCGTCCACGTCTCGGTGGCGGGACGCATCATGGCTATCCGCGCACAGGGCAAAGCGGGCTTTGCCACTCTCCAGCAGGAAGGCGAGCGGCTGCAGATTTATGTCCGGCTGGATGCGGTGGGCGAAGCGGGCTTTGCGCTCTACAAGCTGCTCGATCTGGGCGATCACATCGGCGTGAGCGGCTATCTGTTCCGCACCCGCACCGGCGAGCTGACCGTGCATGTGGAGAAGCTGACGTTTCTGGCCAAGGCCATGCTTTCGCTTCCGGAGAAGTATCACGGCCTGTCGGATGTGGAGCTGCGCTATCGTCAACGCTACGTGGATCTGTTCACCAACCTGGAAAGCCGCGAAGTCTTCGTGAAGCGTGCCCGAGCGCTCAAGGCTATCCGCAGTTTTTTTGACACGCGCGGCTATCTGGAAGTTGAGACGCCGATGATGCAGCAGATTGCCGGCGGCGCCGCAGCGCGTCCCTTCAAGACGCATCACAACGCGCTCGACCAGGATTTGTATCTGCGCATTGCGCCCGAGCTTTATCTGAAGCGACTGGTGGTAGGCGGACTGGACCGCGTGTATGAAATCAACCGCAACTTCCGCAACGAGGGCGTGAGCACGCAGCACAATCCCGAGTTCACCATGCTCGAATTTTATCAGGCCTATGCCAACTACTGGGACCTGATGGATTTGACCGAAGAGCTGATCGCGTTTGTGGCGAAGGAAGTGAATGGGACGACGGCCATTACGTTCAACGGCGTGGAGATCGATCTTGGCAAGTGGCAGCGGCTGACGATGCGCGAGGCGGTTAGAAATTATTGGCCGGACGGCCCTAATTCCAAGCCCGGAGAATCCGACTTCGGGACTATAGAAACCATCAAGCTGCATTTGCAAGCTCTGCGTCGCTATTACGAGGAATCTGCCAGACCTGTCCAAGAACGGGAGGATGCTGCAGTTGATGCAATTAGGTCGCGTGTAGGGCGTCCCGAAATTCCCGTAACCGTCGCTCTTCTCATAGCCACGCCGCAAGAACAAGCGGAATGGAAAGCACATCATGAACCGGGCAAACAGCTTGCCATTCAAGAACTGGGCATAACTAGCCTGCTGGAGGATCAAGAAGCAGGTCTGACGTCGGGCAAGCTCCTTTATCAACTGTTCGAGCTTTTGGTTGAACCCAACCTCATCCAGCCAACGATCATCTACGACTATCCCACCGAGGTTTCTCCGCTGTCCAAGGCCAAGCCGGACGATCCGGCGCATGTGGAGCGGTTCGAGTTTTTCGCCGGCGGCTTCGAACTGGGCAACGCCTTCAGCGAGCTGAACGATCCGGTCGAGCAGCATAAGCGCTTTGCCGGGCAGCTTGCGGAGCGCGAGCGCGGCGACGAAGAGGCCCACCAGATGGATGAAGATTACGTGCGCGCGCTGGCCTACGGACTGCCGCCGACGGGCGGCGAAGGTATCGGCATCGACCGGCTGGTGATGCTGCTGACCGGCTCGCGGTCGATTCGAGACGTGATTCTGTTTCCACTGATGCGGAACAGGGAACAGGGATCAGAGAACAGAGATCAGAAGGCCGAGAGCTAGCGCCATGACCGCATGATTCGGTAATGGCGACATCCATTTTGGGTGCCCCAGGTCTCGCTTTTGAGACCTGGGAGACTACAAATATTCGCGGTCGCAGTACTAGCGCCGCTAACTCCGCTAACAACGCAAATTCTGCTGGGAGCCTTGTTTGAACATCCTCTTTGTCGGCGATATCTTTGGCAGCGCGGGGCGCCGCATCGTGCGCGAGCACATAGGCCACGTGCGCGAGGCCCACGCCGTGGATCTTACCGTCATCAACGCGGAAAATGCGGCCGGGGGCTTTGGCCTCACTCCGCAGCTTGCCGAAGAAATCTTCGACCTGGGCGCGGACGTGCTCACCACCGGCAACCACGTGTGGGACAAGCGCGACCTGATCGACTACATGAACTCGGCCGCGCCTGACAGCCAGGAACGGCCGCGCCGCGTGCTGCGGCCAGCCAATCTGCAGGCCGGTTTACCGGGCTATGGAGTCTTCGAAGGCGTCACAGGCGGCGGTGTGGAGTTTGCGGTTATCAACCTGATGGGTCGCGTATTCATGAACGGCACCAACGATCCCTTCCATGCCGCTAACGAGCTGCTCGGGCAGATCAAAGCCAGGGTCATCCTGGTCGACTTCCACGCCGAGGCGACGAGCGAGAAGGTCGCCATGGGATGGCATCTCGACGGGCGTGTGACCGCCGTGCTGGGCACGCATACGCACATTCCCACCGCCGACGAGCGGGTGCTGCCGGGCGGCACCGCCTACCAGACCGATGTGGGCATGAGCGGCCCGTATGACAGCGTGATCGGCGTGGAAAAAGACATGGTGCTGCATCGTTTTCGTACCGGCATGCCAGGCAAGTTCGAGGCTGCGAAGGGGAATCCGAAGATGTGCGCGGCTCTGATCGAGTGCGACCCGCAAACGGGTCGCGCGCTGCGCATTGAGCGCATCATGCTGGGCGAATAAGACCCAGCCTCAGCGGCCACTCGGCGCGTGGCGGCCTGCATTCCGCTCTACGTGGCGGCCTATTGGAACGGCGGAATGGGCCGCGCTGTCTGCTCCGCGGTCGAAGGCAAAACGGCCCGCTCGGGCAAGATGCCAGCTGGGCCGTGGGTGGCTTTGAGCAGCCGGCCGTTGCTGTTGAAGATGAGGCTCCAGACCATCGGACGCGGTTTGGCGGACATGTCGGTAAAGCGGATGACCGCGCCGCCCTGCAAGGTGACCTCCAAAATGGGTGGGGAAGCCTGAGGATATTTCCTGGACCCATCCATTGTGTCCATTCGCGCCGCCACGGGATTGGCTCCGGCGAGCGCGGCGTAGCACAGCGCGGTGCCCAGCCAGCCGGGCGTGGCGCCGGAGGACTTTTCTTCCGCGCGGATGCGATTGAAGGCGGAGATGGTGAGCGCGTTAATCGGCGCCGGCGAAAACAGCGAGTAGCTGCGCCGTTCGATGGGAATGATCCGCACGTGCCCTTCGCCATTGCGCGGGATAGAGGCCGAGAAGAGGCTCACGTCACCGGCGCCGTTGTTGCGGGTGAACCGCAGGAACAGGTGATTGGGCAGCGCGGGGCAGACCAGTTGGTCGTAGCTCCACTTGCCCTGGTTGAAAGCGATGTCGTTGTAGCCGGCTCGCTCGGCGATGGAAGACTCAGCGTCGGCCTCGATCAGGCGATCCTGCTCGCTCATGGCATCGGCAGAGCGCAATTGAATGGAGCGCGCGATTTCGAGCGGTCCGGCGTCCGGTGGAAACGGCGTGGGCACAATCCACTGCGGCACCGGCTTGGCAGTGGGCGGATCAGGAACGCTGACCACCTGCTGCGCAGGCATCAAGATGCCACCTGCACCCAACGCCAGCCCGGCCACAATGATTCGTAAACGCGCCATCCTGCCTTTAGCCTATCACCACAGGATCGAGCAGACCCGGAGATAGAGGGCCGGCGCGGGAGAAGAAAAAAGGGCAGCCCGCCGAAGCGGACTGCCCTGGGCATTTCCTTGAAAACACTGCCTGGTTTAGTGCCTGGTGGCGTGGTGACCCGCAGCCGGCCTGTGGTGTACAGGAGCAGCCTTCTGTTCCTGCTGCAGGAAGCCGCCGGTCAGGGTAATCTGAGCCGTCGCCTCTCTGCCGTTGGCGGCCGGAACCGGCGTGTACGAGTCGTAGGTGGCATCCAGCTCCAGCGCAGGCTGCAGCTTGAGCTCCTGGCCAACCTCGGGAGCATCCTTGCAGGAAGCCGGCTCCTTCAGGTTGACGATAAAGTCGGCGGACTTGTTGTCCTTGGCATCCTGGGTTACGGCCACGTTGATGGTCGTAATGGAGGGTTCGATCGCGATCTTGCGGATGTGCGCGGGCGTTTCAGTAAGCGCGTCGCCCATCGCATCGGTGTCGGCCTTGACGCCGTTGGCGAGAATGTAGGCCTGCGCATCCTTCACGTGCAAGTCAGAAGGCGGCGGAGGAACCTTGTCGCAATCGGCCGGGGTGGTCAGCTTGACCAGATAGTCCTTCGGCTTGACTTCCCGGGTGGTGGTGACCGAGATCTTCAAAGTGGTGGCCTGATCGGCGATCACGATGCCCGGGACCGGGGTGAGCTGACCTTTCAGCACCGCCCAGAGCTTGGCCTGCGCGTCAGTCGAGCCATTGGCCAGGATGAACTCCTTGTCCTCGAGGTTGAGCTTGGTGAGGTCAGGAGTGGTGGCGATGACGTTATCGACGATGTCCTTGGGCGTGGGAGCGGGCTTGATGGTAAAGGTAGCGGGTGGGAATAGAGAAGCAGCGGCCTGCTGCTTAATCGCAGTCAACTGCGACTTGATGGCATCGGCGCCGTCGAGCGTACCGTGGTAGCGCTTGTACCAGTAGTCGAGCTTCTCTTCGACCTGGCTCTTGTAAGCGGCGGGCACAAAGTTCCAGGCCCGCGCATAGAACCAGATGGCCTTGATCAGATCCCTTTTGTCGCTGGGCTTGGTGAGTGCCTCGGCCAGGTTCAGCGTGTCTCCGACCGCCGCGCCGGACTTGGTCGCGTCGGCGGGATAGAGCATCAACTCCTTGGTATATTCGTCCACCGCGGCGGCGTAGTCCTTCTTCGAGAGCACATCGTCCAGGGCGATGGCCGAATCGAAGGTCGGATAGGTGGCGCCGGTCATCTTGCTCCAGTCGGCGTCGTCCATATCCGCCGGCTTGGTAGCCTTCAGGCCCTTATCCGCCATGGCGGCCGCGTTGTCGCAGGGCTGAGCATCGGTCAGATTGCCCGTCTTGGGGTCCACGTCCTTCTTGCAGGCTGACACGTCCAGGAAGACCGAAAGAAAGATCGCCTTCATGTTGTTCGGTTCCACCTGCAATAGGCGGTTGGCGGCGCCGAGCGCCTTGTCCGGCTGGTTCGCCTGCTGATAGGCGGTCATCAACTGGTCGAGGACGGTGTTCTTGACCGGCGTCTGCGGATACTTCTGCAAGAAATTCTCCAAGTCGGTTGCCTTGGTGGTCGGATCGGTCTGGGTAATGGCGCTTTGATAGTCATTGAACTGTTCTGGCGGAAGGCTGATCTGGCCAGAGTTGGCCTGGGCGCGTAACTTCGGTGCAGATACAAGGCTCATGGCTGCCAATGCCATCGCAGATGCAAAGACTAACTTCTTCATTCAGTGCTCCTGGAAATTGCCGAAATGGAGATCAATAATTACGAACTTCTGGATTACGAATTTCTGGATTAAGCCGCTGGTTAAACCCTACAACCGCTCTAACTGGCGGATCACTGCCGCGACAACGGTTATAACCATACCACGACCTTGCCGCATTGTTGGAAGGATTATAGAAAGCCAATCTCCCCCTGACAAGCAAGGTAACACGGGAAAACCGCTCCGTGAGAGGCAATCTCACGCACCGCAAAATGAGACGCTGCCCAAGCAATTCCGTCACTGCAGTAGCCTCACCAGCTCCGCCTGCTCGGCCAGAAAGGCGTCGTGCCCGTGATCGCTGTTCATCTCACGATAATCGACGCAGGCGCCGACGACGCGAATCTCCTCGGCAAAACGGCGCACGGTGTCGGCGGGAAAAAGCCAGTCCGAACTGATGCCCACAAAGCTCACCCGTGAGCGAATGCGGCCGTAGGCTTCGGCCGGCGAGGCGTACCCGCGCAGCGGATCCCAGGTGTCCATGGCGCGCAGAATGGCCAGGTAGGCATTGGCATCGAATCGGTCGATGAAGCGCAGCCCCTGGTGATCGAGATAGCCGGCAATGTCAAACCGTCCGCCGATGAGGCCGCTGCCGTGGTTGTCCGTCTGCCAGGGGTCTTCGCCGTTGCGGTTGGGCCTGCGCCCAAAGCGCTCCTCAAGCAGCGGCGGCGATTTGTAACTGATCATGGCAATCTGGCGGGCCAGGGCCAGCCCATTGCGCGGCGGCTTCTGCGGCAGATAGCGGCCGCTCTCCCACTCCGGATCCCGCTGAATGGCCTGGCGCTGCAAGTGATTGAGCGCAAGCCCCATAGCCCCGAGCGGAGCCACGCCTATGACCAGCGCGCGCTGCACGCGCTCGGGATGCTGGATGGTCCACTCGATGGCCTGCATGCCGCCGATGGAGCCGCCCAGAACCAGCCGCAGCCGGCGGATGCCGAGTGAGTCGAGCAGCCGCGCCTGGGCGCGCACATTGTCGCGGATGGAAACGAGAGGAAAGTCCGGGCCGTAGCTCTGGCCTGTCTGCGGATTCATGGATGCCGGCCCGGTAGAGCCGTAACAGGAGCCAAGCATGTTGATGCAGATGACGAAATCGTGCTCCAGCGAAAGAACCGCGCCGGGAGCAAAGATTTCAGGCCACCACGAGCCCACCAGCGCCGAACCGGACAAGGCGTGGCAAACCAGAACGGCGTTGTCCCGCGCCGCATTCAGCCGGCCGTAGACGGCATAATGCAGCGTGGGACAGTCCAGCGACGCCCCGCACTCGAGCGGCAATGGCTCGCCGAGCACAAAGTCGCCTTCATAGGTGGGCGCCAGTGTTTTGGAAGCAGGCGGCGAGGCGCCGCTCCGGTTGTGAGTATCAGTCATT
Organism: Occallatibacter sp.; assembly: GCA_036267475.1. GTDB lineage: Bacteria > Acidobacteriota > Terriglobia > Terriglobales > Acidobacteriaceae > Telmatobacter. The sequence goes on from DATAVZ010000048.1 coordinate 23,069, forward strand.
GCTCTTCTTTATTTTGCCGCAAGGGCCGGGGTTGCGGCAGCGTGGCCGTTGGCGATTTCGATTGCCTGGTCGATATCCGCCAGGATGTCGCGGATATCCTCGATGCCCACCGATAGGCGCACCAGTTCGGGCGTAACGCCGGTGCTGGCCTGCTCTTCCACCGAAAGCTGCTGGTGGGTGGTCGAGGCAGGATGAATCACCAGCGATTTGGCATCGCCGATGTTGGCCAGCAACGAGAACAGCTTGAGGGTATCAATGAACTTTTTGCCTGCCTCGTAGCCGCCGGTTGATGTTCCAGCCTTGATGCCGAAAGTGATCAGCGCGCCCTGCCCCGCGGGCAGATACTTCAGCGCCCGCGCGTAGTAGGGGCTGGAATCGAGTCCGGGATAGTTGACCCACTCGACGCCGGGATGCTGCGCCAGGTGCCGGGCGACCGCCAGCGCATTCTGCGAATGGCGCTCCATGCGCAGGTGCAGCGTTTCCACGCCCTGCAGGATCAGAAATGCGTTGAAGGGCGAGAGCGCGGCGCCGGTGTCGCGCAGCCCCTGGACCCGCGCTTTGAGAATGAATGCCAGCGGTCCGAAGGCCTGCGTGTACGAAAGGCCGTGATACGAGGGATCGGGCTCGGTGAATTCCTTGAAGCGGCCCGATGCAGCCCAGTCGAACTTGCCGGCATCGACAATCACGCCGCCGATGGAGGTGCCGTGGCCGCCGAGAAACTTGGTGGCCGAGTTGACGACGATGTCCGCGCCCCACTCGATGGGCCGCACCAGCGCCGGCGAGGCGCAGGTGTTATCGATGACCAGCGGCAGCTTGTTCTGGTGCGCAATTTCGGCCAGTTGGGCGACGTCGGCTATATCGAGCTTGGGATTGCCGAGCGTCTCGGTGTAGACGGCGCGGGTCTTCTCGTTGATGGCCGCGCGCAGGCCGTCGAAATCATCCGCATCGACAAATCTCACCGTGATGCCCAATCTGGGCAGCGTGTAGTGGAAGAGATTGTAGGTGCCGCCGTAGAGCGAGGTGGTGGAGACGATCTCGTCGCCCGCCGCGGCCAGCGTGGTGATCACCAGCGTTTCGGCCGCCTGGCCTGAAGCCGTGGCCAGCCCCGCTACACCGCCTTCAAGGGCAGCTACGCGCTTTTCCAGCACGTCGGTGGTGGGGTTCATGATGCGCGTGTAGATGTTGCCGAACTCCTGCAGCGCAAAGAGCCGGCCGGCGTGGTCGGCGTCCTGGAAGACGTAGGACGTGGTCTGGTAGATCGGCACTGCACGCGAGCCGGTGGCCGGATCGGGCGATTGCCCGGCATGCACGGCCAGCGTGCCAAGCTGCTGCTGATTCGCTTCGGACATGATGATCTCCTTCAAAGTTCAAAAGATTGGCGGATACGACGGCGGAGAAGTCGCGGCCTGATTCAGGAATCAAAAAACGGCCCGCGCCCTCAGTGGAGGACCCGGGCCGCTGGACTTCAAACTCTGTTGACCGGTTGCGTTGTTATCGCATTCGCCGCCCAAGAGTCACACGGAAGGGTCCGCATGGCATACACATGGCCATGACCGCAATTCCGCATTCCCTTGACAATGGCATACAGGTCAGTATCGACGTGGCCGCGTGCGGCTGTCAAATGGTTCATGTCAAGCCGGGGTTCCGATAGCCGAAGTCCCGATGACGACGGGCGGTCGCAAGACACTTCACTCCTCCTGCTTCCATACAAACGCGCCGGGCTGCGGCAGACCGATGTGCGCCAGCACGCGAAAGACGAACTGCCGCGCCATCTCCGTGGAGTCGACGGGGCGGTTGTAGAAGGCGGGGATGACGGGAAAGATGGTTGCGCCGGCCTCAGCGGCCAGCGTCATGTTGCGCAGGTGAATGCGGTTGAAGGGTGTCTCGCGCACGCATAGAACGAGCGGACGGCTCTCCTTGAGCGTAACGTCGGCGGCGCGGGCGATGAGCGAGTTGGCCAGGCCGTTGGCGATGGCGGCCAACGTTCCCATGGAGCACGGCAGCACGATCATGCCGCTGGAAGGATGGCTGCCGCTGGCGATGGCCGCACCGATGTCGGCGTCGGCGTGCTGCACGGTCTTTGAGGACGCTGCACCGAGCAGCTTTTCGACCAGATCCTTGCGGCCGCTCAGACCCAACTCCTCGGCCAGCACGCGCAACGAATTTTCAGAGGCGACAAAGTGAACGCGGTCTACGCGGGCGTCGGACTCAAGCGCACGCAGCATCTGCTGCGCGAGGATTGCGCCGGATGCGCCGGTGATGGCGAGGGTCAAGTTCAGTCGATCCATTCGTGTCTCTCAGAACCCGTTAAAGCGAATCCATCGATGGCTCGCTGCAAAATCCGCGTTCAGCCGCGATGTCCGGGCTGCAGTTCCACACTACAGTCCAATTCTGCAACTATTCCCCTAATACCCGCTTGAAAATCGCATCCACATTGCCGAGCTGGCGCGTGTAGTCGAAGGTGCGAGCCAGCTTTTCTTCGCTGAGCAGCGCGGTGATGGCCGGATCGCGCGCAACCTCCTCGCGGAAGTTCAGCTCTTCCTTCCACGCTCGCATGGCATGGGATTGCACCAGCCGGTACGCGTCTTCGCGCAGCATGCCGGCCTCGGCTAGGTCGAGCAGCAGTTGACCGGAGAAGATCAGGCCGCCGGTCGATTCCAGGTTTCGCTTCATCCGCTCGGGATAGACGAGCAGGCGGTCGATGAGGTCGGCGGTTTTGGCCAGCAGATAATCGGCCAGAATTGTCGAGTCTGGGAAAATGACGCGCTCGACCGACGAATGGGAGATGTCGCGCTCATGCCAAAGCGCAATGTTCTCCATGGCGGCCTGCGCATTGCCGCGAAGCACGCGCGCCAGGCCGCTGATCTGCTCGGACGTGATTGGATTCTTCTTGTGCGGCATGGCCGACGAGCCCTTCTGCTTTTCGCTGAAGTACTCCTGCGCCTCGCGGACCTCGGTCCGCTGCAGATGGCGGACCTCGACGGCGATCTTATCGAGCGTGCCGCCAATGATGGCCAGTGTGGCGATATAGGCCGCGTGACGGTCGCGCTGGATGACCTGCGTGGCCACCGGCGCGGGCTTTAGCCCGAGGGCGGCGCAGATGCGCTCTTCATGTTCCGGCTTGAGATGTCCAAAGGTTCCTACGGCGCCGGAAAGCTTGCCCACGCGCATGTCCTCAGCCGCGGACTCGAAGCGCACCGCGTTGCGCTCCATCTCCGCACACCAGTTGAGCAGCTTGAGGCCAAAGGTGGTCGGCTCGGCGTGGATGCCGTGGGTGCGGCCAATGGTGGGCGTGTGTTTGAACTCGAGCGCGCGGCGGCGGAGCACGGCCATCAGCGAACCGATTCCAGCGCGGATGAGCGCCGAGGCCTCTTTCACCTGCAGGGCCTGCGCCGTATCCACAATGTCGTTTGAGGTGAGGCCGTAGTGCAGCCAGCGGGATTCGGCATCGAGGCCCTGGCCCTTGAGCGATTCGGCAACCGCGGTGGTAAAGGCGATTACGTCATGCTTTACCTCGGCTTCAATCTCCGCAACGCGCGCGGCGGAGACACTGGCCCTGGTGGCAATGGCTTCGGCGGCGGCAGCGGGAATAACGCCGTCTTCAGCCAGCACGGTGCTTGCGGCCGACTCCACCTGCAGCCAGCAACGGTATTTGTTTTCTTCAGTCCAGATGCGGCCCATGGCCGCGCGCGTGTAGCGTTCGATCAATGGAGAACTCCTCGTGAGCCTCAGTCAACTCTCGATTGTAAGTGGGAAGCAGGTTCAGGGGTGAGGAATCTGCAGGCGCTGGCGCAGCTCGTCGAAGAGCAGGCCACGGCCCGGCCGGTAGGGCTGGAACCATTCGCCGTCAATCACCATCTGCGGGATGGCGCGCTTGCCCACGCGGCGGAAAACTTCCTCGGAGGCAGCGGGATCCCGATCCACGTCGATCTCGGTGTAGGCGATGCCGTGCGCCTCAAGAAACTGCTTGGCGGCCCGGCAGTCGCGGCACCACGACGCCGTGTAAACCTGTACATCCATGATCCCATTTTACAGATATTCCACTGCTATCATCGGTGACCATAAATGCAAACGACATCAGAAAGCGGCTCCGGCTGGAACCGCACCCGGTAGAGGGCGGCTTTTATCGCCGCACCTACACCTCGCCCGGCACGGTGTCTCTCGACCGCGGCGAGCGCGCGCATGGGACGGCAATCTACTACCTGCTGGAACCGGGCGCCTTCTCCGAGATGCACGTGCTGGCCTCGGACGAGATATTTCACTTCTATCTCGGGGACCCGGTGGAGATGCTGCAGCTTTACTCCGACGGCGGCTCTGCCGTTTTTACACTTGGACCGGATTTAGAGGCTGGGCAGCATGTGCAACTGGTGGTCCCAGCCGGAGTGTGGCAGGGCGCGCGGCTACTGGGCGACGGCAAGATGGCGCTGCTGGGCTGCACAGTTACTCCGGGGTTCGATTTTGCCGATTACCGCAATGCCGGCGCGGAGGAGTTGATTGCCAGGTGGCCGCAGGAAGCGGAGCGGATCAAAAAACTGAAGCGGAGCTGAGGCTACCTGCGCTCGCGGAAGAAGGTCCGCAGCAACTCGGCCGATTCTTCGGCAAGGATGCCGCGGTCGGCCCACATCTGGTGGTTCAGTTTCGGGTGGTTCAACACGGAGAGCACCGAGCCGCAGGCGCCGGCCTTGGGGTCGGTAGCAGCAAAGACCAGCTTGTCGATCCGCGCGTGAATCATGGCGCCGGCGCACATGGCGCAGGGCTCCAGCGTGACGTAAAGCGTGCAGCCGGTAAGGCGATAGTTGCCAAACGTCTGGGCCGCGGCGCGCAGAGCCACGATCTCGGCGTGGGCGGTGGGATCGACATTACGCAGAACGCGGTTCTGGCCGCTGGCCACGATTGCGCCCTCGCGCACCACCACTGCGCCGATGGGCACTTCGCCGGCTTCGGCGGCAAGGCGCGCCTCGGCCAGCGCGGCCTCCATGGCTTGATGGTCAGTCATCAGAATTGGGCATCAGGACTGGGATCATGCTTCCGATGGTAACGCCGAACACCCCACCGGCGAAGACCTGTTCGCGGGAACTCTGGCGGGCTGCTGCTGGGTCATGCAGTGCAGCGCGCCCAGTCCCCAGATGAGATCGACGCAATGGATGCCGATCACTTCGCGGTCCGGAAAAACTTCGGCCAGAATGTTGAGCGCGAAGCGGTCGCTGGGATCGTGGAAGGTGGGCACCAGCACGAGGCCGTTGGCGATGTAGAAGTTGGCATAACTGGCCGGCAGCCGCTGACCGCGAAAGACGACCGGGCGCGGCATCGGCAGCTCGACGAGCGTGAACTGCCTGCCATCCGGCATGCGCGCGGACTTGAGCCGGGCGAGATTTTCGGCCAGCGGCGCGTGGTTAGGGTCGCTGCTGTCGGGCTCGACGGCGGTGACGATCATATCCGGCGCGACAAAGCGCGTGACGTCGTCCACGTGGCCGTGGGTGTCGTCTCCGGCAATGCCGCGGTTGAGCCAGATGACCTGATGGACGCCGAGATAGTCGCAGAAGGCCTGCTCGATTTGATCGCGGCTCACGCCGGGGTTGCGCTGCTGCACATCGCTCAGCAGACACTCCTCGGTGGTGAGCATGGCGCCCGCGCCATTTACGTCGATGGAGCCGCCTTCAAGCACGATGCGGTGCTTCGCACCGTTTTGGTTTTGGACCGATGGTTGCCACTCGGCAAAGCCAAGCAATTGGCTCACGCGGCCTGGAAGCTGGTCATCGAGATGCCAGTCCGGATATTTGGCCCAGGCGTTGAACTGCCAGTTGGTGATGGAGATCTGGCCGCCTGCGTCCCGCACAAAGATCGGGCCAGAGTCGCGGGTCCAGCCGCGATCGGTCGTCCACAAATGGAAGCGCACCTGGTCGAGGTTCGCGCCGGCCCGCCGCAGAATGCCGCGCACCCGCCGCTCGCAGTTGGCATCCTCGACGATGAGCTCGACGCGCTCACGCCCGGCGAGCAGACGCACGATCTCGGCATAGATCCAGGGGATGGACTGAAACTTGCCCGGCCAGTCCTCGGGATTATGCGGCCAGGCCAGCCAGGTGGCCTGGTGCGGCTCCCATTCGGCGGGCATGCGAAAGCCCAGCTCCCGCGGCAAACGATGGGGCGAAGAAGCGGCCATTGCTATTTCTCTTCCCCGCTCTCCTGATCCAGAAACCGGCGTGTAATGGGCGCATAGGCATCGATGCGGCGGTCGCGCAAAAACGGCCAGTTGCGGCGGGTTTCTTCAATCAACCCGAGATCGATCTCGCCCAGCAGCACTTCTTCCGCATCGTGCGAGGCTTTGGCGACTATGCGGCCGAAAGGATCGGCGAGGAAACTGCCGCCCCAGAACTCCAGGCCCGGCCCAGCCACGCGATTGCCCAGCACGTCGCCGTTCTCGTGACCCACGCGGTTTACGCCGGCCACGTAGACGCCGTTGGCGATGGCGTGTGCGCGCTGGATGGTCTGCCACGCGTCGTACTGCGCAGCGCCGAACTCATCCTTTTCTGCCGGGTGCCAGCCGATGGCGGTGGGATAGAACAGCACCTCCGCGCCCTTGAGCGCGGTGAGCCGCGCGCCCTCGGGATACCACTGATCCCAGCAGACCAGCGTGCCGATGCGGCCCGCGTGCACGTCGACGGCCTGAAAGCCCAGATCGCCGGGCGTGAAGTAATACTTTTCGTAGTAAAGCGGATCGTCTGGGATGTGCATCTTGCGGTAGATACCCGCCGTGCGGCCTCCGGCGTCGATGGTGACCGCGGTGTTGTGATAGAGCCCTGGCGCGCGCCGTTCGAAGAGCGATGCGACGATGGCAACACCACTCTGTCGCGCCACTTCCGCGAGCTTTTCCGTGGATGGCCCAGGGATGGGCTCGGCAAGATCGAAGAGGCTCAGGTCTTCGCGCTGGCAGAAGTACTGCGCGCGAAACAGCTCGGGCAGGCAGACGATCTGCGCGCCGAGCTGGGCGGCCTCGCGAATGTGGCGCACCGCGGCGGCAAAGTTGACCTCGGGGTCGGGGCCCATGCTCATTTGAACCAGGCCCACGTTGTATTTGCGTGCTTTCGACATAGTTCCACGGTCCAGACTGCAAAGCCAACCCCGCTTGTGCAGGATTGGCTCCGCATGATTGCCGGAATGCAGTTGCTATTCTTCGAGGATCAGCACCGCGGCTGCGATCGTGGTGGTCCATAGCCCGCGCTTGTCGCCCACGGCCGACTGCGTGATATTGCTGGTGCGGACAATCTTGTTGGAGATGCGGTAGATCTCTTTCTTCTCGTCCCAGCTCTTGTCGGGATCGAAGTCGACGTCGAGTGTAGTGGCCAGCATCTCGGCGGCCAGCTCTTCGGCATACTCGCCGGCCTGCTCTTCGGTCTCGCCGAAACTGTGGTGCTCGCTCAGGTAGCCATAGGTGTCGCGATCAGCGGGAATGGCCACGCCGATGCTCGCAACCACCAGGCGGTGCGCCTCGCGGGTGGAGTTCTCCGCAATCACGGCGAAAACCACCTCGCCGTGGTGCAGATAGGTCAGGCCTTCTTTGCGTGAGATCACCTTGCAGCGCGGCGGAAAGATGGATGACACACGCACCAGGTTCTGCGAGGCGATGCCCGCATCCCGCAGGGCCAGTTCAAAGGAGGTCAGCCGCTCCTTGTGTTTGCCTACTCCCTTGGTGAAGAAGAGCTTCTTCGGGACCATGCTTTTTCCCAATTTCTATGTACCCTCCGTGGGTTGTGAAGATGGCGGATTTCCAGACGTTCCCGTGTGAGTTTATCGCATCTGGCCGGGCTGGAACGGATTTTGGGACGCAATTTCATCCGCGATTCACGTGAAAACATTACGCGCTGCGCTCCGCGGCAGTTGCATGCCGGTCCGCATCCGGTTTGCCGCCGGCGGGGACGGCGGCGCGGCGGTATGAATTCCCTGCAACTTTCCCGCGGCTTCCGCGTTTATTAAGACATGAACTGGCTGCGTTTGACCGGAATCACCGTCCTGGGCGCAGGCATTACGTGCGCCTGTGCGCTGGCTCAATCGTCTGCGGACGGTCCGCCGCCGGCGGTCGCCGCTACGCCCGACAGCGGACCGGTGCCGCTCGAGTGGACGCCTCCGGCGCTGGCCGCACTGAGCGCGCAGGCGGCCATGAAGTCAAGCTTTACGCTGGATCGCACCCTGCTGGCCGCGGCCTCTTCCCTGCTGCCGGATTCCGACAACGACGCCCGCCAGTCGATTGCCAAGCTCGACGGCGTGAGCGTGCATACGCTGCGTTTCGCCGACCCCGGCATGATTGATCCGGCGGCGGTCGAGTCCATCCGCGAAGCCTACCATCTGCGCGGATGGAAGCATCTGGTGAGCACCACCAACTCCGGCGGCCCGGTGCACAACGGCACCACCGACGTGTGGGTGGTGCTGGATGGCGCCACGGTGCGCGGCGCCGTGGTTCTGGCCGAGACCCCAAAGAGCGTCACGCTGGTGACCATCGCCGGGAATCTGAACCCGGTGGACATCTTTCATCTGCGCGGACACTTCGGCATTCCGAAGTTCGACACCGACAGCCTGACGGATGGCAAGTAGCCCGACACGGAGTTCCGCCTCGTTGCACGCCGCTGCAAAGTCATACCAGATGGCAAGTTGCCCGCGGGCCGCGGCATTGCCACCCCCAAATTGCGGATGTTAGCCTCTAACTTGATTGTGTCCAGAAGGGGTTACCGCAAAGATCATGCAAAATACCTACAACGGCCTTGAACTGCCCAGGAATGGCCAGCCGATTGAGTATAAAGACGGGCAATTTGCCGTGCCCGACAATCCGATCATTCCCTACATTGAAGGCGACGGCACGGGCCGCGACATCTGGAAGGCCGCGCAGCGGGTTTTTGACGCGGCCGTCGTAAAAGCTTACGGCGGCAAGCGCTCCATCCGCTGGTTCGAGATCTTCGCTGGCGAAAAGGCTTACCAGCAGTTCAACACCTGGCTCCCAGACGACTCGGTCTCCGCGGCGCGCGATCTGCGCGTCTCCATCAAGGGACCGCTCACCACGCCGGTCGGCGGCGGCATCCGCTCGCTGAACGTGGCCCTGCGCCAACTGCTCGACCTCTACGCCTGCGTGCGTCCGGTGCGCTACTACCAGGGCGTTCCCAGCCCGGTGAAGCATCCCGAGAAGGTGGACATCGTGATCTTCCGCGAGAACACCGAGGACGTGTATTCGGGAGTGGAGTTCAGGCAGGGCAGCTCCGAAGTGGGCCGGCTCATCGGGTTCATCAACGACGACCTGCTGAAAGACAGCAAGAAAAAGATCCGCTCCGACTCGGGCGTCGGCATCAAGCCGATCTCCATCTTCGGCACCAAGCGGCTGGTGCGCTACGCCATCCGCCACGCGCTCGAGACCGGCCGCAAAACCGTCACCCTGGTTCACAAGGGCAACATCCAGAAGTTTACCGAAGGCGCGTTCCGCGAGTGGGGCTACGAGGTGGCCACGCAGGAATTCCGCGACCAGACCGTGACCGAACGCGAAGGCTGGATTCTCGGCAACGTCGAAGCCAACCCCGGCATTACGGTGGAACAGAATGCGGCGCTCATCGAACCGGGCCTGGAGTTCGCGCCGCAGAGCTTCCGTGACGAACTGTTTGCCGAAGTGAAGGGTGTGATCGACTCCATCGGCAAGTCTCACGGCAACGGCGCGTGGAAGGCGAAGGTGCTGATCAACGACCGCATTGCCGACTCGATCTTCCAGCAGATCATCATCCGGCCCGCGGACTACAGCATTCTGGCCACCACCAACCTCAACGGCGACTACATCTCCGATGCAGCCGCTGCGCAGGTTGGCGGCCTGGGCATCGCGCCCGGCGCCAATATCGGCGACGGCTATGCGGTTTTCGAAGCTACGCACGGTA